>NZ_CP015105.1:688644-1377288 GCF_002214545.1 Thermococcus thioreducens | reverse complement strand
TCGAGTTAGCTTACGCTTCAGCAATAATCTGGAACAGGCTCAATTACCAGCGTTTGAAACAGTTCAAAGAATTCGGCAAAATCGACTTCTCAACGACAGAAAAAGAAGCTTATCACGAGTTCAAAAACTGGATTGGTGGTTCGACAGTCCAGCAATTAGCCAGAAAAAACGCTGAAGCATGGCGTTCATTCTTCTCACTCAACAGGAAGAAAAAGAAGGGAGAACTGCCAGAATGGTTCAAACCAAAACCGCCCAAATTCGTTAGAGAAAAGAAGGGCAAAAAACTCTTCATCATTCCACTCAGGAATGACCAGTACCGGATTACTGGTAACGTTCTCGAACTGAGGAGACTGGGAAAATTCGGCAGGCTTAGAATTCAATTCAAAGGCAGGATACACTTGAGAGGCAAGCAGAGAAGGTTGGAAATCACTTATGATGAGGTAAAGCGAAAATGGTACGCTCACGTGAGCTTTAACGTTGAGGAGAAACTTGAGAGTGGAGAGTGGATTAAACTCCCGAGAAAGCCAAAAGGAAGTCTCTCGGCGGGAATTGATTTGGGTGTGAACAACTTAATGGCAGTTTACGTTGAGAATGGTGAAAGTTTTCTCGTGAATGGAAGGGCATTGAAGAGCATTGACTTTTACTGGAGGAAAAAGATTGCAGAGTATCAGTCAAAACTAAACAAATCGGGAGCTAAAACGAGCAGAAAACTTAGGAGAATGCACGATAGAGCCAAACTTCAGGCAAAACACTACATTAACACGGCAGTCAGGCAAACTGTCAAAAGGCTTTATGAACTCGGCGTTTCAAGAATTATCGTGGGTTATCCGAAAGGCATTGCTAGAAACTCTGATAAGGGTAAAAAGCAGAATTTCCTTCTCTCTCACGTTTGGAGGTTTAATTACGTTATCAAACGCCTCAAAGAAGTCTCGGAAGAGTATGGTATCTCTGTTGTGGTTGTTGATGAGGCTTTCACTTCTCAAACTTGCCCTCTCTGCGGCCAACGCCATTCTGGTGGAAGAATTTCCAGGGGTTTGTTTAAGTGCCGTAGAGAGGGCGTTGTAATGAATGCTGATTTAGTTGGAGCGTTTAACATTTTGAAGAAGGCTGTTAGAACGATAACCCCGAATCTGCCGGGTTTATCGGGAGGTAGGGGTAATTGGCCTAAGACCGGGCCAGAGGGGTTGAAAACCCGCTTTATCCTGGGTTTGAATGAGACCCCTCAAACCTCCCTGCCCTTGGGTTAGGGGGTTCCTCGTTGGAATCCAGCTTAAAGCGGGGAGGAAGTCAGAGAAAAGATTTACCGGTACAATCTTCCTGTTCCCTGCCCCATGCCTCTGCCCCTTCCCATGCCACGGCCCATTCCTCGTCCCATACCTCTTCCCATTCCTCCGCCGGCTCCACCTTCCGGGCCAAAAACGGCCCCGGTGAGCTCACCCCTCAGGAAGGCTTCGACGGCTTCTCTGACGGTCATCGTGGCCGGGGCCGAGACCATCCTTATGCCAGCAGCTTGGAGTACTCCCGATGAGTTGGGCCCAAACTGGCCCGCTATAACCACATCGGCACCATTGTCTATGACGAACTGCGCCGCGGTAACTCCTGCTCCCCTCGGCTGGCTGTAGCCGGGGTTCTGAACGACCTGGGCGCCGGTTATTTCTCCGTTTTCGACGTCAACTATCGTGAAGGTTGGTGTCCTCCCGAATGCCGGGTTCACCCTGTCATCGAGTCCTCCGTTTACGGTTGAGACTATGATCATCATTCACATCACCTCCTGGAGAATTAGGAAAACCTAACTTAAAAAAGTTTGCATACGCTCAAAAATTAAAGGAATGCTTCACCACCAGTCGCGCCAGTGTGCCTTTCTCCTCGGCTGGTTGGTTCTGGGGCAGTATTCGAGCCTAGCGCCCCATCTCCTGCCGTTGTTCCGTCCATGTCCAAAACCTCTGCCACGACCTCTTCCCCAGCCGGAACCGTAGCCGTATGCCCGATAGACTGGGTAGGTGCCATACACGGGTGCTGGGGTTGCTCCCATCATACCCACTCCGATTTCCTGTGTAGGGCCTGAAAAGGTTCCAGTTTGTCCAGAACTGTTCCCAGTGGTGCTCTTTATTGCTTCTCTTGCGGGGGTCCCAGGTGCAGCTTGATAGACCCTTATGCCCGCAGCCTGGAGGGCACCAAGGGCGTTGGGCCCCACCTGCGGAACTATCACGGCATCGACGCCCTCGTTGATCAGGGCCTGAACCGCCAGCGGGCCAATCCCACCGACAGAGCTTGCGGCGGGGTTCTGGAGGACCTTGCTGCTAACTATGGTGCCGTTTTCATCCACTTCCACTATGAGGAACGCCGGAGCCCTCCCGAAAACGGGGGCAACGACGTCATCGATTCCTCCACCGTTCGTGGGTACTGCGATCTTCATTTTCACCACCTCACGTTCCTTTGGTATTTTGTGCATATGCACAGTATTTAAATCTTTTGGCCACTATGATGGCAGGTTGGACTCCACGATCATGCGTCTTTGGGTGTGCAGTTCTAGGCCCTCTTCGCCTGAACCTGCTCCCAGAGATCGTCGAAGTTTTCCGCAATCCTCTGAAGCGCCACACTCAGCTCCCTCGTCCTCGTGAAAAAGACCACCTTGTTGGTATTGTCTCGTATCCTGAGGAAATTGGGCCCCATCCTGAAAGCGGCCAGAACATCAACGTCTGAAAGCTGGTTGATCACGGCCTTGAACTTCCCAGGGTCTCCGTGGCCTTTATCATGCTCCTCGAAGTCTTTAGCTTTATTGTGCCTCTTTTCGAGAAGCTTAACGCTTCCATCTTCGCAGACCTCGTATATCGCGAAGAACTCCGAGTCCCCGTAGTGGGCATCTATGAGCGTCTCATCGTTTTCCATTCCGAACGCGACCTTCAGGCACCTCATGAGCATCACCGTTTTGAGCGTATGCACAAAGCTTAAAAGCTTTTAGGTTAGCCTAATTCCTGGAGGTGAGGGCTTTGCAGATAGCGGTGAGCGGTGGAAAAGGTGGCACCGGTAAGTCCACAGTCGCGATTAACCTGGCGATAGCACTGGCCGAAAGGTATGACCTTGTCTTAGCCGATCTCGATGTTGAAGCCCCTAACGACCACCTTCTCCTCGGCGTGGAGCTGGCCAACGAGGAGCCGGTCGAGCTGTTCATGCCGCGCTTTGATTACGGGAAGTGCACCCGGTGCAGGAAGTGCGCCGAGGTCTGTGAGGAGCACGCGATAATAACCATGCGCGACGGGACGCCCTTCTTGATGCCGAACCTCTGTTCTGGCTGCCGTGCGTGCGAGATAGTCTGTCCGGTTCCGGGGGCGATTCTGCCTGACAAGAAGCTGATGGGGCACACTTATCTTACAGAGACTCCCTACGGCTTCCCGCTCGTCACCGGAAGACTACTGGAAGGCGAGGAGAGGGCGATGCCGGTAGTTTCTAGGGCCAAGAGGCGCGCCCAGGGGCTTGGTAAGGAGCTTCTGATGGTCGATACCGCCGCGGGGACGAGCAACACCGTCTCGAAGGCCCTTGAGGATTCGGGGCTCATCATAGCCATCACCGAGCCGACACCCCTCGGAATCCACGACGGCGAGCTGATTCTGGAACTCGCGAAGCTGATGAATGTTCCCGCGATGGTCGTTGTGAACCGCTCGGATCTCGGCGAAGTGGCTAAGGTGCGCGAGATCGCCGGGAAGTACGGTGCGGAGGTAATCGCGGAGATTCCGTACAGCGAGAACATCATAAGGAGCTACGTTGAGGGGAAGCCAATAGTACTGACGGATTATCCCGAAGCGGGGCTCTTCAGGGAGATTGCTTCCAGGGTCGTTGAGTTCCTCGGAGGTGGTGAGTGATGCAGATAGCGATAGCGAGCGGCAAGGGCGGCGTTGGGAAGAGCACCATCACCGCTTCGCTTCTCTATCTGCTGAAGGACGAGTACCGTTTCGTTGCCGTTGATGCCGATGCAGACGCGCCGAACCTCGACCTGCTCCTCGGCGTGGAGCACTGGGAGGGGGAGAGGGAGCTGATAGGTGCAAAGGTGGCAAGGATAAATGCGGAGAGCTGCATAAGGTGCGGTATCTGCCAGGAGCGCTGCCCCTACGACTGCATCAAGGTTATTGACGGGGACTACGTTGTCAGCGAGCTGACCTGTGAGGGCTGCAACGTCTGCGGCCTCGTCTGTCCTGTTCCGGGGACGATAATCCTCGAAGAGGTGCGTTCCGGCGTGGTGAGGAAGGCCACCACGAAATACGGCTTCCCGCTGGTTTCGGCCCAGCTCGACGTCGGAAGGCCCAACAGTGGAAAGCTGGTCACCGAGGAGAAGGAGTGGGCGAAAAAGCTGATGAAGGAGCTCGGCCTGGAGCACATGATAGTGGACAGTGCCGCTGGAATAGGATGTCAGGTCATAGCGAGCATCGGCGGAGCGGATCTGGCAATACTCGTGGCGGAGCCTACTCCCGCCTCCCTCAGCGACGTCCAGAGGGTTTACAGGGTCGTCCGGCACTTCAGACAGCCGGCTTACCTGGTAATCAACAAGGCAGACATCAACCCGGGCTTCACAAAGCTCAGGGAATGGGCCGAGGCCGAGGGGATCCCGATACTCGGCGAGATACCCTACGACAGAGCAATTCCGAGGAGCATGAGCATGCTCAAGCCCTTCGTCGAGGCCTTCCCCGAGTCGAAGGCGGCCGATGCGATGAGGGAAATAGCGGAAAAGGTCATGGAAGAGATACTCAAGTGATCAGGGGGCTCTCCCCAAGGGAAGCCCCACTTCTCTCCCATTTGTCACCACTGCGATTTTTGTGGAGATTGGAAGACTCTCTTGCTCGTTTACCGTGCCGTTGAAAACAACCACGAAATATCCGTAAGAGCCGTCAGTTTCAATTCCTACGGAGTTTGCAGTGTCCACCACTGAGGGGGCAAATTCTCCCTTCCCCTCTCCCTCGCAGGAGCCTATCTTTTCTCCGTTTTCAGTGTGGTGCCAGCACCTCCAAGCCATCCCTCCGGTAGTATTGATGATGTCGAGGTTCTCTGGATAGAAGAGTGAGATACCCTCAACCTTCTCCACCGTCGCGGGATTCGATAGATAGTACAGGAACACGACCGCTTTTCCGTCCATCTCCGTGTAAATCATGCCGTAAAGAAGGTCGAAGTTCTTGGAGTCTGGAGTGATTTCTCTGATCGGAGGCACGGCCAGATAGCGATTTTCCATATGCCACCCCGAGGAGGCACTGACCGTCTTGGAGCCGTTGGCAAAGGAATAGGCGTACCTCTGATAGACCCTTCTTACCTTTCCATCCTCGGCCAGTTTGTGTAGCACGGCGAGCGGGTAGTTGGGGTCAAGCGAGGCGTTGAATGACTTCATCAGAACAGTCGCGAGGTTTTCAGGATCGTCCACTTCCTTGGCCCACTCTTCAACGTATGCTGGATTCACGAAGGGGCATATCGTGTACGAGATGGGTTGGGGTTCCTGGTGGTTTTCACTGGGATTCCGGAAGTCTGAGAAGGATGCGATGAGCCCGGTTGCTATAACGATGATCATCCCGACAACAAGTAGCTTCCCGAAGTTCATGATAATCATGTGATTTCATCTTAATATGCTGTAAATAAAGTTTTCGTTTTAATAGTAATTACCGACCCAAACCTTAAAAGCCCAGCCGCCTAGTCCCACCGGTGGTGTAAAATGGCCGAGACCAACGAGATGGAGAGGCTCGCTTACGAGTACCAGATCCTTCAGGCCCAGGCACAGCTTCTGGCCCAGAACCTCGAACTGCTCACCCTTGGAAGGAACGAGTTTCAGGCGGTAAAAGAAACGCTGGAGGAGCTCAGGAAGGTCGAGGAAGAGAAGCCGGAAATCCTGGTGCCCATTGGGGCAGGCTCATTCCTGAAGGCAAGGATAGAAGACAAGGAAAACGCGATAGTCAGCGTTGGCGCCGGCTACGCCATAGAGAAAAACCTCGACGATGCTGTATCGTACCTCGACGCTCGTATAAAGGAATATGAGGAGGCAATAGCCAAGACCCAGGAGGCCCTGAGGAAGCTTGAAGCCCAGCTCGGAGACCTCGCCAAGAGGGCCCAAGAGATACAGCAGAGACAGGCTATGGGCTTTAGTGTTAAGAGGTGATGTTTATCCAAAATTTTTCGGCTCCGAACAGCAAAATCTTGGGATAATATTTTAAACTTTTTATCCCAGAGTACGTTTTAGTATGTGGAGGAAACTCAGGATAACTTCAATCATGCTGGTTTTAATCCTGCTTCTTGGAACCTTTGGGCTAGCTGTACCCACGATTACGGTTAACGTTCAGGAGATTGGAACCGGTGCCAACAGGCTTGTGAGCCCGGTTTGGGAGGGGAGATACACACTGTGGCAGTCGGGTACCGATCTCGTTGCCGTGGAGCTGATATTGACCGCCGATATGCCAGCGGGCACGGTTGTACACGTCATCCTGAAAAACTCTTCGGGCGTTGTTGTCTCGAACGGCACCCTTGTTGTGGGGCCGGGGGGCATTCCTGCGGGGACACCCTTCAATGTTACAGTTACCCCCGTTAATTCCGCATGGGTGGATCCGACACAGACAGAGGTTATCATTCTGTCCTCTGACTACAACACCGATTTGTCGGGCCCGATATTCGTGAATACTCAAAAACTCGGCCTGGGTACTTATGATGGCAGTTATTCCCGTCCCATAATAATCCAGGGGTCTTCTGTTTTTCTTGATTACTATCCGATACGGATGCTGTTCATATCGTCCAATCCATCGTTCCCGTGGGACTCGCTGTATTTCACGAATACAACGGGGAGCTGCCTGTATTATTGGAAGGAGTTCAATGGGACGTTTGTCAATTCCGATGGGAGAACTTACTCCTGGGCGGTATTCTGGGTAAACGTCACAAATATCCCAGCCAATTCCAATGAGACTATCTTTGTGAACTACCTGGGAAGCGGAAATCCGTGTTCTGCTTATGTGAATCCCAACAAGGTGTTTTTATTCTATGATAA
This sequence comes from Thermococcus thioreducens, assembly GCF_002214545.1. NCBI lineage: Archaea > Methanobacteriati > Methanobacteriota > Thermococci > Thermococcales > Thermococcaceae > Thermococcus > Thermococcus thioreducens. The sequence goes on along the minus strand of NZ_CP015105.1, from coordinate 1,370,282 downwards.
TTTCAGCACTCTCGCCAACTGGCAGACGGGAGGTACCCCAACCATCTCCGGAGGGGAGCTCCAGCTGGATAGGGGTGACTGGATACTGAGCACGAGGAGCTTTCCGGTGCCCTATTCTCTCGAAGTTTTTACTAACCTTGCCTATGACGACGGGACTCCCTACGACACAAGGGGAGGGGGGTTTTTCTCCTGGGTCTATTCACTCGGGCCGTTTATCCTCCCTTACGTGGATTCAGCTGGTTCTGGAACGGGGGAGGGAATAGGGATGGAATACCTGAACTGGGCGGGCACTCTGATCCCCTGGGGTCAGCAGGACGGGCTGGTTCAGGCCGACGCGAGTTCCCCGATCACAACGCTGAACTGGAACTACGGAAACAGCAATCCCCAATACATTATGGGGCAGTGGGAGATCCTCAATGCGACGGTAACCTCCACATCCGTTGACTTCTCGCAGGTACTGTTCCTGACATGGAACGGTGCCAGGTGGGTTCTTTCTGCCAGCCCCTCCACAGGAATACCAGCGTACGCCCAGAGCACGAGTTCCTACACCATAACAGTGACGTCCGACGGCAGGATACTGCTCGGCCAGTGGAGTGGTGGGCCCACCCGAGTGGACTTTGTATTTGTGAGAAAGTATGTTTCTCCCGAACCCACGTACACCCTGGGGAACGTGTACTACCACCTCACCTTCGTTCCGAAGCCGCCTGCCACATCAACAACCGGGGCCTCGGTTGCCTCAACTGGTATCCCCACAATAGCAACTATTGGAAAATCTGCCCCTGTGGCACTCCCAATCGAGGGTCAGACTTCCGGCGAAAAGACTATCCCACAGCTTCAGAACGAGACCGATGAGACTAGGGGTCAGAGTAACACCACAGAGAGAATTAAAGAGCTGGCAAGGAACGCGAACCTTACTCTCCCCTCCGATGGCCCGTAGCGTACCACTCCACCGTTTTCTTTAGTCCCTCCTCCAGCGAGAACTCCGGCTCGAAGCCGAGCTTTCTTATCTCTCCTATATCTGCGAGGCTGTGCCTTATGTCCCCGGGCCTCGGCTTGTCGAAGAGGATTGGTGTATTTGCTCCGGTTATCTCGATTATCTTGGTGGCGAGCTCCAGTATGCTCGTCCCTCTTCCGGTGGCGACGTTGAAGACCCTCCCGTTGGCGCGCCTGCTTCCAGCCACCAACAGGTTGGCCCTCACAACGTCTTTCACATAAATGAAGTCCCTTGTCTGCTTCCCGTCCCCAAAGATGACCAGCGGTTCGTTTTTCAGCGCCCTGTTGATGAAGATGCTGATGACGCCGGCGTACTGATTAAAGCCCTGTCTGGGGCCGAAGACGTTGAAGTACCTCAGCGCAACAGCGGGAAGTCCGTACAGCTCATGAAAGACGCGGAGATACTCTTCAGCGGTTGCCTTGGTCAGGCCGTACGGCGAGAGCGGTCTTGGTCTCTCCGCTTCTTTTAGCGGGAGGTTCGGATTGTCCCCGTAGACCGCTGCCGAAGATGCAAAAATTAGCTTTCCGTGCCCATCGAGCAGTGCTTTAAGGATGTTGATAGTGCCGATGACGTTCACTTCCTCCGTGAAAACCGGATCCCTTATGCTCTCAACGACACTGACCTGTGCCGCCTCGTGAAATACGTAATCCGCGTGGCTTATCAGCTCGGCTATCGCGCTGTAGTCCCTGATGTCGGCTTTAACGAGCTTCGCTCCCGGCGGAACGTTCTCCTCCTTTCCCGTGTAGAGGTTGTCGATTATGACTACCTCGTTGTCTTTGACCAGCTCCCAGGCGATGTGGGAGCCTATGAATCCCGCCCCCCCGGTGACGACCACAAGCTTGTTCCTCATTGCTACCCCCGTTGGTAGTGTTTGCCACAGGTTTTAACCTTTTGCCGGGTCAGTGCACAGTGTTTTGACTTGTTCTTGTTAAATTCGAAACCGTTATAAGCCCCCTATTGACTTAAACCTGGGTAAGGAGCCATGCCGAGCTACATCGTTGTTGGAGGCCAGTGGGGAGACGAGGGCAAGGGTTCCGTTATAGCTTACCTTGCCCTGAAGGACGAACCTGAAATCATAGCGCGCGGTGGAGTGGGGACGAACGCAGGGCACAGCGTTTTTATCAGCGGTAAAAAGTACGCGGTGAGACAGCTCCCAACGGCGTTCATTCAGAGAAAGGCAAGACTTCTCATCGGCGCCGGCGTTCTCGTTGATCCTGAGGTTTTCTTCCACGAACTTGAGCACCTCAGGGACTTTGACGTTGCCCGGAGGGTCGGCATAGACTACCGCTGCGCGATAATCGAGGACGAACACAAGAGGCTTGACCGTTCGAATTCCCACCTTCACGAGGGGATAGGCACCACTGGAAGCGGGTGCGGCCCGGCAAACGCAGACAGAGTAATGAGGACAGCGAAGCTTGCAAAGGACATCAAAGAACTCGAGCCGTACCTCACTGATGTGGCCAGTGAAGTCAACGACGCCCTTGATGACGGAAAGCTCGTCCTGGTTGAGGGAACGCAGGGCTTCGGGCTGAGCCTCTACTACGGAACCTACCCCTACGTGACCTCCAAGGACACGACAGCCTCCGCCATAGCGAGCGACGTCGGAATAGGCCCGACGAGGGTAGACGACGTCATTGTTGTCTTCAAGAGCTTTCCGACGAGGGTTGGGGCCGGCCCGTTCCCAACAGAGATGAGCCAAGAGGAAGCGGAAAGGCTGGGACTCATCGAGTACGGAACCGTCACCGGTAGGAGGCGCCGTGTGGGCTGGTTTGACTTCGAGTTCGCCCGCTATTCGGCGAGGATCAACAGTGCAACGATGCTCGCTTTGACGATGCTCGACAAGTACGACAGGGATGCCTTCGGCGTCACCGACTACGACAAGCTTCCCATGAGGGCGAAAGAGTTCATTGAGGAGATCGAGGAGCGCGTCGGTGTTCCCGTTGGGCTCATCAAGACGGGGCCGGAGCTGGAGCACATAATAGATAGAAGGGAAGTTATCTGACGCTTTCCCTTTTTGCCATTTTGACCAGCCATTCCACTATAGCTCTATGGAACTCATTGGCCCATTCCGGGTCTTCAAATATCTCGTGGTACGCCCCTTTGAATTCCCGTATCTCCCTGTCCTCGACGGCGAGCTTCTCAAAGAACCTGCGTGAGCCCTCCGGTGGGGTTATCACATCACCGGTGCCAATGAGAAGCAAGATTGGAACCTTTATCCTTTCAGCCTCTCTGTGTGCCAGCTCCATGTTTTTGAAGATGCTCCTGCCGAGTCTCGCCGAAATCCTGTCGTGAACGAGCGGGTCTTCGACGTAGCGCTTCACAGCCTCAGGATTCCGGGAGAGAAGCTTTGGGTCGAGACCGTTGGAGAGAACAATTCCCGGTGCGATTTTTCCGAGGAACTTTGCGAGGGCCACCATGAAGTCCGGTGTTTCCGGACTTTTGGCGAGGGCCGGGGAGGAAGCTACCACACCCCTTATTTTGTAGGGCCTGGTTTCCGCGTACCTTATCACCGCCAGCCCTCCAAGGCTGTGGCCGAATAGAAATGGCCTCTCCCCGATTTCCTCGATGATGCCGTCGATGATGTTCATTGCCTCCTCGATGCTCGTGTGTCCCCTCTTGCCGGGACTCTTACCGTGCCCCGGCCAGTCGAAGGCATAGACGGCAAAGCCGGCATCTGTGAGCATCGAAATGAGCCTTCCATACCTTCCGCTGTGTTCCCCTAGGCCGTGGACAAGAACGACCCAGCCGAGCTTGGGTTCGCCGAATTTGGCCCTGTAAACCTCCATCTCAACCACCCAGCCAGAGCCTTTTCAGTGGAAGAACGTCGAAGTCTTCATCCTCGCTGACTATGGTCTGGAGGCCGTTGTTCTCTATGACTGCAACGTGAAGGGCATCGGAGGGACGGAGGTTGTACTGGCGGATTATCCCCTTGGCAGTTAAGTAGTCCTGGAACGTCAACGGAAGAACCCGAACCGCCGGCAGGATAATGTCATCTATGAACTCTATTGTGTCTCCCTGGGCTATCCCATACTTACGCCTTGAAACGTGGATCAGCTCATCGAGAACCAGCACATCAGTGTAAAGTTCATGATTCTGGGTGAGGTTGGCGTAGAATTCATCTAGTTTGTCAGCGATTTCTTCTGGAATCCTTGAGTTAAGATAAACGAAGAGGTTCGTGTCTATGAAGAGTTTCATTCCTCAATCCCCCAGACCTCGTCGAACTCGTCTTCGAGGCTTATCCCCTTAAGCTCTCCAAGTTTGGCAGGTTTCGTCCCCTTCCTCTTTTCGTGATACTCCTTAAGCTTTCTGAGCAGTTCCTCCTTATTTGGGGGCTTTTTTATAACGAGACCATCTTCCGTCGGTTCGACTATTACCTCTCCGCCCTCCTTTATGCCGTAAGCCTCACGGAAAACTTTGGGGATGACTATCTGTCCCTTCGGGCCGACCTTAAGGCGTATGCTAACCAACGGTATCACCTTGTATAACTTGCTGTTATACCATAAAAACATTGCCCACCAATGGATCAAAAGGTTAAGAAGAGAACGGGCTCTCCCTTATCTTCTCGTTGGCGAAGCGGAGTATCTTTTCGACGTCTTCCCCGATCGTGTCCGGCTCGGGCTTCATGAGGACATAGAAGACGTTCGTCTTGGGCGTCAGGGAGATGTGCTTCACGTTGTGTGGCTTCGACATACCCTCAATGAGGGCCCTGAGACCCTCGATGTCCCGTCTTTTCTCGTAGAGTGCTTCGTACTTCTTCCCGGCGATCTCGATTACCTCCTTCTGCAGGAGGGGCTCGTTCTCTATGTCGGGCCTCATCCGGTAGTATCCCTTCTGGATGAGGTGCGCCTCGCGCTTTATCTGGGCGAAGGGCTTGACGACCACGTATAGCTTGTCGTGCCTGCTGGTTATGAGGGCGATCGGAAAGTATAGAAGGCTGTGTCGCGGGAGGAGGGTCAGTGTGTACTCGAATTTTCTAATGTTTTCACGGTTGACCTTGTAGGTTGCCCTGAACCCTATGTAACCGCCGAGCCATACGTATTCCTTGTCTTCAGGTTTTACGACCTCCTCGATGGATTTGAGGTAGTGGTACATCAGCTGAAGGTTGAGCTTCCTGCCCTTATAGAACTGTATCGTCGTCAGTGCCGCCAGCACCATTATGACCAGTATCCACGTGGACGAGAACTCCATTGGCCTATACCTCCATTTCATCTTCAAGAGGGTAGTACCTCTGCAGGGTGGTGTCGTCAACTATCTCAAAGTATCCCAGCTTCCCACCTAAAACCTTTACCATGTCCCTCACGATTCTGGCCTGAATCGGCCAGTTGACTGCCATGGCAAAGGGATGTACCGGAGTGTTCCGGGCAAAGGCAACGTATATCGTGGTCTTGTCCTCCTCCACGATCACCTTTGTGACGAGGCCCTCGCTGACTATGTCCATGCCTGTGAAGGGGTTTTCAACACCTCTCAGGAGATCCAGTACCTCCTCAGCCCTCAAGAACCATGCCTCCGAGCCTTTCGAGCCATTCCAGTCCACGGGGTTCCTCGGCGAACATAGGCACTTTGATTATCTCCGTCTTCGGGAACTTTCTTTCGATCTCTTCGAGAACCCTCTTCTGGGCGTCCAGCTTGACCTTTATTTCCGGTATTTCCCTCTCGACAGTTATCACTTTGTTTATCACTATCATGTTGAGGGGAATCTGGAACTTCTTGAGGCTCTCGTAGGCCCTTTCTGTCTCGTACAGCGGAAGCATCTCGGGGTTCATGACGGCAACCACGGATGTCTTATTGGGGTCTGTTATTACTCGCTCGACGAACTCCACCTCCTTTCTGTATTCCAGAAGCTCTTTCATCACGGGATCCTCTTCCTCCTCCTTTGGAAGGATGAACTCCTCCCCCTCCAGCTGGAACTTACGATCACCGTGAACCTTGGCTATCATCCTCCTCCGTTCCAGTATCTTCTTCCTTATCTCGATGAGCTTGTCGGCCCAGATCAGGGATATCCTGGGCAGGGCCAGAACACGGAGTGTTAGGCCCGTCGGGGGCGTGTCAAAGACTATCACGTCCCAACTATCTCCATCAAGAAGTATGTTCCTAACGGCTTCAAGGGTGGCGTACTCCTCTATTCCTGGGGAAAAGCTCAGAACCTCAAAGTACTTCTCCAGGTTTATCACGGTCAGATAGCGGTACATGTGCTTGAGGTTGTCCTCCAGGTGCTTAAGGTAGCCCTTTATGAGCTTCTCCATGTCAAGCTCGCTCGCGTAGAGGTTTTCTCTCAGCTCCTTCGGCTTGTCCGAGAGCTTTACCATGAAAACGTCGCCGAGATTGTGTGCTGGATCGAGAGACACTATGAGCGTTTTGTACCCCTTCTTCGCGATGGCCGTTGCTAGAGCGGCGCTGGTTGTGGTCTTACCGACACCGCCTTTGCCTATCACAAAAACCGCCCGAAAGCCTTCCTTTGGAAGCAAGAACTCCCTCATACTACCACCTCAGTCTATGTCGAACATTCCCGCTATCTCGCCGAAAATGTCGTCCAGGTTGATAGCCCTCTGCTGCATTACGTGCATCTCCTTTATCATGTGTGGCATCAGCCTGACCACCAGGGTGGTGGGGGGTGAGGGTATTCCGACGAAAGAGCCCATGAGTATGAGTGCAAACACGTTCTCAAGCTCCCTCTCCTCGAATTCGATGTATTCTGTGGACTGCTCCTTGAAAGACCCCCCGAATCCCTTCAGGAAGGCCCTTATGTCCTCAATTATTTTCCTGACCATGTTAATCCCCCTTACACACCTATCCAGCCGGTCTTCATGGAGACCTCCTTGGTGCTCTTCTCCTCCATAACATACAGCTCCCTTATTACGTAGGGAAGCAGTCTGAGAGTCAGCTCCGTTGGCGGGTGGGGCAGCCCTATGTAGTCCCCGAACAGGATGAGCGCAAATATGTTCTCAAGCTCTTCCTCCTCCCATTTAACCCCCTGGATGTAATACAGCTCAAACCCCTTGTGGAACTCCCACAGCACCCTTAAAGGCAGTGAAATCACTGAGAATACCTTCCGGAGCGTCTTTTTCATCTCCATCCCTCAAGAATGTGGTAAAAAAGAAAAACATCACGAGGCGGCGGCATACTCCTCCGATGGCTTCTTCCAGGCCGCGTAGAAGTCGAAGACCAGCATGAGGTTCAGCAGTATGCCGACCAGGGTTATGAAGCCAACCGCGTACCTTGTTCCGACATCGCCGATTCCCGGGACGACGACGGCCAGGAACCATACCAGTGCGGCGCTTACGGTTATCCACAGGAACACTGCGGGTATCAGGACGGCGTAGCTCCACTTGCCGGCCTGCTGTACCTTGGTTACCCACAGTGCGCCGGTCATCATTGCTATGCTGGCCAGCATCTGGTTCATGCCGCTGAAGGCCGGCCAGAGGATGAGCCACTGGTTGCCCCATGCGAGCCACATTCCAACAAGGGCGAGAACGAAGGATGCGAGCCACTTGTTGGAAATCGCCTTCCCTATTCCCTCGCTGGTGTCCATGAGCATCCCAACAACTTCCTGCCAGGCAAAGCGACCGAGCCTGGTCGCCGTGTCAAGGGTGGTCAGGGCAAATGCCGAGACCCAGAGGCTCGCAAAGACAGCACCGGTCTTGAAAGGTATTCCGAAGGCGTCCTGCAGGCCGTAGGCGTAGCTCTTGGCGAATATACCGACCTTTCCAATCTCCCCCGCGACCTTGGGGGCGTAGATTGAAGCCCAGTTGGCGGCGTTTATGTCGATCCCAGCATCGGCGAAGACCTTGATTCCATAGACGGCTATCGATGCTATGACTATGGTTGACAGGAAGCCTTCGGTGAACATTCCACCGTAGCCGACCATGAGGCCGTGAAGCTCGTTGTCAAGCTGCTTGGAGGTGGTTCCCGAACCGACGATTGAGTGGAATCCGCTGAGAGAACCACACGCGATGACGAGCGGTATCGTCGGCCAGAACGGTGATGGTTTGCCGCCGACGACGCTTGCCGACCAGCTGGTGTAGGCAGGGGCCGTGAAGGTGCCCTTGGAGCCCAGGATTGCAAAGGCAACGCCTCCGAGGATCAGGCCGAACCACAGTATGTATGCGTTCAGGTAGTCCCTCGGCTGCAGTAGCACCCACACGGGCAGTGATGCCGCGATTATGATGTAGACGAAGAGGAATATGTTCCACTGGTGGTATGAGGCCTGTATTGGATACTTAAAGCCGAGCCAGACGGAGACCACAAGGAGTATAAGGCCGACAATGGTGGCACCTGCGAAGTGGAGGCTCGTCTTGTACATCAGATAGCCCACTATAACGGCCGAGATGAGGAACAGTATTGAAGCTGTCGCCGCCTCCGGGGTCTTGGTGAAGATTCCAGCAATAACCGACATGAATGCCGCTATAACGAGGAGCAGAGCGAACAGTATGTAGAACTCAAAGGCTATTCCAGTTCTCCTTGTCATTAGCTTTCCTGCTATCCACTGGACAGACTTGCCATCGTAGCGAACCGACGACATAAGTGCCAGGTAGTCGTGGACGGCACCGATGAAGACGTTTCCGAACCAGACCCAGATGAGTCCTGGAAGCCAGCCCCAGGCCATTGCCAGCGCCGGGCCGACGATTGGACCTGCTCCCGCTATTGACGCGAAGTGGTGTCCGTAGAGAACCAGCGGGTGGGCCGGAACGTAGTCAACACCGTCGTAGAGCTTGTGGGCGGGTGTGGGCCTTCCCGAGTCAGCCCTGACAACCTTGTTCTGAAGGCTCTTGCCGTAGGTAAAATACATCCCGAGGTATATCGCGGCCGCTATTAAAATAATCACAGCTGAGTTCATGGTTGCACCTCCATGTAGATTTTCGGGATAATGTATGATTGTGTCTATTTAAATGTCTTTCGGCAAAAAGCTGAAACTTTTTCGTTTTTAAACTAAGAGTTTCAAACTTCTCCTATACGGGCGGAAAAAACCTGTTAGATGGAGAGTTATAATAAATAAGAAAGGAGAATGCTTTTTTACTCCAGCTCTATTAGTGTTTGTCCTGTGTCTACGGTGTCGCCTTCTTTGATGAGGATTTTCTTTACTACTCCGTCTTTTGGTGCGGGTATTTCGTTTTCCATTTTCATTGCTTCGAGGATTAGGAGTCCTTGGCCGGTTTTGACTTGGTCGCCTTCTTTGACGAGGATTTTGAGGATTTTGCCGGGCATTGGGGCTGTGACGGCGCCCTCTCCTGCTGGGGCGGGAGTTGGGGTTGCCGGCGCGGCCGGGGCAGGAGCTGGGGCGGGGGCCGGGACAGGCACAGAGGCACTCGGGGCAGAGACCTGAACCCGGCTCGCGTTGGCTATCTGGGGCAGGTACTTCAGGGCGCTAAGATCAACGCCCTCAACGCCGACCTCGAACTCGACGCCGTTAACGTAAAGCTTGAACTTCTGAACCGAGGGCGGCATCTTCGGGGCCTTCCTTCCGGCTTTTCTGGCCTCAAAGAACTCCTTTGCGATCTGCGGGAAGAGGCAGTATGTGAGGACGTCCTCTTCCTTCTCAAGGTAGCCGAGCCCCTCAAGCTCTTTTCTGCATTTCTCAAGCACCGGTTCAAGGAGTTTCCCTGGCCTTTCCCTTATCGGCTCCTCGTCCCCGAGAACTTTCCTTTTCAGCTCCGGGTTTATCTCAGCGGGCGGCCTTCCGTAGAGCCCCCTGATGTAGTTCTTGACCTCCTCGGTTATCCTCTCGTACCTCCCGAAGAGGACGTTGAGCACCGCCTGTGTGCCGACTATCTGGCTCGTTGGGGTGACGAGCGGCGGCCAGCCGAGGTCTTCCCTGACGCGCGGTATCTCCTCAAGTATCTCGTCGAGCCTGTCTAAAGCTTTCATCTCCTTGAGCTGGCTGATCATGTTCGAGAACATCCCCCCCGGAACCTGGTACTTGAGGATGTACGGGTTCACCATCAGGGCCTCTTTGTGGAGCATGCCCGAGTACTTCTCGTCCAGGAGCCTCTTCAGGTAGCGCGATACCTCGTGGACGAGCTCCCTGTCCAGGCGAGGGCTTTTGTCCCCTGGAAGCGCGTGCCACACTGTCTGTATCCCCGGCTGTGCCGTCCCGAAGGCGAGCGGGCTTATCGCAGTGTCTATGTAGTCGGCCCCGGCTTCAACGGCCTTGAGGTACGTCGCAACGGCCATGCCCGTTGCCGAATGGGTGTGGACGTTTACGGGCACGCCGTAGGTCTCCTTTATGTCCCTCACGAGGCTGTACGCCTCCTCAGGGGTCAGGAGCGCCGCCATGTCCTTGATGGTTATCACGTCAACGTCCAGCGCAAGGAGCTCCTCGACCTTCCCCATGTAGTACTCCCTGGTGAAGATCCTGCCGGTGGTGTAGACTATCGAGCCCTGAACCTCGGCGCCGACTTCCTTGGCCTTCCTTATGGCCACCTCCATGTTCCTGACGTCGTTCAAAGCGTCGAAGACGCGGAAGATGTCTATCCCGTTCCTGTGGGCGAGCTCGACGAACTTTTCAACCACGTCGTCCGGGTAGTGCCTGTATCCGACGACGTTCTGCCCCCTCAGCAGCATTTGGAGCTTCGTCTTTTTGATGTGCTCTCTCAGGAGCCTCAGCCTCTCCCAGGGGTCTTCCCTGAGGTAGCGGATGCAGACGTCGAAGGTTGCCCCTCCCCAGACCTCCATCGAGTAGAACCCGATCCTGTCCATCTTCTCCGCTATCGCCAGCATGTCCTCTGTCGTCAGCCGGGTCGCTATGAGAGACTGGTGGGCGTCCCTAAAGGTTGTGTCTATTATTTCCACCATGGCCATCACCCGGTTCCCTGTGCGCCACTACGTTTATGCCCACTAAAGGCCGTCAAACCTTAAAAAAGTTCCGACGCGAGGGGAAGAATAGTTCGTCAATAGACGAAAAAGGGTAAACTTCAGAGGAGGCCTTCCGCCTTCGCTGCCTCTTCGGGGTCTTCGTTCCTGTGCACGACCTTTATGAGGGCCTTTATGAACGGCTCCGGGTTCTCGCGCTGGAAGATGTTCCTGCCGACGACGGCTCCAGCACCGCCTGCCTCGATGACCTCCCAGACGAGTTTCAGGAAATCAACTGGCTTCTCTGTCTTGGCGCCGCCGCTCAGAAGGACGGGGACTCCAGCTGCGGCTTCAACCACCTTCGCAAAGGTCTCCCGTGAGCCGGTCCAGTAGGTCTTTATCATGTCCGCGCCGCTCTCAACGGCCGCCCTGGCGCCGTACATAACCACGCGGTAGTCCTCCTTTTTGCCGTAGCGCTCGTTGATGTACGGGCCCCTCGGGTAGGCGAACTGCACAACCGGGAAGCCCAGGTCGTGGGCGTAGCTCGCTATCTCCGCGAACTGGCGCATCATAACGTCCTCGGCTGGACTGCCCCAGTAAACGGTCGCGGCTATGGCGTCTGCACCGAGCTTCACAGCGTCCTCAACAAAGCCCAGCTGGCTCTGGAGGAGCTGGTCGTCCTTCGGCCTGAGTTCGGTCTTGCTGGTGAGCTTTATCATGAGCCCCACGTTGGGCCTGAGCTCGTCACCGGCGATTCTGGCCAGGCCGGGGAGCATCATAACGCCATCCACACCGGCCCTGATGACCTTCCTGAGGATTATCCTCGGGTTGACGTGCTCCCAGTGCTCCTCGAAGTCGGTCGGCCCGTGCTCAAAGCCGTGATCCATCGCGAAGATAAGCGCCCTTCCGTCCCTGCGGAAGAACCTGGCCATCCTACGCCTGATGCCAACGTTCTGGTACGCGTCCATACTAATCACCGGGGGTGATATATCCTTTAAGGATTTAAGGTTTTTGGCAAAGTTGTTTAAGGCTGGGATTGAGTTTTGGATGGTGGTTGAATGGTAAAAATAGAGCAGGTTGTAGGTATCAGGGTCATAACCCTCGACGAAGTGGATTCCACGAACGAATACGCCAAGTCCATCGTCCGTGAGGTTCCCGAGGGCACGGTGGTGGTTGCGAAAAGGCAGACTGCCGGGAGGGGCAGAAAAGGGCGCTCGTGGACTTCCCCCGAGGGGGGGCTCTGGCTGAGTGTAATCCTCAAGCCTCCCAAGGTTGATCCGAGGCTGGTCTTCGTTGGAGCTTTAGCCGTTGTTGATACCCTCGCGGACTTCGGCATAGCGTCGGGGATCAAGTGGCCGAACGACGTGTGGGCGGGAGGTAAAAAGATCGCCGGCGTGCTGACCGAGGGGAAGGTTGGCGAGTACACAATTCTGGGCGTTGGTCTAAACGTCAACAATCCCATCCCTGAAGAACTGAGGGAAACCGCAACGGCCATGGTGAACTTCACAGGCGTAAAGCTGCCTCTGGAGCGGGTTCTTGAGCGGCTCCTCTTCCATCTGGACGGCTGGTACCGCGTCCTTAAGGAGAGGCCGGAGATTATGATGGCCAAAGTTCGCGAGAGAACGTTTATCCTCGGGAGAGTCGTCAGGGTCGTCGAGGACGATGATGTCCTTATAGGGCGTGCGGTGGACGTTTTAGATGATGGGTCACTGTTGCTTGACATTGGCGGACAGCTAAGGCGAGTCCTGTACGGCGATGTTTCGTTAAGATTTTTCTAATTTATTTGTCACTTTGCCATCATTTTACCCAGAAGGTTAATATATCATCAGACGTCTACCTCTTCTGCTGATATCAATATCCGATTAAATGGGGGGTATCCAATGGGAAAGGGTCTGCTTAAGACGTATCTGGACATACCCGTGCTTCAAAAGATTCTTGCCGGCTTGGTTCTTGGTATTATCGCCGGGATACTGCTGCCGGGGTATGCAGGCACTCTCAAGCCCCTTGGCGACCTGTTCATCCGCCTGCTGAAGATGCTGGTGATGCCCATCATACTGTTTTCGCTGATAGTCGGCTCAGCAAGCATCAACCCGGCGAGGCTCGGAAGGGTCGGGGTCAAAATCATAGTGTACTACCTCTTCACGTCGGCCTTCGCGGTCTTCTTTGGCCTGCTGATGGGCAACATCTTCAAGCCGGGAAGCGGGATAGAGCTGGGTACCGGTGCGGGGAAGGCAATACAGGCGGAGGCGCCTTCACTAGTCCAAACGCTCCTCAGCATAGTACCGACCAACCCCTTTGCCGCTTTTTCAAACGGCCAGGTGCTGCCCACGATATTCTTCGCCATAGTCTTTGGAATAGCCATCAGCTACCTCATGAACAGCGAGGACGAGAGGCTCAAGACCTCCGCTGAAACCCTTTACAAGGCAGTCGACGCCGCTGCCGAGGCGATGTACAAGATAGTTGGGGGTGTTATGCAGTACGCTCCGATAGGTGTCTTTGCCCTCATCTACTACGTCGTCGGCACTTTCGGGCCCAACGTGGCCGGACCCCTGGTCAAGGTCGTGGTCGCGGTTTACCTCGGCCTCATACTCCAGATAGTGCTCGTCTACGGCGTTCTGCTTAAGGTCTTCGGCATCGACCTCATCAAGTTCCTCAAGAAAGCCAAGGACGCCATGATAACGGCCTTCGTCACGAGGAGCTCCAGCGGAACCCTGCCGATCACCATGCGCGTCGCCGAGGAGGAGATGGGCGTTGACAGAGGAATATTTTCCTTCACGCTACCCCTCGGTGCGACGATAAACATGGACGGCACGGCGCTCTATCAGGGTGTCACGGTTCTCTTCGTGGCTTACGCCATCGGCCAGCCACTGACCCTTGGACAGCAGCTGATTGTTATACTCACCGCGGTGCTGGCCTCGATAGGAACCGCCGGCGTTCCCGGTGCCGGAGCCATAATGCTCGCCATGGTGCTCCAGAGCGTCGGTCTCGACCTGACCGAAGGGAGTCCTGTGGCACTTGCCTACGCCATGATACTCGGCATTGACGCCATCCTCGACATGGGCAGGACCATGGTCAACGTCACAGGCGACCTTGCAGGAACGACCATCGTGGCCAAAACGGAGGGCGAAGTCGACCTCTCTAAGTGGGAGAAGTGATTTTTGATTCTTTCTGCCTTTTTCTTGCCTTTTGCCAGGTTTTTCTTTCCCCGCTTCTGGGATAAAGTTAAATACTCCAACGTGGCGCTAGTTACCAGTACAGATGGAATGGAGGTAGTGTGTAATGAAGAGAGTGCTTGCGGTGCTTTTCGTCGCGATTCTGCTGACTCCTCTCATCGGCCCGGATCTCGGGCTTGCGGAGGATTTTCAGCCGAAAACGTACAAGCAGGACTTCGTTTTTACTATAGTGGTCATGCCCAACGGAAACGCCAACATCACAATGAAGACCGTCTGGCTCGAACCCAAGGACGAGATTCAGAAGCAGATTGAAAAAATCCTCAATGAGACCCAGAACGGCAGTATGACCGTGGAGGAGGCCATAGCAAAGTTCGAGCAGGAACAGCTCAGAAGGTACGTTGAGAGCCTTACACAGTCGGGGATGAACCTAACCAATGAGAGCATAAAGTCCTACGGCATCGCCGAGGGCAACAACGTGACAATCGTTTTCAACGCCATAGCCCTCAACTTTTCTAAGTATTACTCCTACGGCGACTACTGGGAGGTCCGCATAGACCCCACGAGGGGCTACGCGACGATAAACATCCCGGACACGGGTCTTCCCTTTGCCATAGACATCAACAGCACCTTCATCATCAAGCTCCCGGAGAACGCCACCTTGATCGGCTATCCGAAGGCCTTTGCGAAGCAGTACAACACGAGCAAGTTCTTCGTGACTTCGGAGGCTAAAGGGGACACCGTCATCGTGAACTCGTATATCTACATTGAGCCGTTCCTTCCGCCCGACGGATACAAGGCCCTCTTCGGTGACTACAAGGACTACTACATCCGCTACAGGGCCCCGTACAAGGGAAAGGAGCACTACCAGAGCAGTGTAATGAACGAATACGTCACACTGGACATATACAGCAACGGCAGCGTCAGGCTCCACATGAGGGACGAGTACATCGAACCCAAGTCCGAGGTCGAGGCCAGGAAGAAGGAGATAATCTCCTACGGCGTTGAAAACGCTACGGAGTACATTCTGAGGACTTACTCGATAGCCCTCGGCTACAGGGGAGCCCTCGTTGACAACGGCAAGGTTAAGATACTCGGCCTCAACGAGACCGATGCTCCCCTGGTGATAGACGCCGAGTACATGCTGCGGAACTTCACGACCTTTGAGAACGGTTCATACGTTTACCAGTTCGACCCGACCCTTGGCCTCACGAGCGGCCTCACGGACAGAATGGAGTACGAGGTCAACCACACCCTCTACCTCACCATAAACCTCCCCGACGGCGGGAAGTTCCTTGAGGTGCCGGACAACATAAGCGAGAGCCTCAACGGCAACAGGTTCACCATGACCGTTCTGAGAGAAGGGAACAGCCTCAAGATTGTCTCAAACGTCTTTATCCGCTACGGTGCTCCCGCTGAGGACATAACCAAAATGCTCTCCAACCACACCACGGCAACGATAAGGTACACCGTTCCGGAGGAGAGGAGCCGCCTGAGCGAGACCCAGCAGGTGATAGCAATAGCGGTGGCACTCCTGCTGGTGGTCGGTGCCATAGTCTTCTGGAAGAGGCGCTGAGCCTTTTCCTTTTCGATATTCATTTAAATGCTGAAGCCAAACTCTTCTGGGGTGATAAAGGTGACCCGCAAGCTCTACTACGAGGATGCCTACATGAAGGAAGCGAAGGCGAAGGTTCTTGAGGTTAAAAATGGCGCCCTTCTGCTCGACGGGACGATTTTCTACCCGACCGGCGGCGGCCAGCCCCACGACAGGGGGACGATAAACGGTGTTGAAGTCCTCGACGTCTACAAGGACGATGCCGGCAACGTCTGGCACGTCGTCGCTGAGCCAGAGAAGTTTAATCCCGGCCAAGAGGTTGAGCTCAAGATAGACTGGGACTACAGGTACAGGCTCATGAGGATTCACAGCGCGATGCACCTGCTTGAGCACGTGCTGAACGAGGTTCTGCCCGGCGAGTGGCAGCTCTACGGCAGCGGCATGAGCGCTGAAAAGGGCCGCTACGACATACTCTACCCGGAGAACGTCAATCAGTACAAGGAGAAAATCATCGAGACCTTTAACCGGCTCGTTGACGAGGGCGGTGAGATGAAGATATGGTGGGAAGGGGAAACAAGATACACCCAGATAAGGGACTTCGAGGTCATACCCTGCGGCGGGACGCACGTGAGGGACATAAAGGAGATAGGCCATCTGAAGAAGTTCAAGCGCTCCAGTCTGGGAAAAGGAAAACAGAGGCTGGAGATATGGTTGGAGGATTAGCGCTTTGAAGCTTTGATAATCACGAACACAGTGACGGCAATGATTATTATGCCTGCTACGGATGCCCAGTCTCTTCTTTCTTCCTTCCATGGAACCGGTTTCTTGCCGTATATCTCCATACCGTAGAGGTTCCCATCTGGGAGTCCAAGGAATAGTATCGGAGAAAGTCCCTCCCTTTCAAGTTCAAGCGTTAGGAGAGTTCTGTCCCATTCTCTTATTTCTAAAACGCCGTTGGAGAAGAATACCTCAAACCTTACGGGTCCAGGAAGCAGGGGGCCGCTGCAGGTTTTTCCGCCCTTTATGTTTAGCTTTGTGCAGACAAAGCCGTTTTCAACGTAGATCTCTCCTTCTTCCCCCCTGTCGGTCATGTATTCGAAAAGGGTGAAATTTTCGCCCGTCCAGAGGGCCTCACCACTGAGTTTAAGGTAGCCCAGGGGGCCACAGTGGGGTGGATGGTAGCCATTCTCGTTACTTGGAATCCAGAATCCTTCCTCCTCTTGGGGGAGCAGTGCAAGAACGTAGGAGGCGCTTACGTGTTTTGCCGCTTCACCCCCTAGGGTTACCCTAAGGTTTCCTGATTCTGGAGTCTTTAGATGGTACCACCAATAAGAATCTCCAATGGGTCGTGGTTCCACAATGATGCTTTTACCATTCAGCGTTATCCTTGCTTTCAAGGGGAGTTTTGATACCTTCGTGCCATTGATGTACGGTCTCTCCGTGGAAAAATAAACTGCTTCCATTCTCAGAGGGCTGTTCAGCTCGTAGCTATTATTCCCAATCTTCCGAAGCGGCATCTTAACTATCCTGTACCTCCATCTTGAGATGTAGTATTCCTCACCACATACATCCGGGTAGTAGATTGGGGTTATCGAGATGTTCAGGGGGCACTGGGATGTTACTAACACACTCACGTTTTTCCAGAGCAGAGAGTGTAGGGGTGGAGATAGGTTGTAGAGCTGAAGCACTTGGCTTCCGTTGGCAAAGAATGAAGATACTCTGCTTTCCTCCGGCCCCTGGAAGACGAGAAACACCCATTGAGGGCATTGGGATGTTACGTTTATTGTAAGATCGTCAATCACCTGGTATGGTCTTTCGGGGATCTCTATGGTGGTGTTCCATGCTGCAGTCAGGGGTGTTACCAGTAGAACCACCATAAGTAGTGGAACGGACCTCATGGTTATCTCTTGAACTCATGAACTAAAAACTTTTCTGATTAGTAAACCCACTGCGGCAACTTCCATCCGACGATAAACATCTTTTTAGGGTTTACAACTCTCAATACTGGCAGCAAAAAAGATAAGGGCTAAATAATCCTAACGTATTTTCAATTCAGATACAAAAAGCGTGGGATGAGCGAGATGAAGTGGACAGCGAAAAACGGTATCCTGCTCTCGGTCTGCACCTTCAACCTCCACGGAAAGGAAGAAAACGACGGGACGAGGCTGAGGGCGATAGCGGAGAGGCTCTCGGAGCTGAAGCTCGACCTATGCGCCCTCCAGGAGGTCGTGGTCGATGGCGACAAAAACACCGCCGAGAGACTCGCGGAGATGCTGGAGGGTCTGACGGGTGAGGACTACCGCGTGCACTTCGTTGAGTCCCACCTCTTCTATGAGATGTATCCAGAGGGCGTGGCCGTCGTATCGAGATACCCTTTTAGGGAAGTGGGCGTCATAGACCTCAACGACCTAGGCGAGCTCTCGCCTCTTCTCCCGCGCCACGCGGCCGTTTCCGGGGTTGAGGTTGAGGGAAGAAGGATACTCTTCGTTTCCGTTCACCTCGACCACCACAAAAACCCGCTGGTGAGGAAGCTCCAGGTTGAGAGGCTCCTTGAAGAGCTTGAGAGCCACTACAGCGGATACGCCGCCGTAATCCTGGCGGGGGACTTCAACGACACCGAGGACTCTCCCGCCCTGAGACTCCTGAAAGAAAACGGCTTCATAGATGCATACCGCACCTGCAACGATGACCCCGGTTACACTTTTCCCGCTCCATCTCCGAGCATGAGAATAGACTACATCCTGGTGAAGGGAGGTCTTGAAGTGCTCTACGCGGGAAGGATAATGGAAGAAGGCCTGAGCGACCATCTTGGCGTTTACTCTATCCTCGGCGAAGGAGACGCTACTTTTCAAAAACGTAGAAGTACCTGTCGAGGCTCTTGTGAACCCGCTGGTAGTACCTCCCGACCAGTTTGAAGCCGACCTTTTCAGCCTCCTTTTTCCCGTCAAAGCTCGCGGGAAAGGCTATCGCCAGCCTTCCGCCCTTATCAAGAACACCATAGATGCTCTCCAATACCTTCCTGTACAGCACCTCCCGTTCTCTTCCAGCGAGGGTTGCCGAGGTCCCGTAGGGCGGGTCTGTGGCTACGGCCTCGAACTTTTTATCAAACAGCTCCTCCAGCTTTGTCGCATCGCCGAGCTTCAGCTCGTAGTTCCTTATTCCGTAGTGTCTGAGGTTCATTTCGGCGCCTTCAACCATCTCCGGCCTTATGTCCACCCCGTAGACCTTCAGGCCGAGCAGTCCGGCCTCCATGAGGATCCCGCCAGCGCCCATCATGGGGTCGAGGAGCTCTCTCTTGGCCTTCGTGAGGTTCACCAGCGCGCGGGAGACCCTCGGGTGGAGGGAAATCGGCCTGAAAAACGGCCTGTGATGGGCCTTTCTGCCCTCGAAGTCCTTAGGGTCAAAGAAGCGGAGCCTTATCCCCGCGTAGAGCCTCTCGCCGCAGTAAACCCGGACGAGCGTGTCCGGCCGTGAGAGGTTCACCCTGAATCCCTGGGCGTGAATAACAGCGCCGAGCTTCCTGGGCAGGTCTAAAATATCGTGCCTGCAGTTGGCCATCGTCTCCGTGTCAACTTTAAAGGTCCCCTCAATCGGCCACTTGACTTCTTTCGCCTTCTCCAGGAGCCCCTCCACCGACTCAGCTTCAACAATAAGCTCCCCGTACTCGTGGGCCAGGCCGAGACGGTTTAAGTATGGGAACGCCCTTTCATCTGCCTCGACCTTGAGGAAAAGGTAGTCCCGGCCGGCTATCCTTCCGCCGGCCAGTTCCAGCATCGCCTTTACCTCGTCCCTTGCCATTCCAGGCAGGTTTCCGAGTATCTCAACGTAGAGCATGGTTGGAGCTTTCCGCGGGGGTTTTTAAGGGTTCTCATACCCTCCTTGAGAGTATTCTCGACTTTTTGGCGGCGGCATCCACCGCCTTCATGACGGCCGTCCTTATCTTTCCCTCCTCCAGCTCAAACACGCCGTCTATGGTCGTCCCGCCGGGGGTGATCACCCACTCCCTCACCTCCGCTGGATGTGCTTCGGTCTCCATCAGGAGCCTCGCGGTGCCGAGCAGGGTCTGGAGCGCGGCGAGTTTTGCGATGTCCCTCGGAAGCCCCGTCCTCAGTCCTCCGTACATCATGGCCTCAAGAAAAACAGTGACGTAGGCCGGCCCGGAGCCGCTCAGCCCCGTTATGGCGTCCATGTGTTCTTCCTCCACCCTTGCGCACACGCCGAAGGTCTTCATCAGGCTCTCGACGAGCCGTATCTCCCCGCTGTCAAGGTCGTCCGTCGAGTACGCCGTGAACGACTCCCTGACAAGTATGGCTATGTTGGGCATGGCCCTCACGAACTTGGCATTGGCGAGTCTTTTGAGTTCTTTGAGTCTTATCCCAGCAACCACAGATATCACGATTTTTCCTTCAATTGCGTCCGCTGTCTCCTCAAGGACCGCCCTGACCTTGCTTGGCTTGACGGCGAGGAAAACGACTTCGGCACTTTCGACGGCTTTTCTGTTGTCCCTTAGGACTGGGATTCCTCTATCCTTCAGCCACGCGGCCTTGTCCACGTTCCTACGGGTCGCCACGACATCGTGCCCGGCCTCTTTTAGAGCGGCAGCAATGGCACCCCCAATCGTCCCCGCACCTATAACCGCTATCCTCACAGGCCACCCTCCAGTGCATTCTCCAGAAACTCATTGACGTCTTTAACATCACGTCCGACCATGACGAAGTCAAAATCCCCGTATTTCCCCCGGTAGTTCTCGACGAAAAGCTCGTCGTTGATTGTATCGCCTATGTAAACCCCTGGCTCGCCCCTCACGAGCTCCCACAGTGCCCTGGGATCTGGTTTGAGGTAGGCCTCCCTCGTAACGGCGTTTTCAAACTTGAACCCGATTATCCTCTCGGCCAGCTCCATCTCCAGGGCGCTCCTTCCTGTGACGACCCCCAGCTTGAAGTGCTTGGAGGCCCTCTCCAGGAGTCCCCTCCTGACGATGGGACGCTCCTTTTTCCACAGCCCCGGGAAGTCAAAGAGCCTCTCCGGGTACTCCCTCCCCAGGTAGAACGTGTTGAATACCCTCTCGATGCTTCCGCCGAAGACCTGGAAGCCGAACTTCTCGCGAACCCACTCTATGGTTCCACCCTCCGGGAATTCCTCGACGAGCTCCTCCGCCCTTCCGGAGAGGGCAAAGAGTATCAGCGCCTCGCTGACCTTGAAATCGTCGCCGAAGGAGCCCTTCCTCCTGAGCTCCCTGACCCATTCGGGCTTGATTTCCCTTTCAACCCCGAAGAGCCCCAGGAAGTACTCCGCGGTGAGCTTCGTAGCTTCATCGTAGCTCTCCCTCACGTCTATGAGCACACCGTCAACGTCAAAGACTATCCACATCCTTCCACCTCCAGGTATTCCCTGAGGGCCTCCACCAGCTTCCTGTTCTCCCACTTCCTCCCGACGGTGACCCGTATGTGGCCGTCGAGCCTCCCCGAGAGCTTTCTGACGACTATACCCTTCTCCAGGAGAAACTCGTAGGCGTCCAGCCTCATCAGGAGGAAGTTTGCGTCGCTGGGATAGGTGAACTCCCGAAAGGCCCTCCTTATCCTTTCCCTCTCCTCGACTATCTTTGCCACGCGCCTCTCCACGAGGTCGTAGTGCCTGAGCACAACCTTCACGGCCGCCACGGTCATTATCCCGACGCTGAAGGGGGACTTTATCCTGTAGAGGGCATCGACAACCTCCTCGTTTGCCAGGAAGTAGCCCGCCCTGACCCCAGCTAGGCTAAAGGCCTTGGAGAAAGTCCTCAGCACGATGAGGTTCGGGTACTCCTCGATAAGCCTCCAGAGGCTCCTTCCTGCGAATTCAGCGTAGGCCTCGTCGAGGACAACAGGTTTCCCAGTGTCGAGAACCCTGACTATTTCCTCCTCCGGCTGTGAATTACCGGTCGGGTTGTTGGGGGAGGCTATGAAGACTACCCTCGCGTTCCCTGCCTTTTCCGCTATGGCGTCGCCGTCTATCGTGAAGTCCTCCCTCAGGGGCACTTCAACAACCGGAACTTTTTCCAGCTTCGCGTAGAACGAATACATGCCGAAGGTCGGCGGCGTCGTGACTACGTAGTCCCCCTCGAAGAGCCGGACGAGGTAGCCTATCAGCTCGTCACCGCCGTTCCCGACGGCGACGTTCTCCGGAGACAGGCCGTAGAAGCTGGCTACGGCCTCCCTGGCCGGCATCGAGGTTATGTGAGGGTAGCGGTTGAAGGAAAGCTCCCTCAGCTCCTCGAATATCTCCTCCTTCACCCAGCCGGGTAAATCGTAGGGGCTCTCGTTCTTATCGAGCCTTATCGGGTAGTCTTCTTCCACAACGCGGTACGGCTCGAACGACCTAACGAGTTCCCGGATCCTCATCCCCGCCGCCTCCTCAGCTCGGCCATCACCTCGCCGAGGGAAACGTCGTTGTAGGCGAGAAGGACGAGCAGGTGGTAGAGCATGTCGGCGGTTTCGTATATCAGGCCTTCCCGCGTCTCTGCAACGAGAACCTCGACCGCTTCTTCTCCGAACTTCTTGTATATCCTCTCCCTGCCCTCCCGGAGCAGCCTTGAGGTGTAGGAGCCTTCCACGGGCTCTTCTTTCCTTTTCCGTATAAGCTCCTCAAGCTCCCGGAGTACCTCAAGGGAGTAGTCCATCGGCAGAACCCTTTCCGGCTCGCCGAGCTTTCTGTAAAAGCAGGAGTAGTTCCCCGTGTGGCAGGCAGCTCCTTTCTGCTCGACGATGAGGAGGAGTGCATCGTCGTCGCAGTCAACCTTTATCTCCCTAACGCGCTGAAGGTTCCCGCTCACCTCACCCTTCATCCTGACCCTTTTCTGGGAGCGGGAGTAGTAGTGGGCGTAGCCGGTCTGGAGAGTCCTCCTCAGTGCTTCCCTGTCCATGTAGGCGAGCGTCAGCACCTCGCCCTTAGTATCCTGAACGACGACCGGAACAACCCCGCCGTTCTCCTCCCAGTTGACCTTCTCGATGAGTTCCTCCACGTTCATTCTACCACCTCAGTAGTCGAGTCTGACCGGAATCCCCCTCTTGGCCAAATACTCCTTCAGCTCCCCGACCGTGTACTCGCCGTAATGGAAGATTGAAGCCGCCAATGCCGCCTCGGCTCCGGCTTTGAAAGCCTCGTAGAAGTGTTCGGGCTTTCCAGCCCCTCCAGAGGCTATGACGGGAATATCTACCGCCTCTGCAACGGCTTTCGTCAGGGGTATGTCGAAGCCTTCCTTTGTCCCGTCGGTGTCCATACTCGTGAGCAGTATTTCCCCTGCTCCAAGCTCCTCAACACGCTTAGCCCACTCGACCGCATCAATTCCCCTTGCCTTCCTCCCGCCGTGGGTGTAGACCTCCCAGAAGGAGCCGTTCCACTTGGCGTCTATCGCCACCACGAGGTTGGCAGTTCCGACGATTTCTGCTATCTCCCTCACCAGTTCAGGTCTCTCAACGGCGGCCGTGTTGATGAAGACCTTGTCGGCGCCGCGCTTGATTATCTCCCTCGCCTCTTCAACCGTCCTTATGCCCCCTCCCACCGTGAAGGGGACGTATATTTCCCCCGCGATTCTCTCCACGAGGTCGAGAAGGATTCCCCTCTTCTCGTAGGAGGCGGTGATGTCGAGGAAGACTATCTCATCTATCCCCTCTTCCTCGTAGCGCTTCGCCAGCTCGACGGGGTCGCCGGCGTCGCGTATGTTCTGGAACTTTATCCCCTTGACGACCCGGCCGGCCTTTATGTCCAGCGCCGCGATTACCCTTTTGGCGAGCATTCTGCCACCTCCAGAAGCTCTTCAAGGGTAACAAGGCCTTCGTACAGCGCCTTCCCAACTATAGCCCCGGAGAAGCCCGTTTCGGCAAGCCTCCTCAGGTCATCGACGCTCGAAACTCCCCCGGCGTAGATGAACTCCTCGCTTTTCCAAAACCTCTCGATTTCCTCTATGCCGGTCAGCGTTCCGTCCCTTTCCACGGAGGTGTAAACGAACCTGTTCACGTAGTCCCTCAGGGCTTTGTAGGCCCTCTCAACCGGCATCCTGCTCTCAAGCCAGCCCTTCACCGCAACCCTTCCGCCCTTCGAGTCGAGGCTCACCGTTATCCCGTCGAAATCAGCGGTAACCCTCTCAAGGAAGTCCAGATCAAGGGCCTTTGTGCCGATTATCACGTTCTCGACGCCGATTTCGTAGGCTCTGGCTACAGCCTCGTATGTCCTGAAGCCCCCGCCGAGCTGGACTCTGAGACCTGTCTCCTCGATTATTCTCCCGACCACATCGAGGTTCCTTGGAAAGCCCTCAAAAGCACCGTCGAGATCAACTATGTGGACTTTGTCCACCAGCTCGGCGAAGCGCTCCGCTATCTCCAGCGGCTCGCCGTAGACTTTAACGTCCTCTCTCCTCCCCTTGTAGAGCCTCACGGCCTTTCCGTTCATGAGGTCTATAGCCGGATAAACCTCCATCTTAAAGCCCCCTGAAGTTTCTCATGACGGTTAATCCGTTCTTCCCGCTCTTTTCCGGGTGGAACTGGACGGCGTAGACGTCCCCCCTGCAGACGGCGGAGGTGAAGACTACCTTTTTTCCCTTCGACTCATAGTCGGTAACGCCCGCAACGATGTCCTCTCCCGGAACCGCGTAGTAGGAGTGGACGAAGTAGAAGTACGCCCCATCGCGGATCCCCTCGAAGAGCGGGCAGTCCTTCCTCTTCCACAGCTGGTTCCAGCCGATGTGCGGGGTTCTGACTCCCTGAAACCTGACCACATCTCCCCTGAAAACCCCGAGGCCGGGCTTTCCGGGGCTCTCCTCGCTCCCCTCAAAGAGGAGCTGGAGGCCAAGGCATATCCCGAGGAAGGGCTTTCCATCGTTTATTGCGTCGAGTATGACCCCCCTCAGCGGTTCGAGTTTCTCCAGGACTGCCCCGAAGTTCCCCACTCCAGGAAGGACGATCTTCTCGGCCTTTTCGATCTCGTAGGGGTCGCTCGTAATGACCCCTCCAATGGCTTTTCTCACGTTGGCGAGGTTGCCGATCCCAAGGTCAACTATCGCTATCACCCTCACACCTCCAGCAGGCCCTTCGTGCTCTCCAGCTTTCCGCTCTCCTGAATTGCCCTTCCGAGAGCCACACCGAGGCCTTTAAATGCCGCCTCGATAACGTGGTGGGCATTGACCCCGCTCAGCGTTTTCACGTGGATTGTAGCCTTTAGAGACCTTGCTAATCCCCATAGGAATTCCCTGACGAGCGAAACCTCAAAACCCTCCTCACTTTCCTCAAAGGTCAGCTCAGCGCTCACGTAGGGCCTCCCCGAGATGTCCACCACGACGAGGACTAAAGCATCGTCCATGGGCATCGCCGCGTTCCCGAAGCGGGCAAACCTCTCCGGAAGCTTGGAGCGGAGCTCCTCGCCGAGGACTATACCAACGTCCTCCCACAGGTGGTGCCTGAGGTCGTAGCTGGCCTTAACGTTGGCTTCCCGCCCCATGTAAAAAAAGAGGGCGGTGAGGAGGTGGTCGAGGACTCCATCGCCCGTCCTTATCTCCCCGGCCACGTCGAGCTCCACCGTCACGTCGGTTTCCCTCGTTTTCCTCTTCATTTCCTCACCTCCATGCTCCTCCTGTGGAAGGCCATCCCCTCTATCTCGGCTAATCTAATTCCGAGCTCCCTCTCCGCAAGGAACTCCTCCCTGCCAACCTGGGCCAGGCTTATCGGCTTGAGGAAGTCCCTGACCGTCAGCACACCGCTGAACTTCGCGGCTCCTCCCGTCGGGAGGACGTGGTTGACGCCGAGGAAGTAATCTGCTGCCGGGACGGGAGTATAGCTGCCGAGGTAAATCGCGCCAGCGTTCTCGATGAGGTCAACGAGCTCCATTGGTTCTGCTGTGATTATCTCAAGGTGCTCCGGAGCGATTTCGTTGACCTTCCTGGCGCACTCCTCAAGTGTATCGCAGAGGACGACCTCTATTCCCTCGCGCGAGCAGTATTCGGCCAGCTCTTTCGAGGTGGTTAGAAGCCAAGCCCTGCTGTCCTTCCCGTGCTCAAGCTGGCTGAGAAGGTCAGCCAGGACGTACTCCCTCTCAGCGGTTTCGTCCGCTATCACCGCTATCTCCGAGGGCCCGGCCAGGCTGTCTATGCCGACGACACCGAAGACCTGCCTCTTGGCCTCGTTCACGAACTTATTTCCAGGCCCGAATATCTTGTCCACCTTCTTCATCCCTACTCCGTAGGCCATGGCCCCTATCGCCTGAACCCCGCCGAGCTTGTAGACCTCGTCTATGCCGAGCAGTTCCGCCACGTAGAGCACGTAGGGGTTCACCTTACCGTCTTTCGGCGGAATCGTCACGGCTATCTCCTTGACTCCGGCTATCTTCGCCGGCACCGCAACCATCATCAGCGTTGAGGGAAGGGGCTTTCCACCGGGGACGTAGATGCCTATCCTCCTTATCGGACGGTAGATGAGGCCGTAGAGGGAACCGTTTTTAACGAAAAGTTCCTCCTTCGGCTTCTGTCTCTCGTGGTACTCCCACAGGCGCTCAACTGTGCGGAGGATTATCTCCCTGTCCCTCTCAGGTATGCTCTCCACAGCTTCTCTAAACTCTTCTTCGGTTACGCGGAAGGGGCCGTCATAGCCGTCGAACTTCTTGGAGTACTCCACCACGGCTTCGATACCCCTCTTTCTGATGTCCCTCAAAATCTCTCTAACGTATTCCTCAAGGTCAAGTCCCATCCCTAATCACCTCCTTTATGGAAAAAACAAGCTCGTTTATCTCCTCAAACTTCGTCTTCTGGGCTATCCTGTTGACGAGGAGCAGAGCCGAGACGTCCATCACCTTGGTCACTTCAACGAGCCCGTTGGCCCGGAGTGTCTCGCCGGTCTCGACGATGTCCACTATCGCGTCGGCTATTCCGATCTTTGGGGCGAGCTCAATGCTCCCGTGGAGCTTCAGGATTTCCACTTCCACGCCGAGCCCTTCGAAGAAGCGCCTCGTTATCCTTGGATACTTTGTGGCTATCCGATAGCCGTCCATCTCCTCGGGCTCAGCGATCCTCTCCCCCGGCATGGCCAAGCTGAGCCTGCACTTCCCGAAGGGCAGTTCGAGGGGTACCAGAACGTCGCTCCCGCGCTCCTCAAGGACGTCGCTTCCAGTTATTCCAACGTCTATCCCGTACTCGACGTAAACCGGCACATCGAATGCCCTCGCCAGGAGAACTTCGTAGTTACCAACCCTTTCGATGAGCCTTCTTTCGCCCGGTGGCCTTAGACTGATTCCCGCTTTTTGGAGGAGGCCCAGTGAGCCCTGGAGGAGCCTCCCCTTGGGGAGGACGAACCTTATTGGGGCGCCGTTGGAGCGCTTCATTCACTCCACCTCCACCGGGATACCCATCCTCACGAGCCTCTTGGCCTCGGCAAAGACTTTCCCGGGCTCTCCTCTCAGCCTCTTCCGGTTCCTGTCTCCCTTCCTTTTGAAGAGCTTCGAGAGTGCTCCCATATCGAAGGCAAAGCCGAACGCTGGCTTCCCCTTGAAGGTGTACTCTCCCCCACCCCCTAGGGGCTTTCCGAGTTCCGGTGAGTAAACCTCGAAGAGTATGTCGCGGTAGTACGGCAGGGGCCTTACGGTTCCAAAGTCTATGAAGAGTCTCTCGTCGTTGACGGCTTGCACTATCCTGTCGAGCTTTTCGTAACCGCTCTCCTTTCCCCAGAAGTTGAAAAGCCTCCACAGCTCCTCTTTTTTCTCCCCGCTTATCGGGAGGCGCTCTATTATCTCAAAGTTCCTCCTCACGAGTGCCCTGTAGATTTCCTCCCGGAACTCCTTCACGTCCTCGGTCGCCTTCTCCCAGACCTTCAGGCTCCCTATGTCTATGTAGAACTCTTCTATCCCCAGGGCTTCGAGGGCGGTTATGGCCGTGAGCAGCACTTCCGCCGCCATCTTCGTGACGTCTCCGCCTATGTACTCCACCCCGGCCTGCCACTGTCCCCTTACACCACCGTCAAGAACCTCGCTGATGTAGTAGACCTTGAGCCTCTCAGGCGGCTCCTTGATGTTCTCCAGTATCTGCGACGTTATGTCCGGTTTTATAACGTAGAACCCGTTGTTGTAGGCGAATTTCGTCCCCTTTCTCAGATTCTCGCTGTACTCCTCGATGACGGGGAGGAAGACCTCCCGGTAGCCCCACAGCTCGAAGGTTCTCCTCAGATACTTTCCAATCTCCGATAACTTCTCTGACTCGGCCAGCAAACCCTTTCTCACACTAACCCCTCCTGAGTTTTATCCACAAGACAGAGGATGCCAGAACTATCCCGGTATAACGAAGTTCCAGAAGAGTCAATGATGGCGGTAGCTCACCAGAAGGGCCGGTACGCTAAGGCACCTCGCGTCTGAATACCTGAAATATCTCCCAACCGTCGCCTCTTTCCGGAACATCTTATTTCCCTCCATTGGTGCCCCCCATAGGTTGAAGGGGTTTAAAATATTATCCCTCGATTTATTGTCGTTTAATCAATCCCTCAGATTACAGCTGTCATTATGACAGGCCTGAGGATGGCTGAGGTTTCTACCCGAAGAACTTCGCTTGATATCATCCAAAAGGTTAATATCCTCCGGCGCTTATATTGTAGTGGTGATTCTTGATGGAGATAACGGACAAGGAAGTTTTTGAGATTGCCATAAACGCCGAAATAAGGGCAAAAGAGGCCTATGAAAAGCTCGCCTCACTGACCAAGAGCGACATTATACGGGATGAACTCCTGTTTCTCGCTAAGGAAGAGGACAAGCACCGCGAGATAATATCAAAGATGGCCGAGAAGTTTGAAGGCGAGAGAACCGAGCCGAAGAAGATAAACATCGACGTCATGGGCGAGTTCAGGGTCATAGCCGAGAAGATGGCCGAGGCGATCAAGAAGCCCGACGTTAACGTCGACGAGGTCTATGAAATAGCGATGCAGGCTGAGCTCGTCAGCGAGAAGCTCTACAATGAGTTGGCTGGCTACGCCGCCACCGAGAAGACGAAGCTCGTCCTTGAGATGCTCGCCGACATGGAGAGGAACCACTACAACATCCTCCGCAAGCAGTACGACTACATAACGCGCTACCCGGAGATATACAAGGAGGAGTTCTACGACCAGCTGATGAAGGACATAAACTTCAACTTCTGATTGCCCTCTACATTTTTCTTGGGAGCCTCCATCAGTTTTAAATACTATTGTAGTGAATTTGTATTGGTGGTGTGAATGGCGGAGAGGGTGAAATACCCGATCTCTGTGAGACTCCCGGGATATGTGGTCAAGAAAATAGACGAGCTGGTAATGAAAAAAGAGTTCAGGAGCCGCTCCGATTTTATCAAATTCGCTGTTACAGTAACTCTTGGCCAGATAATGTTGGAAGAAGCCAGAGAAGTGGCCAGAGGGCTCACACGAGATGATATTAAAGCCGAAGTGGAAGAAGCTCGAAGGATGCTGGCCAAGGGAGAATTCGATGACGAATGGCCGGAAGTGGAGAAGGTTTTGAAAGAGGTTGAAGGGGAATTTCGGAGGCTCACAGGTGCTGGGGAATGAGGGTCGTTATGGACACCAACGTCGTCCTGGCGGCTCTTCTCGTAAAGATCCTGGACGGCGAGTTTATAACGAACTACACTACTGAAGAGGCGTTGTATGAACTTAGCATCAAGATGGGCATCTTAGCCGAAAAGGGGAAGCTTTCGGAGGACTGGAAGAGAATCCTGGCGAGATACCTGAAGGGCTCGGTTGTGGTTCCCTCTTTTGAAACGTTTAACTTCTCCAGAGATCCGGACGATAATAAATGGCTGGGTATAGCCTATAAAGCGAAGGCTGAATACATCCTAACGTGGGACAAGGACCTCTTGGAGTTGAGGGGCGACAACAAAACTCTAAGCCTTGGAACCCACGTCGTCATGATACTCAAGCCGATCGAGTTCTACCATGAGGTTCTCAAGGCCGAATGCTGATGAACTCTGGCCTGCAATTACTTTTTTCAGTGTTCAGCTTGATTTGCATAATGAGTTTTGTCTTTGTAATTGATTGAGGTGTCTTGTTAAAACTCCCTAACACCGAAAGGCTAATAAACGATTAAGATGTAACATTGAGTGCAAAACCCCGTTTGGGGGGGCGATGGGAAATAGAATCCGATTGGACCCTTCTCGCGTACGAGGGGGCGATTCTATGAGGCGTCTGGCAGTGTTGGTAATAGTCCTTGTCTTGATGGTACCGCTCGTCTCGGCAACGCCCTACTGGTTCAAGGAAGGGATTTATGCGAAATACATTTCCAGGGGTCAGATGCTTACTATCGAGACCAATACTTCTGATGGATATATCACATACGCTTGTCAGGGGATTGAACTTACGTGGCGCGTCCTTAAAGTTACTGGAGATCGAGCCCAAATGTCCGTCCTTCTCCGAGGTTTTAACTGCACGAAAAGTGTTCAGAAAACCCTGGATGAGGAAACGGCAAGGGAGATACTCCGAAGGTATCAGGAGAAGTACAACTTCACCGGTGGGGAATGTCTGGAAATTAGCAGTCAGTTAAAGAACGTGACCATCTGCGAAAACAGCTATTCCGAGGTGGGAGTCAGTGGGAGAATAGGACTGACAATTGAGGAAGGGGTTGGTCATCTCTTTAACGAATCCCTTATACCCGAGACTCCCTCATGGGGAAATGCTTTTGAGCTCGACCTGAAGACGGGCGATATCTACGTCAACGGGAGTCCTGTGGGAAAGAACTTCCTCTGGACCGAAAACCCCGCCAACATCACAGGGCTTGAGATACTGCCGGGGCTGCAGGTTGAGAACGTCAAGATGATAAACTCGACTGCTTTGACATACTACGGCGACTTCAACGCTCCAGTTTACATGGCCCACACGAACATGATGAAGGGGGCGAGTGGCTTTGGAAAATGCGTCCTCCTCTACGACGGCTCAAGTGGTCTGGCAATAGCTTTCTTCACCCCTTTCAGTCCCCTGTGGAAAGTTCTTGGAATAAGTGAGGCTATGATCCAGGACACTGAGTTAGCGAGGGAGCACGAGGAGGAGATCAAAGAGAGCAACAAGATGCCGCCCTTCGGCCTCGTCCTGGCCGAGACCAACATAGACTTTACAAAGCCCGCGGAGCTCCCTGAGGAGGGGCCCTCAAAAACGGCTATCATTGCGGTTGTTGGTATCGTTGCCGTTCTCGGCGCGCTCTTCCTCTGGAGGTGGAGGCGGTGAAGGAAGTCCTCCGCTGGGAGCTCCGCTCTCCCTTAAATCTGGCCCTGGCTTCGGCCGGAGCGGTTCTCGTTGGAACCGTGATGAAGAGGTACTACCTGACCTGGAGCGCCGGTTCCCACGGCGGGCCTTACGGGGTGGGTATACTTGGTTCGGTCTTCCGCACGGCCTTCACCGGCGACGTTTACCTGCTCCTGGCTATACTCGTGCCCTTCATAATAACCCTGGCGGTGAGGCTCGAAAGGGACGAGGGGGTTGCCCTCTCGGTGTACTCCCTCCCAGTTTCGAGGGTTAGAATCCTCCTCGCCAAGTTCCTGGCGGCTTTTCTCGTGCTCTTCATCTTTGTCTTTGCGGTTTATCTCCTCGTCTTTGCCCTGCACTTCTCGGCAACTCCAAGTGCGGTGCTCAGCGTCCTGAAAATCCACACCGCTCCAATGGTGTTCTTCTACCTCTCCGTCCTGCTCTTCATGACCTCGGTCGCGGCCCTGATAGCGATAGCATCACCGAACACCTACGTCTCCATCTTCGGTGGATTCATAGCGCTCTACCTTCCGGAGTTTCTGGGGACGGGGTGGTACGGGCCGGTGCCATGGAGGAATGTCCTGATAGACTACAAATCCGCGACGATTTCAGCGTGGTCTGACCCGGTGTTTTCGTGGACTTTCCTGAAGATGACCCTCTTCCCGGCGCTGGCGTTCCTTGTCCTTTACATACTTGTCGGCAACTGGAGGGACGTGAGATGAAGCTTTTCAGGGCTCTCCTCCTCACCCTCATGCTCGTCTCGCTTGTAAGCTTTGGCCTGCAGTCGAACCTCAAACCGAGCGACGTCCACTACAAAACGGTCTTCGTGTCCGGGAGGGAAGCGACCGCCGTTTACATATCATCAATGGCGTCGGTGAAGCTCTACGCCGTTGGAACCGGGGAGTTCAAGGTGAAGGACCTGCAGACGGGGGAGACGATATTCGCCGGAGAGGTAAGGAACAGCAGTGCATTTGCCCTGATCTTCCCCAATCCCGGCTTCTACGAGTTCAGCGGTAACTCCAGTCAGGGCATCACGATAACGATAACCCCAATTGACGTAGGCTTCCCGGGGAAGCAGAAGTCGGCACACCTGTGGGCTTCGGCCTTATTCGGGGGGCTTTTAGCGCTTACCCTGCTTGGAGGTGGAAGGAGATGAGCGCAATAATCGAGGCAAGGGATCTTCACAAGCACTTTGGGCCGATAAAAGCCCTGCAGGGGGTTACGGTGGAGATACTGGAAGGTCTGACGCTGATCCTCGGGCCCAACGGTGGTGGAAAGAGCACCTTCATGAAGGTCTCGCTGGGCCTCTACAAGCCGACTAAGGGAACCGTGAAGCTCCTCGGAAAGAACCCCTGGAAACACCCGGATGTGAGGAAGGGCATCGGGGTGGCCTTCGACCCAGGGAGGTTCCCGAAGCTAACTACCGGAAGGGAATGGCTGGAGTTCATAGCCAGGGCACGAGGGGCAGATAGGAGCGATGTGGAAAAGGCCGCCCGACTCTTCGGCATCGAAGACGCCCTCGACAGGCGCATAGAGGGCTACTCCTCGGGAATGCTGAAGAGGCTGAGCCTTGCCCAGGCCTTTGTGGGGGGACCCGACGTGATATTCCTCGACGAGCCCCTGGCCAACGTGGACTTCGAGAGCGTCGCCGAAATCGTGCGGGTCATATGCAAATGGAAGGGAAAGGGCAGGAGCTTCGTCATCATAAGCCACATATGGGAGCCCTTTGAGGGGCTGGCAGATTACGGGGTGGTCATCAGCGGCGGGAAGGTCTATCTAAAGGGGGAGTTCAGGGAGATAGCCGATGACGTGGCCGAAATGTTCCGACCGCTGGGGATCAAGAACGGCAGCCCCGGCTGAGGTCATCCCCCGAACTCCCCGTTCACCGCTATCCAGCCCACGTAGATTAGAAAGGCCAGCACGGAGTACTCCATGAATGCCGCGAGTCTCTGGTTCCTCTTTTCTACCTTCTTTGCCAGAACCTCCGTTCCCGCGTAGGTGTGGAGGAGCAGGAGCGAGACGAAGCCCAGTTTAACCAGCCGGCTGAGGTGGATAGCTTGAGAGCGTGAAAAGGTCAAGAGCCCCAGCGAGGCGTTTCTTGCTGCCTCGCTCGTCAGCCCGTAGCCGCTTATGACGAGCAGCCCAGCAAAGAGGAGCAGGGGCAGGGACGTCCACTCTACAATCGCTATGGCCGTTTTTGCCTTCATGCCCTCACCTACCCGGCGACGAGCCATCTGTTATGTATGCATCGTCTGGGTAACCTGCACTCTCCCACGTGCCCTTGAAGTCGTAGCTCACGAGCTCGATTTTCGTGGGGTACTTTATCCACTTGTATCCCCACCTGCCCGGAGCGACTATCCTGGGGGTTATCGGCTCGCCGTTGAGTTCATAGGCTATGATGATGTCCTCTTCCCTCATCACTGTATCAAGGTAGAAGTCCGTCGTAAAACCGTCGCTGGCGTAGAGGGCCACCTTGTATGCCCCGCCCGCGGGCTTTGCCAGCTCAAGGACTGTCTTTAGTGGAACGCCCTTCCACGTCCCGTTCTTCCTGACCTTCCCGGGTTCGCCGACGCAGTAGAGCGCCGCCTCCACCTCCTTTGAGGGGAGCTTTGAGAGCTCGTCGTAGGTGAGGTTGTAGGGCCTTTCAACGAGCCCCGTGACCTGGATGACCCCTTCAATCGGAGAGCCGTAATCCCCGGTTTTCGATTCCTTCATCCCGTTTCCGGCCAGGAGGTACGTCCCGCCGAGGAGGAGTATGATTGTAAAAAATGCGAAAACGTCCTTTCTCATAACATCACGACCTTGCCCAAAGTAGGGCCTTAACTGCCCTACTCATCGGTGTATAAAAGGGTTCTTGGGCAGTTCTGGGTACTGAATGGTTTATGCCTTCTTGAGCACCACGAACTCCTTATAGTCCATCACCTTGGTGAAGCCCTTTCTTATATAATATGAATAAGCCTCAAGCTCCGGGAAGGTTATCACGTAGGGAACCTTTCCGAGCTCCCTGAGGCGCTGGATGGCAAATTCCAGCAGCCGGGAGCCGTATCCCCTGCCCTTGTACGCCGGATCGACCATGAAGAACTCGACGAGCCCCGTCCTCCCGTCCTTGATTTCGTCCGGCACCCACCAGACGTCCTTGCCTTCGAGGTTGTAGACGAGGGCAACCGTTCCGGCGATTTTTCCTTCGTCGTCCCTTAGAACGTAGAGCTCGTCAAACTCCTTTCCGAGGCGGAACTCAAGGAACGGTTCGTAAACTTCTCTGAATCCCTCAAAATCGTCCGTTGATGGCTTGTTCTCCACCCACTCCAGCGCGGGATAGGCCCCGTTCGTCCCCTGGTAGACCCTGAAGACGAAGCGAACCAGTTCGTCCTTAAGGCTAAGCGGCTCATCCACCCTCTCAATCCTCATAACTGTCCACCAAAGGTTATTATGTGTGGAGTTCCTAAAGTTTTTTGGTGGTATTATGAACGAGCTTGAAGCTTTAGCTCTAGCCCTTGAGGTTGAAAAGGCGGAGCTCAACTTCTACATACGCCTGGCAAGAAAGGCCAGCGATGAGAGGGCCAAGAGGATGTTCCTCTTTCTGGCAAGGGAAGAGGCGGAACACTGGGGCATCTTTGAGGAGAAGTTCGTCGAGAAACTAATAGATGAATGCAAACCCCCCGTCGTTGACGGATCCATGCTGGAGAGGCTCCTCGTCAGTGTGGATGAGGAAGACCTTAGCGAAGTGGATGCTGTCAGGATAGGCATGGAGCAGGAAAAGCTGACATGGGAGTTCTATGAGAAGGCCGCGAGGGAAGCGG
Source organism: Thermococcus thioreducens (assembly GCF_002214545.1). Taxonomy (NCBI): domain Archaea; kingdom Methanobacteriati; phylum Methanobacteriota; class Thermococci; order Thermococcales; family Thermococcaceae; genus Thermococcus; species Thermococcus thioreducens. Next base: position 1,335,756 of record NZ_CP015105.1, on the reverse strand, counting down.
AAAGCGAGTCGGTGAGGAGGGTCTTTGAAGAGCTGGCGAGGGTGGAGAAGGCCCACTACGAACTCCTGAAAGCTCAATACGACTCGGTGATGAAGACCGGCATCTGGATGGACTACCAGGACTTCAGCCTTGAGGTGGACTGAATTCCTGCTCTCCACTGCCAGGGCGTGAACCTCGGACTCCAATGATATCTGGCAAAACTTCAGGGGCTTCCAGTAGCTGGACGTCGTGCCTTTTACGGAGCTCCCTGCGCAGCCAGTACGAATGCTCCACTCCAACCAGGACCAGCATCTTACCGTCCGTCTTCCCCTCATTTGCCTTGAGGATCTGTTCCAAAAATATCCATTCCACTTTTCCCATGCAGCTTTCTCATCTTTGCCGAACAGCGAATTCTGGTAGTTCCTTTTGATCTCGAAATGCCTGTCCGTCTCGTGAGAGTTGACATCGAGAACCGAACCCCACCAGTTGAAAAGCACGCCGTATAGAGCTTCCACGTAGAGTTTAAAGTGTTCCAGTGCTTGGGGATTGCTCTCCTTCAGGTTCTTCATTGATCTCTTTGCCATCCCTATGAGTTCGGAATACTTCGGCTCGGGCGGTTCGAGGGGGATAACCTCGCACTTCAGTTTATCAATCAGGGGATAAACGCTTTTCTGGTACTCCTGCTTTATTGTCTGTGGCACCCTGCCATCAACGTCTGAAGGCCTCAGCTCAACGGCGAGGATGTCCGGTGAAAATGCCTCGATTATGTTTGAAAGGTGCTCGTATGTGTAGTAATCCACGTGGCCGTGGAACTGGTGCAAGGTAGAGAGAACTAAAACTTTCATAATATCACGTCCTTTGTAGTGTTTAGAGAACATGTACTATAAAAGACTTTGCCATAGAATTGTTTCCACGCTTCCAGACGAAAAAAGAGAATTAATGCGCGGCCCTTCTGTATTTTGCACTTCATTTCACCAAAACGTTGACGAGCTTAACGTCTCGGCCGATCTTCTCCCGGATTCTTTCTATTATCTCAGGGTCGTTGAGGTCGACGACTTCTCCCTCGCTTATCAGGTTAATATGTGGCTCGGTGTTCAGTTCGACTCTCGTCTCCCCGTCCAGGGAGAAGAGTTCGAGCAGGCCAAGCTCTTTCAGCGTTAGGACGTTGGAATACAGGGTGGAGAAGCTCACGGTCGGAAATTCCTCCCTGATTTCATCGAGAACCTCTTTGAGGGACGGGTGTTCGCCCCCGATTCTGTCGAGTATCTCCACCAGTTTGAGCCTCTGGGGGGTGAGCTTGTAGTTATGCTCTTTGAGCCTCTTAATGGCTTTTTTCTTCCACATGGTTCAGGGCTATGATGACGAGTTTATAAGTCTTTCTAATTAGAACTAATTTCGAGATAGAAAAATTTATTAAGTAGAAATACCTAGGGTTTTCGGTGAAAACCTATGTCTGAACACAACCGAAGACTTGTTGAGAAGGCCGGAATAGACGTGGAAAAACTTCTGGATATGTTGGTAAGGGCCGCAGCCGCGGAGTTTACGACCTATTACTACTACACGGTTCTGAGGAACCATGCGGCAGGCATGGAGGGCGAGACGATAAAGGAGATAATCGAGGATGCCCGCCTTGAGGACAGGAACCACTTTGAGGCGCTGGTGCCTAGGATATACGAGCTTGGCGGTGAGCTCCCGAGGGACATCGTTGACTTCTCCAAGATGGCCTGGTGCCGCGACGCTTACCTCCCCGAGGAGCCGACCGTTGAGAACATCCTCAAGGTTCTCCTTGAGGCAGAGCGCTGTGCAGTCGGCGTTTACACCGAGATATGCAAGTACACCTTTGGGAAAGACCCGAGGACGTACGACCTGGCTCTAGCAATACTCCACGAGGAGATAGAGCACGAGGCATGGTTTGAGGAGCTCCTTACAGGAAAGCCGAGCGGCCACTTCAGAAGAACCAAGCCTGGAGAGAGCCCCTTCGTCTCGAAGTTCCTGAGGTGAAAGGGTTATTAACCTCCGGACGTATTACCCTGTGGTGGTACCATGCTCGCTGAAAAGCCCTACCTCCTGGGGAGGGAAAAGCCCCTCTCAAAGAGGGAAATAGCCCAGGCCTTACGCTGGGCCATCGAGGCCGAGCTCGACGCTATAAGCTTCTACGAACAGCTGGCGGAGCTCATAGAGGACGAAAGGATAAAGCACATCTTCTACGACGTCGCCAACGAGGAGAAGGAGCACTTCGGTGAGTTCCTGGCGGCGCTATTTGAAGTTGATAAGGAGTTAGCAAAGTACATGAAGGAAGGCTTCGAGGAAGTTGAGGAAGAGACCGGCATAAAGGTCGAACTGTGACCTCTTCATTCCTCTTTTCCCTCGCTTCCTTTCGATTCTCGTGCACTAAGCAGTGGGTTGATGCACCCTTTTGCTCAATGAAAAACGTTATTAAGGTTCGACGTTCATATAGTTCTGGTGATGTGCATGATTGAACCACTTGTTAAGAGGGCCTACGAGACCGAAAAGAAGGCCGCCGCGAGCTACACGGACGGTCTCGGCCTCATAAGAGGGCAGGGTCTGAAGTACACCAAGGTTGAGGAAGTCGTCGGCAGGATAGCCGTAGACACGATAATACACAAGCACCTGATGAAGGCCATTCTGGAGGCCCAGAAGGAGCTGGAGAAGCTCGCGGGAGAAGGGCCCATAGAGGAGGTCAAGGAGGTCGAACTTGTACCGGAGCAGAAGGCCCTGGTCAAGCGCTTTGCCGAGATGCATCTGGAGATTGAAAAGGACATGATAGAGACCTACCAGAGGATGGCCGAGAAGATGACCCACCCCCTGTTTAAAGGCCTCGCCGAGGCACTTATTGAAAACGAGAAGGAGCACCACAGGATTCTTGCGGAGCTGATAGCAAAGTACAGGGAGTAAATAACGGAGGCGTATCCCTTTCTGGCTTCTTTTTAATTTGTGGGTTGAAAAAGAAAAACTGGACTACGGTCCGACGTGCATCATCTGGCTGTACATCTCCCAGTCGAGGAGGAGCTCGTATTCGGCGCGTAGGGTGTAATAGTGACCCTTCTCCATGTCGCTGAGGTAGCGCATGAGCCTTTTCCTGTCATCGGTCTCCACGATTTTTTCGATTTCCTCGTAGAAGTGAGCCGCTATCTCCTCGGCACGCATAGCCCAGCGTATGAGTTCTATGATGTCTTGAGCACTATGAAGCTCCCTTGCCACGGGCTTCAGTTCGGGCCCTATGTGCTCCTTCGGGAAGAATACCCCCTTTCCGGGGAACATGCTCTCGTACATCTTTCTCAGGAGCGCCTCGTGCTTGCCCTCCTCGCCGGCGAGCCACTCAATCTTTTCCTTTAAGGACTCAACCTCTATCCTCTCTGCAAGGCTCTGGTAGAATTTCCTTGCTCCTATCTCAGCCTTTATGGCCATCCCGAGGAGCTCCTCAAGGGAGAAGTCCTTGACCTTTTCGAGGGGAAGCCCCTCGTCTAACTCTGGTGGAACCATAACTCATCCCTCCTCCAGTAAGAGTCCAAGTTCATTATATACCCTTATCCTATTAAACCCTTCCTCCTTCAAAATTTGGATTATGTCGTTGAGAATTCTCTCCTGCACGTTTATAGCCAGCATCTGGCAGAAATGGCACTCCGGCGTTGAGCGGGCTATGAGGAGAAACACATCCACGTTTTCACCTTCCACGGTCAGCCCATAGAGGAGTCCCTCATCGACTATGTTCAACCCGGTCTCTGGGTCATGGACGTTTCGAAGAATCTGGACTACCCTGGAAACCTCTGCCGGCAGGTCTCTTTTTGGCCCCTTTTTGGGCTTCTTCTTTGTCCTGAAGAGTTCAAATAGTCCCAAGGCTCATACCTTCTCCGTGCTTATATCCTCGATGGTGTATCCCTTCCTGTTCTCAAAAACTCCAACGGGGTTGTTCTTGAGGTCGTAGACGTAGACTTTCTGGAACTTCACCAGGGCAAAGCGCTCGATTATGTCCCCGATTATCTTTGAGTATGCTATAGCACTGGCACCGGTTATGTTGTACTCGGCGTGGCTCTCGAAGTTGAGCCAGACCCTGAGGGTATCCCCGGAAACCTCAAGCCCCGCAACCACTCCCGAGTCGAGTATGTCTCCCCCAGTAACGGGGTCGGTTATCTTCGCGAGCTCGTCGAGGACAGCCCTGTAGTGCTGGGGCCACTCCCTGCCGGGCATGTAAACCTTCATTTTCCTCACCTTGGGGGAGTTGGAGTGTCCAGTTATAAGCTTTCCTGGGCAGTTCTGGGGAAGCGTTCTCTAAGGACGCCGTGGAGCGCAACTAGTATTGCGACCCAGAGGGCGGTCGAGATGATGTACAGCCCCATGGCGACCGGATTTCCGGGTTCAGCTGCATTCAGGGGCACGAAAAGGGTGAACAGCCACGCTGAGAGCCTCGCCGCCCTGCTGTGGGGCTGGGGGGTGTGGACGTAGAAGGCTGCGGCGTCCATAAGTATCACAACGGCTATGGCAGAGAACGATTCGATAACATACAGGGTCCTGTTTCCACTCAGCACGAGCGAGCCCACTATTACCGCCACCTGGATGAGCATTTCCGGCTTCGCCCTCACGAGGCCGCTTTCGGAAAGGGCGTAGACTATCAGGGCCGGCCCGAGAATGGCGGGCAGTGCCATGACCTCTGTCCCCCTACCCCGCATCAGCCCGATAAATCCGAGCGCCGTCAGGAGCCCGCCGAGGAACATGAACCGTGAGATACTCTTTGTCCCGAGCCGGAACTTCTCTATATCCCTTGAAAGGTTCCACGTCAGAAAAATCCCGAGAAGGACCAGGATTCCACCGACGCTCATGATAACGTGGTACTGGTACATCTTCTATCATCTCAGTCATTCCTTGTGAAGTACCGTTATCTGCAGTATAAATAAACCTTCCGGGCTCATGGAGAAACATTAAAAAGAGGGGGTTGGGGCGAAAAGGAAAGGTTCACTCAAGCGTGACCTCGTTCTCCCAGAGGCCGTGTATGTTGCAGTAGCTCAGGGCGTAGAGCTTGCCTTTCTTGGCAGTTCTGAAGAAGAAGACCGCCCTCGGCTCGGTCAGCGGGTCACCGTGGTTTGTGAAGGCGACCCTTCCGACGAGGATCGGGAAGTTCTCCCCCTCGGGGTGGAAGTAGAGCTCGATCCAGGCGATGTGGTGCTCTGGCGTGTTGGGGTGCGGTATCTCCTTGCCGACCTGGACTTCCACCTTAACGAGGTCGCCCTCCTTCTCGTACTCTATAACGGGGACGTGCTTCTCCCCCTTCCAGTCTCCACTCCTTATGGTTCCGCTTATCATCCCCATCACCTCACTCTATCTTTTCAAACATTTCCTTTGGTGCACCGCAGAGCGGGCAGACCCAGTCTTCGGGAAGGTCCTCAAACTTGGTTCCGGGCTCGATGCCCGTGTCGGGGTCGCCCTCATCCTCATCGTAGATGTATCCGCATACTATACATTTCCATTTGGCCATTTCTTTCACCACCCTAATGTTATTAGTTCGACCTTATAAGGTTTGCGCCTCAAACCTGAGAAATGAAAAAACGAAAAGTTCACTCAAAGACCACGAACTTGTCTCTCGGGGCCCCACAGATCGGGCAGTACTCGGGGGCCTCATCAACGGCGGTGTATCCACACACTGGACAGATGTAGACCTTCTTTATCTCGATGTCCTTTCCGTTCTCTGCGAGCTCCTTGGCCTTGGCGTAAAGCTCGGCGTGTATCTTTTCTGCCTCAAGGGCGTAGTGGGTCGTCCTCACCGCGTCCTTCTCGCCCTGGAACTCGGCGGTGTTCTTGAAGACCGGGTACATCTCCTCGACCTCATAGGTCTCACCGTCTATACCCGCCTGCAGGTTCTCCGGGGTCTTGCCCAGGTGCTCAAGGGCTATGAAATGGTTTTTAGCGTGGACAAACTCAGCGTGGGCGATGGCCCTGAAGAGCTTGGCTATGTTGGGGAATCCCTCCTTCTCGGCCTGCTCGGCAAAAATCAGGTACCTCATGTGTGCCATGCTTTCGCCGGCAAAGGCATCCTCCAGAAACTTCCGGGTCATTTTCCTTTTCACTGCCATGCCTACCACCTACAAACGTTGTTGCATTAATACTTCCGCGCCAGGAGTATATAACGATTTTCCAGACCAAAAGTTTGATGAGATGTGCACTTCAGTCAAGAGGTAGTCCTTCTCTGATAATTTTTTCGAGCCTTAAGGCTTTCCTGAGGTCACCGAGGACGACGGCTCCGATGGCCCTCTCTCCATCGTAAAAGACCCTGGCCTTTTCATCGAGCCATTCACCCCGCCCCCTGATCTGTCCAATAACTGCAACGCTGAAGTCCGCGAACTTGAAGAACGCCGACCTGAATGGGACGTAGCTGGCTTCCTCCCCGGCCAGTATTCTTGCGAGAACCTTCGCCTGTTCCACCGCCGTTTTGGCGGTTCCTCCGATGATCCCTCCCAGTTCAGCGCAGTCCCCTATGGCGTAGACGTCTCTCGCGGAGGTTCTGAGGTGATCGTCGACCAGTATTCCCCTGCCGGCGTGGATGCCGCTTTTAACTGCCAGCTCCCTGTTCGGCACTATTCCGAAGGCGCAGACCTTCAGCTTCCCCGGAATGTACCCCGTTTCGGTGTTCAGGCCGTCTTCGTCGGCGCTTATGGCCTGCGACTTCAGATGGAACTCGACCCCAGCCCCTTCAAGCTCCTCCCTGATGCGTTCGCTCAGCTCACGGTCCAGGCCGAGAAGGGCCTCCCCCCGGTGGACCACCCTGACGGTGTACCCGGCTTTGGCGAGGTTTCCCGCCAGTTCAAGCGCTATGAAGCCACCGCCGAGGATCGTCACCTCGCCCTCGTCCTCAAGGCGCTCTTTTATCAGCTTTGCATCTTCGAGGGTCCTAAGTGTTAGGATGTGCTCCCTTCCTGGAATCGAGGGTTCTCTGGCCCTCGCCCCGGCCGCTATGACGAGGGCGTCGTAGGGCACCTCGCCCTTATCGGTTACGAGAACCTTCCTGAGCCTGTCGATCAGCTTTGCCTCAGCTCCAAGGAGCAGGTTTATCCCATTCTTCTCGTACCAGTCCAGGGAATATGGGAAGAGCTTTTCCTCCGGCAGAAAGCCTGCTATGTAGTGGCTCAGCATGGGCCTGGAGTAGTGGGGCAGGTTTTCCCTCTCGACTATGGTCACGTCGAATTCTCTGCTCAGGTTCTTGGCGAGCTCAATGCCCCCCGGCCCGTTGCCGACTATAACGACCCTCACGCTGTCACCTCACCGCCTGGTGCGTGGTCCCAGGTAGAGCTCCAGCTGGGCACCGAAGAATTCTATCGGTGCGTTCACGTACTCCTGCTGTCCCTGCGTCACGTCCTCAAGGTACTCTGTATGGCTCCTTATCGCTGCGTAGTGCGCCCTTTCCTGGGCCGCCAGGAACTTGAATATGCCCCCATGTTCGGGGAGCGTTTCGGCGAGGTGCGAGTATATCCTCTCTGCGTTTTTCTCGTTCTCCAGGGCAACCCTCATGGCCTCTATGAGGTTCGCGACGGTATCTACCTTTACAGACGTCTCGGCAAGGGGTATGCCCTCGGGGACGGGGTATTCCGTGTCTCCAAAGAGCTCCTCGTACAGCTTGAGGAGTATTCTCTTGTGGTTCTCCTCGGCCTTGGCGAGGTCCTTAAAAAACTCTCCAAGGAGCGCCCCGCTCTTTGACGCGAGGTGCTCATAGAACTCCTTTGCCTCCTGTTCAGAGGCCAGGGCGTAGCCCAGTATTTCTCTGGGCGACAGCCCAGCAAGTTTTTCAAAAATGTCCTCCATATATACCACCACTGTCAGTTATGTCAGTTCAGTATTTAAATATGAGGGAAGGGAAGGGAAGGGAAGGATCAGCCTGCCCAGGCCACGAGTTTTCTGACGCCCTCTCTGAGTTTTTCCTCGTCCTCTGACCTCGGCATGCCGCGGCTCTCAACTACATCGACGAGGTCGAACTTGCTCCTCGTTATCAGGGTCTCTATCTTCTTGCCAGCAACGCCGGCCCATCCAAAGGCCCCAACGATAAGCACGGGCTTCTCGTAGTTGGCCTTGTCCAGTATCTCATAGAGGGTGTAACGTATCCTCGGGTGTATCTCGGCCTCGTAGGTAGAGGCACCGATGATTATTGCCTCGCTGTCAGGGACTTCCCCGAGAATGTCGCTTACAGCTGGAGCTTCCTTGTCGGTGAACCTGTAGACGACGGGCTTCTTCCCGTGCTTCCTGAGCTCGTCTATGACGACCTCCATTCTCCTCTCAACGAATCCGTACATGGAGTCGTAGATTACCAGAATCTTGTCTTTCTCAGGAATTCCGGCCCCAACGCGCTCATAGTGCTCGAATATCCTCATCGGATTCTTACGCCAGATTAAGCCGTGCCCCGGGAGTATCATCCTGGCCTCTTCAACTATTCCAAGGCTTTTGAGCTTCTTGATGTTCTGGACGATGTACTTGTGGTAGTGGCCTATGACGGTGACTATGTACTTGGTCACGTGGGGCAGGTACCTCTTCACGACCTCCTCATCGCTGTCGTCTATTGCCTCCGGAATTCCGTAGCCGCCCCCGGCGTCGCAGCTGAATATGAGCTTATCCTCGACCACATAGGTTATCATTGTATCCGGCCAGTGTAGCCAGGGAACGGTTATGAAGCGGAAGGTCTTTCCACCTATGTTCCTTTCCTCGCCGTCCTTTATGGTGTAGAAGTTCTCCACCACTTTTTCACCGTAGAAGCCTTCCATAAAGCGCTTGGCAAAGGTCGTTCCTATGAGCTGAGCCCTGTAGCCGTTGGCCTCAAGAACCGCTGGAATTGCCCCGCTGTGGTCGGGCTCCGTGTGGTGGATTATAATGTGGGTTATCTCCTTCGGATCAACGAGCTTCCGCAGGGTCTCAAGGAACTCTTCGGTGTAGTCCTTCTTCCAGGCGTCGAAGAGAACAACCGCATCGCCTGTCTTCATGAGGTAAGCGTTGTAGGTTATCCCCTCGGGGATGTCCCAGGTGGCCTCAAAGTACTTTATCCTCTCATCGTCAATCCTCAGAATGTAGAGTTCGGGTTCATCGAGTATCTTTTCGACCCATATCTCGGGCATTTTCACCACCGAACCTATTTGGTGCGGAAGCATAAAAAGCCTTTCCTGACCAAAAAGTTAAGGACGAAATTGGGTAGGGTTAAAATTTTGAAAGGGGACTCAGTCTCCCTCCAAAAGCTTGAATATCTCATCCAGGTCGGGCACTTCCTTTATAGGGTAGACCTTGAAGAACGCAACCTTTCCTTCTTCGTCTATGAGGACGTTTGCCCTCTCTGAGAAGCCCTCCTTTTCGCGGAACAGGCCGTAGAGCTTCGCAACAGCTCCGTGCGGCCAGAAATCACTCAGAATCCTGAGCTTTTTAAGGCCGATGTGCTCGGCCCAGGCCTTCTTGCTCGGCACAGGGTCAACGCTTATCCCGACGGGGACGACGTTCAGGCTCTCAAAGCGCTCGTGGTTCTCCTCCAGGGCCTTCATCTGTTTCTCGCATATCCCAGTCCACGCCAGCGGGTGGAAGGACAGCAGAACTTTCTTTCCCCTGAAATCGCCCAGCCTGAATTCCTCACCGTTCTGGTCTTTCAGAACGAAATCCGGGGCATATTCTCCAATCTTCATGATGGTGCACCTCCAGTGCTCTCAAATTAGAAAAATGAAAGATTCCTCAGGCCTTCTTGTCCTCGAAGAACTTCTCAACGAGGTCGAGCTTTGGTTCCCTCTGCCATAGCGGTCTCTTGTCCACCCTGTAAGCCGGAACGCTCTCCTCAAAGGTCGGCTTCTCGTTGACGTAGAAGATTCCCAGCGGGAGCGGATCCTCCTCCAGGGCCCTCTTGAATGCCGCCTCCCTGTCGTGCGGATCGTGATCGTCCATCCAGTAGGTGTGCTCCCTGTACCAGGCGTAGGTGTTCACCTTGTTGAAGCTGACGCACGGGTGGAGGATGTCAACTATCGCGAGACCTTTGTGCTGGATGGCTTTCTTGATTATCTCCACGCTCTCCCTGAAGTAGCCCATGAAGGTTCTGGCGACAAAGGAGGCGTTCATGGCTATGGCCAACGCGATTGGGTTGAAAGGCTCCTCAAAGACTCCCCAGGGCTGGGTCGGCGTCTTCATTCCGACCATCGTCGTCGGCGACGCCTGCCCCTTCGTGAGGCCGTATATCTGGTTGTCGTGGATGAGGACGGTTATGTCAGGGTTGCGCCTTATCGCGTGGAGCAGGTGGTTGCCGCCTTCGGCGTACATGTCGCCGTCTCCACCTTCCGCTATGACCGTCAGCTCGGGGCTTGCCGCCTTTACGCCTGTAGCTATCGGTATTGCCCTTCCGTGGAGTGTGTGGTAGCCGTTTGCGTTGATGTAGTGGGGCATCTTTGCGGCCTGTCCTATCCCGCTGATTATCGCCACTTCGCTCGGCTTCAGGCCAAGCTCGGCTAAGGCTGAGATGAGGATGTTCCTTATGCCGAAGTTTCCACACCCAGGGCACCAGGCGACGTCCTTGCTGGTCGGCCTCCTGGGCTCAAAGGCCTCCCTGCCGGTTGGAAGGTTCATTCTACCACCCCCTTCAGGGCATCAAAAACCTCTTCCACCGAAAACGGCCTCCCGTCGTACTTGAGAACCCTGTGATGAACATCGACGCCGAGTTCTTTTTTCAGAAGGTCTGCGAACTGGCCGGTGACGTTGTTCTCGACGACGATTACCGTTTTGCCCTCGAAGAACCGCTTTGTCTCCGGGTTGAGCGGGTAGACCCAGCTGAAGTGGAGGAACGCTACATCGTCCCTTCCGAGTTTCTCGATGGCTTCCTCAACGGCGTGGAGCGTTGAGCCCCATGAAACCACGAGGTACCTGGCGTTTTCGCTCCCGATTAGCCTCGGCAGGGGTGCGTTCTTCCTTATCGTTTCGAGCTTTCTGATGGCCCTCTTCTCCTGCATCTCCCTCGTAAGCTCCGCCTCCTCTGTTATGTCGCCCCACTCGTCGTGCTCGTTGCCGTTGGCTATGACTACTTCCTCGCCGTAGCCCGGGACGGCCCTCGGCGAGATCCCGTCCTCGGTCAGCTCGTACCTCCTATAGCCTGGCTTTGCCTCGACGATATACTTCTCGAACCTCACCCTGCCTAAGTCCGGCCTGGGCAGGTTGTAGTAGGTGTCCACGAAGTACTGGTCAGTGAGGATTATTACAGGAACCTGGTATTTGTCAGCTAAATTGAAGGCCTCAGCAGTTAGGTAGAACGCCTCCTCCATGCTTCCAGGTGCGAGGATTATCCTCGGAAAGTCGCCGTGGCCCGCGTAGAGGACGAGGTTTAGGTCGCCCTGCATTGTCCTCGTCGGCAGGCCCGTTGCAGGCCCGGGCCTCTGGGCGAGGTGTATGACTATCGGGTTCTCCGCCATTCCGGCGAGGCTCAAAGCCTCGCTCATCAGGGCGAAGCCGCCGCCGGAGGTGCTCACCATCGCCCTCGCTCCCGCGAACCACGCTCCGAGGGCCATGTTTATCGCCGAAATCTCGTCCTCGACCTGCTCGACTATTATCCCGAACTCTTCCGCCTTCTGTGCAGCGAAGGTCGAGACGCCAGTTGAGGGGCTCATAGGGTAGAAGCTGAGGAAGTTCATGCCTCCGGCGAGGGCACCTATCCCTACAGCTTCGGTCCCGCTGAGCAGGATTTCTTCCCTGACCTTCTCGTCTCTCCCGACTTCGACCCTTATCGTCCCTTCCTCGCAGAGCTTAACGCCCAGCTCGTAGCCTTTTTTAGCGGCTTCGATGTTCTTGTTCACGACGTTCTCACCCTTGCTCCCGAAGCGCTTCCTTATGTACTCCTCGACCGCCCCAAAGTCGCCGTGGAAGAGGCCGACTATCAGGCCTGCTGCGGTCGTGTTGATGTAGAGCTGGCTTCCCGTTTCGAGGGCGAGCTTCGTGAGGGGCACTTCCACGAGGTTTACCCTTCCAAGGAACTCTTCCTCGACGTTCTCCCTCTCTCCGAGGACGACGGTCTCCTTGGAGAGCCTGTCGGAGACCCAGCTCAGAACACCCTGTTTGAAGGGAACGAGGATGTCTATTCTCTTCACGAAGGCCCTGACGCGTCTGGAAGAAACGCGTATCTCGGTGGTGTTTATCCCGCCCCTCACGCGGGACATGTACTCCTTGTTTGCATAGACGTGGTAGCCGGAGCGCTTTAGGGCGTAGGTCAGAATCCCCTCGACGGTCTGAATTCCCTGCCCGGCCGCTCCACCGAGAACTATAGAAACGTCCTCTTTAAACTCGGTCATATCACATCACTTCCACATAAGTTCGACTTTCGACATCATAAGGTTTGTGAATTAGGTTTATATAATTTTCTTTCAGTGCCCTAACTCTCACATATACTCCCAGACCCCGTATCCCTTGAAGTTGTGGACGATAGTCTTGGTAGTGGTCAGCTGGAATAAAGAATAGCCTATTCCTTCCCTCCCAACGCCGCTGTCCTTTACCCCTCCGAAGGGGTAATACCCTATTCCGTGTCTCGGGTACTCGTTTATGAACACACTCCCAACTTCAAGCAGCCTTGCAACCCTTCTGGCCCTTCTTTCACAGGATGAAAAGACAGCGGCATCGAGTCCAAATCTTGAGGAGTTTGCTATCTCCACGGCTTCATCATCGTCCTTTACCTTTACGAGTATCACCACAGGTCCAAACACGTCTTCGTTGAACGCTCGTAGTTCTGGCAGGATACTTTTGTCAACTTCAAGTAACACGGGGCACACGTAGTTGTCTTCTCTTCTGAACTCAGTGAGGGATCTGGCCCCTTTGTCCACTGCATCCTTCCATATTTCCTCAATATAGCGGGCGGACTGTTCATCAATCAACGGCCCCATCACGGCATTTTCGTTTTCGATGGGGTTTGCTGGTTTGATCTCCCTGAGCTTTTCCACGAGCTTTCTCCTGACCTCACCGTAGATGCCCTCCTGGACCAGGACAAGCCTTATGGCATCACACCTTTGTCCCGAGAAGCTGATCACCCCTCTGACTATTTTATCGACCGTCAGCTCAACGTCAGCATCGTCGAGGACTATTGCAGGGTCCTTTCCTCCGAGCTCTAAGTGATAGGCTTTTATTCCACCGATTTTTACAATGTGCTCCCCAACCTCCGTGCTGCCCGTGAAGGTTATAGCCCGTATCCTTCTGTCAGCAACGACATCGTCCATGAACCTTCCAGGTATGGTCAGGAGTGATATGCTTTTTGCGGGAAATCCAGCCTTTTCGAGAGCTCTGACAAAGAGAATCGCTGCCAGTGGGTCGGCGGAGGCCGGCTTTAACAGAACTGCATTCCCCGCAAGCAGTGCCGGAACGACCTTCGCAGCGGGTATGAAGAGCGGGTAGTTAAAGGGGGTTATGGCGAGCACAACACCGTATGGTTCCCGTTTTACTATCCCCTCGCTCTCCAGGGTTTCTTCGCTCCAGTCCCCGGGGATGTAGTCTCCCAGGATTGCTCTAGATTCAAAGGTCGTCTTCCTAAGCCGTTCGATGGTTGCCTTCACTTCTCCCTCGGCGTTTCCCTTGGGCTTCCCAGCATCGAGTATAAGGGTTCTTACAAAGTCATCAAACGCATCTTCCATAAGTTCTGCTGCCCTTAGGAAGCTCTCTATCCTTTTTTCTCCGGGATAGTTTCTAATGAGGTGCCTACCTTCTCCATAAACGCCTTCAATTGCTCTCTCGATCTGCTCCCTTGAAAGAACGCTGATCCTTGTTATAACACTCCCATCCACTGGACTGAGGATGTCCCTGAATTTCTGGCCCCAGACCCACCGGCCATCTACGAACGCCTTGAACTCCGGCACTCCATCCTCGCCGATCCGATATATCTCTTTAAAAATTGGATGATGAACAACAAGGGACATTTTTAATCACCAAAATGTAATAATGCCCAAAACTATTTAAAACTTGCCCTTTATTATGTAATTGGGGACAGCGAAATGGAGGGAAACCACTTCAATTTGAGTGTTGCAATCTTTGCGGGCGGCTGCTTCTGGTGCATGGAAGAGGCCTTTGAGAGGCTTCCCGGAGTGGTTGATGCCATCGCCGGCTACACCGGTGGCTGGATCGAGAACCCGACCTACGAGCTGGTCTCAACCGGTGAAACCGGCCATCGCGAGGCAGTTAAGGTCATCTACGACCCCTCAGAGGTCTCCTACGAGAGGCTCCTCGAAGTCCTCTGGAGGAACATAGATCCGACCGATCCCTACGGCCAGTTCGCCGACAGGGGCGAGCAGTACAGAACGGCGATTTTCTACCTGAATGAGGGGCAGAGGGAGCTGGCTGAAGAATCGAAGAGAAGGCTCGAACTCTCGGGAATCTTCGATGAACCGATAGCAACGGAGATACTCCCCGCTAAAGAGTTTTATCCGGCCGAAAAATACCACCAAGGCTATTACCTGGCCTTCCCTGGGTACTACAAACGCTACAAGTTCTACTCCGGAAGGCTGGGCTTCATAAAGTCCGTCTGGGAGAAGAACGCCCATTTTCGTCTCTTTCCGGAGAGGGAACACTACTGGTTCGGCTGGGTTAAACCTTCGAATTCAGAGCTGAGGAAGTTTCTAACTCCCCTCCAGTATGGAGTAACACAGCTTGGACTGACCGAACCGGCCTTCCAGAACGAATACTGGGAGGATCACGAGGAGGGTATTTACGTAGATGTAGTTTCCGGTGAACCGCTCTTCAGCTCACTCGACAAGTTTGACTCAGGAACAGGCTGGCCGAGCTTCACCAAACCCCTTGAGGAGTGGGCGGTAGTTGAAGCCGAGCACTACGAGGGCTTCCTCTGCGGGAAAGAAGTCAGAAGCCGCTTCGCAGATTCGCATCTTGGCCACGTCTTTGAAGAACCAACACCTACGGGGAGGCGCTACTGTATAAACTCCGCCTCGCTGAGGTTCATCAAAAGGGAAGAACTAGAGAGGTACGGCTACGTTGCTTATGAGGAGCTTTTCAAATAAGGAGGGGGTTCAGAGCTCCTCTATGACTCCCCTGACGACCTCAAGGGGCTCCTTGATAATCTCCAGCACGTCGTCGGCGGTGTTTATGGCAACGTAGGTCTCGCCGTCCTTCCGGTAGAAGAGCACAGGGCACGGTGCAAAGGAGCCTATCTCGTAGTCCTTCTTGGTCATCTCGTAGAATATCTTTGGATTGCAGACCCAGAGAATCCTGTAGGGCTCCATATCGACACCGACCTTGGCCCTGACGACGTCACTTGGGGTAAACTCAAGCACAACCTTGTAGCCCTTCTCCTCCAGCTTTGCCTTAAACTTCTCCTCGGCCTCCTTGAGGCCCAGGCTGAGTTTCCTCCTGTACCTGTACATCAGACCACCTCCCTCAAAGCTGTGAGAGCGATTCGAATAGGGAGCTCCAGAGCTTGAGAGGCGTGAGCTCGGTCAGCATCAGCAGGCCGAGAAGTATCAGGATCACCCCAAGAGCTTGCTCCCACCTTGCCCTGCTCCTTCCGCCCAGGGAGAGCCTTCCGGACAGGAACTTTTTGTTCACCCACTCGCCGAGGTCCTTCGATGCCGTCAGCAGGTAAACTGTGAGACCCATCCCGAGGCCGTAGGTGCCCATGACGATAACCCCGCTCAGCGTGTCCCCGCTCAGGGCGGCAGTTATCACCGCGAAGCCGACGTAGGGGGCAATGCATCCGAGCCATGTCGCCCCCAACGCCGAGCCGAGTGCGAAGTCATACGCCAGGCCCCTCTTTGAGGCCACCCTATCAGTGGCCGAGAAGCTCAGTAGCCTTTCCATCCTCGCGCTCACCCTCTCGCTCACGAAGCTCGCACCTATGACAACGAAGCCGACTCCACCGATGATGTAGAGGGCGCCCTGTATCTGAGAGGCATAGGAACCAAGGCTACCGACGAGAGCACCTAGCAGGGCGAAGGAGGCCATCATTCCGGCTATTATCGCCTCAACCTTCCTCCTGGCGAATGTCAGGGAGAGCGCTCCAACTATGACCGGCAAAACACAGGGTGAGAAGACGCTGACGATCCCGGCGGAGAATATCGGCAGGAGCACTGCCAGGCCGAGGTTGCTCTTCCCGCTGGGGTTTCCTGAAAGGTCCTCCGTCTGGGGCTTTTGTCCACTGGGCTGAGTGGTGGCCTGAGTGAGGTTCCCCCCTTCCGTGGCTTTCTCCAAGAAGTACGTCAGCCCGTCGGGGTTCAGAGCGCCTACCGCTACTCCCCTCAGAACCATAGTCCCGTTAACGGCCTTGAAAACGACCATGGTTGGCGTTCCCGGGACGCCGACGCTTATCTCCTCTCCGGGCGTTTTGGGTCTGTAGTAGCCGGCGTTGTCCGGCTGGATGACTATCACCGGGCTGTAAACCTTATACCGGAGCGTCGTTATCGGGCGGCCTTTGTAAACGTCCACCGAAACGAGTACAAGCCCCTTAAGGGCCTTTTCAGCTGTGGTAGTTGGGAAGACACTCGTTTTCATGTACTGACAGGCGGGACAGCTCTCGGAGTGGTAGAAGACGAAGAAGTACCTCCCCTCGTTCGAGGAGACCAGCTCCTGGAGCTCCTTTTCGGTCGTGACGTCATGAAAGGACAAATTGCCGTATTTGACGGTTCCCGCGCTGACCAGCGGTATGAGAAGCGATAGGACTACCAGCATTAAAAGCGCCCTGCGCACCCCTTTCACCTGAAAAGAGATTGAGAGGGTGGTTAAAAAGCCTTTTTTTGAAGCTTTTTTCATCAAAACGTCATCGGGACGTAGCCCTCCTCAAGCCTTTCCGCTATTATCCTCCCGACGTACTCGACCTTCGTGTACTCCTCCAGAGGCCCCACAAAGCCCTCGACCTCGGCTAGTCTCCTGCACGCCGTTGGGGTTCTGCCCATTTCTGCCAGCTTTTTTATCCATTGTATGAAGAGCCCGTCACCCTCTGCCACCGCCCTCTCCGCCGGTCCGAAGAGTATGACCTCAACATCCTCAGCCCAGCCGTTTTTTATCGCGTTGACCGCCCACATGAACCCCGGAAGGGCCCTTTCGTCCGGGCTCGTGATTATCACGAGAACCTTCACCATCTACACACCCCCTCCCACCGCAGTCTCCAGCTCCTCCATGTTCCTCACGGAGATCTCGACCTTCCCCGCTATGACGTTTATGTTGCCGCAGTCGTACTTGGCGCACAGGCCGAGGCAGCCCTCGACGCTTACCTCGTAGCCTTTTCGTTTCAGTATTGAGACAACATCATCGAGACGCTCCCCGGCGCAGAACTTGCAGACCTTTGCAGTTGGAAATACGTTGCATCCATTTTTGCCCATGGACACCACCAACGGTTTATACTCTGGCCGCTTTATGGCGTTTATTTTTTGCGTCTTGAAAAATTAAACAGAAAAGCAGTTGACAATATGAAGTCACTTCCAGGGTTTGCCAAAGCGGTTGAGGCTCACCTTGTCCCACTCGAAAACCTCATCGCCGTGGGGAGGCTTGTTCTCAGCTGGATAGCCGATTCCGATTATGCAGAGGACGCGGTAGTTTTCCGGGATCCCCAAAAGCTCCCTCACGTAGTCCTCGGCGGTTCTTCTTTCATCGTGCATCCTGTTCCTTATCTGAACCCAGAAGGAGCTCAGCCCCAGGTCGAACGCCGCCAGCTGTATGTGTTCCGCCGCTATGCTGGAATCCTCCACCCAGACGTCGCTCCGGCTTTCGTCCGCTGTGATAACTATCGCCAGAGGAGCCGTTGCCAGACCGGAGGCGCCGAGCTTGGCCTTTGAGAGTGCCAGGAGCTTTTCCCTATCGTCAACCACGATGAAGTGCCAGGGCCTCTTGTTGAAGGAACTGGGTGAGAGGAAAGCCGCCCCAAGGAGCTTCTCAACGAGCTTTCTTGGAATGGGCTTGTCCTGGAACCTCCTAACGCTCCGTCTTTTCCGGAGAACCTCAAAGAACTCCATGCTACCACCTCACGTTTTTGGTTTCAGAAGCATCAGGTAGTGGTACTCAAGCTCCCTGTATTTCACCAATTCGAAGTTTTCGGCAAGTCTGAGGATGTCCTCCGGGGAGAGCCTTTCCTCCACCGGAGGGCCAAATGGCATCGGCTCCTTCTTCCACTCGGCCACGAGGATGAACGCCCTTCCAGCCCAGCGGAGGTATTCCTCGGGTCTCTCCATCTCGTGCAGGACACTTGAGAAGACCACAAGGTCGAAGTCGCCTATATCCGGCGGCCTCTCGGTGACCACCACCTCGACGTTATTCAGCTTTTCGTCTTCGATTCTCCTTTTCAGAATCTCCGCCATTTTTGGGCTTGCTTCGATGGCGTAGACCTTTTTGAAGGCCCTCGCCAGGGGGACGGTCAGGTATCCCGTACCCGCGCCAACGTCTACGGCGGCTTCTCTTTGGGGAACTTCGGGAAGAGCGAAGCCTATGACCTCCCTGGCAGGGAAGACCTTCCGCCTCCATTCGGAGTCCAGTACGTGCGCATGCTCTGGACTGAAGCGGTGCATTTCAACCCCCCACTGCATCGTTGGCCGTTGGGATAGAAATCCCTTTTGGTGGATCAGAATTTCCCGTGAGCCCCTGCAAGATAAACCTTTGGTTTCCAAAACCCTTTTTATCCCCTCGTCCAAGCCGGATGTGGTGGGAGTATGGTAGGGGTGACGATGGACTTTTCGAGGCACTTCCCGATCATAGGAATCGAGGGGCAGAGGAAGCTGAGCGAGAGCACGGTAGCGGTGGTCGGGGCTGGAGCCCTGGGGAGCTGGGAGGTCTACTTCCTCCACAAGCTCGGCGTTGGAAGGATTATAGTCATCGACAGGGACTTCGTGGACGAGAGCGACCTTCCCAGGACGATGTACACCAAAGAGGACGTCGGGAAGCCGAAGGTGGAAGTCCTCAAGGAGCGCTTTGGAGTAATCGGCCACTTCGAGGACCTGAACCCTGGGACGGTGGGCCTACTCGACGAGGCCGACCTGATAATCGACGGGACGGACAACATCTACACGAGGCAGGTGATAAACGACTATGCAATAAAGACCGAAAAGCCGTGGATTTACGTCGGTGTCCTCTCAACATACGGCAACATAATGCCGATAATCCCAGGAAAAACCGCCTGCTTCCGGTGCCTGATGCCAAGGCTCCCTGAGAGGCCCCTTCCGACCTGCGCGATAGCCGGAATAATGAGCTACGTCCCGAGCTTCGCGGCATCACTGGCCGTTGCCCTGGCGGCAAAGATTCTGCTCGGCGAAGAGGTTGAAAGCGAGCTGTTCTTCTTCGACCTCAAGAGCATGGACTTCGAGAAGGTCAGGATACCGAGGAGGGAGGACTGCCCCGCCTGTGTGAGGAGGGAGTTCACATTCCTGGAGAAGAGGATAAAGATAGAGCGCATGTGCGACGGCTCCATACAGGTGACGCCGCCCATGCCCATGAGCATAAACCTCGACGAGTTCGCGGAGAGGCTTGAAAAGCTCGGCATCGAGTACCTGAAAACGAGCCAGTTCATCCAGTTCGAGGACGACTACGCCGAGATACTGGTGTTCAGGACGGGCAGGATGGTAATCCGCGGTGCCGAGGACGAGAAAGAAGCCAAGAACTTCTTTGCCCGCTACCTGGGTGGTTGAAGTGATAATCGTGCGCTACGGCGAGATAGGGGTCAAGGGCGGCAAAAGGAGGGAGTTCGAGAGAAAACTAAGGGACAACATACTCGCCGCTCTGAGGAGGAGGGGGGTAGACGGGAAGGCGAGGATAATCAGGGGGCGTATACTGGTCGATGCCCCCGACGAAACGGCCCAAATAATCGCCAAAGTCCCCGGCGTCGTCTCTGTGTCCCCTGCGAAGGAGATGGAGTACGAAGAGGTTCCCGCCTACCTGAGGGAGGCTCTAAAGGGACTGAGTCCAAAAAGCTTCAAGGTCGAAACCCAGAGGCTCGACAAGACCTTCCTAAAGACCTCCGTGGAGATAAACCGCGAGATCGGGGCATTTATCGTCGAGAACTTCGGCTGGAAGGTCGACCTCAAAAACCCCGAGCTGGTCGTTGGGATAGAGATAATAGCCGGGAAGGCATACGTGTTCCTCGAAAAGCTCAGGGGCGTTGGCGGCCTGCCGGTTGGCACGCAGGGAAAGGTCGTCGTCCTGCTCAGCGGCGGCATTGACTCACCCGTTGCCGCTTTCCTCATGCTCAAGAGGGGTGCAGAGGTCATCGCGGTGCACTTTGACCAGGGGCTGAACGCGAGAAACGTCGTCGAGAAGGTCGTCGACATACTTGAGGACTACTCCCCCGAGCCGATAGAGCTCATAGTCGAGAACCACTTCGAGATACTGAAGCCCTACGTCAGGGCCCTCATCAGGGCGAGAAAGGGGGAGTGGACGTGTGTCGTCTGCAAGGTGGCAATGCTGAGGCGCGCCGCTGAGATAGCGAGGGAAAGGGGCGCCCTCGGCATAGTGACCGGTGACAGCCTCGGACAGGTTGCCAGTCAAACCCTCTCGAACCTGTATTTTGAGACGATGAGCGTCCGCTTCCCGGTTCACAGGCCCCTCCTCGGCATGGACAAGGAGGAGATAGTGGCGATAGCCAGGAGGATCGGGACATACCAGGCTTTCCTTGAGTACCCCTACTGCGACTGCCCCTTCCGGCCGGAGAGGGTCGTTACGGGCGGAAAGCTTGAGGAGTTTCAGCGCGTGCTTGAGGTGCTGGAGCGGGAGGGGCTGGTATGAGGAAAGCTTTTAAAGTAACCGGGTGTAACTATACCCGGAGGTTGTGGAGATGCTGAGCGAGAGGATGCTGAAGGCCCTCAACGAACAGCTGAACAGGGAGCTTTATTCGGCCTACCTGTACTTTTCGATGGCGGCCTACTTCGAGGACATGAACCTGGAGGGATTTGCGAACTGGATGAAGGCACAAGCTGAAGAGGAGCTTGGCCATGTTCTGAGGTTCTACAACTACATCTACGACAGGAACGGCAGGGTCGAGCTCAAGGCCGTCCAGGAACCGCCCAAGGAGTGGGACTCACCGCTTGCTGCCTTTGAGGCCGCCTACGAGCATGAGCAGTTCATAACCAGACACATACACGAGTTAGCGGCTTTAGCCGAGGAGGAGAAGGACTACTCAACGAGGGCGTTCCTTGAGTGGTTCATCAACGAGCAGGTCGAGGAGGAGGCAAACGTCAAGAAGATAGTGGACAAGCTCAAGTTCGCCAAGGACAGCCCGCAGGTCATATTCATGCTCGATCAGGAGCTCGGCCAGAGGCAGCCCCAGCTTCCGGGACTTCTCCTCCAGGCAGGAGGTTGAAGTTCCCTTTTTCCCTTCTGCCTTCTTGAGCAGGGAATACACAGTTCTGCGAAGAAAGGTTTTAAAAGTGTACTTTTCTACCCAAACGCGGGTAAAGAAAAAACGGTGATGCTCATGCTGAAAGTGGAAAATCTCCATGTTAAGGTTGCCGATAAGGAAATCCTGAAGGGAGTGGACTTTGAACTCGCATCGGGCGAGCTCCACGTCGTCATGGGGCCGAACGGCAGCGGAAAGTCCACGTTGGCTTTGACAATAGCAGGACACCCGAGGTACAGGGTTACGGACGGGAGAATACTGTTTGGAGGGGAGGACATAACCGGAGAAAAGCCCGAGGAGAGGGCCAGGAAGGGCATCTTCCTCAGCTTCCAGCACCCGGTTGAGGTGGAAGGGGTAAAGGTCATCAACTTCCTCCAGAGGACTCTGAAGAACCTGCAGGGGATAGACGAGGTCGAGGCCTACGACATGATATTCAAGGCCGTTGAGGATCTCGGCTTTGACAGTTCGATTCTCTCCAGGGAGCTCAACGTAGGCTTTTCAGGCGGTGAGAGGAAAAAGCTGGAGATGCTCCAAGCATATCTCGTGAGGCCCAAGCTTCTCATCCTCGACGAGCCGGACAGCGGAGTTGATGTGGATTCCCTCAAGGTCATCGCAGGGGTTATAGCCAAGCTGCACAGCGAGGGGACGGCGATACTCCTAATCACCCACTACGGAAGGATTCTGGAGTACCTGAACCCCCAGAGGGTGCACGTGCTGAAGGAGGGTAAACTCGTCGTCTCCGGCGGGATGGAGCTTGTAAAGCTCATAGAGGAGAAGGGCTTCGCGGCGGTGGAGGAAAATGGGACAGCAGTCAAGGCTTGAGGAGATACTCAAAGCTGGATCACTTGAGGAGATACTCGGGACGGCGGTACCATACCCCAAGGAGATAGAGCTCAAAGGAGAACTGACAAGGGACATGATCGAGGAGCTTTCGAGGATAAAGAACGAGCCGGAGTGGATGCTCAGGCACCGCCTGAAGGCCCTTGAGCTGTTCCAGAAGCTCCCGATGCCCAAGTGGGTCGTCGGTGTTGAGGAGCTCGACCTTGAGAACCTCACCCTTTACTCCAAGCCAGAGATAGGCAACGAAGTTAAAGACTGGGACGATCTGCCCGAGAACATCAGGAGAACCTTCGAGCGCTTAAATATACCCGAGATAGAGAAAAAGTTCCTCTCCGGCTTGACGGCGGTCTTCGACAGCGAGAGCGTTTACTCCAACTTAAAGGCCGAGTTCGAGAAGATGGGGATCATCATGCTCCCCATGGAGGAGGCTGTTCAGAAGTACCCCGACATTGTGAAGAAGTACTTCGGCAGGGTATTTCCGGCCGGAGAGCACAAGTTTTCGGCCTTACACCACGCCCTCTGGAGCGGTGGGGTCTTCGTTTACGTGCCGAAGGGTGTCAGAATCCCCTTCCCGGTCGAGGCTTTCTTCGTTATAGGCTCCGCATTGGAGGGGCAGTTCGAGCACACGCTTTTGGTCGCGGACGAGGGGAGCTACATACACTTCATTGAAGGCTGTTCGGCGCCGATGTACAAGGGCTTCTCCTTCCACGACGGCATGGTCGAGATTTACGCCCACAAAAACGCCACCGTCAAGTTCACCACGATACAGAACTGGAGCAGGAACGTCATCAACTTCAACAACAAGAGGGCAATAATAGAGGAAAACGCCTACGTCGAGTGGATTGAGGGCAGCATCGGCAGCCAGATAACCTACAC
Source organism: Thermococcus thioreducens (assembly GCF_002214545.1). Lineage (NCBI taxonomy): Archaea > Methanobacteriati > Methanobacteriota > Thermococci > Thermococcales > Thermococcaceae > Thermococcus > Thermococcus thioreducens. The sequence goes on along the minus strand of NZ_CP015105.1, from coordinate 1,312,760 downwards.
CTACCCGTCAAGCGTCCTTAAGGGCGAGGGGGCGAGGACGGCTCAGTACGTAGTCTCGCTGAGCAACGGGCCCTACCTCAAGGACACCGGCGCCAAAACCTGGCATCTCGCTCCAAACACAAGCTCAAAGATAGTCTCCAAGAGCATAAGCGCCAACGGCGGCATAAACATATACCGCGGGCTGGTGAGGATCCTCAAGGGCGCGAAGAACTCCACCGCGACGGTCTCGTGTGACTCGCTAATCCTCGACGAGGAGAGCAAGGCGTATACCTATCCGCACAACCAGAGCGACGAGCCCACAGCGAGCATAATCCACGAGGCAACGACCGGGAAGCTCGGCGAGGACAAGCTCTTCTACATGAACTCGCGCGGTATAAGCGAGGAAGAGGCCAAGAGCCTCATAGTTCTCGGCTTCATCAGCGAAATCCTTGAGGGACTGCCCTTCGAGTACGTCGAGGTTCTCAAGAAGGTCATAGAGCTTGAGTTCAGCGAGGTCGGGGGTGTTGGCTGATGTTCATTGAGAGGGAAGCACTCGAAAGGCTAACCTACCAGAAGTACGGCGACAGCCCAACCATAAAGAGCTACACCAAGTGGAAGCTCTTCGAGGAGAACTCGCCGCTCAAACTGCCGACAGAGGCGGAAGCAGGGGACGTTCCGATAAAGGGGCACGTCGTTTTATCTGGAAGCGATGCCGAGTTTAGCCTTCCGTCCGGTGTTGAGCTGAGCGAGGGGACTTTAGGCCTCTCCCAGCCCGAAGAGTCGAGAATCCTCGGCTTCCACTTCTACGCCCTCAGGAAAGCGTACAGGCTGAGGATTACCAGAGACCTGGTGGAACCCCTCGTCATAGTCTCCCACCTCTCAGCTAAGGCATTCATCAGCCACCACATAAGCATCGAGGCCGAGAACGTCAGGGCCCCGATAATAATCTACGATTTAACTAAAGAAGGGACTAAATCCTTCGTGGTCGAGCTCAAAGCTAAGAACGCCGAGCTTGAGGTTCTGACCGTTGGAAGGCATAAGAGCCTTTCGCACTACCTCCTCAGGGCAAGCCTCGGGGGAGGAACCAGAGTTAAGGCATTCACGGTCATAAGCGCCGGGGAAATGAGCCACCACCGCGAGGACTACTCCCTTGAAGGGGCAAAGAGTGAGCTGATACTCAGGGGCATGCCCATAGCCATTGGAAGCTCGGTGGACTACCTCACTAACGTCCTCCAGTACGGCGAAAGGAGCAAAAGCGAGACGAGGGTTCACGGCTTTTCATACGAGAACGGCTGGACGGTTCACAGGGGGGTTGCGAAGGTCTTTGAGAGCGCCAAGAACTCATCGAGCGGTGTGGTCTCCCAGATAACCATAATGGACGAGGGTTCACTCGGCGTCAGCGTGCCGATGCTTGAGGTCGACACAGGAGAAATCGACTCAGCATTCCACTCCTCAGCTGTTAGACAGTTCGACGAGGACGCCCTCTTCTACCTGAGGTCGAGGGGACTCGACAGCGACGAGGCGATGAGCCTCTTCGTCCACGGCATTGGAGAGGCATTAAGCAGTCACCTCGAAAGGCTGAGGAGCAAGGCCAGAAGCGCCACCGTGGAGCTCGTTGGGGAGCTCCTATGAACTCTCTTTTATCTCCATTACGACGAAAGCTTTAAATCCTAATCGTGATTAGTACTAATCATGATTAGTGAATTTATTGACCGTGAAAACGAGCTTAAGTTGCTTGAAGAGCAGTGGGCGAATCTCCCTTCGTTTGTGGTCTTATACGGGAGGCGGAGGACGGGAAAAACCAGGCTTCTGGTCGAGTTTTCAAAGGGGAAGCGGGCGTTCTTTCACACATTTATGGAGGACACGCGGGAAAGGCAGATAAGGAAACTCCGGGAGGAACTGGCCGCATTTTTCAAAGATGAGCTGTTTCTGAGCCTCGACGACTGGTATTCCCTGTTCAGGTACCTATCATTAAAAATCGAGGAAAAAACGTTGATAATCCTCGACGAGTTCAGCTACGCCCTCAAGAGTGACAGGACGATACTAAGTGCCCTGCAGAGGGCCTGGGATCACGACCTCTCAAGAAAGCCGGTTATGCTGGTTTTGTCCGGCTCGCTCATAGGCATGATGGTCGATGAAGTCCTCAGCTATTCCTCCCCCCTCCATGGCAGGAGAACCGCGAGTTTTCGGCTCAGACCCCTTACCGTCTTCGACTCCCTTAAGTTCTTCAGCGATTTCAGAACTGGCCTGGAGCTGTACATGCTCATAGGGGGTATCCCCTCTTACCTTATAGTGGCTTCCAGATACGGTGACACCAAAACGTTCGTCGAGGAGAACTTTCTGAAGCCGGAGGGTTTCTTCTACGACGAGCCATACATCCTCCTCTCAGGGGAACTCAGGGAGCTGAAGACTTACTTCTCCATACTCTCCGCGATGGCCCACGGGAAAACCAGACCCTCGGAGATAGCAAGCTACGCCGGACTGGATGGGAGAAAAGTGTATCCCTATCTGGAGAACCTCATCCGCCTCGGTTTTGTGGAAAGGGAACTGCCGGTTGCAAAAAAGGAGAAGCGCGGTATCTACAGACTAAAAGACCCGATGCTGCTCACATGGTTTTCGATAGTGCCCAAGAACAGAACGGGCATAGAGCTAGGTCTCGTGACTTACGACGACGTTAAAGAAGACCTCCAGAGGGTTTTAGGGACTCGCTTTGAAGACGTCGCGAGGGAGTTTCTGATCGAGCTGAACAAAGCTGAGAAGCTGCCTTTTAAGTTCACCCGGATAGGCCGCTGGTGGCACAGGGGCGAGGAAATCGACCTGGTGGCAGAGGAGGGTAACATGAAAAAAGTCCTTCTTGTTGAAGTAAAGTGGAAAGACATGAGAAAACGGGAAGCCCGTGGAGTTCTGAAAGATTTGAAAAGGAAATTCAAACTTATGGGCCTCGAAGGATGGGAGGCGTATTTTGGTCTCATGGCAAGGAAAGTTGAGGGAAAATGGGGTCTGAAGGAAGAGGGTTTTAACGTGTGGGACCTTGATGATCTTGAGGTTCCGCGAGGTTAACACTTCCACTTTCACACCCAAGATTGTTTAATACTGTCCCTTCCCGTCCAGAAAAACCATATATAGGTTCGCTTCCAAAACCCTATGGTGTTGTTATGTCCTTGAAGGAAGTTCTGAAAGAGGAGCCCCACGTGGGCTACATGCTGGCCAACGAAGCGATCGTCAGGGCCGCGCTGGAGGCGGACGTCAAGGTAACGGCCTTCTACCCCGGTTCCCCCCAGACCGAGATTCTGGACACCTTTGACAGGGCCTCCCGCTACCGCGACGACATCGTGGTCGAGATAGCCGCGAACGAAAAGGTCGCCCTAGAGACCGTCGCAGGAGCGTCTTTCGTCGGTCTGAGGGGCTTCACCTCGATGAAGAGCGTCGGCGGAAACGTTGCCTCCGATACGCTCTACTCCCTTGCCTACACCGGCGTGAAAGCCGGCTTGGTGGTGGTCATAGCGGACGACCCCTACGCACACTCCTCCCAGTCGGAGCAAGACGGCAGGTGGTTCGGCTACACCGCTTACCTGCCAATGCTTGAGCCGGCAAATCCGCAGGAGGCCTATGATCTCGTCAGGAAGGCCTTCGAGATAAGCGAGAGGTACGGGAGCCCGGTTCTCGTCAGGACGACAACGAGGGTGAACCACCAGAGCGGCCTGGTGAATGTCAGGAAGCTTGAGAGGAAGCCCTTTGAAAGACTCTCCTGGAAGGAGAACCGGAGGGGCTACGCGACCGTGGGTTCCCTCGCGAGGAAGTTCAAGGCGGAGCTTTTGAAAAAAGTTGAAAAAATGAAGGACGACCCCGAGTTACTGGCCTTAAACCGCGTCGAGTTCTTCGATGGAAAGGAGCTCAGAAAGGCAAAGCCAGAAGAAGTGAATGGAATAGGCATCATAACCTCCGGCGTCCCGTACTCCTATGTCCTTGAGAGCCTTGAAAAGCTCGGTGGTGAAGCTTACATCCTAAAGCTCGGAGTTCTTAATCCCCTTCCGGAGAAGCTCATCGGCGACTTCGTAGAGGGGCTCGATAAGGTCATCGTCGTCGAGGAGCTTTCGCCGTACATCGAGGGCTTCGTGAGGGAAATCGCCAAGGACAGGAACCCGGGGCTTGAGATCATCGGCAAGAAGAGCGGCCACTTCCTTGAGATGCTGGAGTACAACGTGCCGATAGTCATAAAGGTTCTCGCGGAGGTTCTTGGGAAAAACCTGCCATTCGACTACGAGGGACACTTCAGGAAGATGTGGGAGCTCGCCAAGTTCGCCCCGCCGAGGATGCCGACCTTCTGCGCCGGCTGTCCCCACAGGGCCACCTTCTGGACGCTCAGAAGGGCGATGGGCAGGATAGAAAACTACTACCTCGCCAACGATATCGGCTGCTATTCCATGCTGGCCCTTGAGCACATCGGCTGGACGGACTCCCTCCTGGCCATGGGCGCTTCCCTCGGCATAGCCCACGGCGTCCAGCATTCGGCCGAGGAGAGAGTTGTAGCAGTTGTCGGCGATTCAACTTTCTTCCACGCGGCTTTACCGGGCATAGTCAACGCGATCAGAAACAACTCCAAGATGACGCTGATAATCCTCGACAACGCGGTAACGGCCATGACTGGCCAGCAGGCCCACCCGGGCAGTCCGAAGAAGGTCAACCAGTACGAGAAGAGGCTCGACATAGAGGCCGTTCTGAGGGGGCTGGGCATAGAGAAGATAGTCGTCGTTGACTCATTCCAGGCGAGGAAGAACATAGGCAAGTTCAGAGAGGCTTTGAAGTACGACGGCCTCTCCGTGATAATATCCCGCGGGGAGTGTGCCCTCTACCACTTCCGCGAATACCGCCGTGCCGGGGGGAAGATAGTCCCCTACTTCGTGGACAAGGACGCCTGTGAGAGGGCCTACAACTGCATCCGCGACTTCGGATGTCCGGCAATAGTCATCGACGAGAACGATAAGAAGGCCAAGATACTCCCGGAGGTCTGCGTCGGCTGCGGCGTCTGCGCCCAGCTCTGTCCACACAACGCGATCCACTCGACGGCAGTCCTCTACGGTGGCGAAGATAAGCCGTACGTGACGGTTGAGGACTACCGCGAGCTGGAAAAGCTCATCGGGAGGGAAGGAGAATGAACGTCATCTACTGCGGCGTCGGCGGACAGGGCATAGTGCTGATGTCCAACATAGTGGGGGAGGCCTGTGCCCGGAAGGGGATTCACGTCGTCAGCGGCGAGCTACACGGTCTCTCCCAGAGGAGCGGTTCGGTGATAGTCCACCAGCGCATAGGTGAGGGCATATCACCCCTCATACCCTACGGCGAGGCGGACGTTATCTTAGCCCTTGAGCCGATGGAGGCGCTTAGGTACATCTACTTCCTCAAACCCGGAGGAACGGTCATAACGAACACGCGCCTCATCCACCACCCATACGAGACTGAAGGATTCGTGAAGGGCAGGATTGACAAGTACGTCACCTACGACGAGATAGTCGGCAAGATAAGGGAATCGGGGGCGGAGCTCTATGAGATAGACGCCCTCAAGCTCGCCGAAGAGGCCGGCACTGCCTTAGCCCAGAACGTTGTCCTCGTCGGTGCCCTCAGCGCCCTTCCCGGGTTCCCGATAGACAGGGAAACCATGCTCGAAGCAGTTAAGGCCAGCGTGCCCGAGAGGGCCGTTGAGGCAAACATAAGGGCATTTGGACTGGGTTATGATGCCATGAAAAGGTCTTTATGATTCTTTTCCCATTTTTACCGGTGATGTGAATGAAGGTTGCCGTTGTGACTGGAGCTTCAAGGGGTATTGGGAAAGCCATTGCCGAAGCACTCGCAGATGAGCGTTACACACTTGCTTTGGGGGCAAGGAGCGTTGAAACCTTAAGAGAAATTGCCGAGACGCTTCCAACGGATGTTTTTTACGACTACCTCGATGTATCAGATGCCGAGAGCGTCGTGCGCTTTGCGGAACGGGTTCTGGATCGCTTTGGGGGCGTTGACCTCGTTGTGGCAAACGCGGGGGTAGGATATTTCGGCAGGCTGGACGAAATACAAGAGAAAGATTTTGAGGCAATGGTTCAGGTAAACCTTCTGGGCCTTTGGAGAACAGTGAAGGCTTTTCTGCCCAGTCTCAAGAGAAGAAGGGGCCAGGTTGTAGCGGTCACTTCCGACGTGTCTGCCAGGGTATTTCCAGGGGGAGGTGCATACACCTCCACAAAATGGGGGGCCCGCGCGCTGCTCCGTGTTTTTCAGATGGAGAACCCGGAGGTCAGATTCTTGGAGCTGAGGCCCGGTGCCACCGACACATACTTTGCGGGCAGTAAACCCGGGAAACCCCGGGAGCAGGGCTTCCTAAAGCCGGAAGAGATAGCTCGGGCTCTGATATGTCTTCTTAAACTTCCAGAAGACGTTCGCGTGGAAGAGCTTATGCTCCGTTCGGTGTATCAGGAGCCGAAGTTTTGAGATTGGCGGGGGTGGCGGCAATGGAACACCTCAAATACTCCGGGATAGCCGGCGTTGTAGTATACTGGCTCTTTGTCGCATGGAGCATAGACAAAAACCCCTGGTTTTCCTTCTGGAGCAACGCCCTGAGCGACCTGGGTTCGCCAGAAATGGCTATGGCTTCATGGATATACAACTACGGCCTCATTGTCACGGCAGTTTTCATGGTGGCCTTCTCGGTTTATCTGATTCTCTCCGCAGGGAACAAGCTCCAAACCGTTGGAGGGGCTTACATAAGCATCTCAGCAATATTTCTCGCACTCATCGGGGTCTTCCACGCCGGCACAAGGCCCCACTCCTTCGTCTCGACATACTTCTTCGTCCAGTTCTTCCTGGGGATGCTCCTCTACGGAGTGGGTTCGAAAGAGAAGGCCATCCGGTATGGTTCCGTCCTGCTCTTCGCACTGGCAGTGCTGGGGACGCTCGTAAACTGGCCCTCGGTGGCGCTGATAGAGACATATGAGATAGCCTTGATAATGGCTTTCACTCTACTGGTTGCAATTAAGGACTGAAAGCGTTCCTGCTTTACCTTTTCCACTTTGAAAACACAACTGTTATAAATCATGGCGACTAACTTCATCTATAAGTCACTTGCCATTTCTTCTTGGTTTTTTACCGCTTCGTGACTGGAAGAGAGTGTTTAAGATGAAAGGAAAAACGATAGCGGGCCTTGCCCTGCTTTTGGGAATTGTGATGGTCGGGGCCTTTATCTCGGGCTGTATCGACCAGGGAAACGCTACCGAGACCGGAACCAAAACCGGGGGGACCACGTCCCAGCCCACCACAACTTCACCGGACATCTCGGAGGAAGAAAAATACCAGAACAACCTTTTGAAAGCGATCGCCACATACGATGCGGAGATTGTGGATATTGAAAGCAGACTTAAGCCTTCTACGCTGAGCGGTCTGGCTGAGGAGACCAAGGCACTTGAGCGCGATGCGACGCACTCGACCGGAAGGGAAAAGACTCTGTTGCTGGAAAAGCTGGCGTATTTGAAGTCTCTCCAGCTGGCAGAGCTCAGGAATTTAATTGTTATAAGCGCCGTTGAGACGGCCTACTGGGAGAACGCCACCACGGGCGAGCCGATAGAAGGGTTTTACAGAGAAGACGGGAAGCTCTTCATCGTGGATAACGGAAAGATGGTGCCCCTGAGCAGGGACGAAATGGTGGCCAGGATGATGGAGCTCACCAAGGGCTATGAAACCCGGAGCATGGAGATATATCACTTCGGCAGCGGTTCGCTCCTTCAAATTCGCGAGGGAGGCAGAACCGTGGGGGCCGGTCAGCTGGCAGTTGTCAGGATAAGTGTTCCGAAGAAGGGTTTCATGATCCAGGCCCTTGGGGACTCACCCGGAATCATGCGCCTCATTGACCCCGGCACCGGAAGGACCGTCCTGCGGGTCAAACCCGATGGAAACGGGGTTTATCAGGTTCCGCCGGTGAACACCACACTTGTTGGCATAGCTGACGACGAAGGCTTCTGTTACCGGCCTCTTCCACTCGACAGCAACACCATGAACACAATTCCTGAGGAGCCGGAAGACCCCCTGATATGTCCATCACCGGGACTGGCGCCCTTCATCTTTGAGCCCGGCACCAGGGACGTCACCGTCGAGCCTGTTCCCTTCGAGGATGCCTACCTCACCGGAAAGACCTACGGCGGGATAACCTTTGAGCTTGCAGTGGCACCCCTTGGAATGCTTGGAAGGAACGGAACCGTGCTCCTCGTGGGTGTTCCGGAGAACGGGACTGGGATACGGGTTCTCAGCAACTCATCAAAGCCCGGGGTCATGGTGCTCATGGATCCCAAAACCGGAAGGGAGATAGACAGGATAACGCCCGACAAGAAGGGAATTTACCGGATACCTGGAATAGATGGAGAGGTCATAGGCTTTGTGGCGAAGGCAGACCCTCCGAACGGAGGCTTCTGTTACCGGCCGCTTGAACTCAACATCAACACAACACTTGAACCCATGGAGATCTGCGAGGAAGAGTTCACGATGATGCCAATCATCTTCGAGCCGTCAACCAACGAGACCTTTGAACCGGTTTCAAGCCAGAGGGCAGACCTCAAACAGTTGGCGGAGCAGCTCGTGAACTTCAGGGCCGAGACCGGAAGGTTTGCCGCAGGAGCCACGGGAGCAGGATGGGTAAGGGATGCACCCGTGGGTGAGCGGGTGAACGACATCAGAGGGGTTACCCCGATGAAAACCGGTGAGTACACCGCCTTCCGCATGGAGCGCGGGAACACAGCCCCGTTCCTTAAGGGCATCCTTGGAGACTTCGGTACCGGACCCTTTAACCCCGCGCCGCTTCCCGAGTTCAGGTACATCAACGTAACGGACTTTGGAACTGGCCCGTTCATCCCGCCCGTTGAGCTGGCGGTTATGGATTCGGGCGGAGAGGTTTTCGTGGCTGTGGCCGGCCCGGCTATGACATCAAAGATGCCGCCTGAGTACCTCGGAGGAACGTTCCTCGAAGTGTGGACGGGCAGAAACCCCCAGACGGGTAAGGAGATTTCCGTGATTGCCCTCAAGGTTCTCGACGAGAACGGAAAGGTCTCAATCAGGGCAATGACGGTGGTCAGGGACAAACCCGTCAGAATCGGCGTCTTCGCTCCGGGCAACGGGGGGAGCAGCTGATAAAACATTAAAAGGGAGACGTCAACCGTCCCCATCAGCCTTTTTCTGTGCCATTTCCTTGATTAACGATCGGCCCGTTGATTGTGCCGATGTAGTACGCCTGGAGTGCCTCGTAGTCGTTCTGGTTGTGTTCAAGGAAAAAGACCTCGGTCGCGTTTGTGCCGCAGTATTTCAGTATTGCATCCCTGCCGCCGGGGTGGGTGTCTATCAGCGACGTGACGTTGTAGACCCTGTTTTCGACTACGACCCAGCAGTCGTTTTCGCTGCTGTGCTTCGCGACCTCTTCGAGGGTCAGCACTGCTGTGGCCTGGACGCTTCCTAACGCCAACCGCCCCGTGCCGAAGGCGGTAAATCCTGCCACCACGAGGAGCACCGTGAGGACTGTCCAGGCCCCGACGAGTGTCCTTCTGGCCTTTTCTGTTTTCAGCCTCTCCGTTCTGTTCGCAATAACGAGGAGGCCCGCCGCAGTGTGGACGTAAAAGAGGGGGATGAAGAGGTACGACGCTATGGTGTGGACTCTCCTGGCAGTTTCGTAGCTCATCAGAGACCCAAGGGTTGACGTCGGGTCGTTCATTGCCAGGCCGGTTACCATCAGTGCCAGACTGGCCGCTATCAGCAGCTCCCCCGATGCTATGAGCACCTTGGTTACGCGCTTCACCCTTTCACCTCAGCACTCTTTGCAGGTACTTATGCCCAGGAGTTTATAAATTGCACAGAAGCCGGTAAGTCCGGTCACCAGTGCGATGAGGCCGACTATCAAAAGCACGGTCTCGTAGGGCACGTTCATGCCCGCCCATATGCCGAGCAGTACTATTCCTATAACTATCCTCAAAAGCCTGTCGAGGGTTCCCTCGTTCCGCTCCATTAAAATCACCTCGATTTTTAGAAAATTTCGAAATGGTTATATTTATTTCCCAGGAAATTGAAGGCAAAAACCTTCAAAATGAAGGTGGTTTTATGGACGAACGCGACCTGCTGATATACCGCCTGCTGAGGAAGAACGGCAGGATGAAGGTGTCCGAGATAGCGAGGGAGCTGGGGATAAGCCACCCCTCCGCGAGGGAGAGGCTTGAAAAGCTGGAGAGGCGGGGGGACTTAAGGGTTCAGGCACTGCTGAACATCAGGAAGAGGAACTTTGTCTCCGCGGTGGTGAACCTCAAGGTTCGGAGCATGGACGAGGCCGAGAAGCTGGCCGATGTTTTTGCAAGGTGCCCGAGAACGGTCTTCGTCGCCACGACAACCGGTAAGTACAACCTAAACCTGGCTCTCATAGCGGAGAGCTACTCTGCCCTTGAGGCTACCATAGAAAACACGATACGGCCCATGGAGTCGGTTAAGGAGATGGACGTCTCCCTCGGTTCGTCTCCAGCCTATCCAGAGTTCGTTGACTTCAAGCTGGAGCCGACGAGGAAAGTTGCCCCCTGCGGGAAGGTCTGCACGGAGTGCTACATCTACGGCAAGAAATGTATGGGCTGTCCGGCGACGGTTTACTTCATGGGGTTGGTGGGAGGGGGAGGGATTAGACTCCCTCTGTCTTCTCCCTCAGTCTCTCCCTTACCTCCTCCCTTATTGGCCTTAGAGCTTTAGCGTACTTCTCAAGGGTCCTGAAAAGCCGTTCAACCCGTTCTCTGTACTTCTCGTCCTTCAGCTCTTCACCATCGAACAGGTCGTCGACGTTGTAGAAGAGAACCTGCCCGACCGGCAGCATGCGGTAGTTCACGCTGGCAAGTCTAAGCTCCTGGAGAAGCCTCACTCCTCCGGTAACGCTGGAGACGGTGACAATACCCACTGGAAGGGCCTCGTATTCGTCATATATCGTGTCGAGGAGGATCTTCAGCTCCCCGGGGTAGCTCCCGTTGTATTCTGGAGCAACTATGACAAGGGCATCGGCCTCAAGGATTTTGTTCCTGTAGACCTCCATCTCGGGCGTTACCTTCCAGCGGTGGGTGTAGGCCAGGAGGTAGTCCCTGACGTCTATAAGCTCGGCCTCCCAGCCGAGTGCCCCGGCCTTCTTCACGAGGTATTTCGCGACTTTCTCACTCTTCCGTCCTTCCCTTGCCGTTCCGAGAATTATCTTGACCTTCATCCTATCACCTGAATTGGTTCGCTTTTAAGATATTTAAATTTGTCCTTCAAAATGAGATGCTTCAGATTCTGAAACTTTTCACTTTGTTAGGCAAACCTATATAAGTTAGGCTCGCCAACATAATGCCGAGGTGAATCCCATGGTGAAGGTTGGAGAAATCGTCCCTGACTTCGAGGCCGATGCGTACCTCCCCGAGAAGGACGACATCGGGAAGGTCAGGCTTTCGGACTACAGGGGCAAGTGGGTTGTCCTTGCCTTTTACCCGGCTGACTTCACCTTCGTCTGCCCGACGGAGCTTGAGGAGCTGGCCGACTATTACGAGGAGTTCAAGAAGGAAGGGGCTGAGATACTCAGCGTTTCGACCGATACCGCCTACGTCCACAAGGCCTGGCACGACACATCGCCAGCTATAAAGAAGATAAGATACCCCATGCTCGCCGACCCTGCTGGAAAAATAAGCCGGCTCTTTGGAACCTACATAGAGGACGAGGGCGTTTCATGGAGGGCGACCTTCATAATAGACCCCGACGGAAAGGTCGTCCACATGGAGATGCACGACCTCAGCATAGGCAGGAGCGCAAAGGAGATCCTCAGGAGGCTCAAGGCTTCCAAGTACGTGAGGGAGCACCCCGGTCAGGTCTGCCCGGCGAGCTGGGAGCCCGGCAAGGAGACACTGGAGGTCAGCCTCGACCTGGTAGGGAAGATATGATGGATCTTTCCATTCTGTAAATTTTTCTACCATATTTTTGTCAGGATGGACTCAAGCTTTCACCCCTTTTCACAGATTTGGGAAATTCGGCAGGTTTTCATATCTCGGGATGCTTTCTTCGAACCCTTCTGGTTTGACACGTGGCATATTTTGTTGAGGATACGGCATGCCCTCCGTCCATTTTACGAAACTTCGATTTGGCAAAAATAAAACTCATAAGCCACCCTATGAATTTTAGATTGACCTAAAAAATTGGAGGTGAACCCATGAGCGTTGGTGCCTTCCTCATAACCTTCAGAGAGGCCCTTGAGGCGGCCATAATAGTGGCGATAATAATAGCCTACCTGAGAAGAACCAACAGGGCGAACCAGATAAAGGACGTGTGGATAGGGACTGCTCTTTCAGTTGGCTTTAGCCTGCTCCTTGGGATAGGTATACTGAAGTTCTACGGGGGCCTGGCCGAGAAGGAGCTCTTCGAGGGGATTGCTTCGTACCTCGCCGTGATAGTTCTCACCAGCATGATATACTGGATGGCGACCAAGGGAAAGGACATAAGGGCGGAAATAGAGAGCAAGGTGAGCAAGTCAATAGCCCCCCTGGCCCTAATAGGATTCACGTTCATCGTTGTCTTCAGGGAGGGGCTTGAGACGGTTCTCTTCCTCACGCCATTCATGACCCGGGACCTGACCGGAACACTCATCGGCCTCGGCGCCGGATTGGCGGGGGCACTCGTGCTGGCCTACCTGATATACGGGGTTGGCATGCGCATAGACCTTAGGAGGTTCTTCTACTTCAGCTCAATACTGCTTGTGTTCGTGGCGGCCGGTCTTGCGGGCTACGGCACTCACGAGCTTATCGAGTGGGCTGAGGAGGAGGGCTACTCCCTGGGTGTGTTTGCTACCCAAGCCTACGACCTTGGGATTCCGAGCGATAGCATCTGGCACCACAAGGGAGCCATCGGTTCAATCTTCGCTGTGCTCTTCGGATACTCCGTGAGCATGGAGTGGGGGAGGGTGATAGTTCAGTTCGGATACCTTATAGTTGCCCTCTACCTCGTGCTGAGGGCCTACGGCAAGGGGCCGGCACTGAACCGCGAGAAAAAGGCCGCGGAGAGCGCGGCCTGAGTTATTCATTTTTGGCCCGCAATGAATAAAAAGGGTGAAATTGATTTCAGCTTAGGTGTGGAAGATGGATGTGGATGGCTTCAGGAGGATAGCCCTCGTTGGGGCAAGCCCGAACCCGGACAAGTACGGCAACGTAATACTCAGGGATCTACTTGAAAAGGGCTTTGAGGTTCTTCTGGTTAATCCCAAGTATGACGAGATTGAAGGCCTCAGGTGCTACAGGAGCGTTCGGGAACTTCCGAAGGACGTTGACGTTATAGTCTTCGTCGTTCCGCCCCACGTTGGGCTTCAGGTCGCAAAGGAAGCCGTTGAAGCGGGTTTCAAGAGGCTCTGGTTCCAGCCGGGGGCGGAGAGCGATGAGATAGCCAGGTTTCTCGATGAGAAAGGTGTGGAGTACAGCTTTTGGAAATGCATAATGGTAGAAACTTCGGGCTGAAAGGAGGTGGCTGGCATGGAGTTCTACTACGTCAAGCGTTTTGACGAGGATCTCGACTTCCTCTGGGAGCGCTTCAAGAAAAAGCTGGAGGAAGCGGGCTTTCTGCTCATCGGTGAGCGCATTCCGGTAGCTATAACCGAGACGGAAAGCGGGATAATAGCCGACTACCACCTTCTCTTCATCTGCCACAGCGAGCTTGTTGAGGAGCTGGTAAAGATAGACCCCAACATAGGTGCCCTGCTCCCGTGCACCGGCTTCGGCTACAGGACTGAGGAGGGCAACTACCTCGGCGTTACCCTGCCGAGCGTCGCCTGGAAGATTGCAGGAGAGAAGGTTGTCGAGCTGATGAGGCCCATGGAGGAGCAGGTGAAGGAAATCATAGACTCCCTTTAATTTTCACTTTTGCTTATACGTTCGGCTTCCGGTTTCCATTCTGGCAACGATAAGCCCCATAAGCTTTCCCCCTTAGCTTCTATCGGTGATGCAAATGACCGAAGTCGTGTTGAAGATACCTAACATGAGCTGCAAGCACTGCGTTATGAGAATAACCAAGGCGATAGAGAGCGTTGGGGCAAGGGGCGAAGTCAGCCTTGAGGAAAAGAAGGCCGTTGTCCAGTTCGACCCCGGAAAGGTTCGCCTGGAGGACATAGTCAGGGCCATCGAAAGGTACGGCTACGAAGTGGAGGTGGCCTGAATGCCGATTGACCCCGTCTGCGGAATGGAGGTGAGTGAGGACACCGGACTTAAGGTCGAGTACGGCGGGAAGGTCTACTACTTCTGCTCCCCGGGATGCAAGGCGGAGTTCGAGGCAAACCCCAAAAAATACGCCGGAACTGAGGGTATGGGGCATTCCCATCGCTCCCGCCACGGGCACCACAGAGGGCACCGCATGGGTGGTTGCCACCACTGACTTTTTTCATTTTATCCCATGTTAATTTTGGGCATCTTGTGTGATCAGGTGCTACGCCCCTTTTTTTCGTGTGAACAACGTTTATAAACCTTGTTGCGGTGTTAGACCTCATGACACACCACCACGGGTATATTGGGGCACTCCTGGCCGCGTTCTTGTTCGGGATTAGCTCGACCCTAAACAAAATAGCACTGGAGAACGTCCACCCGCTCGTGGTAGCGGGGAGCATATACCTCACCGCGGGAGTGGTTTTAATGGTCATTCGGTATACTCCCGTTAAGGACAGAATACTGGAGCAGCTAAAATCCAAAGTGGCGACGCAGGACTCCTTTTCCCGTAAAGACTTTCTGCTTCTGGGAGTTATAGCACTGTTCGGCTCTTTTTTGGCACCCCTGTTATTCATGTTTGGGCTGGACAGGACAACGGCGGTCAATGCCTCCCTGCTCCTCAATACCGAGACGCTGTTTACGGTCATACTTGCGCTCCTCCTTTTTGGAGAAAAGATATCACGCAGAGGGGCCATCGGTATTCTTTTTATCTTAGTTGGAGCCGTTGTTGTCTCGACGGAGTCCCTTGTGGGGGTTCATCTCACGGAAGGGCTTCTGGGCAACGCCCTGGTTGTGCTGGCAAGTCTTTCATGGGCTATAGACAACAATCTCAGCAAGCTCTTGAGCCTCAAGAGGGATCTGCTGTTGGTGACTTCCCTAAAAGGGTTACTGGGCGGAAGTGCTCTCCTGTCTTTGGCCGTATTGTTTAGTATCCCCCTGGATATCCCCCTTGAAAGCCTTCCGTATCTCTTAACCGTTGGTTCGCTCAGCATTGGATTCTCCATTGTGCTGTTCCTTTTTGCCCTGAGGGAAATTGGTGCCATGAAAACAGGAGCAATATTTGCCACGTCTTCCTTGATGGGCGCCGTTACTGCCTTTTTGGTTCTTGGGGAGAGCTTTACGGGAATAAAAGCGATTTTCGGAATGGTTATGCTTGTGGGAGTATATCTTCTCTCAGAATGAAAGCAGTCAGCGGCGAATCGTTTTGTGTTTTCAGTTTCTTTTTTAGTTTTCATTCACTTTCGAAATGACAAAGTTTATAAAACATTTGCACAATTGCTCAAATGTAGAGGTGATTTATGATGACGGAAGTGTGTAAGGTGTATGAGGAACACCTGGATAAAATCTTGGAAGCCCAGGCAAAAATTCCAGAGGAGGAGGCTGTATTGGAAGCGGCGGACTTTTTCGACGCCCTCGGGAACCCCACGAGGCTCAAAATCCTGCTCGCGCTTATGGAAGCGGGGGAGCTCTGCACCTGTGACCTCTCTGCGATAACGAAACTTTCAGTTTCGGCGATTTCTCACCAGCTCCGCATCCTCAAGGACAGAAAGATAGTCGCCTACCGCAAGGACGGCAAGAACGTGTTCTACCGTCTCGACGACGAGCACATCAGGGAGATTTTGAGGATAGCGATTGAGCACCTTTCGGAGGTGAAGTGATGGCTACCAAACTCAAGCTTGAAGGACTCGACTGCGCTAGCTGTGCATACGAGATAGAGGAGGCCCTCAAGAAGGAGGGCTTTGAGTTTGCGCTGGTCAACTTCACCACCAAGGAGGCCATCATAGAGGGTGACGTTGAGAAGGCCAAAGAGATTATCAAGAAGGTCGAGCCGGACGTTGAGGTCATGGAAGCTGACGAGCACGGCCATGAACACGACCACGGACACGGCCATGAGCACGGTGGGGGTGACTTCAGAAAAACGGTGTACCAGATCGGAGTTTCCCTGGCCCTGTTTGCAATAGGCATAGTAATGCGCTACTACTACGGCATAGACGACGCTTTTGTCTTCGGCATCTTCCTCGCCAGCTACCTCATCTCCGGCTGGAGGGTTCTTAGGAGTGCAGTCGTCAACTCCATCCACGGCAACGTCTTTGACGAGAACTTCCTTATCGCGATAGCCACTATAGGCGCTTTCCTCATCAGGGAGTATCCAGAGGGAGTTGCGGTGATGCTCTTCTACGTCGTGGGAGAGTTCTTCCAGGACCTGGCAGTGGACAGGTCAAGGCGCTCCATAAAGGCCCTGCTTGCCCTCAAGGCAGATTATGCAAACCTGCTTAGAGACGGGGACGTAGTCCGGGTAAAGCCCGAGGAGCTGAAGGTTGGGGACGTTATCATCATCAAGCCCGGTGAGAGGGTTCCCGTTGATGGAGTTATCATCGAGGGTGAGTCGACCGTCGACACCTCCGCTTTAACCGGTGAGAGCGTTCCCAGGACGGTGAAGGAAGGGGAGGAAATCCTATCCGGCATGGTCAACCTATCGGGCGTCCTCAAAGTGCAGGTGACCAAGGGGCTGAAGGAATCAACCATTTCCCGCATCCTTGAGCTCGTCGAGAACGCGAGCGCGAGAAAGGCCAAGACGGAGAAGTTCATAACGCGCTTCGCCCACTACTACACTCCTGCAGTTGTGGGCATAGCTGCACTTATAGCCATAGTCCCTCCGCTTATCACCGGAGACCCGTTCACCCCGTGGATCTACAGGGCCCTGGTGATACTCGTTATCTCGTGCCCGTGTGCGCTTGTTCTGTCGATTCCGCTCGGCTACTTCGGCGGCATAGGCAGGGCAGCGAGGGAGGGAATCCTCGTCAAGGGCTCCAACTACCTCGATGCACTCAAGGAAGCGAGCATAGTGGCCTTTGACAAGACCGGGACGCTGACCAAGGGGGTCTTCAAGGTCACCCGAGTGGAGACGAGGAACGGCTTCAGCGAGGAGGAAATCATCAGATTCGCGGCCCTGGCGGAGGCCCACTCGAACCACCCGATTGCCAAGGCTATACGTGAAGCTTACGGTGAGGAGATCAACGAGGCGGAGATAGTCGAGTACGAGGAGATAGCCGGACACGGCGTCAGGGCGAGGATTGACGGGACGGAGGTCCTTGTCGGAAACGACAGGCTTCTCCACAGGTTCAAGGTCGAGCACGACACGTGCAGGGTTAAGGGGACGGTGGCCCACGTCGTCATCAACGGGAAGTACGCCGGCTACATAATAATCTCGGACGAGATAAAGGATGACGCCCCGCTCGCTGTGAAGGAGCTGAAGCGCCTCGGGATCAAGAAGGTCGTCATGGTCACGGGAGACAACAAAGACGTTGCCGGGGAGATAGCGAGGCATCTCAACTTAGACGGCTTCTACGCGGAGCTGTTGCCGGAGGACAAGGTGAGGGTCATAGAGGAGCTTGAGAAAGAGGCAGAGGGAAAGGTCGTCTTCGTGGGCGACGGAATAAACGATGCTCCCGTCCTGGCCAGGGCGGACGTTGGCGTTGCGATGGGCGCGCTCGGAAGCGATGCGGCGATAGAGACTGCCGATGTCGTCATAATGGACGACAAGCCGTCCAAGCTGCCGAGGGGCATCAGGATAGCGAGAAAGACGCAGAGGATAGTATGGCAGAACATAATCTTTGCCTTAGCGGTCAAACTGTCCTTCATAGGCCTCGGAATCCTTGGAGAGGCGACGATGTGGGAGGCGGTCTTTGCGGACGTCGGCGTTGCCCTCATAGCGGTCTTCAACGCGATGAGGATTCTGAGGTGAATCTCTTTTTCCATTTTAAACCAGAGTAAGCTGTTTTTACTCGCATGTTCTAACTAACTTCATTTAAATTTTTGTCGCGTTTTTGTATAAAAATACTTTTATATCATCAGAAGTATTGAATAATGGTGATTCCAATGGCAAACTTTGGACTATGGTGGGTTAGATGGAATGGCTCGGATTATGAATCGAGGATGACTGGAACCCTGGAGGAATTTAAGGGGCTTGGTTTTGACTATGCCGTAATCCTCGGACAACCGGCTCATATCCAGTATACAGGGAACGCTGAAACTGATGCATACAATCTCTCAGAGTATTTGAGTGATCACTTGAACATGCCATACTACGTTACAATACCCTTTTTTACGCCTTCAAAAACTCCGCGCGGCAATATAACCGGAAACTTTGAAGGATCCTACTGGGAAAGGTGGATTTATGTGTTCACAGGTTCTTCAGATCCCAATCTAAAGGGATTCTACTGGAGTCTTGAGAATGCGTGGATATTCAAACAGGATCAACTAAACATAAAGAAAGGCATCTCTCACGAACTCATTAAGGCAATGTCTCAAAAAATACATGACGCAGGATTTAAGTTCATCTGGATTCCAAGCGCATCCACCCCGTATCTTGAGGGTACAAACATCTTCCCACTCAATACTTCAGGGTGTCATAACTGCCCAGGTGCTTACGAGTTCTTTGACTACATCTTTGTGCAACCAAACTATTATTTAGCCAAGGGTGTACCGAATATTTCGGGATACAATGACTTCAAAGAGTACCTAAGAAAGCTCGAAAGTCTGAAGTCAAGCCATCATGCATGGAATGTTTACCTTGAAATGGAAGCCGACGAATGTGTTATCGGAAGTGGAGGGAACTGCAGAACATGCAGCAACACTTTAAATTGCACAAAACTGGCGGGCGATTATATAAAAGTTCAACTGGATGTTCTCGGGAAGAGATACACTCAGAGAGCATACTACTTTGGAGTAACCTTTGACGTTGTTAAACATGTTGATTCCTACTGCAGAAGCAATTTGGGGGTTCCGTATGTATAAAAAAGTGGGAGTTGGGCTTTTTCTTTTTTTATCGCTCTTTATTACATCACCAGCATATGCTATTGGATCTTTCTGCGGTCCCAGTCCAGTTCTTGCCCCCACAGAATACTGCACATTTTATTCCTTCATCAAAGCCGGGGAAGATGACGCGATAATAATGCTTTCATGGGATGCCCTTGGTCCGGGGATGCAGGGGGTGCCCACCCCAAGCATGGTCGGGGAGTACTACTTCTACTTCAAAGACGGAAGGCTCTACTACCTCGGGAACACCACGGGGGCCTATGAGCTGTTCTACGTATTCCATAACGGCCTATGGTACCTAAGCGATGGCAGGGCAATAGATCCAGACAAGCCCTGCATTATTGAAAACGTCACAATCCCCGCAGAAATCAGGGATGAACTGTGCCCCTGCGGCAACGTCTCGATAAAGTCCCCCTCCTATCCCGCAAACTTCACGGGGTCGCTGCTCCAGGTTTCGGACGGGAGCACTTCCTACACGATTGAAGTTCCCGCCAACCTTTCAATCCCCCTCCCGGAAAACGTGACCCTGCAGGCAGTGTTTTTGGAGGCGGGTGTCTTAGTGTACACCAGACCCCAAAACCCCTTCGTTCCCCTAGACTGGAAAGACGTTGCGGTGTTCTACTACGACGGGAAAACTCTCAGGAAGCTCAACTTCACGAAAGCCTTAGAAGAGGGACTGCCGGCCTGCCAGTCCACTCCCAATGGGGATTCGATGGAGTCCTATGTGATTCTCTTGTTTGGAGCTGTGCTGGTGGTCGTGTTCATATACCTGAGAAACAGGGAAGGGTAATAGGCATTCATAATCCCTTCAGCCCTTTCACCATCCTGTAGAACCTGTAAGTCCTTCCCTCAAGCTCTAAGGAATGCTCCCTCTCAAGGGAGTAGCCGAGCTTCTTGTAGACCGCTATCGCTATCTCGTTGTCCTTTTCCACGTCGAGGGCCATTCTTTCGGCCATGTCTTTTGCCCTCTCCTCCGCGTGGAGCAGCAGGCTTTTTCCTATCTTCCTGCCCCTGAATTCGGGGTAAACGGCGACGTTGCTGATGTAGTAATCGCCTTTTTCAAGCCTTCCTGAGCTAAGGGAAGCCCTTATGAACCCTGGAAGCCTCTCTAAGAAGTCGAAGCCGAGAATTCTTATCATAAGCCAGCCGGTTCTTTTCTCCTCTCGCTCCCGGGTTTTCCAGTCGTAGCCCAGGAGCATTCCTGCGATTTCCCCGTCATAGACCCCAAAAACCACATGCTCATGGCTGAACAGGTTTTCCTTTTCCAGAAAAAGTGCCTCAAAAACGTCCCTGAACCTTGGCCCCAGTAGGGCCGGGAAGTACTGGGGAGCCGACATCTCCATGAGCCTCGCGAAGTGTCCGGCTTCCTCTTTAGTCCCCTTTGCGGGGAGAATCCTAAGGGGCACATCCCTCACCAGGATGAAGTAGATGGTTCTTCCCGATTAAGTTTTCTATGGGGCTTAACTCCCGGCAAGAGGATTTTGTGACCTCACAGTAAGTCTATCCCAAGGGAAATGTCTTTCCATGTGCCGGAAGTTTGATGTGGGTATGATCTCTTTTACTCAACTTGTTTTCGTCAAGCGGAGTCGTTTTGCAGTGGTTGAAGTCTTTTTTTTCATATTTATTATAAATTACCACTTGAGAGAAAACTTTTTAAAGGCTGGATTATTACTCCAAAACGGAAAACTGTCGGAGGTGATAGAATGAGATGTAAACCATTGGTGGCAGTCCTTTTGGGACTGCTGATGGTTGGAGTCACGGCAGGGAGTGCAATGGCAATGTCGGTTCAGAAGGAACCCATAAAGCCTCAGAATAATATTGGCCTTGGGAGTGTCGTCATGACCCGTCTTGACAGCGGGAGTGGCGCTATTATTTCAAAGCACCGCCAGTACATTGGAACTGGAGCGGGTTATGCGTGGTATTATAAGGTCAAACACAACGGAGATGGCTACCTAGATGTTTCAGTATTCAAGTGGATTCCTTTAGGTGGGTATACAACAGCAGTCATCATGCCTGATATGACCACAGGTTCGTTCTATGGATACAAGTTTAAACTTGATTCTATAAACACTCACTCAGTGTTAGGGCACCGTTTTAAGATTGTAGTTGCAGAATATTCAGAGTGGATCAGCATTGGAGGATGGTGGACACTTGACGTTAAATTTAATGCAGGGTATGGAAGGCATGGAATAGTTACAATTGGATTTACTAGTTGGCCGTGGTTCTCTGAGTTTCTTGGTGCTATCGGAGTTACAGGAGCCATTAAGGAAGGTGGAAAGCAGTTACTAAAGTTCATTTCAACTGGCAGCGCGAATGCACTTAGCTCCGCAATTGCACTTCTTCTTTCAGGAGCGAACATAGATGCACTCATATTTGAGGAGGTGTGAAAGTGGAGATGAATAAGAACAATCTCTTTTTATATTTTTTAGAGGGACTACTGGCCGCTATAACCCCATGGACTGCCCTGCTGATTGGAATAGTGGTGTATGTCAATAAAAGCAAATCTCCATATTATTCAGCTTTGAGTACAAGCGTGGCCTTTTTGCTTGGAGGAGTATTTGGAGCACTTTTCGGATATTTTCTACTGAGTGACACATTTTTGGCTTGGTGGACTTCTTCAGAGGGATTAACTGCCATGTTGATTGGCATAAAATTGTGGATTCCAGCATTGTTATTTGGGGCATCTGTGATTGGGATACTGAGGGCGACTTTTCAAAAATACAAAGAAACTCGGAGGGATACCAATGAGGACAATCAATAAATTGTTCCTTTGGTTTGTATCTCTGTTCTTATGGGGTGTTATTATTTACTCTTATCAGATTGTGGGATTCTACTGGATGATTGTCGTCTTAGATGGGGAGCTTCCACGAATATGGTTGGCAGTAGTGGCAGCAGGATTGAGATTTGTTATCCAGTCTGCATTACTTTTGGGTATACTTCGATTGATCCTGAAGATTCTACCAAGCTTGGAAATCTATCTTAAATCAACCATGCCGCTCGCATTAGCTGGCATTATCGGATCAATATTGAGATTTTTCTACAATGGCTGGATTCCATTCAGGATAATTATGGAGCAAGTGGCCCTGATGCTCGGGCTACTTATGGCCATGGTACTGCTAGGCAAACGAATTAGTTCTGGGAAAAAGTCCTATTTATCTTGCGTTTTAACTGGGCTTTTGGTATTTTTGATTCTTATCCCCATACCCCTTTGACCCCCGGTGATGAAAATGAAGCTCTACGGAGCTGAAGTTCCTTTCATCTTATTTTTACGCTGGTGGGTTGCTGAACTAACTCTGGCACTCTTTGGAGGATACTTTGGAAGTGAAGGGTTTTATCCGGAGGCCCTCCTTATCTCCGGTTTCTACTGGCTGGGCTTCCCGGCTCTGATGTGGCTTATGTGCTCCGCCTACCGGCATTCCGGGCACTGCTCACTGGAGAGCAGGCTGTGGTTCGTGTTCTCTGCTGTGGTTCCTGCGTCTAATGTTTTCGTGTGGGTTTTCAGGTTTTATCCGTACTCTACCGCGGTAATCTCGCTCCTCTGGACGCTACTGCTCTTCAGGGTGGGGCTGGCGCTGGGCGCTGAAAAAACACTCGGACTGAATCGGGGTGAATAAAATTGCCGACCTCCTCAGGATCTTTAGGACAGGGATTTCAAGAGAACATGTAAAACAACAAAGTCACATAACGTCAGCATCTCAACCATTGGCTTCGGTCTGTTTTTGAAGGTGGTTTATAATGGACTTAAAGAACCACCTTAATTTTGTTAATTTTTGTCCGCCTATATTTTCATTTTGTGAATGACAAGCCTCTTATTCCCTCCAGTAGAGTAAACACTGACAAAAGAAAAAGGTGATTCAAGATGAAAGGCGAAGAAATAGAAAACGGCGGAATGAAGGGCCACGGGAAAATGGGTGGCATGAAGAGAATGAAAGGTAAGGGAAAGATGAAGGGTGGCTGTAAGGGCCACGGCAAGGGAATGAAGGGCATGAGAAAGGGCCACCACGGAATGCACGGAATGGCGGGAACGGAGGATCAAAAGGAGTACTCCTACCTCCGCGAGGTTGAAACCGGTTTCGATGAGACCGTGGCGAGGGTCAAGGAGGAGCTGAAGAAGGAGGGCTTCGGTGTCCTCAGCGAGGTCAGGGTTGACCGGCTTTTCAAGGAGAAGCTCGGTATTGACATGGAGCCATACGTCATCCTCGGCGCCTGCAACCCGAAGTTCTCAAGCCAGCTCATCGGAATAGACATCAACAGCGGCACCTTCCTGCCCTGCAACCTGGTGGTGTACGTGAAGGACGGAAAGACCTACGTGAGCCTGCTGCTCCCGACGAAGGCCATGAGCATAACCGGAAACGACGAGCTGTTGAAGGTCGCCTCAGAGGTCGAGGAGATACTAAAGGGCGTCGTTGACAGGGTTTGATTTTTCCCTGTGCATTCCTCCTATTTTCCAGTATTTTACAGAATGGAAAATTTTGAAATACTGTATTTTTCTCCAAATTGCCGAAAACGTTATATACTCCAAAGCTCCATTGATTTAACAAGTGAGTGAAAGTGGAGGGTGAACCGTCATGCCGCACCTGTTCATAGTCGGCTACGAGAACGACGCGGAGCGAAAGCGCGTTGAATACCTGCTGGACAAGTGGTCAAACCGCGCCAGGATTTCCAAGGTCAGGGGGATATCTTTCATAATAGATTCCAGCGACGTTGAGGGCTTCGCGGAGGAGCTCCTCTCAAAGCTCGACCCCCCGACCGAGGGAAAGGTGATGGTGTACCGCGTGGAGCCCGAGGACATAGGCTCAAGGGTCTCCCCAACGAGGAGGGAGATTGAGTACCTGACCCGGGAAGAGCCAGTGGTGGTTCGAAAACTGCTGAAGTACGTCCTCTCAAAATTCGGTGCATACTACGTCTCCTCTGAGGGAAACGTCTCCCGATACAGGGCGTACACCAAAAAGGGGAGGATGGAGGTGGAGGTGCTGGTTGAAGAGAGGGATAACGGAACCGCCGTGGTCATAGCCATCGAGGGCTACGGCACCGCGGTTGAGGACATGGCGAGAAAGCTGGAGAGGGAGCTCTCCCTCCTGCTGTGAGGTGGTACCATGGTGGTGTTCAACGAGGGAAACCCCGAATGCGTGAGGAACCTGCTCCGTCCGGCCGAGAGGGTTCTGCGGCAGGGCAGGGACGTTACCGTTGAGGACTTCGAGACCCGGAAGAGCCTCTGGGAGAGGATTCAGGACTCTTACTCGCGCTATCTCGAAGGCGAGTGCGGGGACTTTCTTAGGGACCTTGACAGCACGTTCAGGGCGAAGTTCGAGGCGGCACTGGCGGTTCTCGCGTGGAGCTTCTGGAAGAAGGGTGAGGCGTTTCCACCCGCAGAAAAGCGCTTCTCGGAACGCGAGATAGGTCTGATAGATGAGATACTGAAGTACAACGTCTTTGAGATAACGACGATGGAGGACATCCTCGAAAAGCTCTACCGCAGGGACGAGGAGACCCTCCAGCTCTTAAAGACATACTACCTCGGGGTGGACAGGTGGATAGAGGAGCAGCTCGAAGACCCCGAGATAAAGCTCCCCCTCCGCTACTACCTCAAGAGGACGTGGAAGAGCTACCGCGAGAAAATCGATGCCGCAATAAACGAGGCAAGCAAATACGGCTGGTTTAGAACCCTAATGGAGGATTGGGAGCGCGAAAAGACGGAGGAAGTTGAAGCAGTCAGGGAGAGCTACGAAGCCAGGGTTGGGGAGCTGAAGAAGAGGATAGCAGAGATGGTGGAGTTCTTCGAGGAGGAGCGCAGAAAGCTTGAGGAAGAGCTGTCGGCATCGAGCCTGGAGGAGGTAGAGAGGCTCCGCAGGGAGAAGGAGGAGCTGATCGAGAGGTTCGAGCGCGAGAAGGCAGAGCTCGCCAGGAGACTCACGGAGCTTAAGGATGAAGAGCTGAGGAAAAAACTTGAGGAGGAGCTTGCGAGGGCGAAGGAGGAGGCCCTGCGCGAGGCGAGGCTCCTTGAGGAGAAGCTCAGGAGGAGGGAGCTCGAACTCAGGGAGAAGGAGATGGAGCTGAGGAAGAGGGAGCTTGAGCTTTCCGAGAAGGAGAGCCTGCTGAAAAGCAGGATAGAGGAAATCCTCGCGATGTCTGGCAAGGTCGAGAAGGGCTCCCGCCTGGTGCTCAGGGACGAGGCGAGGATCGGTGAGCTCAACTTCGTGGGCAGGATGAAAAGCAAATTCGCGGGAGAAGTGCGGCTCCTCGGCAGAACGTACTCCGTTGAAAGGATTGAGGAGAAGAAGGGCGAGGACACGGCGAGATTCGCCGGAAAGCTTGACGAGAAGTCCCTCAAGAACCTGCCGGAGAACAGGTACGTTGAGGTAGCCCTGAAGGAGAAGAAGCTCCTCGGGAGGAAGGAGCGGATACTCGTTAGGGGGGTTTACCTGACGAGGGTGGAAAGGCTGGCGGAGCTGGGCCTCGACACCGACCCCCTCACCCTGGCGGAGGTCAACGTGCACCTCATCGATGCGAGGGACTCAAAGGAGAACGCAAGGACGATCCTCGTTATCGCCTCACCTCTCGGCTTCGAGGAGAGGGTGAGGAGGTACGTCTCGTCGGAGGACTTCCACAGGAACTTCTACTCGGAGAACGTCTCGCTGATACTCCTCGACACGGAGAGCGGTGAGGTAATCCACAACCCCAACGACCGCTACGCCAAGGCACTCGTCCCCCTGGTGCGCCTTGAGCTTGACGAGGAGATGTACGCAAAGGTCAGGGAGTGCGTGAGGAAAAAGCTTGAGGGCAGGGACTACCTACCGCTCAGCGAGGGCCTCGAATGCGGTGGCGAGGAGTACGTGAGGAGGGCGTTCTATGAAATCGCCCGTGAGGGCAATCTGGTCAAATACATAGATGGATTTGGACTCGTGCTGATACGGAAGTGAGGTGATGGTGATGGGAATACTCGACAGGTTTAGGAAAAACCCGATTGAAAAGCTCTCCCTCAGGGAGCTTCAGGAAGAGGAGATACGGCTGAGGAACAGGCTTGAGAGGACGAAGAAGGAGATAGAGCGCATAGAGAAGAAAAAGAAGCAGCTCTTCCAGGAGGGCATCGGGGCTGACGTGCTCAAGAAGAAGATGCTCGCCCAGGAGATCAAGAGCCTCGACATGGAGCAGAAGCTTCGCTTAAGGGACTTCACGACTGCGCAGAAGCAGTACACCTTCGTCAAGAACCTGATAGTCGTCAAGAAGTACGAGAAGGAGCTTAGGAAGATAGGCCTCTGGGACAAGCTCTCCAAAGTTGAGCCCGAGCAGCTGGAAAGCGTGCTCGTCAAGGTGAGCCTCGACGGCAGGGAGTTCGACGAGATGGTCGAGAACCTGAACAGGGTCTTCGAGATGGACATAGCCGAGTTTGAGACAACCGAAGATCAAACTGAGAGGGAGCTCATGGATGCATGGGCCAAGGTCGAGACGGGAGAGGCCGACGTTGAGGAAGTGACGGAGAAGATAGCCTCGCCCAAGCTGGAGAGGGAGACGGAGGAGGAGCTGTGATGGGGCTCCTTTCAAGGTTTTTCGGGAGGAAGAACCCCCTGGACATACCGATTGACCAGCTCAGGGAAAACCAGATCAGGCTCGACATGCAGATAAGGAAGATAGAGGACGAGATAGCCGAGATAGACGCCCAGATAGCGGCGCTGTTCCAGAGGGCAAAGGAAGCGAGGAGCAAAAGCGAGGAGCTCACCATAGCGACCAAAATTAAGACGCTGAACCGGAAAAAGCAGAGCCTCCAGAACACCCACGCCCAGCTCAACAAACAGCTCATGCTCGTGGCGAACCTGCTGATAATCAAGGAGAACGAGGCCATACTGAAGGGCACACCGACCTGGGAACTTCTCAGGAAAATGTCCCCGGAGGAACTCGAAAAGAACCTCGTCAGCATGCAGCTCGACGCCCAGAACCTAAATGAGAACCTCAACACCATGCTCGGCTACACCGACCAGGCCATTGGTGCCGGCGTCGAGTTCGAGGAGGACGAGGAGCTGGCGGAGATAATGAGGACGATACAGGCTGTGAAGGAGGGTGAGCTTGAGCCCGAGAGCGCGGCCGAAAAGGTCACGGGGGAGAAGGATAAGGGGGAGGAGGTAGTCACTGAGTGACCTACACTCCGGAATGAACCTCCTCCATGAACTTGTCTTAAGTGAAAAACAGTCCCGCGCGGACTTTCAAAACGGCACCAAAAAGGGTTAAATGACGGCCGGAACTGGTTGTCTCAGCGGAAATGGAGGGATACGCGTGCACATGGGGCACTGGTTCATGGACGACGACATCCTGGAGGGCCTCGTCAAACTCTTCGTGTTTATAGTCATAGTATCCGCCATCTTCGGGAGGGCGGCCGGATTTATAATATTCATCGTGATAGCCATGTGGTTTGGACACCTGATAAAACACCTGCTCAAGGACGTTTCGAAATCCAGAAGGTACAAGAGGCGGTATCCCAAAACGGTTCCGCCAGTTCCTCCGGTACCGAAGGAGGACATGAAGGATCTCCTCCGCAAGTCGGTGATAATCGAGGTTCCCCCCAAGGTCCACGCTGGTGAGGAGATACCCCTCAGGATCGGCTTCAGGAACCTGCTCAGGGGCACCATAAACGTCGAGATAGACCTCGGCGACCTCTCCAGGCACCTCGACCTCAGCTCCACGAGGGTGTACTTCAGGGCCGTCAGGCCCGGGGAGTACGTCTCCCAGACCGTCACCGCCGTTCCGAGGGGGCGGGGCAGGGTCAGCGCCAAGGTCGTGGTTCGCTCCGGCATGGTAAGCGCCAAGGTGAAAGTGCGAACCGAAATAATCGAGAGACCGAAGATAGAGCCCAAAACCCCAGTTCCGGCCCCGGTCCCGGTTCCCGCCGGGAATAGGCAGGATTCTACCGGCGGCACCCCCCGTACCCCACTGGAGGAGCTCTTCGCGAGGTACAGAAAGGTTGAGCCCATCGGTGAGGGCGGCTTTGCAAGGGTCTACCGTGCGGAAAAGCACGACGGGAGCGTCGTTGCCCTAAAAGTCCCGCTCAGTCTGACGGAGGAGGGGGGCAAGACATTCCTCAGGGAGGTAAGGAACTGGTCGCTCCTCAGCCACCCGAACATAGTCGAGCTCTACGACTACAACATATTCCCCCTCCCCTATCTTGAGATGGAGTACTGCGAGACGAGCCTTGCAAAGCTCGAAAAGCCCCTCAGCCCCGAAAAGGCGGCGAGGATAATCTTCGACGTTGCGGAGGGGCTAAAGTACGCCCATTCCAAAGGCGTAATCCACCGCGACCTCAAGCCGAGCAACATCCTGCTCAAGAACGGAAGAGCCAAGGTGAGCGACTGGGGGCTCAGCAAGCTCCTCAAGGAGAGCAGGACGACCCACACGGTCAGCTTCACACCGCTCTACGCCGCTCCGGAACAGATAAGCTCCCGCTTTGGAGGAACAGATGAGAGAACCGACGTGTGGCAGATAGGGGCGGTTCTCTACGAGCTGCTTACCGGGAGGCCTCCCTTCGAGGGGGAGGACTTCGTCGAGGTGGCGTCGAAGATAACCCTTGAGGAGCCAGTGCCGCCGGGTCAGCTCAACCCCGACGCGAAGCCCCTTGAGCCGGTCGTGATGAAGTGCCTCGCGAAGAACAAGGAGGAGCGCTACCAGTCGGTTGAGGAGCTCCAGAGGGATTTGGCCGAGTTCCTCGGGAAGAACTACCGCGAGAACCTCAGCAAAAGCGTTTCAATCAACGACCTGTCGAGGAGCGCCTACTACGCGGGCGAGCTGTTCCTCCTGTACCTGAAGCTCAACGACCTTGTTAATGCACTCAAGTACGCCGACGACCTGGCTCACTACGCGAGAGGGGGGGTGAGGGAAGAACTGCTCTCCCTGAGGGAGCAGCTCAGGCTCCGCCTTGAGAACGGCCTCGATGTTCCCGAGGAGCTGGTCGAGAAGGCCGAGATAATCATCCACAAGATAAAGCTTGGATTCGAGGGGGTGTGAGGATGCCTGTTGACCTTTCAGGGCCCCTGCTGAGCGAGTTTGAGAGGGCCAAGAAGGAGTTTGAAAGGGCTGTCGCCGCGGGAGACATGGAGACCGCTCGGAGAAGCGCCCTCCGGTGTGCCTCCATACTCAGACAGCTGGCCAGGCACGTCCCCTACAACGGGGAGCTCTATCTTAAGAAGGCGAAGAAGTGGGAGGATGTGGCCGGGCAGATAGAGAGTGGTGAATACGGCCGAAAGGCAGTTGTCGGCGCCGAAGGAAAGAGCACGACCCAGGAGAAAGACGAGGAAGACCAGTTCAGGGAGTACGTGCTGGGGCTTATCTCCAAGTCACAGACGACGTGGGACGACATAGGCGGCCTTGAGGGTGTCAAGCTCCTCATGATGGAGACGGTCGTGATAGCGGCCCTTAAAAAACCCGCCGCGGTTCAGCCGTGGAGGGGCATACTCCTCTTTGGGCCTCCCGGGACGGGTAAGACGCTCCTCGCCTCGGCCGCCGCCGGGAGCTTAAACGCCACCTTCTTCAACGTTAAAGCGTCAAGCGTCCTGAGCAAGTACTTCGGCGAGTCGAGCAAGATAATAAGCGCCCTCTACGAGGTCGCGAGGGAGAAGGCACCGAGCATAGTGTTCCTCGACGAGATAGACGCCCTGACCACGAGGCGTTCAAACGACACCAGCGAGGCGACCAGGAGGATGCTCTCGACGCTCCTCACGGAGCTTGAAGGCTTTCACGGGGAGGGGAATGAGAAGCTCGTCCTCACGCTTGCCGCCACAAACACCCCCTGGGATTTAGATGAGGCGGTGCTCTCGCGCTTCCCCAAGAGGATTTACGTGCCCCTGCCGGACAAGGAGGCGACCAAGGTGATAGTGAGGATACACACTGAGGGGCTTGATATTTCGAGGCTCGACCTCGACGCGATAGCGGAGGAGAGCGTGAGGCGTCTGTACTCTGGCAGGGACATCAGGAACCTCTGTCAGGAGGCCATATGGAACATGATACGCGAGGAGAACAAAGACCTCCACAGGCTTGCCGGGCTTCCCTTCGAGGAGCTGAGGAAGCGCTCATTGAGAACCCGCCCGCTTGAGATGAGGGACTTTGAGGAGGCGTTCAGGAAGATAAAGAGCCCCCTGACAAAGAGGGACATCGAGCGCTATGAAAAGTGGGCGGAGGAGTTCGGGGGATGAGCGGGCAAGCCTGTGGGGCCGAGGGGATCGTCTGGGGCATCTCACATCCCGGCGGGAGGGAGCGGAACGAGGACGCGCTCCTTATCCTGCCCCTCGGCGACGCCTGCCTCCTGGCCGTTGCCGACGGCCTTGGGGGACACGAGGGGGGAGAGCTGGCCTCGAAGGTGGCCGTTGAAGCACTCCGTGAGACTTTTGAGAGGGGCTATACACGCGGCATAGGGGTGGAGGGGGTAAAGGGTCTCCTCCTAAGGGCCTACGAGGATGCCCACCGCAGGATAGTGGAGATATCACCCGGGCCGGGGAAGATGGGCACGACGCTTACCGCTGCCTTCGTGAGGAATAGAATGGCTGTGGTAGCAAACAGCGGCGACAGCAGGGCATATCTTGTGCAGGAGGGGAAGATAGTCGCGAGGACAAGGGACCACTCGGTGGTCCAGGAGCTCATTGAGCGCGGAATCATTAGTGGGGAGGAGGCCAGAGAACACCCCATGAGGCACGTCGTTACAAAGGCCCTCGGCGTTGACCTTGGGGTTGACACCTACGTGTGGGAGCTGAAAGCCGGGGATGTCCTGCTTCTCAGCACGGACGGGCTCCATGACTACATCGATGAGGGGATTATAGGAAAGCTTGTCTTCGGATCAGACCCCAGGACGGCAGCGGAGGCGCTGATCGGGGAAGCCCTGAAGGTTACCGAAGACAATGTGACTGTCGTCGTGTTTAGGGAGGTGTGACGGTTATGGTCAAGCTCTGGAAGTCGAAGGAGGAGAAGGAGATAGAGAGGAAGATACGCATGAGGAAGGCCAAGATGGCGTTGAAGCAGTACATCAACAATCTCGAAAATTTGAAGCGTAAGATTTTCCTCCAGGGGAAGGAGGCGGCGAAGCTCGGCGACGAGGCCCTCCTCAAGAGGAGCGCCATGAAGTACCTTGCCCTTGAGGAAAGGATAAAGCAGGCAAAGAGACTTCTCCTCCTCATGGAAGAAGCAGAAATTCAGAGGGAGCTGGTGAAGGTCTCAGCCGACTTCATACAGTTCAGCAAAGACGTTGTTAGGAGCATAGCCGAAGGGCCTGGGGCGGAGGACGTGGCAAAGATGCAGGTCGAGTTCGAAAAGGCGATGGGCAAGGTCGAGAACCTTGAGGAGGCGCTAAACACGATGATAGACCTGACGAGCGAGAGCATCCTGACGGGTGAGTTCGACGCCGAGACCCTGGAGATGGCCGAGGGCCTGATGGTTTCATCCGCCGGTGAGGATCTCGAACCTGCAAAGAGGCTGAAGGAAATCGAGGACATGATGAAAGAATGAAGGTCTTGTACCTTATTCTAAGGTTATTCTCTATTTTTGAGGGTCTTACATTTTTTAATAAAAAAGGCTAAATACCATCTAACACTAAACCTCTATGGTGTTGACCATGAAGGGACATGGAGATGTGCACGGCGAGCACGTGCACGATGGGGCTGAAAAAGCCCCCGAGATGAAGGACATGGAGCACGCCCACGAAAGCGGGCATGGGGAGCACGGGACGGAACATGAGATGCACGAAGGGCACGAGGTGGCCGCCCACGGCGAACATGAGGGACACGAACACGCCCATGAAGAGCACGCCGGACACGAACATGAAGGCCACGAGGGTCACAAGCACTCCCACGCGGAGCACCACAGGATGATGATGGAGGACTTCAAGAAGAGATTCATCATTTCTGCGATACTCACGATCCCGATACTGCTGCTCTCTCCCCTGATCCAGAACTTCCTGGGCTTCACGTTTACGTTCAGGGGGGATCACTACGTCCTGTTCGCACTCTCGTCGGTGGTGTACTTCTACGGCGGCTGGCCCTTCCTGAAGGGCATGAAGGACGAGCTGAAGAAAAAACTGCCGGGCATGATGACGCTGATAGCGCTGGCAATCACCGTTGCATTCTTCTACAGCGTCGCGGTGACCTTTGGCCTGCCGGGTAAGACCTTCTACTGGGAGCTTGCGACGCTTATCGACATCATGCTTCTCGGCCACTACATCGAGATGCGCTCCGTTCTCGGCGCTTCAAGGGCCCTGGAAGAGCTCATAAAGCTCATGCCAACGGAGGCTCACCTCGTAACGCCCGAGGGAATAAAGGACGTCCCGGTCAGCGAGCTGAAGAAGGGCGATATAGTCCTTGTCAAACCCGGGGAGAAGATACCCTCCGACGGCATCATAGTGGAGGGAGAGACCAGCATAAACGAGTCAATGCTCACGGGTGAGTCGAAGCCAGTCTATAAGAAACCGGGCGATGAAGTCATCGGAGGCTCCATAAACCTTGAGGGAGCGATAAAGGTCAGGATAGAAAAGACCGGAAAGGACACCTACCTGATGCAGGTCGTTGAACTCGTCAGGCAGGCACAGGAGACAAGGTCAAGGACGCAGGATTTAGCTAACAGGGCCGCCTTCTACCTCACGCTCATAGCCATAACCGCCGGAACGATAACCCTCGGCACGTGGCTCTACCTCGGCAAGCCCTTCGTCTTCGCCCTTGAGAGGATGGTCACGGTAATGGTCATAACGTGCCCGCACGCGCTTGGCTTAGCCGTCCCGCTGGTCGTCTCGGTGTCAACGTCAATCTCGGCCAAGAAGGGAATCCTCATAAGGAACAGGGAGGCGTTTGAAAGAGCGAAGGACGTTCAGGTGGTCGTCTTCGACAAGACCGGGACGCTGACCGAAGGCAAGTTCGAAGTAACCGACATAATAACCCTGGACGAGCTCGGTGAAGAGGAGATCCTGAAGTATGCGGCGGCACTTGAGTCCCACTCAAACCACCCGATAGCCCAGGGAATAGTTGAGAAAGCCAAGGAGCTCGGCCTTGAGGTCTACGAGGTAGCTGAATCAAAAGTTCTTCCGGGCAAGGGTGTCCAGGGCGTCATCAACGGAAAGGAAGTCCTCGTCGTAAGCCCGGGATTCCTGAAGGAGAACGGCCTGTGGAGGGAGGACGAGCGCGTCAATAAAGTCTTGGAGCAGGGTAAGACCGTTGTCTTCCTGGTTCTTGATGGAGAGCTCGTGGGTGCTTTGGCCCTGGCAGATAGGATAAGGCCCGAGTCAAGGGAGGCCATTGAAAAGCTCCACGAGATGGGCATAAAGGCCTACATGCTCACCGGCGACAACGCCAAAGTTGCAAAGTGGGTGGCTGAGGAGCTCAGGCTGGATGGCTTCTTCGCCGAGGTTCTGCCGCACCAGAAGTCAGAGAAGGTCAAGGAGCTCCAGGAGCAGGGCTACACGGTGGCGATGGTGGGCGATGGCATAAACGACGCCCCGGCTTTGATCCAGGCCGATGTGGGCATAGCCATTGGAGCGGGAACCGACGTGGCTATAGAGAGCGCCGACATAATCCTCGTCAAGAACGACCCGAGGGACGTCATAACCGGGATAATCCTGGCAAAGGCGACCTACAAGAAGATGATTGAGAACCTGGCATGGGCAACTGGTTACAACACCTTTGCCATCCCGCTGGCGGCGGGGGTGCTCTACAACTACGGAATCCTCCTCAGCCCGGCGGCGGGTGCGCTGCTTATGAGCCTGAGCACCGTTATAGTGGCCATCAACGCGAAGTTTTTGAAGGTCTGACGGCGAATATTTTGCCCTTTTTATATTCTTTTTCTTGTTTCCTTGACAACTCATCCGTTATCCCGGAAAGTCCCCCATATCAAAGGCCAGGTAACCCTCTCCCCTCAGCTCTTCTTTTTCTGGAAAGTGCTTTGCAACCAGCCCGTAGCGTTTTCCCTTTCCATCGATGCCCACTTTCTCGCTCTTCTCCTCAAGTTTCTTTAGGACCCTTAGGGCGTCCCGATAGGAGATGTTCTTCCACTTGACCTCAAAAAACGCAACCTCACCCGTCAGGCTGTTGATGGCGACGAGGTCTATCTCTTCCTTCTTGTCCCACCACCGGCCTATCTTCGTGAACCTGAAGGGAAGCTCACCCTTTGCGTTCAGCCTTATCAGGAACTGCTTCGCTATTTCCTCAAAGACCTCGCCGAGGTATACATTGAAGTCTTTTCTGAGGTCATCGAAGCCTATGGCCCCAATTTCAATGTCATCCCTGTAAGGGTAAACGAAGCGGAGCCAGAAGCGGTAGTAAAAATCCTTCACGCGGTATATTCCAAAGCGCTTTCTCTCCCTCACCGTCACCGGGAACTCCCTGTAAACCAGATCAAGGGTTTCGAGCGTCTTCAGGTACTTCGGCAGGTTCGTCACGGCCACCTTCGTCTCGTTGGCGATCTCTGTCAGCTTCGTTTTCCCTTCGTTTATCGCCCTCAGGATGTTCAGGTAGGTCACGGGTTCCCTCAGCTCGTCCTTCAGGAGCCTCTCGGCGTCTTCGTAGAGTACACTCACCTTGCTGTAAAAATTCCGCTGGATGTTCTCCTCGACGCTCAGCGAGTCGTCGAAGTACCGGAGGTAAGCGGGGATGCCGTCTATGGTGCCGTAAACCTCCACAAGCTCCTCCCATGAGTAGCGGGGAAATGCCTCCCCCAGGTGGAAAAAGCCGAGGCTCGATAGCTTTATCTGGGCCGTCCTCCTCCCGTAGAGAGGGTTTTTATAGCTCATGAGGCTCTCCATAGTGGCTATCGACGAGCCGAGAAGGATAAGCATTATCCTGGAGTCCCTGAGAATCTCGTCCCAGATGTACTGGAAGAGCGAGGGAATTGATTTATCCTCCTCCACCCAGTAGGGGAACTCATCGATTACAAAGACGAGCCTTCCGAAGTTTCTAACTTCCTCGAAGAACTCTTCCAGATTCCTGGCCTCGATAAAAACGTTGAACTTCCTGTTGAAACCTGTGACCAGTCTCTCAATCTCAAGCTCCATCGGTTCTTTTCTTGCCAGAAAGTAGAAGCTGGGTTTATTTTTTGTGAACTGCTTCACAAGCTCGGTCTTTCCGATCCTTCTCCTCCCGTAGATGAGCACGAGGTGTGCCCTGTCCTGGGTGTACAGTTCTTCAAGGACGTTCAGCTCGAACTCACGGTTGATAAATTTTAGTATCATGATATTAATTATCACATTATTAAATTTAAGCCTTTCGGCGGAAGGCGTTACCGACTTTGTCTTCTACCACGGAATAATCCGGCAATTAAAATTGGTTGACGGGGGTTGGATGGTATATCGGCGCGAAGTTTTTGAAGGTTTGATGGCCTCTTTGCTTTATCTTTTGCGAAAATTCTCGCCCGGCTCTTTTCCTTTTGCCAACAATAAGCCCTATAGCCTTTACCACTAAGTAGTATTCGAGGAGATCAAAATGATGTTCGAAAGCGCTGGAAACGAATTCCTGGCTCACGCCGGAGAAAGCGACTGGGGGTGGCACGACATGATGGGATTCGGCTGGTTTGGCTGGTTCGGAGGGATATTCATGCTCCTGTTCTGGGTGCTGATAATCGTTGGAATAGTATGGTTCATTAAGTGGCTCGTTGAACAGAGCTCAAGCGGGAGCAGAAAGAGCGCCCTTGAGATACTCGACGAGAAGTACGCGAGGGGCGAAATAGACGACGAGGAGTATGAGAGGAGAAGGAGAAAGCTTCTTGAAGGTTAGTTTTCCCCTCTCCCCCCTCTTCTTTGAAAGTTTGTGAGAACACGATGAACGATTGAAGTTCGCTCGGTATTAAAAAGAAAACTCAGGAGAACACCGCCTTGTAGAGCCCGATGAGGACACCGTCAACCTCACAGTGCAGTCCGAGGGGCCGGGCTTCCACGTTTTTAAAGACCCGCAGGCCCATCTCCCTTATCTCTTCCGTTGAAAACCCCAGGTGAGTGTCCTTCAGTGTCTCCCTGAACTCACCGTGCCTGTGCTTGAGGACGTCGATTATGACGGCCTTTCCACCCCCGGCCAGCACGTCTTTCATGCTCCCCAGGACTGCCTCCGGGTTGAGGAAGTGGTGAAATGCGAGGGTCGAGACGACCACGTCAAACTTTTCCGGCACGTTGAGGCCGTAGTGCTCGTTGGCAATCTCGATAGACTCTCTAATCTTCTCAGCAACACCCCAGATGGGTGTTATTCCTTTCTCCTTGAGCCTCTTCAGCATGCTGGGCGTTATGTCGAAGCCGTAGACCTCGACTTTTATGCCCTTCTCCTCAAGCTTTCTCTTTACGCGCTCCGTGAAGAAGCCGGAGCCGGCCGCGACGTCGAGTATGCGCACATCTTTTCTTCCAAGCTTCAAGACTTCCCTCACTATCTCCTCCACGAGCCGCTCTATGCACTCGTCCCTGAGGTAGTCCCGCACGATGTCGTCCCTCTCGGGCGCTTCCGTCTCGAAGTACTCTATCTGCTCCACCAGCTCGTTGACCTCCCCTTTGCCAAAGCCAAGCTTCTCTAAGAACGTTCTAATCTCTTCAATGCTCGGTATCATGCTCTCACCGCCTCAAAGCCCCTCTCAAGGTCCTCGATGAGGTCTTCAACGTCCTCTATTCCCACCGAGACCCTGATGAGCGAGTCCCTTATGCCGACCTTCTCCCTCTCATCCCTTGGAACCGATGCGTGGGTCATGATTGCTGGCAGTTCTATGAGCGACTCGACGCCGCCGAGGCTTTCGGCGAGGGCAAAGACTTCCAGGCTCTCGATGAACTTCACTGCCTCTTCCAGTCCCCCTTTGAGTTCGAAGGAGAGCATCCCACTAAATCCCTTCATCTGCCTCTTCGCGAGCTCGTGCTGTGGATGTGAGGGCAGGCCGGGGTAATAAACGCGCTCAACCAGCGGGTGCTCCTCAAGATACTTTGCTATCGTCATGGCGTTCTTCTCGTGCCTCTCCATCCTGACTGCGAGCGTTTTGATGCCCCTCATGACGAGCCAGGAGTCAAAAGGTGACAGAATTGCTCCAACCGCGTTCTGGTGGAACTTGAGCCTCTCATAGATTTCGTCGTCGTTGACCATCACAGCCCCGCCGACAACGTCGGAGTGGCCGCCGAGGTACTTGGTGACGCTGTGGAGGACTATGTCGGCACCGAGGTCGAGGGGATTCTGGAAGTAAGGACTGGCAAAGGTGTTGTCCACGACCACGATGATGTCTCTCTCGTGGGCGATCTCGGCTACTGCTCTTATGTCCGCGAGCTTGAGGAGGGGGTTCGTTGGCGTTTCGAGCCAGACCATCCTCGTGTTCTCCCTTATCGCCCTCCTCACGTTCCCCGGCTCCCTCGCGTCAACGTAGGTAAACTCGATGCCGAAGCGCTCCATCACCTGGTTGAAGAGCCTCTTCGTTCCGCCGTAGAGGTCATCAAAAGCAACCACATGGTCGCCCTTCTTGAGGAGGGCAAGGAGTATCGTGGATTCGGCGGCGAGTCCTGAGGAGAAGGTCAGCCCGTACTTTGCGTTCTCAAGTGCCGCCAGCTTTCTCTCAAGTGCGTCCCTCGTGGGGTTGCCGCTCCTCGAATAGACGTAGCCTTCCTCGACCTCCTTTATGCTCCTCTTCGCGAAGGTGGTTGAGAGGTGGATTGGGGACACAACGTCGCCGTGCTGCATGCTCTCGGGCTCTTCACCGACATGGATGGCTTTGGTTGAGAACCTCATCTCAGCACCTCCAGGACCTTTTCATCGTCGACCTCAAAGCCGTTCGCAACGAGCCACTCGTCGTTGAATACCTTCGTGAGATAGTTCCTTCCGGTGTCCGGGAATATCACGACGACCTTCTTGCCTTCAACTCCTTTCTCCTTGAGGTACTTCACCGCCCCGTAGAGTGCCGCACCGGATGAACCGCCCGCCAGAATTCCTTCCTTCCTCGCGAGGAAGCGGGTCATTGAAAAGGCCTGCTGGTCGTTGACGACAACCATATCGTCAACGAGGCTTAAATCGACGGTTTCCGGGAGGAGGTCTTCGCCTATGCCCTCAACGAGGTAGGGGTGGGCCTTCTTGAGGGCCTCCTCAAGGCTCATTCCCTTCTTAACGAGGCTGTATATCGAGCCGACCGGGTCAACGCCTATTACCTTCACATCTTTCTTCCTCTCCTTCAGGTAGCGCCCGATTCCGGTTATCGTCCCCCCGGTGCCTATCCCCGCGAAGAGGTAGTCTATCTCCCCTCCGGTCTGCTCCCATATCTCCCTCGCAGTGGTCTCGTAGTGCGCCAGGGGGTTGTACCTGTTGAAGTACTGGTTGGGGATGTAGGCGTAGGGCGTTTCCTCCACTTCATCCTCAAGGATGGCTTTAAGCTCGTCGAGCTTCTCTTCATTAACGAGCCGCTGAACGTACTCGACTATCTCCTTAAGCTCCTCTCGGGTTACCGCCCTCCCCTTCTTCCAGATGAGGTTTCTTACAGCCTCTGCCACCTTGTAGTAGGAGTTCGGGTCGCCCGGGGCCACAGCGGTGGGCGTTCTAATGACGAAAGCACCCATGGCCTTTAGGAGGAGCTCCTTCTCGGTGCTCATCTTGTCCGGCATCGTGAAGACCGTCATGTAGCCCTCGTCGGCCGCTACAAGGGCGAGGCCAACGCCGGTGTTGCCCGAGGTTGGCTCGACTATCACACCGCCCTCGACGATTTTGCCCTCTCTTTTTGCCCCTTCTATCATATACTTGCCTATCCTGTCCTTTATGCTCCCACCGGGGTTGAAGAACTCCACCTTGGCGTAGAGCTCGTTTTTGAGGTTGAAGTATCTCTCTATCTTCCTCAGCCTCACAAGGGGTGTGTTGCCTATCGTCTGGACGATGTCGTTATAAATACCCAATTTTGTATAATTTTCCATCATATTGCCCATCACCTGCTCATTTATGAATAGAACTGCATATATATACTTTTCGGCATGAGAGCTGTCCTTTTGACGAAAGAAAAGATGATTCAGCCCTATTCAACTGGAAGTTTGAAATAAACGGTTTTGGACAGAAATGGGAAATGGAATTTACAGCTCATTGGGTGCTACTCCTCAAAGAGCAACAGCCTTTCGGCCTGCTGGCTGTCCTTCCGGTATATCCTGCCGTCCTCCATGTAGAGTATCCTGTCCGCGAAGCCGAGTATCCTCGGGTCGTGGGTGGCTATAATCACGCACTTGCCGTCTTTCTTTGCCCTTTCGTGGATGAGCTTTATAACCTCCTTTCCGTTCTTTGAGTCGAGGTTTGCCGTGGGCTCGTCGGCTATTATGATGTCTGGGTCAGTTATCAGAGCCCTCGCCACGGCCACCCTCTGCTGTTCACCCCCTGAAAGCTCTGAGGGCCTGCTGTTGAGCCTGTCCCCCATATCCAGCTCTTCCAGGAGACCTTCTGCCCGCCTCCTGGCCTCCTCCCTATTTATGCCCCTGATCAGCAGGGGCACCATGACGTTCTCCACCGCCGTCAGCGCCTCCAGCAGGTTGGAGTGCTGGAATATGAAGCCCATCCTCTCAAGCCTGAGCCTCGCCAGCTCGTCCTGGGTGAGTCCAGTCAGTTCTATTGGCCTTCGGGGGCTTTCGGGTGGGTACAGTTTTATGCTACCTGAGGTCGGTCTCAGAAGCCCGCTGAGCATGGTGAGGA
The DNA here is from genome assembly GCF_002214545.1 of Thermococcus thioreducens. Lineage (NCBI taxonomy): Archaea > Methanobacteriati > Methanobacteriota > Thermococci > Thermococcales > Thermococcaceae > Thermococcus > Thermococcus thioreducens. The sequence continues at coordinate 1,273,096 of NZ_CP015105.1, read as the reverse complement.
GCGTCGTCTTTCCGGAGCCGGACGGCCCCATGAGAAGAACCACCTCTCCCCTCTTGAGGATAAGGGACACGCTGTCAACTGCCCTCACCGCGGTTCTGCCCGAACCGTAGACCTTGGTCAGGTTGGTTGCCCGTAAAATGGCCTCAGGCATTGAAGACCACCACCGGGTCAACTTTGTTGAGCCTCCTTATCGGGATCAGCGGCGCGGTCAGCCCCATGAGCAGGACCGCTGCGAAGGTTATGCCCACTGTTGTGGGGTTCATCTCCACGAAGAACTCCGGGGCGAACCTGGGTACGAAGAGGGTGGCGAGCAGGGAAAGGCCGATGCCGGCCATGAAGCCCAGCAGGGTTATTATGGCCGCCTGCTCAAAGACTATCCTCCGTAGAAAGCTGTTCTGCGCCCCAATTGCCTTCAGTATCGCGTACTCCCTCATCTTCTCAACCGTCATTGTGTAGAGCGTAAGCCCTATGACCGCCGCGCCGATGATGAACCCTATGAACACCAGCGGGAAGAGTATGGAGTTGAAGCTCTCGTTTATGACATCCTTGTGGTTCTGTATGAACCTCTCCTTCGTCAGTATCTCCACGGATACTCCCTTCCCCTTCAGCCTGTCTGTGATGTCCTTCGCCACATCGGCGGCCGGCCTGTCGCCGGAGAGCTGGACGAGGTAGTAGTTCACGTACTGGGTCGTCCCAAAAATCTCGGCGGCATCTCCAGTGGTAACGAAAATATACGGGTAAACAACCGCAAAAGTCCCCTTCGAGACCCCGACTATCCTCAGCTCCTTGTCTCCAATCCTAAGCGTCTGGCCGAGCTTCAGCCCGTTCCTTGTGAAAAACACCTGGTCCACCACGGCTTCGCCATTCTTTATTTCACCCGTGCCCATGACGATGTCCCACGGGCCGCCGACCCCGCTGGTGGGGTCAAAGCCAACTATGTAGACCGTCTTTTTCGCCCCGCTCCTTGGGACCTCTATCTGAACCGCCCTTCCTATGAGCTCGTGGACGCTCTCAACGCCGTCCACGCTTTTTATCTCATCACCGAGCCCCCTGGGCAGGAGGGAATATGTGTGCCACAGGTCGTGGATGCCCTCCTGCCCCACCCAGAGGTCGGCGTCGGTATGCACGATGTAGTTCGTGCCGAGGGTCGTCATGCCGTAGTACACTCCGAGGAGTATTATGACAAGGGTCACCGAAAGGGCCACCCCGCCCACGCTTATCACCAGTCTGCCCCTATCATGGAACAGGTTTTTCCTCGCTATCATCCTGATCACCCGAGGGCTTTGTAGCAATTATAAGCTTTACAATATCAAAGAAGAGGTTTTCCACTCTTTCCACTTTAAAACCCTCCTTTTCGATGTTGTTCTGGGTCTCCCTGAGCATGGACGTGCCCAGCACGGCCCTCATGAACGGCTCCATCATGTAGAGGAGGAGGTTGAGAAGCTTTGACCTGCTCTTCATGTGCTCAAGGAATATGGCTTTCCCTCCGGGTTTCAGCACCCGATACGCCTCTTTCAGCCCCTTTATCGGGTCGGGAACGGTGCAGAAGACGAAGGTGCTGACGATAGTGTCAAACGTGTCCTCTTCAAATTCAAGGTTCTGGACGTCCATATGCAGGAGCCTGACGTTTTTCAGGCCGAGTTCTCTTCTCCTTTTCTCAGCCTTTTCAAGCATGCCCCTGCTGAAGTCTATGCCAGTGACCTCGACGTTTTGGGGATAATAGGGGAGGTTCTTTCCCGTTCCGACGCCTATCTCAAGCACTTTCCCTTCTGCCAGAGAAAGGGCCTTGGCACGGTACTTTGAAAACGCCCTCCTTTCCATTGGACTTTCGAAGGGGTCGTAAACCTTTGAAAACCTATCATACTTTCTGGCTGTTTTTGAGGTGTTCATCAAGTTAACCTCATGAAAACATTTGATTGGCCTTATCCTTTCATCCCTGAAAGATTTGGGGATGTCCTTTCACATTATGTCAATGGTAAGCCTATTATCCCTTCGGCCTCAATGTACAGAGGGAAGCAAAATGGAGAGGTGATGCGAAATGGAGTGGAAGTCCCTGTTTATCGGGCTCCTCATCGGAGCGCTCATAGCCGTTCCCCTTGGGATGGCCCACACTGGAGGATTCGATATCGCGGAGAGAACCGGAAGCCGCTGGGGCTTCGGGCCCATGGGCGGCTACATGCACGGCGGCATGATGGGCTACGGCATGCACGGCATGATGGACGACGAGATGTACGCGCAGATGGAGGAGTACATGGCCAGCGGCAACTTCACCGAGATGCACGATGAGATGGAGCCCCTCATGGAGGAGTATATGACCCAGTACATGGGCGGCAACTGGACGGAGATGCACGAGACCTGCGAGAAGTATATGGGAGTCGAGGAGAGCGGCCAGTGAGCCCTCTCCAGGTTTTCATTGTTGTTGAATTTGTAGTTCCTAGTGGTGAGCGGTGAAAGGTTATGAGAGATGCGGTAAGGGGAACTGTGGCAGTTCTGGCAGTGTTGCTTCTAGCCCTCGGGTACTTTTCATTTGGAGGTAACGGGGTCCAGGACACTTTTCACGGCGTCCTTGTTGAAGGGCGGCCTCTGAACTCCACAAACGCCGTGGTTCTGGCGGATACAAACTGCACTCCGGATCAAACCGGCACAAGGCTCACCTGCACCGCGATAATAGACGCACAAGGCGAGATCCTTAAGGTCAGATACACCCATCCAGTAGAAGTTCCGTGCCTCGCGAGGGGGGACAAGGTTAATATATTAATGAATTCAACTTCATCCGTGGAGATCGTGCGCCTTGGGGCACCATCCATGGAGCACTAGGTGAAGCATATGCCGGTTTCGGAAGCAATACTGATGACTGCCGCGGATATACCGCTGGACTCCCTGAGCCAGGTGACGGAGTTCACTGGAGTAACGTTCTCAATAATCGCCCTCGGAATCCTCAACGCCCTCCGGCCGTCAATATTCCTGATGATAGTGTTTCTCCTGTCGATGATAGCGCTGACGGACGAGAAGAGGGTTTTGAGGGTCGGCCTGGCGTTCACCGTCGGCGCGTTTCTTGGGTACTCGATAATAGCCGTTGCCCTCATGAACCTGCACACCAAGATACCCCTGCTCAGGTACTTTGTGGTCGCCTTTGGGATAACGGTGGGGGCTTACAAGATACTCTCCGCCCTGGGATACGTGAGACTCCCGGTTTCCAGCCCGCTTAGGGAAAAGAGCAACATAATACTTGAAAAGGCCACCTCCCCGCCGGCAGCCTTTGCTGTTGGGGGCGTGATGGCGTTCCTATCGCTGTCCTGTGTGCTCCCTTCGTACCTACTGGTGAGCTCCCTGCTTTCCGGCCAGTATCCCCCTGGGATCACGGCGGCGCTGCTCGTGGTGTTCATTGGAATATCCGTGCTCCCCTTTGCCATAGTCACTCTGGGCTTCCACTACGGGAGCAGATACGCGAGACTTGGAAGGGCCGTGGACAGGCTCTCCTCGGTAAGCGGAAGGGGAGATTTAGTTATGGGCGTGGTGCTCGTGCTCGTGAGCGTGCTCTACTTTGTCCTCTTCCTTTAATTTGAACTTCTCTATGTTCTCCCTCGTCTTCTTGAACTCCCTTAAGCAGGTGGGACAGCAGAGGAAGTAAACCCGGTTGTGGTACTTGTAGACTATCGGCTCCCCCACTATCTCTTTGCCACAGTAGTCGCACTTGAAGGGTATCTTGACCTTCGGGGGAGTGGTTCTCTCAATGCTCTCAAGGACGGGCATTATCTCGATGACCTCGAATCCGGCACCCTCTATGACCTTCCTCAGCTCTTCCATGTCCTCAACGGCGATCTTTATGAGGTACTTCCTGCTTGTGAAGCGGTTTATCTCTATTATCTCCTCAAACTCGCTCATCTTTTCCGGACTGTCCGTCTTGACTATGAGGGCGACAACGTTGTGAGCCCTGAGCAACTCCGGGTTCAGCTTTACGGTATATCCAAGGATCACCCCTTCCTTCTCAAGCTTTTCAAGGCGGGATTTTACTGTCGGCCTGCTGACACCGAGTCTCTCGGCAAGTTCTGATATGCTCAGGCGCGAATTGTCCATCAGCAGGTAAATGAGCTTCAAATCAAGGTCATCTATCTTCATTCCCCTCACCGGTACATTTTATCTCTTCCAAACTATAAAAATCCTCCTATTGCTCTTTCCACTTTGGCAAAAAATAACTTCATGAATTCACTAATGAAGCATTTATTGGAGGTGAACTCCGGTGGAAGTGAATATTAAGATTACCGGAATGAGCTGTGCATCATGTGCCAAAACGATAGAACTGGCACTTAAAGAGCTCGACGGCGTAAAGGACGCCAGAGTAAACCTGGCAACCGAAAGCGCCTACGTAAAATTCGACGAATCGATGGTGAGCATATCCAGCATAATCAGGGCCATCGAAAGCGTTGGCTACGGTGTTGTCAGGGAGAAGAGGGACGCGGTTATTAAAATCGGCGGTATGACCTGCGCCTCGTGCGTCAGGACGATAGAGATGGCCCTCAAGGAGCTCCCCGGCGTTCTGGACGTTAGGGTTAACCTGGCGACCGAGACGGCAAACGTTACCTACGACCCGACCATGGTTGATATGGACGACATAAAGAAGACCATCGAGGAGTTCGGCTACCAGTTCCTGGGCGTTGAGGGCGAGGAGAGCATTGACATAGAAAGGGAAGCGAGGGAAAGGCACCTCAGAGAAATGAAAAAGAAGCTCGTGGTGGCGTGGTTCTTTGGCGGCATAATAACGTTCATGACGTACCGCTGGCTCCTTGGGCTGGACTTTGAGATACCTTACATGCTCTGGATACAGTTCCTCCTGGCGACCCCTGTCATAGTCTACTCAGGAAAGGACATCTTCCTCAAAGCTATCCGCTCGGTGAGGCACAAAACGCTCAACATGGACGTCATGTACTCCATGGGCGTCGGTTCAGCATATATAGCCAGCGTGCTGGCAACCATCGGCGTTCTTCCGGCGGAATACAACTTCTACGAGGCAAGCGTACTCTTACTGGCCTTCCTGCTGCTGGGCAGGTACCTTGAGCACATGGCGAAGGGAAGAACAAGTGAGGCCATCAAGAAGCTCATGGGCCTGCAGGCGAAGAAGGCGACGGTCATAAGGGACGGCAAGGAGGTCGAAGTCCCCGTCAGCCAGGTCAAGGTGGGCGACATCGTGATAGTGAAGCCCGGTGAAAAGATACCGGTTGACGGTGTTGTGCTTGAGGGCGAGAGCTACGTCGACGAGTCAATGATAACCGGAGAACCCATACCCAACCTCAAGAAATCTGGAGACGAGGTCATCGGCGGAACCATAAACAGGAACTCCGTGCTCAAGATCGAGGCGAAGAGGGTCGGTGGCGACACGGTTCTGGCTCAGATCATCAAGCTCGTTGAAGAGGCCCAGAACACCAGGCCCCCGATCCAGAGGATAGCGGACAAAATAGTGACCTACTTCATCCCGGTAGTGCTGACGGTTGCACTGGCATCTTTCGTCTACTGGGCCTTTATAGCCAAGGAGCCGCTCATCTTCGCCTTCACGACGCTCATCAGTGTCCTGGTAATAGCCTGCCCGTGTGCCTTCGGCCTGGCGACTCCAACGGCTCTAACCGTCGGGATGGGCAAGGGGGCCGAGATGGGCATACTCATCAAGAACGGAGAGGTGCTTGAGATAGCGAGGAAGGCAACGGTGGTGCTCTTTGACAAGACTGGAACGCTCACAAAGGGCAAGCCTGAAGTGACTGACGTAATAACCTTCGGCATGGACGAGAAGGAGCTTATAAGGCTCGTCGCCTCGGCTGAAAAGCGCTCCGAGCACCCGCTTGGAGAGGCCATAGTCAGGAAGGCGGAGGAGCTCGGCCTTGAGCTAGAGGAGCCGGAGGAGTTTGAGGCCATAACCGGCAAGGGTGTCAGGGCCAAGGTGCAGGGCAGGGAAATCCTCGCCGGTAACAGGAAGCTCATGACCGAAAACGGCTACTCAGTAAAGGACGTGGAGGACGCGCTTCAAAGGCTTGAAGACGAGGCAAAGACCGCCATAACCGTCGCCGTAGACGGCAAAATAGCGGGAGTAATCGGTATAGCCGATACGATAAAGGAGAACGCAAAGGAGGCCATCGAGGAGCTCCACAGGATGGGCAAGAAGGTCGGCATGATAACGGGCGACAACAGGAGAACTGCAAACGCGATAGCGAGGCAGCTGAACATAGACTACGTCCTTGCTGAGGTTCTACCAGGGGACAAGGCTAACGAAGTGAAAAAGCTCCAGGAGAAGGGCGAGGTCGTTATCTTCGTCGGCGACGGCATAAACGACGCCCCGGCACTGGCCCAGGCGGACATAGGCATAGCCGTAAGCTCAGGAACGGACATAGCCATGGAGAGCGGCGAGATAGTCCTCATGAGGAACGATATAAGGGACGTCGTTAAGGCAATAAAGCTCAGCCAGAAAACCCTATCTAAGATAAAGCAGAACTTCTTCTGGGCGATGATATACAACATAATCCTCATCCCGATAGCGGCGGGGGCGCTCTTCCCGCTCTTCGGAATAATCTTCAGGCCCGAGTGGGCCGCTGGGGCAATGGCGGTAAGCAGTGTCAGCGTCGTGAGCAACTCGCTCCTCCTGAAGAGGGCCAGGATCTGAGCCCTTTCCTTTTATTTCCCGGAGGTGAGGAGATTGATAGTTGAGTATGATGGAAAGATTAACTTCATGGACGGAAAAGCCGTGCTGTGGTTCTCCATCCCGGGCTGTCCACCGTGCAGGATAGTTGATAGCTTCATGGAAGAGCTCAGTGCGGAGTTCCCGGAGATAACGGTCGTCCACATCAACGCCGAGGAATGGAACGACCTTGTGAACCGCTTTGACGTCCTCAACGTCCCGACGCTGATTTACCTTAAGGATGGGGAAGAGGTGGCCAGGCAGAACCTCATACGGAGGAAGGAGGTTCTAATAAGGTTTGAAGAACTCAAAAGGCTCTGACTACTCCCCCGGAATCCCAAGCGGGAAGATGTAGAGCGGTTCGCCCGGCACTTCTAGCACCTTTTTTACCTCATCGTCCCTGAAGGCTCCAACGGCAACGGTGCCCAGGTTCAGGGCAGTGGCCTGGAGGTAAATGTTCTGACCCATGTGGCCTGCATCAATGTGGACGTATCTCACCCCACGCTCGCCGTACCGCCTCGTGGTTCTCTCATAGTGAGCCGTTATGACGATGCTCACCGGAGCAGTGGCAACGCACCTTTGACCAAGGCATGCCTCTGCAAGGGACTTTCTGAAATGCCCCTCTCTGATAAGTTCCAGCCTGTGAGCTTCCCCATCGTAGCGATAAATCCCAGGCTTCAAGCCCTCAACGTTTTCAACAACGACGTAAACCTCGAAGGGGTAGCACGCCCCGGCACTCGGCGATGTCCTCTTCCCCCACCTGTTGATTCCGTAAGCCGCCCAGAGCACCTGGGAGACCTCTTCAAGGGTCAGGGGCTCGTCCTTATACCTCCTTATGCTCTTTCTCCTGTCTATTGCCTCCTCCAGGCCCATTCTACCCTCGCGCTTGGGGGCGGGCAGTTTGATCTTCATATTCACCACCGCAACCTATGATGCTTTTTTCATACATTAGGCTTTTGGTGCCATTTCAAAATCAGGGAAACATCCTGGGCTTCCAAAATGGACAAATTTCAAACAAAACCCATATAAATTCCAAAGTAGAAGTGTCTTAAATACAGGGCGGTGGGAACATGTCCGCTGTTAAGAAATCCCTTCTTGGGGTTGCACTCCTCCTGCTCCTGACTGCCCCCCCGGTCTTGTCTTCGAAAGTTTTAGTATGGAACACCGGAGGCTGGATACTTCACCCGAGGTTTTCTCCGGACGGCCTTTATTTCAGCGATTACAGCGGAAGATTAGGTCTGAAGACCAGCGAAACTCACTTCATCTTCTGGCGCCTGCCGATCATGCCAAACGGGATGTCCGTGAGCGATAGGGTATACATCTCAGCCGACTGGGGGCCTCCAGCCGTTTTTGACCCCATTAATGACACAGTTTACATCTGGAGTTATCCGGGGGTATCGTTTGTCCACGTCTTTGCCGTTCCGGGAAGGGCGTACTACGCCGGAAAAATCAACGAGAGCGGTGGAATAGGAGTTCTCACTGGAAACGACCTCGTCTTCTACGACCTTTCATCCGCAGGAATTGTGAAGGTTTACGACACCTACGCTACTCCAGAGGGGATATACTTCACCGCCGAGCTGAACGAGAGCCCCCGCGGCGGCGTAGGCCTTCTTCAGCCCGAAAACAAAACCTTTATCCTCTGGCGTTTTCCCTCCAACTATTCAAGGCTCATACCGGACGGCATCGTCCTTGGCCACGACGGCTTTCTGTATGCGGCCATAATGGAGGGGGATGCGACAGGACTGGTAAGGTTCTCCCCGGAAAACGGCAGCTTTTTCTTCAAAGAGCTGAGTGGGAGGCCCCTGCACGTGAAGGCCTTTGGAAACAGGATTCTCCTGATGGCTTCTGAGGGGTTCCTCGCGCTCATAGATCCACCGAACGTTACTTGGACCCTCGAAAGCGTCCTTGAGAGCAGAGAATACCGGTTTGAAACGGTCTTTCTTGGAGGGCCCACTAAGACTGAGAACGTAACAAGGGAAGAGCGGGAGATAAAGCCAGAGTACAGAGATGTGGTGAAGGAGGAACTCAACGGGGTCGTCCTCTACAACATACTGGGAACCCACGACTTCGGTGGTGGGTACGTGGGGGAGGGCGGCGCACTCGTCCTTGTTGATGAACTCCGCCCGAAGGTTCATCTCCTCTATGAAAACGGAACCGTCAGGGCGTGGGTAACGCCTGAGGACATATTCACAGCCCCCGTTTTCCTCTACGTCAACGAAAAGCTCGTGAGATGGGGCAAGGAAATAGTCTGGAACGTAACGTTCCTTGCTGGGGAGTACAACCTTACGGCCGTTTACTTCGACGGTGAAGACGTTTACATGAACACGACCCCCGTGGTGAGCGACCTGAGGCCGGGGCTTCTCTGGAGCCGGTCCGTGAAAGTTGAAGGTGGGACTGTAATCTACGGGATGGCCAGCCATCCAGGGGTGCCAGTAAACGTGTCCGGCAGGACGGTATGGACGGACGGGAGGGGCTACTTCTCTTTCTTCGTTGCAAACGCCACGGAGACAGAAACGACCCCTGTAGAAGAAGAAAGAGGGCCCAACCACTGGAGCGTTGCCCTTCTCATATTCGCCGTTTCAATCGGAGTTGCCGGCGCGGTGCTGATTGGAAGAAAGGAACGGAAGGGCTATGCACTCGTGGTAATCGCGCTGATCCTTACCGCGCTGTACTTCACCGTTCCAAAGGCTCCCGGAGAAGCTGGAGAAGAAAAGCCCCTAACGCTCTCCCTCATCGTGGTCATGCCACCTGGCTTCTACGCCTCAAATGTTACGGTAATCGTTGATGGCGAGAATACCGGAAGGACGAACTCGACAGGCATGCTTGAGGTCCCCATCGATTACGGGCTTCACGAGATTAGACTTCTGTCTGGAGGTGCGGAGACGAAGTTTGATGTGGCGATGGCTGAAAACAGGACTTTGACGGTTCCCTTCTTTCCGGGAGTAAACGCGACGCTGACCAACGGTCCCGGCTACGCGGGCTTCTCGGCCTCTGTTGGGAGCGTCACCCTCAGCTCGATGCATCCGGGTACGTACCCAGCCGGGCCTATGAAAGGCGGCGAAACCGGTGGAGAACTCGACTCTGGCCAATGCGACGTCTGCAAGCTTAAGGCGGCGATGGTCGGTGCAGTCGAAGGTGAGGCGTGCAAGCTCTGCTGTCTCCAGAGCAAGAACTTTGGGCCTGCGGTTGTTTTCAACTACTACTTCCACCTTGTGTGGGCGGCAATAGAGCGCTTTGGCTGCATAACTCCCTGGCCACCGATGCCCGAAACGGATTCCATCGTCGGAGGAGCGGCGATAAACAGCTACGCCAGTGACCTGGAGAACAACCTTCCAAAGCCTGGCTGGGGAAGCATACACCCGTGCCTGTCGCCCTTGGATGGCCTTAACCCCGCAGACCCAAGTACAATCTGCAGTGCCCTCGAATGCGCCGACATTAAGTTTGACTGCAACTGCTACGTTACCTGCTCCCTCGGGCCGTTCAAGATGTGGAATGCGTTCATGAAGTGCATCGGGAGCTGAAGTTTTTTCTTTTTTAGCCAGAAGGCTAATAATTCACGGGGGCGATATTAAAGATTGGAACAGACATTCTGGCAACTAAAGCGAGTGCTCGCCCTCCTGATCCTTTCCCTCCTTGAGGTCTGGATTTATGGATTGCTTATCACGGTGTTTTCGGAGTTCAGGATGCAGACCTTGACGGTATCCAAGATCCTGGGCTGGCTTCTCATGCTTCCACCCACGGTAAAGCTCCTCGTGGTGTGGAGAAGCCTTTCAACCGATTGGAGCGGGCTCACCGCGTTTTTACCCACTTACTGACTTTACAGGATGTTTGATGGGATTCTTGCCAACGATTACGGCGACTTTCCGGTGGCGGTGCTCATGCATCTGGCCTGGCTCATCCCGCTGGTGGTGCTGTTTAGGAGAAGGGTGATTTAGCCCTTTCACTTTTGAGAACAGAAAAGAATGGCTAAGAGAGGAAAGAAGCTCAATCAAGCTTCTTGTGGCAGAACCACCAGTCGTAGCACTCGATTTCTCCGCGAGCCTTGGCCTCCTCGCGCTCCTTGATCTGCTCGACGGTTCCGGCCGGCGGGACGATGGCGCGGTCGCCGATGAGCTCGTTGTTGGGCCACTTGTGTGGAAGTGCAACTCCCTTCTCTGTGCTGGTCTTGAGGGCCTTGACGAGCCTGAGTATCTCGTCCCAGTCCCTGCCGACCTCGGCCGGGTAGTAGACTATGGCCCTTATTATTCCCTTGTCATCGACGATGAAGACCGCTCTGGCGGTTATCGTTGCGCCGCTGGGTATCATGCCGAGCTTCTCGGCGAGGTCGCCGCGGTCGTCGGCTATGACCGGGAAGGTTATCTCCTCACCGAGGTTCTCCTTTATCCACTCCATCCACTTCAGGTGGCTGAAGACCTGGTCAACGCTGAGCCCTATGGGCTCGACGCCGAGCTCCCTGAACTGGTCGACCCTCTTCTGGAGGGCGTAGAACTCGGTGGTACAGACCGGGGTGAAGTCGGCGGGGTGGCTGAACAGCATGAACCACTTACCCTTCTCGGCGAAGTACTCCGGCAGCTTTATCACTCCGTGGGTGGTCTTGACCTCAACCTCTGGGAACTTTTCTCCTATGACGACCATTTTCCATCACCTCTCCCTTTTTCTGTGTCGTCTTCAGTATAAACCAATTAGGTTCGAATATATAAACTTTTTGGTTTGCCTAATATGAAGATATTGACAGATATTCGAAGATTTCAATAGGTGTTCCGAATGGATATCGAAGGGCTTCATTAATTTACTGTCACTTTGTAACTAAAATCAAAGTAGGGTTTGTCAAAAATCGACTGTGTGGGGGATTTGTTGTTCAAATCCTCTTCACATCGACCCACGTTGAATGATATGCCGAAGCGTTTCCGTATTTTTCGACGGTTTCATCGGCCGTCAGAAAGTTGGCGTTCCATCCGAGAATTTTAACCCAGAACGCCTTGTAGAGCAGAACGACTCCGGGTGGAACATCATCGCTGAGCCTTGCAATCGTCCTTATACTGCCGTAGTCGTTGAAGACCTCAACGGTGTCCCCGTCCTTAATTCCCCTCTCAGAGGCATCGGAAGGATTGATATAAAGGTTCGGGTCGATCATGACGTAGGTGTTGTGGTACTGGCTCGTTATCGTCATCCTGTGGGTGGGGGGGAGCAGGCGAAGGGGGGATTTCCCTTCGGGCTTCCGGTACTCTGGGAACGGATTCAGACCGCGCCCAACGGCACGCTGGGAGAAGAACTCAATCTCCCCGCTCGGTGTCTCCCACGCCCTCGGCTTCTCCGGGACTTTGACGAAGCCCTCCCTTTTCAGCTCTTCCCAGCTCAGCCCGTTGATTTCTATGACCTTTTTGATGACATCCTCGTCGCCCTCGTAAATGTACGGGTTGTTTATCCCGAGGGCCTTCGCGAGAAGCCTCGTCACCTCGCTGTTGCTCTTCCCGTAGAGCCTCGCAACGGGCTCGTTAAGTGCAACGTAGCGGTGGTAGTAGGAATCGGCTATATCGGGCCTTTCGAAGAAGGTGTTTGCCGGAAGGACGACGTCGGAGTAGAGGGCGGTATCTGTGAGAAAGATGTCGTGTGTGACGACGAAAACGTCGCTTTCCACCAGCGCTTTCCTCAGCCGGTTCTGGTTCGGCAGGCTCGCGAGGGGGTTGGAGTTGTATATGTAGAGGAACTTAATCTCTCCCCTTTCGATGTACTCGGCCAGCTTCATCTGGGGGATCTTCTTGGCGGGTTTGGTCCGCAGAAAGGCGCCCTCGGCATAGGACTTGTCTATCGTCTTCATGTCGTAGATGAAGCCGAAGCGATGACCGACCAGGGCTGGAAGGATTGCAATCGCTCTCACCGCTTCACCGCCTGACAGGGAGCGCTGGAAGCCGTAGCCGATGTGGATTACGCCCCTCTTTTCGGCAAAATCTCTCGCGAATGTCTCTATCTCCTCAACGCTCAAACCGGTCTCCTCACTTACATAATAAAGCGATAGTGTTTTTACATAATTCTTGAATTCTTCAAAGCCGTAAACATTCCCGCGGACGAAGGCTTTGTCGTAGAGTCCCTCCTCGATTATGACCTTAGCAACCCCCAAGGCGAAGAGAACGTCGGTGTCCGGCTTTATCTGGAAGAACCTGTGAGAGCGCTTGGCCGTTTCGGTTCTGACGACATCGACCGTCCAGATTTCGAGGTCGTGTTTTTTGGCGAAGGTGAATCCGTGCAGGTTTGTCCAGAAAGCGTTTATTCCCCAGTAAATTATCAACCGCTGGTTTTTGAGCTCCTCGGGATCCATACCAATTGCGGTTCCATAGACGTCCCTCAAAGCCTCCTGGCCTGCCCTATCGCATATGCCGTAGTCAAGCATGGCAGTGTTGAGGTAGTGGAAAAGCCTCAGCGGAAAGGCATAGTTGACCACACCTCTGTCCCCGGCATATTGATAAACTAAAACGCTTTCGCTTCCGTGCTCCTCAATCGTCTCCCTAAGCTTTCTGGCAATAATGCCGATTGCCCCATCCCAGTCAGTTTTCCGAAACTCACCGCTTCCGCGTTCGCCGGTTCTTATGAGCGGAGCTTTGAGCCGGTCCTCGGCGTGGAACCACCGGGGGAGAAGCGCCCCCTTCGGACAGAGGAAGCCGGCCGTTATCGGGTGTTTGGGGTTTCCCCTAACCGTGAGCCTTCCGTTTTTGACTTTGGCCACCATCGAGCAGGTGTCGTAGCAGTCCCTCATGCAGGCGGAGAAGGGCATTGTAATCCCATAAAAAGGGATTATGTGAGATATAAAAACCCTTTGCTTTAGCTTGAAGGATATAATTTCATTATTTGGGTCGAACTTTGAATCTTTGTGTTAACAAACTGTCGCTCATAACACTTCCAATGATACAAAATGGGGGCAGGTGGGTGATGTTATACTTTTGTTTTTAACTGTGAGTTTACGAAATTCTTTTAAGTCTGGATTATTTGTCCATGATTAGAACATTTCTGAGGTGGTAAGATTGAACCGCCGGATAGTTGGAGTCTTAATCCTCCTGCTCGTACTAATACTGCCCGAAGCTTCGGCAATGACCCTGCCGTGATCCGGGCTCCCCGTTTTCGGGACAAGCTCGGCATACCCAATCCGCCTCGACGGCATTGAGCAGAGCGGCAACATTGCCATCGTCACCTGGGACGTCCCGCCGAACTGTTTGACTGGCTACGGAACGGTCCTCATCAGCAAAGACGGCAGGAGAATCACCGAGCGCGTGAACCTTGGCCGATTGAAGCCATGGGGCAAGAAGGTTGCCGTCTTCCTCAACGTCAGGGAGCCGATTTACGTTAAACTGCGCATCACCTCTGGAAACGGCGTTTTCATGAGTTCATGGGTCAAACTTACACCACAATCCGCGCCGAGATTCTTCCCCACCGGCTATACAGTAACCTACCCCGTGCAGAAGGGGGAAATAAGACCGCAGTTCCTTCCAGCTGTAGGCGCGTTAATCGTCGTTGGGTTAACGATATGGGATGCCTACGACACTTACAAGACGTGCAGGAATTATGGCATGGATTCAATGGAGTGTAAGGTTCAGGGGACGCTCTTCATCGTAGGCCTCGCCGTTCCGGGCGATGAGGAATTAAAACTCGTCACAAAGCTCGGCAAGAAGTTCGGAGTGACGGATGACATTTACAGGATTCTTAAGAGGGCGGGAATAATAGACCATGCCGACGAAGTCATCAGCAAGTTCACCCACATCTTCGACGACATTGTAAAGCACGGCGATGACGCCGCGAGGGCCCTCGATGACCTCGTTAAGGCTGGAGTTTCAAAGGAGGCGGTTGAAGAAGCCGTCAAGCACGGGGCGACGATAAAGGCAGTGAAGGAAGGGATTGAGAGGTTTGCGAAATCAACGTCACCCATAAAGAACTCTTATGGGTACACTATAATCATAGAGAGAGGCAACGAGAAATATGGCCTGATCCACGGCTGGCTAAGACATGTACATGGCTACGAGATGGACTATAAAAGGGAAACATCGTTCTTCCCAATGGGTCAGGAGATAGTGTACTATGTGAACGGTCAAAAGAAAACAATGAAACTCCCTAAGACAATACAGTCTCCAGAGGAACTTTACAACGAGATCGTAAGGTTGATAGAACAGCATAAAGATAAATTAACCGGTGATTATACTGTGGTTCTGCATGTACAGAGCTCTCTTCCGGGCATAGACAAGATAACCTTGGTGTTTAAGAAAGCTGGGTCTAGGCAGTATAAGTTAATAACATTCTGGCCTAAAAGTGGCAGTGCAGTGTTCAAGTTTGAAAGAGGTGGAACGTGGTACAAGTATGACCCATTAACAGGAAAATGGAGAAGAATATAAAACCATGGCGGTGGTGGATTATGACCGTGAACATTTTTCCACTTTATTTTTCAGGCAGGATGCTCCGAGTAATGATAGAGGCCCCAGTTCTGGACGAATGGGGGAGGTTGGTCGACTGTATATTCCCCACCCCAATTTTATTTTTTGTCCAAGGGACTCCCCTGAGTTGGGCCGAGATAAATGGAGAGCTTCATGGAATGGACGCTAACCCCGTTGATTTTTTTGGAGGATTGCTTGCCGCTATAGCTTGCTTGCTAAATGAAAAGGAGTGCCCCCAGCGAGAACTTAGAAAGCAGTGGCTTAAGAATGCCCTTTCATTGGGGTTTGAGGTTAAAAAGGAGTCTTGCTTTTATCTCACTAATCTTGGTATTCAGTATAACTGGTATCTCTTTGAGCGTTTGGGAGACAAGCTTAGAATACATTACCATAACGATTGGGGGGAGGGTACTAAGGGAGTTGTAGAGGTGCCTTTTGTGGAGTTTGCAAGGGATTTAATAAACGTGGCCGAGACATTTACAATGATTTTGGATGAGAACCTTAATGCGATTAGAAGCTATTTGCTAGAGAATAGATGCGACCCCAGCATGTTTGGTTTTGATGAACCAAATATTAAAGAACTTTTTAAGCACATAAAAATATTGAAAAAGACAATTTCGGGGATATAGCAGAATAGAAATAAACTTTCTGGCCCATGGGCCAGAAAATTGTTGATCCCAAAACTGGACGGGTTGTTCAGCTTCCAAAAGTCTTCAGGGATGAGCGCGAACTCAGAGAGTTCCTTGATGAAGTACTGGAGAGGGCGCTTAAGGATCCAAAATACAAGAAGGAGTTCATTGATCACGCTAGTGAGGGTAAGGTCTTTGGAATTTCAGTGGATCTTAAGAAGCTTGGAATCAACGTTGACGGGATTGATGTTGTTAGGTTAGAGTTCAAGTTTGAGAGGGGGGAATTCGTCTTGAAGACTGCTTTTCCTGAGAAGGGTAGTGCCGTGTGGGAGTATAACAAATATCTTGGGTGGAGGGTTAAGCGATGATGGAGTATTTTGATTTAAAGGGAAAGCACGTGTTCGTAAGAGTCTGGACGGAGTACGTGCCATCCCCAGACCCCTTCACTTTAGTTTTTATCATCGATAACACAATACTCGTTGGAATCTGCTGGGACGGAAAACTCGAAGGAGCAGCCGTTAACGTTCACGGATTCTTCCAAGAATTGTTAATGGCCAGCAGTTACATGCTGAGGCCAGATGACCCTAAAGTTCAGGATTTCTCCCAGTCCGAGAGAGAACTCGCCAAGTGGGATAAGTTCCAGCTGAACAACGAGCCAGTAGTGTTTAGGACAACCCTTAATACAGAAGCGGCTGAGTTGTACTACTTCTGCGCCACTGAAGACCTTGCGAGAATCTACTACTACAATGACCTCCTCGAAGTCACTAACTGTCCAGAATTCAAAGGCAAGCACAAGGGTGTTGTCGAGCTTCCCCTCAGGGAGTTCGTTGAGGACGTTTTGAAGGTCAGCAGGGAGTACTTGGAGGAGTACGCTCCGCTTATTGCGGAAATCCAGCGTGAGCATGGGGATACTCCCGAGAATTACGACTTCCTCTGGGAACTCTATCGAGAAGTGGAGGAGCTGTACGAGAGGGGGTTTAACTTGGAAACCTCAGTTAACGGCCGGGAGAAGTAGCTGATGAGGGTCTTCGAGAACAAGAAAAGCAGGAGCTTCTCTAATTGGGGACCGGATGGGATAACTCCAAAAAAGTGCAACTCATAGTGAGATTTAGAAGTTAATAGCAATTATCTCTCCACAATAGGAAAAGATAGTGTTCTCTGAGGCTTTCCAGTAGAGGTATTTCAAAAAACTTTCATGGTGCGATCCTTATCCTTTCCGCGGCTTCCCTCTCCACAAGAACCTTTCCAAGGATTCCCGGAATAATAACTAAGTCTCCTGCCCTGAACGGCCCGTATTCCCTCAGCTCCGGGTCGAGTATCCTGGGCAGGTCAACTTTGATTATGTATGCCTCCCTGGGAACCTTTTTCTTGGGGGTTTCTATCTCCCGGATCTCTTCCTGAACCCCAGCGGCCTCTTCCGGAACCTCCGGCAGCTCTTCACGCTCTATGAACGCCCTGAGTATCGTGAAAATCTGCCTCTCCTCCTCGGTCATTCCGTAGGGGATGCCCTCGACGGCGAGGTCAACGATTTTATGGAGCCTGATTTTGATTATCTCGCGCATGAGCTTTTCTGCTATGCTCAGCTGGGCGAGATAAAGGCGCTCCTCAACGTCCTCGCCCCTCTCACGGGAGCTCTCAGCGCTTAGCTTGAGGGCCTTTATCAGACTGTCGAACTCGCGGTAGAACTCCCCGTCTAGTTCGGTCAGTTCTTGGGAGGAAAGCTCCGCCTCAAGCAGTTCCCTGAGCTTGACGATGTCCACGCTCCCACCAGCCTAAAGATTCAAAGGTGTAAAGAAATGGAGAAATCAGTCCTCGACGCGCGGGGCGAGGAGGAATATCAGCTTGCCCTCGTCCCTTATCGGGTACTCCATCTGGAGGGGCATCTCGTTGCCGAACCGTATTATAACCTCGTCGGCCTTGCCGATGCCCTTTATCATGTCCGCGAGGTAGCTGATTCCGTAGGCGCTCTTCGTTTCTTCCTCGACTTCAAGGTCGAGCAGGCCTTCATCCTCAAGGGTGAGCTTAATCTCGACCTCATTCGTTTCTCCCTCGGCTTTCATGGTGAACTCGTTCTCGGTGGCGATGAACTTGAGGGCGTCGCTGACTAGGGAAGCATCTTTAACCGCCTCCTTGAGGACCTCTCCGAGGACAACGACCTTGGCCGTGAACGGAAGCTCTGGAAGGTCAAGCTCAAGCTCCTCCACCTCGATGAGCGGGAGCTTGAAGGTTCTCTTTGCGGTGCCCTCGAAGGTGACCTCAAGGAAGTTCTCGTCACCCTTCCTGAGGATGAGCGTGTCCTTGTTCTTGCCGCGCTTGAGTATCTTCTTGAAGTGGTCCATGTTGATTCCTATGGTTTCCTCTTCCTCCACCTCGTACTTGGAGAAGATGCTCTCGGGCAGGTTGAGGTCGATGAGAACGACCCTGCTCGGGTCCATGGCCCTCATCGATATCCCTTCCTCGGTTATCTTGAAGGCGGCCTCGTCGATGAGGTTGCTTGCGGTGGCTATAAGATCGGCGAAATCCTTGGCACCATCAAAAACTATCTCGAACGGCATCTTTACCCCTCCTTTAATATATCGAGCATCAGCCTAACCCTTTCTTTCCCGCGGAATAAATAAGCTTTTCCGTTGTCGGTGTCGGGTATTCTTTTATAAGCTTCCTCAAGCTCCTTCAGGGCCTTCTCCGCGAGCTTTCTGAGAGTTTCACGTTCTAGCTCATTCACTCGTAGGCCCTCCAGGTGTGGCCGCACTTGGTGCACCTGTAGAATATCGTGCTCGGCTCGTCTCCAGCCCTTGTCTGCATCTCCCACCAGTAAGCTGTATCGTTGCCGCACTTGGGGCAGGTTATCTTAGTCGTTGGCAGGGTCTTGACGTCCTGCTCGACTACAATGATGCCCTCGTCGGGCTTGTGCTCGACCTTCTGCTTTATGACGGTCTTCTCCCTGTCCTTCTTCTCGTCAAAGGGCTCCTCATAGCCACATGAGCGGCAGACCCAGACCTTCTTTTTCCGATCCGGGAGCATCAAGTTACCGCACTTTGGACAGAACTTCATCTTTCTCACCCCTTTAGCCGAGGGTTCGGTATGTGGGAGGAGAATAAAAAGTTTTGCCAGAAGGGGCAGTCAAAGAACACCGCTGATTTTCAGCCTCATGACCTCGTGTCTGTGGGTTATCCCCACCCATTCTTTCTCGACCGCTTTTCCGAGCGCGAGGCCGAGCAAACGCTTTATCATCCCCGGATAGACCTTTGCAATCGTCTCCTCCTGTGGCTTCACTATCGCCAGGAAGTCCTCGTTCACCTTTTTCAGATGCTTCCTTATTGGTGCCAGCGTCTCCACCGTTGGGTTGAGTTCCATCTGCAGAATTCCCCCGCAGAGAAGCGTTGGATCTCCCCTCGGTGTCGTCCCGTTTTGATTTTCTCCTCGCCATTCGAAAGGTTTATAAGAATTTCAGTCAGAATTATTCTCATGAGAATAATTCCCAGAAGGATAGAGTTGGTCCGCCTCGCATCCCCCGGCTGGAAGATGATCTACGGAAGGAGAAAAACAGGCAAGACCTTCATGGTCGAGCACTTCACCGAGTATGACGAGTTTTTCTTCGTGAACAGGGATGGAACAGTTCACGACAGGCTGAGCGGCGATAAAATAACTTATCCCGAGTTCATCAGGCTCTTTCCGAGGCTCATCAGGGGGAAAAAAAGAATCGTCATCGACGAGTTCCACCGCCTCCCCGAGGAGTTTTTGGATGCACTCCACGCCTACTCCACGGCACTGGAAGGGGAGTTAATCCTTATAACGTCAACCATGTGGCTCGCCCAGAGGCTGCTCTCGATGAAGGAAAGCCCACTCCTCGGAATAGTGTCTCCAGTAAAGATTGGACTCATAGACGAGCGCGAAATCCTCGTGGAGCTGTCAAGGGAAGTGAAGGGAAAGGAACTGGTTGAGGCTTCCGTTTATCTGAGGGAGCCGATGCTCGTGCCGATTTATAATCCCTCGCTGAGGAGCTTTTTGGCCGGGTTTTTCTTATCCTCCGGTTCCTTCATGAACGAGCTGGTGGGAGAGACTTTCAGCGAGGAAGGGCACGAACTGACGAGGATTTACCTTGGAATAATGATGGAAGTCGCGAACGGGAAGGGAACGAGCACCGAGCTGTCCTCCGCCCTTTTCTCCCGCGGACTGCTGAAGAAAGACAACCCTGGAGTCCTACAGAAATACCTCGCGGTACTCACTAAAATGGGCATCCTGCGGAAGTTTTTGGTTCACGGAAAGCGGCGTAAAAAGTTCGTTTATCGCCATGCATCCCCCCTCCTTGACCTGCACTTCTATCTTGAGGTCAAGTACGCCTACACGGAGCTTGAAACACCCCTGGAGTTCATAAGGAAAGCAATCGATTACAAGCTACCGAGGCATGTTGAGGATTTTATAGCTGATTTGCTTGCGAAGGTTTACGGGCTGAGGCAGGTGAGAGTTGAACTCCCGAAGCTTGAGCTTGACGTTGCGTTGCAGGGTTTCAAGAGGCTCGAAATCGTTGGAGAGGTCAAGTGGAAGGAGCGGGTTAAGCGGGATGAGATCAGGAAGATCGAGAATAAGCTGTCGCACTTCGACTGTAAAAAGGTGCTCGTTGTTCCAAGTAAAGATGTCCTTGAGAGGGAACCCAAGGGGATTGAGGTGCTAACGCCCGATGATCTGCTGGAAATAGCAAAGGAAAGCCTTGAGAGAACCCCTTAGCGGAGAACTCCGGGGGATGGAATAACTCCTGCGCTATACTTCTTATTCTCTGCGGTCAAAGTAAGAGGCGGGATACAGTTAACACAGTAAAGCTTGATGGTTAACGGTAGCGTAAAGTTCTATGGGTTTACGAAGTTAATGATAGGGAAGCATCGTGCCTCCTTTGCACCACTTGCCAGTCCTTTGCCTTCTGTAGGCTATGATGAACTCTGTTTTTACGATGATGAACATAATTTACCCACCAGCAAACTACTCGCAAGTAAATTATCCGGTCGTAGTTTTGGGGGTCTCATACCGTCCATGACTCGCTTCTCAGGTTCTTTTTCACTCCCTGACTTTAAACTCCACGCTCGCGTTTCTGCATCCCAGGGGCCATCCGCAGATCCTCTTTACGAGCCTGTACCGCCCGGGAGGAAGATGGGGGTAGGGACGGGGCTCTCCGGGGGACTCGTTTTCCGGCAGGTATTTCAGGGTAACGCTCTGCTTCCAGGAATGGAATGGGGACAGGTCGTAGAGCCTCGCTATAAAGAAAAATGGAGTTTTCATTTCAACCCAGCTCCTGTTTTCCCACCGGTAGAGGAGGTAGCCCTGGCCGAAGTATATGGGCGTCAGACCGACGTTCCTTACCCTCAGTTCCGGCTCTTCTCCGGGTGAATACGTGCTTTTATCGAGGCTTACAGTAAAGTGTGGTCCGCTCAGGCCCCAGAGGAGCATCAGGACGACGATTCCGGCGCCGGTCTTCCACCTCATCCGACCACCTCGAACTCCTCCGAGAGAATTATCTCGCCACTCCTGCCCCCACAGCGCCCCCTGTCAATGCTCACAGTCTTCATAATCCTGTACCTACCGGGCGGCAACGGTTCAAGCTTCCCGGCACCGTCAGAAGCGTGTGTAACAAGGGGCACGGTTTGGCTCCAGTTGCTGCCGGGAGGTATCGTGTAGCCTATACCAGTGAACGAGAACCCAATGTTGAGTTCTTCCCATCTTCCGTTTTCCAGGCGGTAAAGTCTGTAGAAAGAGCCCACGAGAAGTGTCTCGCTCCCTGTGTTCTTTATAGTCAGGATGAGGTCCTCACCGGATTTGTAAACGGTTTTATCAAGTTCAAGGATGGCCCTCGCCTCTCCAGGAGAACTTCCCGTATTGACACCCGGTCCAGCGTAGAGGGCGACCGTGATACCAGTGAGGAATATAAAGAGGCCCAAGAGAACTGTGCTCCTCATCACAACTCCCCAGGAGGTGCTTTCCACTATCCATTGATATCGAACTCAGCCCCGGCCTTAACCGTCGTGCCCCCGAGGTAGACTTCCTTGACTATCTTGTAGTGCCCAGGTGTGAGGCCAAGGTCGGAGAGCTTTACCTTCTGCTCCCAGCTCTTCCCGGGCTCTATTACGACGGCGATCTCTATGAACATCAGATTCACTGGGACTTCCTTCCACTCCCCACCTTCCAGCCTGTAGAGCTTGAAGTGGTAGCTTGTGGTGGCGTTGGTATCGGCGTTGTTTAGGAGTGTGAGAACCATCACGTCGCTTGGGGTGTAGCTGCTCTTGTCGAGCTTCAGAGCGATTCCTTCACCACTCGGGAGGTCTTGCACTCCGTTGCTTCCCCCGCCCTTTGATGCCATGTAGTATCCAATCGGAACCAGCAGGACTATCAGCAGGACCGGAACTATCTTCCTCATGGCAGTTCCCCGGAGAAAACTTGTCCCCAATATTATTAAGGGTTGCCAAAGCTTCAAAGGAGATTGAAGTGATTTCAGCCCTTATTTGACCCATCTTATTTGAAGGCCTTTGCTGTGGTGTCCGGCCGTTAGATATCACAATGATGTATAACTGCGGTGGCCAAACACCATCTGGGGACATTGAGGAGGTGTTTTATAACTTTTTCTAAAATAAAATCCGAGATATGGGTCCAAAATTTGCAAATATCCCAGCTTACACCTCGGTTTGCGGAGATATCCTCAATAAACGCTGGAAAAATCTCAATTACTACATGCCAAAATTGAAAAAAGAACGGAAATCACTCCCTGAGCGGCAGGCCATAGTCGAAGGAGTAGTAGACCCTCTGGAAGTTCTGCCTGAAGTAGAAGACGTCGCGCTCGACCTTCTTCGGATCCTCCCTGTCGATGAGGACGCGCCTGATGAACCTCGCTATCTCCTTCATGTCGTCCTCCATCATGCCAACGCGGGTCATCTCCTGGACTCCTATGCGCAGGCCGCTCGGCTCGTTGACCTTCTCAAGCGGGTCCCAGGGCAGGAGGTTCTTGTTGAGGATTATGCCGGCCTCCTCAAGGAGTGGGGCCGCCCATCCTCCAGCCGCAGGGTGGAGGTCTGAAACGTCAACTATAACCTGGTGGCTCTCGGTGTAGCCCCTGTCCTCGCCGATGACCTTGAAGCCCTCCTCAGCGAGAGCCTCGGCGAGGGCCTTGGCGTTCTTGACGATCTGGGCCGCGTACTTCTCACCGTACTCGAGCATCTCCGCCGCGGTGACCACCTTTCCGGCCATGTGGTGGAGGTGGTGGTTGCTTAGCACGCCGGGGAAGATGGCCCACTGGAGCTTGGCTATCTCCTCGGTTTCTCCAAACCTCTTGTAGATTATGACACCACCCTGCGGCCCCGGGAAGGTCTTATGGGTTGAGGCGGTTATTATGTCAGCTCCTTCGCGGAGCGGATCCTGGAACTGCTTGCCTGCTATAAGACCGAGGACGTGGGCGGCGTCATACATCACGTAAGCACCGACCTCCTTGGCCACCGGGGCGAGCTCCTTGACAGGATGCGGGAACGGGAAGAGCGAACCTCCGAAGACGACTATCTTGGGCTCAATCTCGCGGATGAGCTTTTCAGCTTTATCAACGTCAATGTTGAACTCATCGTTGTCGAACGGCCAGGTGTGGACCTCAAGCCCGCGCATTCCTGCGGCACCGAAGGGCATGTGGCTTATGTGCCCGCCGTGGCTGGTGTGGAGGACTATCGCCTTGTCCCCGGGCTGAGTCAAGCCGAAGAAAGCGGCCTGGTTGGCGTTGGTTCCGGAGATCGGCCTGAGGTCGGCGAAGTCACTCCCGAAGAGCTTGGTGAAGAGTTCTACTCCAATCAGCTCGACCTCGTCAACGTACTTACAGCCCTGATAGTATCTCTGCCTCGGCCAGCCTTCAGCATATTTGTGCATGAACCCGCTCTTAACGGCACGGGTAACGCTGGGGGAGGTCACGTTTTCACTTGCGATGAGGTTTATCGTGTGGCTCCTCCACTTCTCGTGCTCCTCCAGAAAGTTCAGAACCCTATCGCGGTAAGCCTTGTATCCTTCAGCCATGGGAAACACCTCGATGGGGATTTGAACGGGGGGAATATAAATCTTACCTCATGTGTGCACGTGTTCAGAAATGTGCATCACAATACAGAAAAAGGGGCAGAAAGGCTCACTTCCGGAGCCTCGCAGCCAGCCACATGAGTATCGGCAGCACTATGAAGGCCATCAGGTCGCCGGTGTCGCCTGCGAAGGCCAGCACATCGGCGAAGTTCCTGACACCTGCGAAGTAGAGGGCCGCCGGGGGAACAACGGTCAGCGCCCACGCTGCTTTTCTGCCCAGCCTCACGAACTCCTCGTTGTTGCTCTGCTGTGCCAGTGCGATGCCTATGAAGCTCGTCGTTATGGCGAGCAGGGGTATGAAGTTGCCCACGAGCCAGCCAAGGCGACCGTATATCTGCTCAAGCGCCTGCGTTGCCACCTGGGGGGTGGTTCTTCCAAAGACGAGCAGGAACGAGGCCATGAATACCGCGTAGATTGCGGTAGGTATGAGGAACGCCAGCACTAGCACCTTTTTGGTCTCCTCGTAGCTCCCGAGCCCCTTGTAAACGTCCGGAATGATCGTGTGGCATCCAAGGGCGAAGATTGCCACACCGGTTATGCTGAGCAAGCCGCTCCACTCGACGTAGAGCGCTTTTTCTGGCTCTGCATGCGGGAAGAGCATCGCGGTAACCGCTATGAAGAGGGCAAGCATAAAGTAGCTCATTATCAGCTCGGTCTTTCCGCTGGCTTCAAGCCCCTTGTAAACAACAATGGAGGCCAGAACCCAGAATATCGCCGCTCCGACCGTGTCGGTGACCCCGAAGAGGCTCGCAAAGACGTGGCCCATTCCGGCTATATAGGCGAGGATGGCGCCAAAGCTCATCAGGCTCACGCTCAGGTACATCAGCCAGCCGCCGGCCCTTCCGAGGGTCCTCTGGGCGATGGTGCTCATCTGGGCCCCACCCATTTCAGCGCTGAACCTGAGCACTATGAAGGCAGTGCCCAGCATGAGGAGCATTACACCGATGAGAACCCCAATGGCAGGTATCAGGCCCACTTTGCTGGCCGCGTAGGGGAGTCCTAGAACTCCGGCGCCTATCTGGGTGCCAACAAGTATCGCGAGCGCCTCGTTCTTTGTTATGCGGGCCTTGTCCACCCGTATTGTGCTTGTCCGTATGCCCCTCACACCCTTCCTCTTGCGGATATTCTGGATGACAGTGAGCTTCTTGCGGCGCTGGGAGGCCAGCCTTGCCTGATAATACCTCCCGTGAGAGGTCGCAACCTTCTCTCTCCTAACTCCCTCAGACACGGGCATTTTTCTCACCTCGATTAAATGTATGCATGAATACAATTTAAACCCTCGCACGGAAACTTGAATTTGGTCTCAAAGATTCTTCGGTTTGGGGAGGGAGATGGCTCAAGACCGGGCAGAGTTTTTAAGGAATGCCGAGTAGGTGATAACATGATAGAGGAAGCCGCCAAACTGCTGGCCCGCTCAAGGTTCGCGATTGCTTTTACCGGCGCCGGAATTAGTGCCGAGAGCGGCGTTCCGACCTTCAGGGGATTCAACGGACTGTGGAAGAGACACAGGCCAGAAGAGCTCGCAACGCCCGAGGCCTTTCGAAAGGATCCCTACCTCGTCTGGGAGTTCTACAGGTGGAGGATGGGCCTGATAAGGAAGGCCAGGCCAAACGGGGCACACCACGCTCTGGCGGAGCTTGAGCGCATGGGCATCTTAAAGGCTGTTATCACCCAGAACGTGGACGACCTCCACCGCGAAGCGGGAACCAAAAACCTCATCGAGCTCCACGGCAACATTTTCAGGGTGAGGTGCACCTCCTGCAACTACAGGGAAAACCTCAAGGAGAGTGGAAGACTGGAGGAGTTCCTGGCAGAGAAAAGCCTCCCAAGATGCCCGGACTGCGGCTCACTCCTGAGGCCCGACGTTGTGTGGTTCGGCGAACCCCTGCCTAGGAAAGCCATAGAAGAGGCCTTCAGACTGGCCGAGCGGGCGGATCTTGTTCTCGTCATCGGGACGAGTGGCGTGGTCTATCCCGCCGCATACATACCGCAGATAGTCAAGGAGACCGGCGGAAAGGTGATTGAAATCAACCCTGATGAGAGCGGGATAACGCCCATAGCGGACGTTTTTCTGCGCTGTCCGGCTGTGGAAGCGATGGAAAAGCTGATGAGCAGGATTGAGGTGTTGGTGAGATGAGCGGAAGGGTTCTTCTAATAGGGTTCTCCAAGGAGGAGGTCAATGCTCTTAGGGAATCGCTCCCGGTTCCGGCCTTTGAGGTTCCGGAGTACTGCAGGGACTGGGTGGTCAGCGAAATCGTTGAGAAGGCGGAGAATCTGAGCGGCTCAAGCGACTGGCACCTCAGGAAGTTCGTGATAATGCACGGCCTTGACAACGAAACGCTGAAGGACATCATAAGAACCGTTAAGTCCCTCAACCCGGGCAGGGCGATATTTGCAACAACGACCGAGACCTCCCTCACCTGGAGGCTTGAAGACCTTCTAAACGAGCTTATCAAAGAAGACGAATACTTCAGGGCCCTGCGCTGGGCACGGGAAGAGGCCGAAAGGAGGAGGGGGCCCTTCCTCGACATCGGGAAGGGTTAAATATCTTGAGCGAGTAGAGTGTGGTGGGTGAAGGGATGATAAAGGCCGTGTTCTTTGACCTGGACGACACGCTCGTGGACACGAGCAGGCTGGCCGAGATGGCGCGCCGAAACGCCATAGAGAACATGGTACGCCATGGCCTGCCGGTCGATTTTGATACCGCCTATCATGAGCTCCTTGAGCTGATAAACGAATACGGGAGCAATTTTTCGAGGCACTTTGACTACCTGCTCAGGCGCCTCGACCTTCCAAACAACCCCAAATGGATAGCCGCCGGGGTTATAGCGTACCACAACACGAAGTTCGCCTACCTGAAGAGCGTCCGCGGTGCCAGGAGAGTCCTCCTTGAGCTGAAGAAGTCGGGCTATAAGCTTGGCATAATAACCGATGGTGACCCGATAAAGCAGTGGGAGAAGGTAATCCGCCTCGAACTGGACGACTACTTCGACGGCGTCTTCATCTCGGACTACCTCGGCGTTAAGAAGCCGCACCCCAAGATATTTCAGAAAGCCCTGAGGAAGATGGGCGTTGAACCCGGCGAAGCCATAATGGTGGGCGACAGGCTGTACTCCGACATTTACGGTGCCAAGCAAGTGGGCATGAAGACCGCATGGTTTAAATACGGCAAATATGCTGACAGGGAGCTGGAATACCTTGAGTACGCCGACTTTACAGTGGAGAGACTTGAGGACGTCCTGGATGTAGTCAGGGGGCTGAACCTTGAAGAGGAAGAGCGTGCAGATAAGGAAGTTCATGCTGGTTGACAGCGCATACAAGTCTAGGATTCTGAGGGGAGACAAGGTCACAACGATACGCTACGGCGACTACGAGGCCAGGCCGGGAAGTGAGATTTACCTGGTCATCACGCCGAGCGACACGGCTATAGCCAAGGTCAGGATAACCCGCGTCGAGAAAAAGAAAGTTAGGGAGCTCACCAACGAGGATGCAAGGCTCGACGGCTTCTCCGATGTTAAAGAGCTCCTCCGTGAGCTGAGCAAGATATACGGCGAGCTCTACGGCGACGACGAGGTTACGATAATAGGCTTTGAAGTCATCAAACGCTTTGCCGACGGAATACCCCTCAAGTGGCTCAAGGGGCTCAATTACCGTGAACCGGAGGAGATAGCGAGACTCTACCTTGAGAACCAGGAAAAACTCAACCTCAACCGCGAGACGGACTTCATACTGCGCAGGATGTACAACGAGGGCCTCGGAAGGGCCGTTAGAACCTTTGGGCCAAAGAAGGTCCAGGGGGCGCTCCTCAAGGCATATCATGCGCTCTACGCGGCTGGAATAATCTAGCAGAAAAGCTTTTTTACCGGTTTCACCTTCTTAAAGTGCCATGAGGCTGGAAAAAAACCTCCTCGCTCTGACCGTTGCGGTTATCGCGGTGCTGGCTCTTGAGGCCAGCGGTGCGTTCATTGGAATAAACGGATGGGTCAATTCGAAGCTCCCCCTGATAGACACCCCCATGATGAACTTTCTAACTGGACTCGGAGGCGACGTATTTCTGGCACTCTTTACCGCCTCTGCACTGCTGACCGAATGGAAGAAGAACGGCAGGGTCTCTCGGGGCACTCTCCTTTTCATCCTCGCCGTTGTCCTCGGCCTCGCCGCCGTCGGGACCTTAAAGTTCATCTTTGCTGAACCGAGACCCAGGTCTTACGGTTCGGGAATCGGGGGCTACGCCTTCCCCTCCGGCCACGCCTTTAGGGCGGCAATAATAGCGAGCTACGGCTCCGACAGGTGGAGGCGGTACGCCCATCTCTTCTGGGCCTACGCCGTTGGAATAGCCCTCACGAGGCTCCTCCTCCACGTTCACTGGTTCAGCGACGTGCTCTTCAGCCTGCTCTTCGCCCCCTGGCTCTACCTCCTGCTTAAATCACTCCTCGGAGGGAAGTTCCAATGAACGGCTTCCTTGAGGTGTTCCTCCTCTCGCTGGTTCCAACCTTCGAAGGCAGATACGCGATAGTCTACGGCATTGGGAGGGGTTACCCCCTCTGGGAGACCCTCCTGAGTGCCTCCCTCGGAGTTCTGCTCCTCTCGCTGGTCCTCCCTGCCCTGCTCCCCTACATAGACAGGCTGATGCTCTGGCTTGAGGGGACTTTCCTCAGAAAGGTGGCCCACCTCTACCTCTACTACGTCGAGCGCGTGAGGAAGAAGGCCCACCCCTACGTTGAGAGGTGGGGCTTTATCGGGCTGACGATTTTTGTCGCGATACCGCTTCCAGGGACGGGCGTCTGGACTGGAGCGTTAGCTGCTTACATCCTCGGAATAGAGAAAAGGCAGACGGTCCCGGCTTTAATCCTCGGCGGGCTGTTGAGCATGGCGATAACACTGCTGCCGGCTCTGGGCTTGTTCGGGTAAAAAGGAAATGCTTTAGAGTTTCCGGGCAATAGCCACCGCAACAGTCACGAGAGCGATGCCGCCGAGTACGTATGCCACTGTGCCCGAGATGGGGAATCCCCTGGAATTCCCGTTGGTGGAATTTCCCTTGGGGATATCATCATGGTTCTTTATCCTGGGGTCAAGCGTGTACCTCCTACCGCTCAAATCTGTGAGAGTCGCTGAAATAACTCCGCTATCCCCTCCATTTACCCTGACCGTGGTCCTGTAATCCCTGAAGCCTTCCTTTTTGAAGATCAGGGTGTGAGTTCCGGGGGTTAGGTGATGTTGCAGGGCGTTATGCAGGCGGTGGAATTCCCATCGATGTAGAGGTTGGCCCCCTCTGGAACGGACACTACCTCAAACTTCGGGTACGGTGAGAGCGTGAGGTTCAGGATTAATTGCTCTCCCGGTGCAAGGATTACTTCCCTGCTCTCCGCAACAAAGCCGTCAGCGCTCCCTGTGATTTCGTGCTCCCCTGGAGTTACGTTTAGGACGCATTTTCCGGCACACACGGTTTTGCCGTCTACAGATACCTTCGCGTTTTCGGGGTACGTCGTTATAATGAGTGTCGAATTCAGAGGGGTGTTATTCTCTGCATTCCCTCGATTTTCTTCTACTCCGGAGCTTCCCTCAGATGTGCTTTCCAGTCCGTTGGGAAGGTTCCGATACTCTGGAGGGAGACCGTAGACAATCTCCAGCGATATCGCCTGAGTTAACGTGGTGAAGTTAACACCAATCTCGGCTCCATTCACAGTTGGATTCACAATGAAGCTGATACGGGGAGCGAGTCCCCCGGTGATGGTAACGTTGGAGGCAAGTGTTATGTTGTACCCCGGAATCGGGTTGAGCCTGAAGTCCACGCGCCTGCCGTTCATATCAAAGCCGTATCCTTGGGTAGTGTTGGTTATTATCGGCACGAACAGCTTTATGGGTGTCCTTAGTACGTTGTAGCTGGCGCCGAAGACGAGAACGGCCGAGTCCTCAGGGTAGGAGTCTATTTCAACTTTCCTGTACTCCGGGACGTAGGTCGTCCAGTTGAGAAAATGACCGACTGATGCCCATCCGTCCTCTATTCCGTACATCTCTGTGAGATAGTACTCTCCACAGATTTCAACGGGAGTTCCGTTGGGCAGGAGGAAGTAGCCATCTCCGTTGGGGTTCTTCATGAGTTCAAACACCAGTCCGTGTCCGTTTATCGGGCCGTAGGTTGCCGCCATACATTCAAGGGCGGGTTCCGGGCCTTTGAGTTTTGGGGGAAGGCTGATGGATGAACCAAACTGCACTTCAACGGCGCTGGCCCCTTTGGCTAATATGGACTCCTCTATTCTCTCACCTTTCACCTTCACTATTGTGGTCAGACTCTCTTTGATTAGAACCGGGATTTTCACCCTCAGCCTGTTTATCTCCATAATAAGGGTGTAGTTTTCGCCCTCTTTCGATGCAGGGAGTTCCACCCACGCCGGTGCTGTGAAGTTTGTCCGTTCTTCCACGATGAAAACACTTGCGCCAGAATCCGAGTCCACGACTAATACGCCGTAACCGCTTTTTGGAAGCGCACTAACACTCCCAGTCGTGATGGAGAGCAGAAGCATCATGCTGACCAGGATTGCGGTCTTTTTCATTATCCTCACCTCACAGGGGAAATGCTTTTTCCAGCAATGGGTAGACGTCCTCGGGGGAACCAGCGGCCTGTACCTTCCCCGCAGCTATTAAAACAGCGTAATCTGCTATTTCCATGAAGGGGCGCCAGATGTGGGAGATTACCACAAGATTCAGGCCGTTCTTGTGTTCTTCTTTTATAACCTCCATTACATCCCTCATGCCGTTTAGGTCGAGATTGGCCAGCGGCTCGTCGAGGAACACCACCTCCGGGTCTCCCACGAACGCCTGGGCGAGGGAAAGCCTCTTCCTCATGCCCGCGGAGTAGTCTCGAATCTTTTTTGCGATGAATTCCCTGGCCTCGAACATCTCCGCGGCCTTTTGGACGCTCTCTCCATCGCCCCCTCTGGCCTCTGAGATGTATTCCAACCACTCCAGCCCTGTCCTCAGCGGTGGGAGGGCCGGCGGGTCGAAGGAGACGCCGATTCTCCTCTTTATTTGCTCGTTCTTCCAAGGGTCATCTCCGAGAACCTCAACCCTTCCCGCAGTCGGCCTGTACGCTCCGGCGGCGATTTTCAGGAAAGTGGACTTGCCACCCCCGTTGGGGCCGACTATGACCGTTAATCCCTCCGGAATCTCAACCTCAACGGAGTTCAGGGCAAGGACACTTCCGAAGCGCTTTGTAAGCTTCTCTGCCCTCACTATCATTGCCTCACCCCCACCCAGACTAGCGCGGCGAGAACAAATGCTACCGTTCCGCCAATTAGGTACTCAATTTTCAACACTCCTCTAGATGGGTACATCGCGAGGGTTCCAACGGCTATCCTCGCAGTGCCGTTTCCATGGTACACGAAATAGTACGTCCCGGAATCGGGAAGCTCCATCTCCCGGTACATGTTCCCCATTGCGGTCAGGTTCGTGATGAACCTGTTCCGGACGCCATCGAACACCTCGATTTCACACCTATCCAGATTCTCCGTTACGACGCTGATGGCGACCCTTCTTGCGGTCGGGACAAACACCGAAACGGAGGAACCATCGTCACTGAAGAATCCGTAGGCCGTTGGGGTCTCCTGGTAGTACCGGGGAAGAAGTAGCGATTCTATGGTGAAGAGTAGAAGGGCGAGCAGAAGGAACGCTGCAAACCTCTTCACCGGGCATCCCTCCTTTCGCTGAGGATTACCGATGCCGCCAACAGCGTGGAGGGAAGAAAGAACCCAACCCCAGCCACATTCCCGTGGGCGGCAACTGTGTGTCCCATTCCATAGGCCACCGAACTCAGATAGGATGACATAGCGGCGGAGA
Organism: Thermococcus thioreducens; assembly: GCF_002214545.1. Taxonomy (NCBI): domain Archaea; kingdom Methanobacteriati; phylum Methanobacteriota; class Thermococci; order Thermococcales; family Thermococcaceae; genus Thermococcus; species Thermococcus thioreducens. Next base: position 1,241,471 of record NZ_CP015105.1, on the reverse strand, counting down.
TGCTGAACGGGGGCAGGCTGGATATCCCGAGAATAACCGGGACGTACAGTACTGAGAGTCCCCCCAGAATCGAGGCAAACGAATTCGGTGACAGCAGGGCTATGAAAATGGAAACCGAGACCGTGTAGAAGACCGCAATCAGGAAAAACGTCAGAACATTACTCCAGACCCCGTCTCCGAGTATCCCGGCGAGGAGAGAAGGAGAGCCAGAGAGGACGTATCCCACGGCCAGGAAATAGGGGATCACGAATGATAGGGCCGTCAGAACTAGGACTGAAACAAATTTGATCAGGAACAACTTCCACTTCCTGATCGGGAGCGAGTATACGGTTAGGGCAGCCAGCGAGTCAATCTCACCCCTTACTGAAAGGGTGGAGAGCATAACTGCAACGAAGATAAGAACGCTGTAGGCTTCCTGGGATAAAACTGGCAGGGCAAGCCTTGGAATGGTTTTGGCGTAGTGAACGGCGGATCCCTGGCTGAAGGGGCTCAACATGCCGGTTGCTCCCATACTGAGGGCGTCCTTCAAGAACGCCAGCCCTGCCAGCAAGAACCCGAAGAGGAAAACAACGAGCTTCAGTGGATCATTCAGCTCCCACTCCAACTGGGTTCTAACGGTGCCCATTATTCCACCACCTCACCAGAAGTGAAGCCATCAGTGCCAGAATTCCGGAGTACAGGTAGTACCTCCAGAGACTATCGGGAGGGGAAGAGTTTCCTTCGTCGGGAAAAGCGATGTTCGTGTCATACAGTTTGATGCCGTCTGGCCACACCCCAGCTTCTGATTTTCCGCGGATTCTTCTGTCCATACCATCAATACTAAAAACTCCAAGGGCCATCAGCTCGGTGGAGTGGCTGAAGGTTCCCGCTATCATGACGCCGGTTAGGAAGTCGTAGGTGTACTCTTCCTTTCCCCCTCCAGAGATTGACCAGTTCTCCCCGGCATCGCTGAAGTAGAAACTCCTGGTTGTTATTCCGATGTGGGGCGGCTTGAAGGGTCTGTAGTACGTCAGAACCGTGCTGTTGCCATAGGCACTGTAGGTGACGTTTCCTACCGAGACGTTGGTCTCCATTGAAAGCCCCTTAAGTCTGAAGAGCACTTCCCCGGGTCTCGGTGTATCCGATGGATCGATGAAGAGGGTGGCCTTTCCGATGGGGGTTCCGTTATCAAAGTACGTCATGGTTGTCAGGTTAAGGTTCAGCACCTTCCATATCGTCAGATTGGGGATTATTTCGAGATAGTTGCCCTCGAGGGTGGCATTCACAAACATCACGCTGATGTTAACCCGGGCAAGTTTCTTTTGGATATCGACGATTTCAAAACGAAGGAATATCCCTGTGCAGTCTCCGATTACAAATGGGAAACCGTCTTTTTTCCAGGGAGAATCGTCGCTCAAGCGGCTTATGATGTCGATTCTAACACTGGAAGGAAGCATTTCTGGATAGAGCTGGAACATGTACAGGTCCTTGATGTCCCTTGGGCCGCCTGGGGGTTCAAGGAGCGCGTACGTTGCGTGGGTGCCTTCTTTGAGCCACCTAGCTGTTCCCCATGCTGAGGTGGTTGAGGGCACCTCTTGAAAGGCAAGAATTAGTGCAATTAGTGCAATAACTCTTCCGAGTTTTCCTCTAATCGGAGGCCACCACCAGATGTGACGATTGAATATCTTATAAAGGTTACCTTCAAAAATAAAAATTAATGGACCGCTGATGCCTCAAGTGAGTGCCTTCCCCATTGTCTCCTCTCCCAGCGCCAGAACGTCCAGCGCGCCGATTATCGCCACCACCGCGATCACGAGCACCGCCAGCGCGCTCCCGCTCAGCTCCATTATCCTGCCCGCCAGGATCGGCGCTATTCCGCCTCCTATCCTCGCCATCGCTCCCGCCCAGCCGGTGCCGGTGCCCCTGACGGCCGTTGGATAAAGCTCCGGGGTGTAGGCGTATACCGCTCCCCAGGCACCGAGGTTGAAGAAGCTGAAGGCTACCGCGCTCGCGACTATTGCAGTTTCGTTTCCTGAGCTGGCCGCGAGGTAGAAGCCCACTCCAGCCATTCCCGAGAGCAGAAGATAGTAGGAGAGGGTCTTCTTCCTCCCAATCTTCTCAAGTAGGTAAGCGGCGCTCCAGTAGCCCGGCAGCTGGGCTATGGCGGTGATTATGAAGTACTGAAAGCTCCTGAAGACGGTGATTCCCAGCGTTGCCGAGAGAAACCTAGGAAGCCATATGAAGAAGCCGTAGTAGGCGAAGGCTATGCTGAACCAGGCTATCGTGAGCATGAGGGTCGTTTTACCATAGCGCCTCCAGAGGTCTCCGACCGAGGCTTTCCTTTCCCCTTTCGGGGCCTCAAGCTTAACGCTCACCCCGAGGGCTTTCCTGATGGTCTCCTCGGCTTCCTTAACGCGTCCCCTGATGAGCAGGTAGCGGGGCGATTCAGGCAGGGTTAGAAGAAGCGGCAGGATGAGTATTATCGCGCCGCCGAAGAGCAGTATGTTCCTCCAGTCGGCCTTGACGAGAATCGCAACTACGCCTATGATTATCGTGCCTATCGCCCAGAAGCTCTCAAGGACTGAAATCATCGCGCCTCTCACAGATTTCGGCATGAACTCGGCGAAGTAGGAGCTTGCAACCGGCAGAGAACCGCCGAGGCCGAGGCCGACGATGAAGCGCAGGACTATGAGGGCGTCGAGGTTTCCGGCGAAGGAGCTGACTATCGAGGCAAGGGAGAAGGTGGCAACTGCAAGGGTGAGCGTCTTCTTCCTTCCAATCCTGTCCGCGAGGTAGCCGAAGAGCCACGCCCCAAAGAGCATGCCGAAGAGCGCCGCCGAGCCGAGGGAGCCGAGCTTTGTGAGGCTGCCCTGGAAAGCCGGATCGTTCTTGAGCAGGGCTATGACGAATCCTGCCGAGATGGTATTCACCGCTATGAACGCCCACACCGTTCCGAGGATAGCCAAAAGCGTGTAGTGGAACTTATTCAACCGGGAGTTTTCGATGGCCTCCATCTTCCACCACCCGGTTTCATTTGCATGAAGAAGTTTTTAAGCGTTTTCTCAGCCGTCCCACCTTGTTACGCAGATTTGGGCAATTTCCCGGAGATTTTGGAAAGTAACGTGACTTACGGTTCTTTGACGTTGAGTTTTCCGGTCGTTTTGCCACTCACAAACCTTAAATCCCTCGGAGATTCAACTTCCCATCCCGGGTGGTGGAATGGATTGGCTTGACCGTTTCAGGCTCCTCTTTGTCCTAACCTATGCAGGTTTCCTCGGCAACATTGCGGTGATTTACTATCTTTCTCGGGGGCTGAGCTACGGTGAGATAGGCATCGCGACTGCAGTTTCTGGACTGGGATTTTTTCTCTTCGAGGTTCCCACGGGTGTTGTCGGGGATAAGGTGAGCCGAAAGACGAGCGTTCTGATAGGTCTTTCCATAATCCCCCTTGCGACGTTTCTTCTGCTCTTCCTTCGCAGTTTCTGGGTTCTCATGGTCTCTCAGCTGTTAGGGACGCTGGGGGCTTCCTTCGTGAGCGGGAGCTTTCAGGCGTGGCTCTTCGACAATCTAAGAGCAGAGAACAGAGAAGGTGAATTCAAAGAAATCTGGAGGTCGGCCCAGAAGCTTTCTCTGGTTGTTGCCTCCACCACAACAATCCTCGGCGGGTTCATGGCTCAGTTCCTTGGGTTTGAGATGGCAATACTCCTCACGGTCTTCCTTCAGGTGGTTCAGGTTCCCCTCGCCCTGGGCATACCGGAGATGGGTTTCTCGAGGCCCGAACACCCGTATACAGTTCACGTTCTTGGGGCGTGGCAGGAACTTAGAAAACCGGAAATCGCGTGGCTTATCACCTACCTGCTTTCGGTAACCCTCGCACTCAACCAGTTCAGGAAGTTCTTCGAGCCATACCTTGGAAACGTTCTGGCGGTTTACCTCGGCATGTCCATCATGGGAACCCTTGGAATCCTGGGGATTGTGGAGGTGCTGATAAGGACCGTTCCGAGGTATCTCGGCGTTGCTCTCAAAGGTAGGGCTGGAAAAGCCTTCCATGAGGCTGCACCCTTGGGCGTGCCTCTCGCAACGGTTCTTTCAGTTCTTTATCCGAATCCGGTTTTCATAGTTCTCCTCGGCGTCCTCGCAACGCTCTCTGCCTCCGCCTTCACATTCAACGTCTCGGTAGAGTTCCAGCGCAGGGTTCCAAGCGAGAAGAGGGCAACGATACTGTCCCTGAGGAATATGGTGATGGCGCTTATCACTTCAATCTTCTACGTGGTCTATGGGTTTATGACAGACTTTTTGGGACTTTCGAGAGCCAGGCTGGTTTTTGGAGTTGGATTCCTCCTTCTTGGGGCGGTTTTCAAGCTGGCCAGCCTTGGCCCCCTCAGGGAGCCGCTGGAGCTGAGACATCTGGCGGATTAATTTGATCCCCCTTACCTCTGGAAAACCCTCTTGACTACAGGATCCGGTATGTAGTATTCGCCGTAGCCAGTGTGCTCAAGAAAGCCGTAATCAACGAGGTTTCTTAGATACTTTCTCATGTCTTTGCTGTCTATTTCCCTGCCCTCACGAAGGGTCAGGGCATTTAAGATGTCCTTTCTTCTGGCGGTTGGCTGTGAGGAAGTTATTGTTGCCACTATCTCCATTACTGCCCGGTACCTCGGACTCAGTTCATCAAGCTCCCGGAATTCTGATTCGATGTATCCGCTGGCCTCTTCGAGAACGCTGTCTATAGCGTCCCAGTGGGAACTGCCATCAATCCTGTACGCCCCGTAGTGAGTTAGCCAGCCGGGAACGCCGTCGAGAGTTCTTACCGCCGAAAGGAGTTCTCTCGTCGGCACCTTAACACCGTACTCTGCGAAACCCCTTTCTAAGAATTCAAGGCTTTCGGAAGGATTGAAGCGGGGGAGCCTTATTCTGACGTGATACCGCCCGTATAGCGGGGCGTTGTAATCACCAAAGCGGAGAAATTTCTCAAGGACGCCCACCTGGGAGCCTGTTAATACAACTGCAATATTTTGGAGGGTATCATACACCCACGAAAGGAGAAGCGTAAAATCGTTTCGGGCAAAGCGCAGGTACTGAGCCTCGTCGAACGCTATAACTGTGAGCTCGTGTTTTTCATTTATCTCTTCAAGAGCATCGGTCAGTTCGGCTGGTTTCGATCTGAGCCTTATGCCATAGCCCCTGACACTTACCCCCTCGATGCGAGAGATTGCCCTTGAAAACCTGCCCTTGTTCAGGAGTTCAAGGTCGTTTGTAATGGCCCTCGCGGGGTTGTACATGTTCACCGATGCCGCTTTCCTGGCATCGATAATCAGGTAGGGGATTCTCCTCGTGCGGTGGAGCTCATTAAGGGTGGCGTACAGGAAAGTTGTCTTTCCTATCCTCCTTGGCCCGGTTATCACGAACAAACGTCTTCCGTTCTCAAGCTTTTCAAGGAATTCAAGGAACTCCGCCTTTCTCCCGAACACGTCCGTTATCGAGGTCTTTGGTTCGACGCTGAACAGCATATGCCTACCCCAAAATGGGGTGGGGTACTTGCACTATAAAAACCTTGCCCTTTTCGATGACGGGACCGAAATAGCTGGGATACCCCAAAATGGGGTACGAACTAAAACGTACATCATGCGCCTAACAAAGAGAGATGGAAGGTATGTAGTGGAACTTATTCATGTTGACTTTGAGGGGTACGCGATGCTTTTTGAGTTGAGTGCCACAGGGAGAGCGTCAAAACTCCAGTCTGTCAAGCTCCCTCAACATAACCGTCCATTGTTTTTCGGAATACATAGACGGATCGGTGGCTACTATAAGAGCACCACCAAATCTGACAACATGGTCTTTCAATGAGAGCAGGAACTTGAGTGCATTTTCGAAGCCGTTTTCCAACACCAGATATTCGAAGCAGTCTAAGACAACAATGGAGTGGCCCTTTTCGAGATGTTTTTTGACAAGGTCTATCAGTATCCCTATGTCGGTGGGCCGTACCGTCACAATGTTTTTCCATGGGGCAGTCGAAGCAACCCGAGTAACCCAAAAGACGGGGAACGTGGGAGTCTCATCTTCGGGTGGCGTTCTGGTGATAAGAACCCCGTTTCCTGTGGACTTCATCCTCTGAATGATTGAGGCGAGATGTCTTTTATTGTCCACATAAAATGCGCCATGGGGCATATCACCCACTGGAGCCTTGGGGGGCATTATCTGGAAAAGTGCATACTTTGCCATCCCAATAAACATCATCACCCTGAAGAGTGCCCCAGCGCCGTAAAGATATGGGGCAAGTGCAGTTGTTATTGTCACGGGATATGTGAAGTTAATGGCACCGAGTAGAAATGCACCCATAGGGAACAGCGTGGCAGTGCTCCTTATTCCTATCTCCTTTTTGATGAGGGCGTATCCCGTGGCCATGAGAGACAGCCCCAGGAAGGGCAGGGGAAATGCCATCATGAGCAGGGGGGATGTGTCAAAGAGAGCCGCGAGCAGAACGTATGCAGACCCTCCCACTGAGGTTAAAAGTATCAGAACCTGGCCACCCGCGCTCCCGAGTCGCTCATGGAGGTAGAGGGAGGTTACCAGCAGGAGTATTCCCTCGACCACCGCCAGCAAGGAAAGGAGGGGAACCAAGACTTTGGCCTCGGGGTGGAGTCCCAGATTTTCAAGGATCGGTTTTTGAGCAAGGGCCGCGAGGGAGTCTATCCACAGCGCCAGGCTCAGGAAGAGCAGGAATCCCTCACGTTTCCGTATCCACCTGTAGGTGGTAAACCCCCACGTTGAGAACCTCATCGCAACATTCAGGACTTCCAGCACACACCTCACCTGCTGTTGGCGGTTTGTGTAATAAATATTAAAACGTTTAGTCTGCTTAAAGCCGTTTCACAAAAATAATGTTAAAAAGTTAAAGCATTGTTCACTTCGTCGCCCTGGTTATGCCAACGTCCTCCACGAGAACGTAGGGTGTCGAAACTGGCGTCCTGACCTCCCACCAGTGGATGTGGTGGCTCTCCTTTCCGAGGGCCTTGATTCCCTCAAGGATCCTCTGGAAGTTGTCGCTGACGCGAATGTTCCTTATCGGCCTCAGCTCTCCATTTTCCACGAGGAATATTCCATCCCTCGGGATGGTCGAGAAGTCACCGGCTACGTAGTTCTGGAAGCGGGTGTACCAGACGTTGGTGATGTATATGCCCTTCCTGACCTCGCTGAAGAGCTCTTCCCTGGAGTAGTCACCCGGCTCAAGGACGATGTTCCACGCGTGGGGCATTATAAGGCCCGCGTTGGCCGTCGTCTCCGTCCCGTACTTCTTCGCCATGCTCGTGTTGAGCAGGAAGGTCTTGAAGGTTCCGTTCTCGATTATCGTCGTTTCCCTCGTTGGAACTCCTTCGTCGTCGAACTTCCTCGTTCCGTAGCCGTTGGGCAGGTTTCCAATGTCCTTTATCGTGACGATTTCGTTAGCGACATTTTGACCTAGCTTGTTCACCAGGAAGCTAAAACCGGCCTCTGCCGCGTAGGCCGATGTCATGAAGCTCATGTAGCTCAGCAGATTGGCGAAGGCTAAGGGGTCAAAGATGACGTCGAACTTCCCTTCCGGCCCCTGCTCCGGGTTCTGGGCGAGCTTTGCAATCTCACCGGCCTTTCTTCCAGCTGATTCGGGGTCGAACTTCTTGAGAACCCTCACCGAGTTCGTCCCGTGCCCGCTCTCAAGGTCTCCAATGAATGCCCTAACGCTTATCTCTATCCCGGTGCCTTCGTCAAAAGCTTCAACCCCGTTGCTCGTGGTGAGGTAGAGCCTGTTGTGGTCTGTGTAGAGAACGCCAGCAACTCTTTTGGCTCCCTCCTCAAGGGCCGCATTGATTGCCCTTTCCACGTACTCGTTTGGCTCATCGAGCTCGACTATCGCCTTATCGAAGGTCTCGGGTATATCCTTGTACTCAAAGGGTCCCTCGGCGATGCCGTAGTAGTCCTCCTTGGGAGACATGCCCTTCATGTTGCCCAGGAGGGTCTTCAAGGTCCGCTCGATGTTTTCCTCGCTCAGCTCGGTTATAGTTGTACCAGCTACCCTCTTCTCCAGCTCCACGAAGAGCTCGACCTTCCTCTCGTGCCAGTTCTTGGCGACGGTTATCTCGTTGTTGGCGAAGCGGACCTGACGCCTGTCCATCTCGTAGCCGAGAACGACGACGTCGCCGAAGCCGAGCTCTTTGGCCTTCTTAAGGATGAAATCATTAACGTCGAACATCTCCACCACCTCACGGCCTCCTCAGCGGTATGTCCCTGAGCCTTGCATGCGCCCCGCCCATCCAGACGGGCACTCCCTGCCCGGGCTCGCCTTTGCCGCAGGTTCCTGGGAAGAACTCGACCTCTTTGCCGACGGCATCGACGCTGCTCCAGAGCGCCCTCGTCGTTATCTCAAGGATAGGCCTCCTGACAGGGTGCTTTATCTCGCCGTTCTCGATGAGGTAGGCCTCCCTTCCGATGTACCTCTGCTGGTAGCGCCTGTCGTCGATGTTCCACTCGTTGAAGGACACCATGTAGACGCCGAGCTTGACTTCCTCAATCAGCTCCTCGAAGGAGTAGTCACCGGGCGCGAGGTAGGTGTTGGCCATCCTCACTATCGGCTCGCGGTTGTAGTTGATGGCTCTGGCTGAAGCGTTCGACCTCTGGCCCAGCTTTGCCGCGTATTCCCTATTGGTGAGGAACTCCGTGATTATTCCGTCCTTGATAAGGTAGCGCGGCCTCGCCTTGACGCCCTCGTCATCGTAGAGGTAGAACCCCCAGCTGTTCGGTATCGTCGGGTCCTCTATGACGGTGACGGCTTCACTCCCGATCCTCTCGCCGAGCATGTCCGGCTTTACGAAGCTCTCTCCGGCCTGAGCCGCTTCCCTTCCGAAAATCCTGTCGGCCTCGTATGGGTGGCCGACGCTCTCGTGGACGGCTATCCCAGCGACCTCTGGGCTTATGACCAGATCCACTTTCCCCTCCGGTGGCTTCTGTCCCTCATAGATGAGCTTCTTTAGGGCCTGGACGTCCTTAACCGCCCAGCTCCACGGCTCGTCCTTCTCGATGAGCTCCAGCCCACCGGAGAACGCCCTCTGGACGAAGGGGGCCTGCTCCATCTGGCCGTTTTCAAAAACCACGAGGTTGTAGGTTATGGAAACGCGCGGAATCTTGCTCTTGACGTAGGCGCCTTCGCTGTTGATGAAGATCTTCTTCCAGAGCTGGTCGGAGTAGCCGAGGTAGCGCATCGGTACGTTCACGCCCGTTGCCTTGACGTCCTCCTCAATTTTCCTGAGGAGTTCGAGCTTCTCCTCCGGTGAAACGTCGCGGAAGTCCTTCTTCATCTTGACCTTGTAGGAGACGCGGTGGAAGTCCTCCTCGCTGAAAACTATTGGCTCATTTCTCACTTTGGAGGCCGCTTTGGCCAGCTTGACGGCCTTCTTGACGGCCTCGCTCACGCTCTCCTTCGTGAGGACGTTCGTGCTCGCGAAGCCCATTCCTCCATCGACCAGAACCCTTACGCCGATTCCCCTCTCGGCTATTATGCTCAGTCCCTCAGGGTTGCCGTTCTTCATTGCCAGAGAAGTGCCGTTCTTCTCCTCGAAGCGCGCCTCCGCGTAGCTCGCCCCCAGTTCGAGGGCCTTCTCAACGGCGAACTCTACGAGTTCATGCATGCACATCACCTCGGTTTACTGCATAGAATAGTGCGTCCGGAAGTATAAAAGTCTTTCCGTTAAGATGGCGGTCGAAAAAAGACTTTAATCGCAGGGCTTCCAATGCCTTGTGGAGCTAAAACAAGGGAGGGTTGCTTTTTCTTTTGAAAGCCTCGCCCTTCAGGGCGGGGAGGAGGTCAGAGCAGTCTTCAGGACATGCTTGAACTCCTCAAACTAAAGGCGAAGGAACTTGAAGAGGAAGAGATAAGCGAGGAAGAAGCCAAGGAGCTTGCGAGACTTGAAGAGGAGACATTAAAGGACGGAATTCTCTGGGAAGAAGCGAAGAGAGAACTCGAATCCTGAGGCCCTCAAAACTTCTCCTCGCACGTGCACGGGTTGTTGCCGCAGTAGGGACAGACGCCGGGGTACTTCTTCTTTGCTGCTTCCTCGATGTCTATCCCGAGGAGGTTCGCCAAACTTGCGAGCCACGCCAGAACATCTGCAAACTCCTCCTCCATAGCTTTCCTGTCGTTCTTTCTTATCGCCTCGCTCAGCTCTCCAACCTCTTCCACGAACCAGAGGAAGGTCTTATCAACCCCGCGCTTCGAGTCCTTGTGGAAGTAAATGTCGTGGATAAGCTTCTGAAATTCCCTGATCTCCATTTTCCCCACCGGTGAAGGGAGAAGAAAAGGGCTTAAAAATCACTCGCTATTTCTATCAGCTTCCTCATGTGGATTGCCGCCGTGTCGAAGACCTCGACAGAGACGTCGCCCTGCTTTATCGCCAGCGGCAGCTCGGTGCAGCCGAGAATGACACCCTCGATGCCGTATTTCTCCGCGTACCTTTCGATAAGATCGACCAGGTACGGTTTGCTCTTAAGGTTCTCAAAGGCCAGCTCCTCGAAGATTATCCGGTTGATTTCGTCAATCTCTTCCTCGGAGGGCACTATGACATCAAAGCCCGCCCCCTTGAGGGCATCCTTGTAGAAGTCCGCCGTCATTGTGGTCTTGGTGCCGAGGAGGAGAACCCTCTTAACGCCCCTGCGCTTCATTTCCTCGATGAGTGCATCTATTATGCTCACCATCGGGACGTTTACAGCTTTCTGGACGTCCGGGAAGACTATGTGGGGAGTGTTGGCCGAGAGCGATATTATCTCCGCCCCTGCCCTCTCAAGGGCCTTTGCGGCCTTTATGAGTATCTCCTTCCTCCCCTCCCAGCCGCGGGGATTGTTCTTGAACTCTTCGAAGTTTATCGAGTAGATTATGAGCTCCGGGAAGGTGAAGGGACCGAACTTCTCCCTGCTTATCTCTATGTATTTCCTGTAGTAATAACAGGTTGATTCCGGGGTCGTTCCGCCGATTATGCCTATCCTCTTCATGTGCGTCACCGTATAGAGTCCTCCCCGAGAGATATGAACCTTTTGGTTTAAAACCGAAGGTTAAAAGAAAAGTAATTGGAACTCCTCACCCGATCACCGAAACTACCTCATTGAGGAGCCTCTCAGCAAGCTCCCGTTTGCTCATTCTGGGAAGTTTTTTGACGAAGTCCCTGCCCACGAGGATGACTTCGTTTTCCTCGCTGCCAAAGGCCTTAAGCGTGTTGGCCACAACGAGGTCGCTCCCTGCCCGTTTGATCTGTCCTCTCGCGGCTTCGATGAGCTCCTCCTCGCTCAACCCCGTCTCGGCCTTGAAGCCGACGAGAAAAACGTCTGGCTGAAGTTTCTTTACCCTGTCTATTATCTTCGGCGTTGGTTCAAGCTCAATGGTTAGAGTTTTTCCGCTCTTTATCTTCACGCTGGCCTTCTCCTTAACACGGAAATCGCTTACGGCGGCGGCTAAGACAACTACGTCGTACTTCTTTGCCTTCAGCTCGCGCTCTATTGCTTCAAGCATCTCCTCAACAGTCTCGACCTCAACCTGGTTCTCGACGAAGCTCGGCACGCTGCCCTTCGTCCTTATCAGAGTGACCTCAGCTCCCCTCAAATCGGCCTCCTCAGCTATGGCGACGCCCATCTTCCCGCTGCTCGCGTTGGTTATGTAGCGTATCGGGTCTATGTACTCCCTTGTCGCCCCAGCGGTTACCAGAACTCTCTTTCCGGCTAGGTCTTTCCGGTGGAGCTTCTTTATCACGCGGTAGACGATCTCGTCAATCGAAGCCACCTTTGCCTTGCCCTCCTCAAACTTCGGCCCTATGAACTCGACGCCGAGCTCCTTGAGCTTCTCGATGTTCTGGACGACAATCGGATGCTCATACATGCTGGAGTGCATTGCCGGGGCGATCATTATTGGTGTGTGTGCGAAGGCCGTCGTCACAACGGTTGTAACTGGTGTGTCATCAATTCCGCAGGCAATTTTCCCTATCGTGTTCGCCGTAGCGGGACAGACGAGGATCAGGTCGGCTTTGTTTTCGTGGTCTCCGGCGAGCTCGACGTGCTCTATGAAGCCGGTGATTTCAGTTACGACTGGATTTCCGGTGGCGAACTCCATCGCGTAGGGATGGATTATCTTGGTGGCGCTCTCGCTCATCACTGCGTGGACCTCCGCCCCGTGGCGGATAAGCTCCCTTGCGAGCTTAACGCATTCAACGGCGGCTATACTGCCGGGAATGGCCAGGACAATCTTCTTTCCAACGAGTTTCCGGCTTTTGGTGGCGTGGATAAGCTTAACGTGGTGGAGCATGATGGCACCTCCAGAAGAGGGTTGCACTAACTCATATATAATACTTGGGAGGCTCAAAGCTCCCTCACGGCGTCCTCCTCGAACCTACTAACCTCTTCCTTCGTGCCCACCCATACGACTATGGTCGGCTCGACTGTTATCATGCCGTCCCTTATCATGGGCTTTATCTCGTTTATGGCCCTCTCAATCTTGTATCCCCTGTCAACCACCTCCACCACTATGGGCAGGTCCGTTGAAAGCCTCATAACGTCTGCCGAGTGAACCTTGCTCTTCTTGCCGAACCCGTAAATGCCCCGGTAAACGGTTGCACCGGCGATTCCCATCTCCCGGAGCCTCTCGACTATCGCCTTGTAGAGGGGCTTTCCATCAAAGCGGTCGTTCTCGCCTATGTAAATGCGAAGGCGAAGCGTGTTCCAGTGCTCGACCTCAACCACAAAATCACCTCCTTGCAAGGACGAACCCGAGGAATATTAGGCCTATTGTGATTATAACGTTTGCCGAGATGTTCAGAAGGGCCAGGGAATACTCCCTCTCGCGCAGGAGCGAGAAGGTCTCGTAGGAGAAGGTTGAGAACGTGCTCAGTGCCCCGCAGAAGCCCGTTCCGAAGAAGAGCCTCCATTCGGCTGAAATTCCTATGCCCCAGAAGAGCAGGCCGTACAGATAGCCCAGGATCAGGCTGGCTATGCTGTTCACGAGGAGCGTCCCAACCGGAAAGTCCCTGTAAACCGGGAGTATGCCTGAGATGTAGAACCTCGCCAGCGCGCCTAGGGCCCCGCCGAGTGCGATTGCCAGTACTATCCTGGGGTTCATTTTCCTCACCTTGTTTTTGTTCTTCCTGTTTCTCTGGGTGCGTCTGGCAGTGCATACTTAAAATTTTGGTACCTGGATGTATCCAGGGAGAGCACGTTCAGTCCGGCGGAGTCAATGGATGTGTTCATTCTCTACCCTCGAAGTTGAGGTAGTAGTGTATCTTCTCCTCGGCTTCACTGTAGTCCCTCTTCGGAAGCCCCAGCTGCTCCCGGAGCCGTTTGTTCTCGGCGATCATGGCGGAGATCTGTATCGCAAGGTTCTGGTTGTCCATGGCGATGTAGTACGAGCGGAACTTCAGGGGAGACCATTTGCCCTCCAGCTCGTAGAGCTCCTCATCAAGCCGGGCTATCTCTTCTTTGAGCCTTTTGAACGTCGTCTCGTTGGCTTCTGGATCGTCATCGAGGTAGCCGTGAAGGAGGATTATCCTGACCGCCTCCTCCGGTCGGAAATCGTAGCGTTCGCAGAGCTTCCCAATCTTCTCGAATGTCTCGTCCGGAATTCTGAACGTTACCCTTCGCCAGCCCCGCTTTGGTCTTATCGTGATTTTCATTCTCTACACCCAAGCTCCGCTCTAAGCCTCCTGTTTTCCTCGCTGAGCTCTTTCCGGAATGCCATAAGGAACTCCTTGTCCCGCTTTGCGGTTTCCTCGAACTCGACGAGCTCGGTGTAGCTGACCCTCATCTCGGCCAGCTTTTTTTCCAGCCCATCCTTTCTTTCGAGAAGGAGGCGAAGCTTTAGAACCCTGAGTGTCCTCTCAAGCCCCTCCAGGTCATGGAACCTCTTCTCTATCTCGCGCTTGTTTTTCCTTATGGTCTTCAGCTCGTCGTTTGTGACCTCTATCTCCAAGGGAACCTCCTCCTCTTTCGCTCCTCGCAGTGTTTCATGGCGATTCCCGTTTCGATTCCCTTCAATGCTTCTATCGTCAGGGGAAGTGCCGATATCTCCTCCTTCGTTGGTCGCTCCCTGGCCCTGTAGTCAAACTTGTCAATAAATGAGCCGAGCCTTTCCCTGAGAACCCTCAGCTTTTTCATCTGAATCCTTTCCAGCCTTTCCGCCGCGGTGGAGTTCTCCCGTCGGAGGATTTGGAGGAGCATTACGTAGTGTCTCCGGCAGAGCACCGATTCGGAGCGCTCGTATTCGGGCAGGAGCTCTTCAATCCTTTCCGCGAACGCGTCTATCGTGCCTTTCTCCTTCTCCTCCATCAGCCTGCAGAGGAAGCATTCCCCTTCCTCCGGAAACGTGCCCCTCTCAAGGTGTTCTATGTACGTCCCAAGCATGTGTTCATAGATTATGGCCACGCCCAGTGGCCCCAGCAGGGGCTCCGAATATGCCTTTCTGAGGGTTTTCCATGCGTGGTAGGTGCAGAGGCCCAGGCTTTCTTTGAACTTCTCCCTCACGTCCGGGTTGTTCACGTGCTCATACAGGATGGTGTCTATCTCCGACTCCTCGTATTTGCGGAGTATTCTGCAGACGGGACAGCCCTCCCCGAGGGCGTCCCTCAGATACATGCCGATCAGGTCCATACCCACCACTCAGATGAACCTCTTCATGAAGTCCAGCACAGCCAGCGCCCGGTATGTGTTCTGGAAGTTCGAGATGCCCAGCTCCAGCGAACGTCTGAAGCCGCCGTTGGAGTTCTGAAGCTGGCGGATGAACCAGATGTGCCTACTGGGGCAGGTAGGTGCCTCACCCTGCAGTTCAAGCCCTCTGGAAGCGTAGAACGTGGGCTCAAGGTAGGGGGGAAGGCTGTATGGAACCTCCGTAAAGCCGCCCCACTCGCCGCAGAGTTCGCAGTTCTTGAAGTGGGGGCTTTTAGGTGGCCTGTAGCCGAGGGCGTGGAGAGTATAGAGCGCCTGATACGTCATCGTCGTAGTTGGCCCCTTAACGCCGTAACCGTTTCCGTTCCTGAACTTCATGACGAAGGTTCTTATGGCTTCCTTCTCGTCGGGGCTGAAATCATAGCCTATAGCCTTGAACGCCTTAACGACCCAGTAAGTTGCCTCCAGCGGCGTCGCCGTTCCAAACTCCTCGCTTCCACCGAGACCAACGGCGAACCTGCCCTCAAGGGGGTTGTACTTGGTGAAAACGATGTTAAGGTGCTCCATCGCGATGTCTTTTGCTCCCAGTATTGCCAGACCCTCCATTGCCATCGCTATCGCAACGACCGCCGTCTGGGGCTGTATTGCCTTTTCAAGGAACTTGATCGTCTTTTCTTTTTCAGGAACCTCCATACCAAGGAGATCGTAAATCTTGACCGCGTAGTACGTGTCGTTGACGTTGGTGTCGTCGAGAACGCTGACAAAGCAGTAACCGCCGTCCTCGTGGCGTCTCTCCTCTATATACCTGATGAGCAAATCAGCGTTAACGAACCTTCCAATTTCATAAAGCTTCGAGCCCATTCCACCGCCTCCCTAAGCTTTTGACGGAGAACAGGCGTCATCAGCCCTTAGCGGGCGGTTCGGCTCGAAGCCCGGGCGGACGCCATCGCCCGAAAGACCATCTGAAAGGCGTTTAAAAACGTTTGTGGTGCAATTACCTAATAACCTAAAAATTTAATAAGAATAAAACGGCCTTTCATTTGTGATGAAATCATGGAGTTCATAGCCTTCACCTACGTGGGCAACTTTATGGAGAGGGAGGTAATAGACGAGGTTGTTTTCACGGTCTTTGACGAGGCCAACCGCTTCTTTCGTGAGAACGATATATCCCTGAGGTTCCTGTACATCGGAAAGCTGAAGCTCGAGCCGGGCTATCTGATAAGCCTCAACACCCCCGAGGGCAAAATGCGAGTTTACCCCTTAGAGGCCCTAGTTGATGTCCTCCACGCCAGGCTCCTCCACGAGATAGAGGAGAGACCTGACATAAGGATGGACAAGATATTCGCCCTCACGACCTTCCCTCTCGTGTCCAGAAACCCCTACTTCGACTTCTACGAGCGCTTTTTGGGCATCCACGAGACAAGGCTTGGATTGAGGATAATGGTGCTCTCCATGAAGCCCTTTGAGCCCCCGGAACTCGGGGAACTGCTGAAGGCCGCTTCTGGCTCGGAAACTCCCGATGAGGAGATTAAACGACGTGTGAGGGGAGGGCTTTCCCTCTTCAAGGACCGCGTCCTTAAGGGAGTCCTCCACGAAGTTGGTCACGGCTTCGGTCTTGAGCACTGCTCCAACGACTGCGTCATGAACTCCCCATCCACGATGGAAGAATGGGATTCCCGGATGCTCGGCTACTGCGACTCCTGCTTCATAAACCTCAAGCGAGCGGTCGAGTGGTCGGAGTTCAACCTTGGCCACGGCGAGCCCAAATGACCTCCTTCCCGCCGTGAACGGCGAGGCTTTCAAGAGAAAAATGTAAAAAGTTTTAGGTTTTTGGACGTTATTTCTTAGTGATGTGGCTCGGCCGGATTTCCAGATGGGGGAGTGAGGGAGCAAGAAGAGCGCTGTCGCGCTACTTCTCGATCCTTGAGGGGATGGAGGAGCCTGTCTTTTCCATCACAAAGCGGGTAGAGGTCAGATTCAAAGACGGTCTCTCCTTTGATGAACTATGGAACCTCCATGCCGAGGGGATGGATAAGTTAAGGGAAAATGACCTGAGTGAGAAACCGGAGAAAAACCTCCTTGAGCTCAAGGCACTGATTGCCAGCAGGATTCTGGAGTCCTGCACGCTGTGCGAGATAAAATGCCGCGTGAACAGGAGGGAGGGCATCGGCTACTGTCGCGTGAGGGAGAGCCTTATCGCCAGCGACTTCCTGCACTACGGCGAGGAACCTGAGCTGGTACCCTCTTATACCGTCTTCTTCTCCGGCTGCAACTTCCGCTGTGTCTTCTGTCAGAACTGGGACATCAGCCAGCACCGCGTTGGGGTTGAGCACGTTCCCGAGTTCATGGCGCTGAAAATCGAGGAGGCCTTCAGGAGGGGAGCCAAGAACGTTAACTTCGTTGGCGGCGAGCCGACGCCCCACCTGCCATTCATTCTGGAAACCCTGAGGCACGTCAGAGTCCCTATTCCCGTCATCTGGAACTCCAACATGTACATGAGCGAAGAAGCCATGAGGCTCCTTGACGGCATCGTTGACGTTTACTTGGCCGACTTCAAGTGGGGAAACGATAGGTGTGCCTTGAGGTATTCTAAGGTTCCCCGCTACTGGGAGGTCGTGACGAGAGACTTCCTCCTTGCTGCGGGGCACTTCGGAGCGGAGTTTCTCGTAAGGCATTTGGTGATGCCTGACCACCTCGACTGCTGCACGCGGCCGGTGCTGGAGTGGATAGCCGAAAATCTCGGAAAGGACGTCAGGGTAAACGTTATGTTCCAGTACAGGCCGGAGTATCGGGCAGATGAATATCCCGAAATTAGCAGGGGATTGAGTGTAGAGGAGAGACAAAAAGCGGCCCAAATCGTTGGAGAACTCGGTTTTAGAAACGCTCTGGTGTCATGAGGGGAATAATCTTTTTAACAGATTTCTGAGCAATATTAGTTTGTGGTGATGCTAATGAAAGTACTGACGAATATGGTAAAACTAAACCAAGATATAATCCCAAATGAAATTTATCTCTACAAGATTTTTAATAAGCCTGAAGATGGGATGAACATATACAAGATTGCATATAGAAATCATGGGATAGTCATAGATCCTCAAAACAGGATTATTGCAACTCCAAGCGAGCTGGAATACTCAGGTAAATTTGCAATAGAGGACGAAATATCATTCAATGAACTCCCTGAAAACTATCAGAATAGGCTTGTTCTTAGAATCCTGCGGGATAATGGAATTTCAGATCACGCCCTATCCCGGACACTACAAAAATATAGAAAGCCGAAACCCTTTGGAGATTTTGAGGTTATCCCTGAGATACGATCGTCAGTAATTAAGCATGGCGGTGATTTTTACCTTGTATTGCACTTATCCCACCAAATCCGTAGCAAGAAGACATTATGGGAGCTGGTAGGGCGAAACAAAGATGCCCTAAGAGACTTCTTGAAAGAACACCGAGGAACTATACTATTAAGAGATATTGCCTCAGAACATAAGGTTGTCTACAAACCCATCTTTAAAAGATATAATGGTGATCCAGATCTTATTGAAGATAATTCTAATGATGTGGAACACTGGTATGACTATCACCTTGAAAGATACTGGAACACTCCTGAATTAAAAAAAGAATTTTATAAGAAATTTGGACCTGTTGATTTAAATCAACCGATAATTTTAGCTAAACCTCTGAGACAACATAATAGGGGAGATTTGGTACATCTTTTGCCCCAGTTTGTTGTTCCAGTATACAATGCAGAGCAATTGAACGACATTCTTGCATCAGAGATCCTAGAATACCTAAAACTTACCTCCAATCAAAGAATATCTCTTCTTTCGAGACTAATCAATGACATCAAAACAAATACAAATATTATAGTATCATCCTTAACTGAACTCGAGGCCAATACATTCGATGTGGATTTAAATGACATGTTACAGGTTAGGAATGCCGACAACGTTAAAGTCACACTATCTGAATTGGAAATATCAAAAACAAGACTGTTCACGTGGATGAAGAGTAGAAAATATCCGGTTATACTGCCATATGACATCCCGCAGAAGCTTAAAAAAATCGAAAAAATACCCGTATTTATAATTGTTGATTCTGCTCTTTCACGAGATATTCAAACCTTTGCTAAAGATGAGTTTAGGTACTTAATAAGTAGTCTCCAGAAAAGTCTTTCAAACTGGGTAGACTTCCCAATTTTAGATATTAGAGACAAGTATATCTTCACAATAGATCTAACCTCAGATAAGGATATTGTAAATTTGAGTATCAAGCTAGTAAATCTAATGAAAAATGCAGAATTGGGACTAGCACTTATAGCAACTCGGACAAAGCTCCCAAATGAAACATTTGATGAAGTTAAGAAAAGACTGTTTTCAGTTAATATTATTTCACAAGTAGTTAACGAAGCAACGTTGTACAAAAGAGATAAGTACAATGAGTCTAGACTTAATTTGTATGTTCAACATAATCTACTGTTCCAAATATTGTCAAAACTGGGTATTAAATATTATGTTCTTAGGCATAAGTTTAGCTATGATTATATTGTTGGAATCGACGTTACCCCTATGAAACTTTCTCACGGGTATATAGGGGGTAGTGCTGTGATGTTTGATTCTCAGGGATATATTAGGAAAATAATCCCTGTTGAGATCGGAGAGCAGATGGGTGAATCTATAGACATGAAAGAATTTTTTAAAGATATGGTCGTACAATTTGGAAAATTTGGAATTGACTTGGAAGGAAAGAGCATTCTAATACTACGCGATGGAAAGATAACAAAAGATGAGGAGGAAGGGCTAGCATATATCTCAAAGGTATTTGGGATCAAGATAACAACATTTAATATAGTCAAACGTCATCTGCTAAGAATTTTCGCTAATCGGAAGTTATATCTGAGATTAGCAAATTCTGTTTATCTTTTACCCCATCGTATTAAGCAGTCTGTGGGAACTCCTGTTCCATTAAAGCTCAGCGAAAAGAGGCTTATCCTAGACGGAACAATAACCTCTCAAGAGATAACATATAATGATATTTTTGAAATATTGTTATTGAGTGAATTAAACTACGGAAGTATCTCTGCGGACATGAAATTGCCTGCCCCGGTACATTATGCACATAAATTTGTTAGAGCACTCCGTAAAGGATGGAGAATAAGGGAAGAACTTTTGGCGGAGGGATTTTTATATTTTGTATAATTCTCAATTTTAACCTCCAGCTCTCGCCAGTCTAAGCGTCTCCATAAACCTCTCGATTTCCTCCTCGGTCCCCTCGATGGTGAGCCTGTACCGGGGCATGCCGTGAAACGGCTCTGCCTCCTCCACGCTGATAGAAACCCCTGCCTTGGACTTTCCAAGTATCTCTCTCAGCTCCCCCGGAGGGATGGCGGTTATGAGTTCCCTTCTCATAGCATCAACCCATCGCGGTTTCAGGATTTATAGCTTCCGCCCACCGAAAGCTTTATAAAGGAAGGTAGCATATGTAATATTACAATTACACATGGAGAGGTGATGTGACATGAAGAAGTTGCTGGCTGGATTTATGGCACTGGCCGTGTTCGGCCTGATATTTGGGGCCGTTGCGGCCTACCAGGGCACTCCGGGGCCTAACCCGGAGGTTGAGAGAGGCACTACACCAATGGCCTACGCCAGGGGCATGGGGCATGGGAACGGCGGCATGATGGCTGGAGAAGGCACTCCATACATGGGGCTCGGAGTTAAGTCGGCGAACCTCACAGAGGTCAGCGTTGACCCGGCGGAAGTCCAGGACTACCTCGCCCAGCTTAGCGTTGAGGAGTTCACCAACCCACGCGGCATAACCGTCCAGAAGCTCGTCTACGACGGCGACTACGTCGGGAAGGTCGTGGGTGACTACGACCTCAGCGGGCTGGACGTCTATGCCGCCTACGAGACCATCCACGGGGTTAAGGTCTTCCTGGCCTACGATGGCGACATAGTGGGCTTCGTCCTGATGAAGTGAGGCCCCTCCCCCTTCATTTTTTGACCTGTTTTGACTTGGAGGGGACGTCCGTGGGGATCGTTGAGATTGTTGGCAGTTCCATCATACCATTTGGGCGGAGAGAACCCGCTGGCCCTGCCGGGGGCCGTCCCGGATAAAGAAAATGACACTGGGAACTTCTAGGATTCTTCCGCAAGTCTTTTGGCTTCTTCCAGAACCTTCGCCGCGTGGCCTCTGGCGCGAACGTTGATCTTCTTCCAGACGATTTCACCGTTCGGGTTGAAGATGAAGGTGCTCCTAATGACCCCCTCATACTCTTTCCCGTAGCGCTTTTTCTTGCCCCATGCTCCAAGGGCTTTTATGAGTTCTGCCCCCGGGTCGCTGAGAAGCCGGATTCTTAGACCGTGCCTCTCTTTGAATTTTATGTGGCTCTTTACGGAGTCCTTTGAAACGCCGATAACCTGGAAGCCCAGCTTTTCAAACTCTGGGAGGAGCTCAGTAAACTCTTTCGCTTCTGTTGTGCATCCTGGCGTGTTGTCCTTAGGATAGACGTAGAGCACGGTCCACTTCCCGAGGACTGCATCCCCGAGGCTTATCTCTTTCCCGTTCTCATCAACCACCCTGACCTCAAGCGGGTTCATACAACCACCAAAGTAATTAGGACAACCTAATTCATAAAAGTTCCGGTAACGTTATTTAGGTGGTGCGATAAAATGGGGTCTCAGGTGAGACCATGAGGCTGCCTTCCCACAAGACAAAGATAATAGCCACGATAGGGCCCGCTTCACTTAAGGAGAGGACGATTGAGGCCATGATAAAGGCGGGGATGAGTGTCGCCAGGATAAACTTCGCCCATGGTGATGAAGAACAACATGCAAAGACCATAGAACTGATAAGAAAGGCATCCAGCCGGCTGAACAGGCCGGTTGCAATCCTGGGCGACCTGCCGGGCGTCAAAATCAGGGTAGGGGAGATAGCGGGTGGTTCAGTTGTTCTGAGAAGATGGCAGACCATAACGCTGACCACGAGGGACGTGGTTGGAAATGAGGCTGTGATCCCAATACAGTTCAAAGACTTCCCAAAGCTGGTATCGAAGGGAGACGTTATCTACCTGAGCGACGGGTTTATAGCACTCCGCGTTGAGAAAGTTGAAGGGCAGGACGTAACGTGCAAAGTTCTGGTTGGTGGAACCCTCTTCTCCCATAAGGGCATTAACATACCAAATGCGAGGATGGCGATAGACGCGATCACAGAGAGGGACCTAGGGCTGATAGAGTTCGCCATAGAGCACGGTGTCGACGCAGTTGGGATAAGCTTCGTCGGCTCGGCCTACGATGTGTTAAAGGTCAGGCGTTTTATAGAGGAAAGAAACGCCAGCATGTTCATTATATCCAAAATCGAGAGGCCTGACGCCGTCAGGAACTTTGACGAGATCCTGAACGCTTCTGACGGCATTATGATTGCCAGGGGCGACCTCGGTGTTGAGATGCCGATAGAAAAACTTCCGATACTCCAGAAGAGGCTCATTCACAAAGCTAACTGTGCCGGCAAACCTGTGATAACCGCAACCCAGATGCTTGAGAGCATGACCGAAGAGAAACTGCCAACGAGGGCGGAGGTCACAGACGTCGCCAACGCCATACTGGACGGAACCGATGCGGTCATGCTCTCAGAGGAGACCGCCGTTGGCAAGTACCCCGTGGATACCGTGAAAATGATGGCAAAGATAGCCAAGACAACGGAGGCTTACCGGGAGTCCCAGTGGACGTCGATGATGGCCGAGATGAAGCCGGGGGAGAGGTCTGGCCGTGCCCGGAGAAGGACGATAAAGGACGCCATTGCAAGGAGCATAATGGAAGCCCTGAATTCAATAGACGTCAAGTACATACTCACCCCAACGAGAACCGGCCAAACGGCGAGGCTGATATCGAGGTTTAAACCCAGGCAGTGGATTCTGGCGTTTGTAACTGACGAAAAGGTGGCAAATAATCTGATGTTTTCCTATGGAGTCTATCCATTCGTCGTGAGCGAAACCAGCGAGGATGAGATACTTAGGGTCATAAAAGGCCTCGGGCTTGTAAGGGAGAACGACACCGTACTGCTGACGAAGGGGACACCCATAGGCAAAACTGTAGGGACGAACACGATTAGAATCTTTTCGGTTTGAGATTTTTATCCAATTATGGGCGTTGGCATCAACAAAAGGAAATCAAGGTGCAGTGGGAAGACAGGGCGTCAATGGCGGAAATAAACAAGACAAAAATAAGAATACGTGTGCTGCCCGGGTCAGTATTTTCCTCGATTCCCTCACTCCTCCGCCCTAAGCTTCAGCGAGGTGTGCTCCTGCTTGAGCTCCTCCAGCTTCTCCAGTATTTTTTCACTGGTCTCCCTGAGCTGCAGTGCCAGCTCTTCGAGCTCCTTTATCCGCTCTTCCAGCGCCCTCTCGCGCTCCTCGATTTCCTCCATTGCCATTGCAAGCTTCTCCTCCTCGCTCTTTCTGTAGACTTCGATGCTCAGTCCCCCGTAGTCCCATTTGATCGTCCCCTCCTCGATCCTGAAGGGCACGGTTATCCTGATGACGTCGCTCTTCTCAACTCCAAGCTCCTGGAGCTTCTCGAAGATTTTCTGGTTCAGCTCTCCCGCCGCTCTGATGACCTCTCTCGGGTCGACTTTCTTTCGCGTCAGTGCGAAGAGGACGCGCCTCACTTTGTAGGCGTAGCCAGAGGCACGAACGAATCCCGTACTCAGCCTCATGGCCACCACCATAAGTGTTTTATCCTTTGGGAAATAAATAACTAACGGTGAGAAAAATGAACATCCTGATATTCGGCCCTCCCGGAAGCGGCAAGTCCACCCACTCCAGGACAATAACCGAGCGCTACGGCCTGACGTACGTCTCCTCCGGAGACATGATACGCGCTGAAATCGAACGTGGGAGCTCTCTCGGCAGGGAACTGGAGAGGTACCTTGCGCGCGGGGAGCTGATACCGGACACAGTCGTAAACACTCTGATAATCTCCCGGCTGAGGCGCGACAGGAGAAACTTCATCATAGACGGCTATCCGAGAACCGCGGAACAGGTTCTGGCCCTTGAGAACTACCTCTACGACCACGGTATGAGCATAGACGTCGCCATGGAGATATCCATCTCCAAGGAGGAGAGCGTTGAGAGAATCTCGGGGAGGAGGATCTGCTCCAAGTGCGGGGCGGTCTATCACCTCAGATACCATCCCCCCAAAGTTCCGGGAAAATGTGATGTATGTGGTGGAAAGATCGTACGGAGGGAAGATGACAGGCCGGAGATAGTTGGAAGGCGCTACGACCTCTACGTAAGGAACATGGAGCCAATAATCAAATTCTATAAGAAACAGGGCGTGTATGTAAGAATAGACGGGCACGGCGGTATAAACGAGGTCTGGGAGAGGATAAGGCCCCTCCTGGACTACATCAGGAATCGGGAGTCCCTTTCCCGAGGAGGCTCATGAGCTCCCGAACCTCCTCACTCTGGGCGAGCTCATCGGCTTCTTTCTCTATTTCAACCTTTCTTTTGAGAATCGAGGCCAGGGTTCTGTCTTCGGGGTCTATGATTTTAACCTCAAGCGGAAAGACTCTCTGGGTCAGGGTTTTGAGATACGTTCTGGCTTTGTGTCTGACCTTTTTCTCAAGCTCTCCCTTTTCCTCAGGAGGAAGAAGGCGGTTCATCTTCAGGACTATCGTTAGTACGTGGGGCTCCTCGAATGGCACAGTTACCGCGAGGGCTGAAAACTCCACGCTCCACTCCCTCAGGGTTATTATAAGTCCCTTTCCAAGGCGTTCAAGGATTTCCTTTATTTCCTCAGGCCCATTGACGATTAGCTTGGGGGCTTCCTCCGAGGGGATTCCCTCCGGCCCTTCGTCGATAACCTTAAAGCCGGAGATTGAAAACCGTACCCCGTAAACCTTACCGAGGGTCTCCGTAGCGTCCGATGCCAGCTTTTCCAGAAGACCGTAGACAAAAGGATCGATGTCCATGGAGAGAAACCTCCTGAGCCCTCTAACCTTCAAAAGGAAGATCAGGTTCAGCACCCTCTCTTCGGGCTGGACAAAAACTGTGAGCTCCTCCAACGATGCCCCAAAGGCCTCCACGGCCTCTTTAATCCTCCCGGCAAAGAGCTTGTCAATAATCGGGTAGTATTCCGGCGGATTGACGTTCAGCAATTTCAACACTCCTTGATAGAATTATGGCGAAATCACTTTAAGGGTTTCCCATCAATTAATACCGGTGGTTCTTTATGAGGGTCAAATTTTACGCGACGTTTAGGGAGCTCATGGGCACTAAGGAAGTGGAGGTTCACGGTGTAAAAACGGTTCGCGAGCTCATAGAATACCTGGCCGAACACTACAGTCCGGAGATCAGAAAACAGCTACTGGAAACTGAGCGTGTTGCGGAAGGGAAGCCCGTTGACGGCATGATACTGGTTAACGGACACAACGTGCTCCACCTGAAAGGGCTTGACACTGAACTCGAAGAGGACGATGAGGTTCATATATTTCCGCCCGCCGGTGGTGGTTGATGGCGGTCGCTGAGATATGCCTCTTTCCGCTCGGGACGGGGAGCCCAAGCGTCGGGGGATACCTTGAGCCGGTTATGGATGTTATCAGAAAGAGCGGGCTTAAGCACCGGGTCTGTCCGATGGGAACGGTCGTTGAGGGTTCAGTGGAGGAAATCCTTGAGCTGGTGAAAGCCTGTCACGAGGCTATCCTCAAAGCGGGGGCAGAGAGGGTCATCATAAGCCTTAGAATAGACGATAGAACCGATAAGCCCCTGACGATCGAGGGCAAGATGAGGGTGTGAGATGGCGGAGTACTTCGACAGAATAGCCGGCAGATACGATGACTGGTACAGAACAAAAACCGGAATGTATATTGACAGGATTGAGAAGTGGCTCGTCTTTTCCATGCTGCAGTCGAAATCAGGAAAGGCCCTCGACCTCGGCTGCGGGACGGGCAACTATACCCTTGAGCTGAAGAAGAGGGGCTTCGACGTGATCGGCCTGGATGCCAGTGAGGGCATGCTTGGCGTGGCACGCTCCAAAGGGCTGAACTGCATAAAAGGCGACGCCTACAGTCTACCCTTTCCAGATGAGAGCTTTGACCTTGTTCTCAGCGTCACGATGTTCGAGTTCATTTACGAGCCCGAGATTGTTGTTGCTGAGATAAGCCGCGTCCTGAAGCCCGGAGGGGAGGTCATCATCGGGACGATGAACGGACGGAGCGCGTGGTTCCTCTTCAAGAGACTTAAGAGCCTGTTTGTGGAGACCGCTTACAGGTACGCTCGCTTCTATACTCCAGGGGGGCTTGAAGACCTGCTCAGAGACGCCGGCTTTACGGATGTCCGGAGCGGTGGGGTGATATTCTTCCCATCTTTCTGGCCGTTCCACGGCCTTGCCGAGAGCCTCGACAGAAAGCTCCACCACCGTTGCAAGGACATTGCGGCTTTTATAGCGGTCAGGGGCGTGAAGCCTTGAGACGGATAAGGCTGATAACACGTGAGGAGGCGTGGAAGCGGGCCGAGCGGATAAAACGGGAATACGAAGCAATTTACGGCATTAAATTTGAACTTGAGGCCGCGTTTATACCCCTCGCCAGCGTTGTGCCCACCCAGGCGGCGCTGAGCGAGGTCAAACTTCTGGTCGTTCTTCAGGAGATAAAGCACGGCTACAACGCCCCGGTTATAGTCATACCACACGGGAGCAGATACTACCTCATAGACGGCCACCACAGGGCTTTTGCCCTGAAGAAGCTGGGCTTTGACGAGGTTGAGGCCATCCTCATCAGGCCGGAGGGTGAATTCATGCCCGGTGTTGCCAAAACGGCAGAGAAGGAGGGATTAAAAAGGCTCGAAGACGTAAAAATAGTGAGGGATTAACCCTCCCAGACCACGTACTCCTTCTTTGTTATAAAGACGGGCTCTACCCTCTTTCTGACGATGACGACCTTGTCCTCACCGTACTTCTGGTAGAGCTTTTGGATGTATGCGTCAAAGACACCCTCGGGCATCGATGCCTGAACGGTTATCTCGTTGTCTCCCGGGACGACGCTTATGTCACTCTTGACAGGCACGTAGGTTACAATGTCCTGGTGGGGTTCGAGGTAGAACTTCTCCTGATAGATGTCCTTTCCGTTGGGCGCGATGTAGTAGACGACGCTTGCCCTGAGGTAGAGGCCAACCGTGCGCTCCTCCCTGAAGGCGGCGGTGAGTTTAAGCTCCCCACTTTCTCCCTCCTTGAGGACGTAGCTGGGGTTGACGAGTTTCCCGTTGACGTAAACCGGACCATTGAGCACTCCGACGGGACCATCCTGAATTAGGAGGAAGCGGTACTTGGTGGCGTTGGGTATGGTCAGGCTGACCTCGATGGGAGTCTCGTTGAGGTGGTTCATGTTGATGCCTTCAGCTAGGATTTCCCTCTTCACCAGCACGCTACCGTTGTATGCCTCGAAGATGAGGGTTGCGTCCTTGACGTCCCTGCCAAAGGCAGATATCCAGAGCCTCAACTTCTGTTCTCCCAGCGGGAGTTTTCCACCGCCGAGTGTGCTGTAGAAGGCCTTCCACGTTCCGTTCTCGAACTTGTCGATCCTGTAAACTGCAAACGGCCTGAACTCGTAGGTCGAAACTCCGCCGTCCCTGTGAACCGGCTTGAAGTTGGCAAAGAGCATCTGGGCGTCCCACGGTTCGAAGGAGAACGGTATCTGGAACGCCAGCCTCACGAAGTTGCTGAAGGCTATCTTCCGATACGCCAGAAGCCCGTAGCCCTGGAAGACATATAGGACATAGGGTATATCGCCCCTGCCCTGTATGACCTGCCCCTTGGTGAGGTCTATCGTCAGTACCGGCTGGTAGGCGTACTTCCCTGTGTTTATGTAGACAACGGCCCTTCCGCTCTCATTGGAGTACTGGATGTACTGGGCAGGTATGACCTGGAACATCGGATTGCTCTTGTACTCGCCGTATGTTATCGCACCGCCGAGGTAGCTTATGGCGTTGAACTTGTATATGTCCTGCTGCCAGACGATCAGGTAGTTCAGCTCCCAGGCTTCAAAGTCCTGCTCGCTCTCGTTGCCGTAGTGGGAGAAGAAGTCCGCAACGATGTAACGCCTGTCGTATGCGTGACCACCATCGGTGGCGCTTCTCCTGTGGCTGAGAAGACTTGACTCAATCCAGTAGCCGTAGTCCCACCAGCTGGTGGCGCTGTCGAGGGGATTGCTGTTCTCCTTGAGCCAGTTGAGGGAGTTGACCCACTCCGCTGGAACGGAGCCCTGGGATTTAGCATAATTGGTGGCAACGCTTTCCATGTACTGGGCACCTATAAGAGGCAGGGGCAGGAAGAGGAGCATCAGAAGGAGGGCGTAGAGTGCCTTCGTTGTTACACTCTCCTTCATGTTCTCCACAAAGAGGAAGGCCTCACCAACCGCAACACCCGCCAGCAGGAGTATCGCTCCAGAGGCCTGGAACACGAAACGAACCGCGAGGAGGAGAAGGTAGAGGGAGCCAAGGTAGTATGTGACCAGGAATATCTCCTTGTGACCGGTGAGGTCGTTCTTGGTGAGCTTCCTAACGAACCTTGCGGCTACTATAAGGAACCCAACAGCGGAGAGTATGAAGATTATGGCGTCCTTTGTTTTGACGCTGTAGTATGTGGTTATTGTGTTCCAGTCTGTCTTCGCAAGCTCTGCCACCGTCTGGTAGAGGGGATTTGACTGTGTGGCTGCCCCTAGGAACTTGAACAGGTCTTTTCCAAAATATCCGTAAAATGCTAGGGCGGCAAAGATGGCTATACCTGCCACAACTCCAAATCTGTGCTTCTTGTCCGAGTAATTTAAGCCAGCTCTTTCCCCGTAGAGCATTATCACAGTGAGAGCACTGAGTGCAATGAATCCCTCTAGGGCAAATATCAGAAACCATCTTATTCCTACGAAGCCTGTGTAAGATAGTGCCATGCCGGTGAGTAGTGAAAGACCATAAAGCGGGAAGAAGTCTCTGACAAAAAGCCTTAGGGCGTCTACCATTCCGAATATGAACAATACCACTACAGTGATGCCCGCGAAGAGGAGCAGTATGCTGACGCCAAAGGTGCTTCCGGTCCACGCCGCCATGTACAGGACGCTGGTTACGAGGAACATCACACCGCCCAGGGCTTTCTTCCAGTTCCACTCCCTCTCATCGAGGTAGACCAGGAGGAAGAACACCGCGAAGATGAAGAACATCATGAATGGCCCTTCGCCACGGTTGTTGCCGGAGTATGTCTTGCTGAAGTTGGCGTAGGAGAACATCATGAACGCTGCCGCCCAGAGGCCGGCCCAGTTTGAGTGGAGCTTCTTTCCGAGGAGATAGACTCCTATGATGGTCATCGCCCCGACGAACGGCGGCCAGAGCTTGAACGCCCCAAGCTGGTCGTAGCCGAATACCGAGACGATTTTGTAAAATACCGCCTGAATTGTGTAGAGCCCGAGGTAGCCGCCTGCCTTTATTCCAGCCGGCGGATCGGCGTAGGCAAAGTACCTAGGAATCCACTCGGTTATTGCCTGGCGGTACATCTCGTAGTGGAAGAAGGTATCCGGGTCGAGGAAGGTCTTGTAGTTTGAGGTGATGTTTCTTATCCTGAAGCCGGCGTAGGCCAGTATGAGGACTATCAGGGGGAGGCCATAGGCCTTGAACTTCCGATAGTACTCGGGAAGGGAAGTTTTCTCCCCTTTCTTCTTTCGTTTCTCCTTAATTTTCGTTTTCACCATCCAAACCACCTCATTCAACGGTGACAGATTTGGCCAGGTTTCTCGGCTTGTCGGGGTCGTTGCCCCTCAGAACAGCCAGATGATAGGCTAGGAGCTGGAGTGGAACAGCGTAGACTATAGGCGTGAGGAGCTCGTCCATTTCAGGCATCTTGACAAAAACGTCAGAGACCTTTCCCAAGTCGTCCCTGTTTCCGATGCTTATTATGTACGCCCCCCTCGCCTTGGATTCCTCGATGTTCGAGACCACCTTGTCAAAGGTCTTTCCGCCGGGCGCTATGGCGACCACGGGAACGCCGTCCTCAAGGAGTGCCAGGGGGCCGTGCTTCAGCTCACCGGCGCTTAATCCCTCCGCGTGGATGTAGCTTATCTCCTTGAGCTTGAGCGCCCCCTCAAGAGCCGTTGGAACGCTTATGCCCCTACCGATGTAGAAGAAGTCCCTCTTTTCCCTGAGATACTCAGCCAGCTCTCTCAGCGATCCATCATGTTTGAGAACCCTCTCAACAAGTTCCGGGACGGTGTTGAGTTCCATCTCCAGCCTTTCGAGGTACTCCTCCCCAGCGGTTCCGAGAACCCTCGCCAGCTCGATGGCGAGCATCGTGAGGACCGTCAGCTGGGTAGTGTAGGTTTTTGTTGCTGCGACGCCTATCTCGGGCCCGGCGTGGGTGTAGAGCGTCAAATCCGCTATTCTGGTCGCCATGCTCCCGACAACGTTGACTATCGCGAGAACTTTTGCGCCCTTCCTTTTGGCCAGCTTCATGGCCGCGAGGGTATCTGCCGTTTCCCCGCTCTGGGTTATGGCTATGACTAGGGTGTTCTCATCCACCAGGTCTTCGAACTCGTAGCGGAACTCGCTGGCATCCTCAACGATTGGAACCTTCTTGGCGAGCCTCTGGAAGAGGTACTTGGCAACTAAGCCGGCGTGATACGAAGTGCCCATGGCCACTATGAATATCTTCTCGTATCTGGCCACCTCCTCCGCCACCGAGCGGATTATCCCGGCGTTTCCGTGGAGGGCGTCCCTTATGGCCCTCGGCTGTTCGTATATCTCCTTGAGCATGAAGTGGGGATAGCCGGCTTTTTCCGCCATTTCAAGGCTCCACCCTATCTTCTGGACCGGTTTTTCGACGGTTTCGCCACTGTCGAGATTCTTAACCACCCAGAAGTCCTTTCCGATGATAGCGTACTCCCTGTCGTCCAGAAAAACAACCCTGTTCGTGTACTCGAGGAAGGCCGGAACGTCGCTCGCGGCGAAGTTCTCCCCCTCTCCGATCCCAAGCACTAGGGGACTCTCGTTTCTCACGAAGTACAGTTTGTCCGGCTCCTCGGTGTATATTATGCCGAGCGCGAATGAGCCTTTGAGCCTGAGGAGTGCCCTCCTCATTGCTTCCTCAAAGCTCCCACCTGATTTGAGTTCGTCTTCTATAAGGTGAGCTATGACCTCAGTATCTGTGTCGCTGTCAAAACGGTGGCCACGTTTAAGAAGCTCCTCACGGAGTTCGCGGTAGTTCTCGATTATGCCGTTGTGGACGAGGGCAATCTTGCCGGTGCAGTCAGTCTGGGGATGGGCATTAATGTCGTTTGGAATCCCGTGTGTGGCCCAACGGGTGTGTCCAATTCCCCTTTTGCCGGGCATTTCAGGAAAGCCGAGTTCTTTAGAGAGTTCGTCTATCCTCCCGGCTCCTTTCTTTATGTAGAGCTTCCCATCCTCTTCCGTAACTATTCCTGCGGAGTCGTAGCCCCTGTATTCGAGCCTTTTTAGCCCCTTGACAATGATCCGGGAGGCTCTGCCGTCTCCGATATAGCCGATTATACCGCACATTACCTTCCACCCGCCTCTCTTACTCTTTCCCTAAATAAATGCCGGAAGTTAAAAGCGTTTCTCAACTGCGCTCTCTCGGTGCCCGTTGATATACCCTTTGGTTCAGCCTTCGATTGGTGGAAAAACCTTTATACCTAAGGGTATACGGAATGTGGGTGGGGTAATGGACAGGAAGCTCGACGAGTTCCTGAGGCCCGCGTCCCGGCGGGCTGCTGCAGGGGATGAACGGGCAGGGCCGCGTAAAAAGAAGAAACGGCTAAAATCAACCAGCCTTGACTCTTTTCTGCCCGACGAGCACCTGGACTATTTCAAAAGGCTCCGTATCGGTTCAAAAAAGATACGGAACGCCAGAATCGAGGAACTATAGTCCCTCCGCTATTATCGCCATCTTTCCGAACTGGAAGATGAAAGCCCTTCTTTCTCCCTTCAAGTTTGCCTCTATCCTTTTCCTGACCTTCCAGTACTCCCCTTCGGGCACGCTTATCCTGAGGGTCGCCCTTCCGAAGCCCTCTCTCCTGAGAAAGTCGTTTATCCTGACCGGATGGAAAGGCACGATGCCCACAACGGCGTAGGTTCTCTTGAGGTAGGGGCTTCTGACTTCCTCGTTGCCCGTCGCCAGAACGCGCCTCTTCTCGCGGAGGAGCATCTTTGCGTCCGCATCCAATACATGGAACAGCTCGTTTATCAAATCGGCGTAGTCAACGCTCTGGGGAATCTCGTAGAGGTACTGGCCGGGCCTTTCTGCCCATTCGACTATGTTCTCCAAGTCTGGGTCGCTCTCAATCCTCGCTCCAGCGGGCAGGATGACGGCGCTCCTCTCTGCCCTTGCCAGGGGTTCTGTGTAAAAGGTCAGCCTGTTGAGTGCACCGAAGAGGTCTATGTACTCGAACTCTCCCTCCCAGGGAACCCTCTCGCGCCTCATCTGGGGGGGCAGGTCGAAGATGAAGGCGTCAGTTTTGGATTTGTAAGCTTCGTATACCTCCAGGGGACTCGGCAGGAGGTCTTCCAGTTTCCTCTCGGGCATTTCGGGCGGTCTCGCCGGGTCCGAGAATATTACCTCAGCATCAACCTTCTCGACGGTATCTTTACTGAGTGAATCGGCGTTTATGAACTCGATGTTGTGAACCCCATAGCGCTTGGCGTTCCTCCGCGCGAACTCCACCTTTAGGGGGTCGATGTCGATTCCATATGCCTTCTCGACCTTCATCGCGTAGAATATGAGCTGTATCCCTATCCCGCAGGAAACATCGGCAACGCTTTTGACGCCAAACTCCCTCAGACGTTCGGCGCGGTATTTTGCCACGACCTCGTGGGTGGCGTAGCGCAGGCCTTCCAGATCCATCCAGAGATCTTCTCTGGAGAACTTGTCCCTTGCCCTTATTCTGGCCCGGGCTATCTCGGCTATGAGCTCCCAGTCCTCACCGAGCTTGGCGCGGAGCTTCCTCTCGTCTAAACCTCGCTTTATCATGTCCACGGTTTCTCTAATTTTTTCCTCGGTAATCCCGCTGAGCATGTTTCCGCCTAAGGGGAGAGGCTTAAAAACGTTGCCGCGCTAATCTACCCGGTGGTAAAATGGACTGGAAAAGGGCCCTCTTCATTGCGATTTCGGCCGTCATACTGCTCGGTTCATTCTGGTATCTCTACGACTTCGCATCCCGTTCTGACCTAAGGGACTACATCGGGGACGAGGTCTGGTACGTCCCTGCCAGCAGGAACGTTCTCCACAGGCTTGGGGTTGATCTTCACTACGTGAACGAAACAACGAACTCGGCTGGAATAAACGTCATCTTCTCAAACACAAGCGTTCGGATAAAATACCAGTACGACGTTGAGAAGATAGCCCTCCGGTACAACGCAACCTACGAGATGGAGTATCTCAAGTTTCCGGGCGTTTACTTCGAGATACCGGTGGATAAAGTGGACGGCTTCCTCAACGCCCTGTCCGCAGAGATACCTGCGGATGCCTACTACATAGTCCCCGGCTACAGGTATCCAGACAAGGAGAACATCCAGAACTACCTCAACACCGAGCACCCCTTCCTGGGGAAGGACATCATAATGCTCGGCATGCTCGTCGAGGACAAGCCCATAAACTGGCGCCTGCCGGGAATAATCGCCTTCGTCCTGATAGGCGTTCTGGTCGTTCTCGCAACGTACAGGATAAGCGGCAGCTACCTCGCGGCGCTCATAGCCCTCATCTTCACCGTCGCGGATCCGACCCTTGAAGCCACCGCCGTGACTGCCATGCTGGACATCCACGTGGCCCTCTTCGTGGCCCTTTTCACGACGTTGCTGGTCTATGAGCGGAAAAAATCTTCGGCCTTTGCTGTCGGCCTTGCCGCTGCCGCCAAGCTCAGCGGGGTGTTCGGTTACCCCGTGCTCCTGGTAAAGGCTTTCAAGGGCGAACGGAAGCTGACGGGCTTTCTGCTCGCCATAGCCGTCTTCCCAGCCCTGGGATTTCTTCTCCCCAATTTGATAGCAGTTAAGGTTGTTGGATTTGAAAAATGGTTGGATGATTTTTTGGGCAGCTTCCGCTGGCACCTCTCGAACAAGGGAGGCCATCCTGCGGCTTCGCCGGTCTGGGAGTGGTTCATAAACAGGAAGGCCTTCCCATTCCACTACAACCCCAACATATTCGCCCAGACGGACCCGTTCCTGCTCCTCAGCATGGTCCTGTTCATACTCGCCCTTCCCTGGCTGTACCGGAGGCGGGGGAAGCTGCTGATTCCCTACGGGGTGTTCTGGAGCACGGTTGGGTTCTTTGTCCTCCAGTACCTCCTCGGGGGGACGACCCAGTTCAGCTTCTACGCGACCGTCCTCGTCCCGCCGGCAGCCATAGTCATGGGAGTTGCGCTGAAGGAGCTCCTGCGCTGGGAGGCATTCACGGACTCCCTCTGGCTGTACCTCGAATGGCTGTTTGAGGTAAAGGACAGAATAAGGTTGAGGCTGGGGAGGTGAGAACGCGAAAGGCTTGAATACTAAGGCTGTTTAGTACTAATCATGATTAGTCCATTCATTGATCGGGATTAGGGAGCTGGAAATACTAGAGCGGGAATGGAAGAATGTTCCCTCGTTCGTCGTGATCTACGGCAGGAGACGGGTTGGAAAAACGAGACTGCTGTGGAGTTTTCCCGTGGGAGAAAAGTTTTCTTCCACACCTTTACCAAGATTGGAAGGTGGTGGAACAAGAACGAGGAGATTGATTTGCTCGCCATTAACGAGCGGGAGAAAAAGGCCTTGTTCGTTGAGGTCAAGTGGAAGGAGCTTGGCGAGAGGGAAGCGCGGGGGATTCTAAGGGATTTAGAGAGAAAGGCGGAGTTAGTTGGTCTGGATGAATGGGGAAAACATTACGGCCTCGTTGCCAAGGGTGTTGATGGCAAAGAATTGCTTAGAGAAGATGGTTGGCTGGTCTGGAACTTGGAGGACTTCGAAAGGTTAATTAGGGAACATGCCATAGTGCAACCATCACGAGAAGTGGGGTAGAAGCCGGTTCGAGCGAGGGGACTTTCCAATCACCCCTGTTTCCACCTTCATCAGCCTTGCCAGCTATGCGATCCTGGCGACGAAGCTCAACGCCGCGATGACCATGCTCGGCGTGCACATCAGTCTCGCCAAAGGCGCAGTCAAGATCTCCACGAACATCGGACACACGTGGCACATAAGCGGCAGGTCTATTTGGTTTATAAAGTTCGGACAACCCGAATATTACATAGAAGCGGGAGGGAGCTGAGAGATGGTTTACTTTCCGCGAAAGAATCCATTCGTGATAAAGAAGAAGGTTGGAACGATACGGAAGAGGGAAATAGAGTACACAGTGGTGCCGTACGAAATGGTGTCTCCAAGATCAACGCTAAACCGGTTGAGCGAACAACTCGCAGCGGAGATCGGGGCATACGAAGGGAGAATCAAAGAGATCCTCGATCACACACACCGGAAGTATCATTAAAAAATGAGGATGGCATGTCCTACGATGTTATCGCGCCCAGCACAGACGACGCATTTCTATATCATATTTTCTTCCAACTACTCGCGCTGCCAGTAGCGCTAAAAAACGAAAAGATTAGAGAGAAACACCTTGCTAATGCAACGGCGAAGGTGATTCACACGCATGCATTGGACAGAAAGGTATATGCGATTTCTGGGAAGGTTGAACCAGAAGATCTAGAGCATCCAAGAATCACCGGGTACCTAACGAAGAAGTTCGACGAAGTGATAAACGAAGATAACATTCCGAAACTTGCGAAAACATGGGTGGAAGGATTGAGGGAAGCAGGGATATACGGAGTATCTGAAGAAGAAGTAGAGCAATACATGCGGAAAGTTCTGAAGCTCTCCAAGAAAATAAAGAAAGAGCTTCACGGGGACAGAGTAAGCACCCACGATCTGGGCAAAGAGAACCCGATGATCTGGTCAGCACTCAACATTAAGGAGTTCCGTCAGTTCCTCGCCGAGATCAGCGGGAAGAAGATAGAACCAGAAAAACCGAAATTCCCGGAGACGAAGAAAGCCGTCGAGAATGCTCCTACTGACATTAAACTCGAAGTCCAGAAGCTCCTCGGCGTTCTGAACGGACTCAAGTATGCGGACTACTCCCAAAAGGCCGTTGAGAAAGCACCCAAGGAACTTGAAGCCGAGATAGAAAAACTCATCGAGGAGAAAAACCTCGAACTCATCGGGGTGTATTCCACGGTTGCCCTCCTGTTGAGGAAGGGGGAGTTTGAGGAGGCGCGGGAGTTCTTAAAGGGAATTGATCCTTAACTTCCCTGCGATGAACTCCCTTGAGAACTCGGCAAGCTTCAGGGCTTCCTCCGCGTCCTCTTTTTCTGGCACATAAATGCCGGGATACCTGACTTCAACCGCATATTCAGTTAGGTAGTGTACCCCTCTTTTCAGGAGCTCGACAAAGGCAGGGTCAATATTCCTGCATTCGTTGATCAGGAACTTCAAGTTGTGCGTCTTGGATATCTCTTGCTCCTTCTCGACAAGGAAGGCCTTCAAATATTTCTCAATGGCCTGCTGGGAGTGAAAGCAGGATAGGGCATATAAACCCTCCCTGTAAAGTATCTTGGCAGCTTTTAAGTCCTCGTCCCCCTTATGGAACCATTCCCGGGCATCTTCCTTCATACCTTGATCCCTTCCCTGGCGGCGTAGTAGTAGATGTAGCCCTTCATGTCTTTGAGCCTTTCAAATTCGTCCTCCGATACTATCAATATGTCCGCAGGGACGTCAAGGCTCTCGTATATCCCCCTCCACAGCTCGCGGTATTTCCTCCTGTCAAGTCGCTCTTTGATCACCACGAGGATGTCCCAGTCGGAATCCTCCCGAAAGTCTCCCCTCGCACGGGAACCAAACAGTATAACTTCCACAAGGGCCAGGCCTGCCTTTTCAACTTCCCGGGCAATCGTTTCCCTGATTTCTTCAAGCATGATTCCTTTAACGTCTTCCTGATATTTATCCTTTGTGCTGTCATCTACGGTTGCCCTTTCAGAAACTCCTCCAGGCTGACCTGTCCTTTCTTCTTCGGTTTTCTGACCTCTAACTCTGTCCTCAACCTCCCCTCTATCTTCCTCAGCGTCTTCCAGCTCCGCCTGACTATCGGCGGGAACTCGCCGTGCTCGCGGTAGTAGTTTTCGAGGAACGCCCTCGTCCTCGGGTCGCTGGGATAGCCGCTTCCAATCTCACCGTACTCCCCCTTCAGCTTTTCTATCGCCCTGTCGCGGGTCACCTTTGCTATTATCGAGGCCGCAGAGACCGGCACGAACTTGTCGTCTGCCTTGTGCTCTGCTATTATCTCCGCCTCGAAGTTCAGCTTTGCTCTTATCTCCTCTCCGAAGCGTTTTTCTTTTACGTCGGCGGCGTCGATGTATATCACGTCGGGCTTAACCTTGAGCGAGTTGAGGGCCTTAACGAAGTTCTCCACCTCGAACTCGTTGAGCGTTCCAGCGCGGGAGTCTATCTCCTCCGGCCATAATTCCAGGATTACATAATCGTCTAAAAATTTAATTATTTCATCAAAAAGCCTCTCCCTCCTCTTGGGTGTCAGCTTTTTGGAGTCC
Source organism: Thermococcus thioreducens (assembly GCF_002214545.1). Lineage (NCBI taxonomy): Archaea > Methanobacteriati > Methanobacteriota > Thermococci > Thermococcales > Thermococcaceae > Thermococcus > Thermococcus thioreducens. Next base: position 1,204,226 of record NZ_CP015105.1, on the reverse strand, counting down.
TTAACGCCGAGCTCTTCGAGCTTGGGAACGTTTTTCTCGTCAACAACCACTGCCGCTATTACCATTGGGCCTATGACAGGCCCCCTTCCGGCTTCATCGATCCCGGCAAGTTTTCTGCCCAAAGTTTCACCTCCTGAAGAGCAGAGCACCGTAGATGATGCCCAGCATTATCGTTGCTAGGCCGCTCGGGGGTATGTCTATGAAGTACGCGAGGATTACCGAGGAGAGCTGTATCACGAGGGTTAGCATGAGGCTAACGGCGAGAACCTTTCTTATGTCGCTCCTCACCATTAACGCTATCGCACCGGGAAGTACTGCTACAACCTGCAGGGTAATCAGCCCCACGGTCTGCACTATGAGTGCTCCAATGGCCCCGACGAGGACGTAGAGGATCATCAGGTACGCACGGGTGTTGCCGCCATAGCTCTCCACCCCCTCCGGGTCAAAGCTGAGGTAGAGAAAGTCGCGGTAGAGGAAAATCATCAGGAAGAACAGAACCGCCCCGCCTAGGACGAGCACCGTGAGGTCGTTGAGGGTTATCAGGAATATCTCGCCCGTGAGGTACGAGACTATGCTCTGGCTGAGGGGGAAGTACGGCCTGTCCGCCATGACCTTGTACAGGACGCCGAATCCCAGAACGGTGAGTCCCGCCACAAAGCTCGCAACGATTCCTACCGCCGAGTCCGGGGAAAACCCTGCCCTTTCAAGCTGGGCTATAATGAGAACCACTGCGACCGTCACGACCAGCGCCGTGAGCATGACCAATGAGAGGTTCTCTAAGAGCAGTCCGAGTATCATCCCCAGGACAGCCCCGAAGAGAAGGGAGTGGAAGAGCGCATGGGTTAGAAAGGCCAGTCCCTTTGTGTTGATTAGCGGACTGAGCATCCCGAGGAGAACGCTGACCATAATGCTCGCCAGTATGGCGCGCAGGAGGTACTCCGGGATCACAGTCCCCCACCCCCGTGCTCGTGGAGGTGGGCGTCTCCGGTTATGCAGAAGAGCCTGCCCTCAACGGGCACCACCCTGGCCAGCGGGCCGTAGACGGATTTGATAATGCTGTCTCTGAGGACTTCCTCCGGCCTGCCGAAGGCCACAAGGCGCCTGTTGAGCAGCATGACCCTGTCCCCCAGCTCTATTAGGGGGTTTATATCGTGGGTTGTGATTATCATCGTTATGTTCCTCTCGCCCTTTATCCTCTCAAGGACGTTCGCCACCTCCACCCTTGCGCTGGGGTCAAGGGCCGAGAGGGGTTCATCAAGGAGGAGCAACTTGGGGTCGCTTATGAGCGCCCTTGCGAGAAGGACCCTCTGCTTCTGCCCACCACTCAGCTCGCGGAAGAGCCTGCTCTCGAAGCCGGACAGTCCAACGAAGCCGAGAACTTCCGCCGCTTTCTCCACCACCTCTCGGGGCATTTTAAAGTGCGCGAAGCCCCTCCGGTAGATGCCCCCCATTGCAACTACCTCCAAAGCCGTTAGCGGGACCTTCTCATTGAGGTTGCTGCTCTGGGGGACGTAGCCTATCAGTTCCCTCGCATCGCACGGGGGCCTGTCAAAGACCCTGAGCTCCCCAGAGTACTCCCTGTGAAAGCAGGCTATCGTTTTGAGGAGCGTGGTCTTGCCGGCGCCGTTCGGCCCTAGGAGGAGGAGCGTTTCACCCTCTTCGAGGAGGAAGTCAACCCCCTCAACTGCCGGCTTCCCCTCGTAGGTTATTGTGAGGTTCTCGGCGATTACCGCTGCCATAAACATCTCCGGACTCCAGATTGAACGGCGCACTTTTAAACCTTCATGTGCTGTTCGTGAGGGATACCGAATGAGGTCGGTATTGGAGTGACCCGGTTTTCAAGGTTTTGCATTCCTCGCTGGACTTGTGGGATAGTGGCCGGCGTTCTCGGCGGCTATTCCAGGGCGACTGTGCTACCGGTTATTCCTCCGTGGGCTTTGTGCAAAAATTTTAAAAGCACAGACCTGTACTCTCATTAGAAAATTTTTGCAAGGCTCAAGTTTATAAGGGATCGAACCTACTCGCTGGAGGTGATGCTCATGGCGTACCACAAGGGTGGAAGAGGAGGAAAGAAAAAGAACAGGCAGGTTCAGGGTGACGAGGTTATCCGTGTTCCCCTGCCAAAGGAAGGACAGCTCTTCGGAGTGATAGAACAGGCTCTGGGTTCAGGGTGGATGGACGTCCGCTGCGAGGACGGAAAAATCAGAAGGTGCAGAATTCCTGGCAAGTTGAAGAGACGCATGTGGATGCGCGTTGGAGACGTCGTCATAGTCCAGCCCTGGCCGGTTCAGACCGATGAGCGGGGAGACATAGTGTACCGCTACACCAGAACCCAGGTCGACTGGCTCCTAAGGAAGGGCAAGATAAGCCAGGACTTCCTCACCGGTGGAGATATGCTCTTCTGAGCGTAATCCCGAGTGATAGCGATGCGCGAGGAGTTCATCGAACGAGAGATCGAGCACATGCTCGGCCTCAGGGAGAGGCGCGAGAAGGACAGTGAGCTCTATAAGATAGCCAACGAGGTCTTTGACAGAACTACCAAGGAGACCCTCGCCTATCTGCACAGGAGGGGAAAGGTCGAGGCACTTTACGGCGTAATCAGCACGGGGAAGGAGGCCAATGTCTTCGCCGGGATTGACAGCGAGGGCAACAGGGTGGCGGTGAAGATATACAGGACATACACTACCGAGTTCAGGCGCATATGGGAGTATCTGGCTGCAGACCCGCGAGTCGGCTACCTGCCAAAGGACATGAGGAAGCTCGTCTTTGTCTGGACGCGGCGGGAGTTTAAGAACCTCCAGCGGGCGATAAAATACGCGGTTCGCGTCCCCGAGCCCGTAATCTTCCGCAACAACGTCCTGGTGATGGAGTTCATAGGAGGCGAAGTGCCGGCCCCGAGGCTTAAGGATGTGGAGCGTGAGCTTTCCAGAGGGGACTTCGAGGAGCTCTACGACTTCACGATGCGGGTCATCGAGAGGCTCTGGAAGAGAGGGGATATGGTTCACGGCGACCTGAGCGAGTATAACATACTGCTCCACGACGGTCCGGTGGTCATAGACTGGTCTCAGGCGACCGTGAAGAGGAACCGCATGAGCCTGGAGCTGCTCAAACGTGACCTGAGGAACGTCATCAATTACTTCGGTAGAAAAGGCGTCGATGTTGATGATTTCAATGATAAGTTCCGCGAGCTGGTTGGGATTTAGAGGGTGAGAGTATGGACGAGTTTGAGAGACTCCTTAAGAAGTACGAGCGCATTGACAAAGACGGCAGGCCCGTTCGGGAAGCCCCTGAGGAGGAGATAAGCTACACCGCCCTGGGAGAGCAGGAGGAGTTCGTAAGGATTCCGAAGGACAGGGTGGCGGTCGTCATAGGGAAGAAGGGACAGACGAAGAGGGAGATAGAGAGGAGGACAAAAACGAAGATAGAGATAGACAGCGAGACCGGGGAGGTGTTCATAACCGCCACGAAGGAGACTGACGACCCGCTCGCCGTCTGGAAGGCACGCGATGTCGTCATGGCCATTGGAAGGGGATTCTCCCCCCAGAGGGCCTTCAGGCTCTTCAACGAGGGCGAAGTCCTTGAGGTGGTCAACCTTACCGACATAGTCATCGGCAACGACAAGAACGCCCTTCCGCGCGTTAGGGGAAGGATAATCGGCAGAAAAGGGAGAACACGCGAGATAATCGAGGAGATGAGCGGTGCCGATGTGAGTGTTTATGGTAAGACCGTCGCGATAATCGGCAACCCGATCCAGGTTGAGGTTGCCAAGACTGCAATAGAGAAGCTCGCCAAGGGCTCCCCGCACGGTGTCGTTTACAAATACCTCGAAAGGAGGAAGAAGGACCTTGAACTGGAGAGCATGAGCTATTACGAGGCCCTTGGCGGCGAACTGGAGAAGAACGAGGAGGAATGAAAATGGCCGAAGCAAGTCAGCTGTTTAAGGAGTTCAAGATTCAGAGCGTCAGTGAGTTCTTCAGACGAAACGCGGCCATGCTTGGCTACACGGGCAAGATACGCTCCCTTACCACGGTCGTCCACGAGGCCGTTACAAACTCCCTCGATGCCTGTGAGGAGGCGGGAATCCCCCCCTACATCCGCGTTGAGATAGAGGAGCTTGGAAGGGAGCACTACAAGGTTATCGTTGAGGACAACGGTCCTGGAATACCCGAGAAGTACATAACCCACGTCTTTGGAAAGATGCTGGCCGGAACCAAGGCGCACAGGAACATACAGAGCCGTGGCCAGCAGGGCATAGGTATAAGCGGTGCCGTCATGTTCGCCCAGATAACGAGCGGAAAGGCAACGCGCGTTATCACCTCCACCGGCGGAGATAAAACCATTGAGGCCTGGGTGAAGATTGACGTTGACAAGAACGAGGGTAAAATAGTCAAAAAGGAGAAGCACCCCAACCCGAAGGGCTGGCGCGGGACGAGGATAGAGCTCGAGGTCAAGAACGTCAAGTATATCCGTTCCAAGCAGGGCGTTTACTGGTATCTCAAGCTCACCGCCATAGCAAACCCACACGCCCACATCGAGCTCATAGAGCCCGATGGGAAGCTCATAGTCTTCCCGAGGTCGAGCGACTACATTCCGGAACCGCCGGTTGAGATGAAGCCCCACCCGCGCGGTGTCCTTACCGACGACGTTTACAGGATGGCCAAAAAAACTAGGAGGAACACCGTGAAGCGCTTCCTCGTCGGTGAGTTTTCAAGGATAAGCGACAAGAAGATAGACGAGCTGATAGAGTACATTGCCGCGTTGAGGCTCATAAAGACGGAGGAGGACAAGAACGTCCAGGAGCAGCTCTACGAGAGGCTCATGAAAGGCGAGGTTAAGGCCGTCCTCCGCTCCTTCAGGGGATACACGAAAGTCGTCAAGCAGGTCGCCAAGATCATGGAGAAGCCGCCGGAAAAGCTCACCTGGCACGAGGCAGAGGAGATCGTCGAGGCCTTCAAGTACATGAAGTTCCTGGCTCCCCCGACTCATGGCCTCAGGCCGATAGGCGAGGAGAACATTGAGAAAGGTCTGAGGGGAATCCTCAAGCCGGAGTTCGTCACGGCGGTAACTAGACCGCCAAAGGTCTACTCAGGTGGTATTCCTTTCCAGGTTGAGGTTGGATTGGCGTACGGCGGTGAGATTCCGGCTGGCTTTGAACTTCTCCGCTACGCCAACCGCGTTCCTCTCCTCTTCGATGCAGGCTCATGTGTGACGACGCTCGCGGCACGCTCGATAGACTGGAAGCGCTACAAGGTTGACGACCTCGACCGTGCCCCGGTGGTGCTCATGATAAACGTCATCAGCGTCCACGTCCCATACACCGGCACGGGGAAGCAGAGCATAGCCAACGTCGAGGAAATCCAGAACGAGATAAGGCTGGCCATAATGGACGCCGCCAGAAAGCTTCAGACGTACCTCAGCGGCAAGCACAGGAAGCTCTACCAGGTCAAGAGGAAGAAAACCTTCGAGAAGTACGTGCCCGAGATAGCGAGGGCCCTAAGCGTCCTGACGGGAGAGGAGGAGGACGCCATCAGGAGCTACTTCCTGACTTTCATAGAGAGCCGCTTTGCAACCAAAGAGGGTGAGCTTAACGAGGTGAGCGAGAATGCCTAAATCCAAGGTCGTCAAACGTGAGAAGCCCAGGGAACGCTTTTCCTACGACCCGACCAGGGTGCTCACCAAGCTGGAGGAGTATGGAAGGAGGGTTCTTGAAGACATAAAGACCGGAAAGAACCCCTACTTCGATATCCCGATGCGTGGGCTGAACAACGTCTACTTCGACGAGAAGAGACGCGTTATCAGGATGGGCGACAAGCTCTCCAGGAGATACTTCCTCAACGTAGCTCACGCAAGAAAGTTCATGCAGACCTTACTCATAATGGCCTACGTCAAAAGGCTGGTAAGCGAGGGGAAGCACGCGAGCCTTCGTGAAGCCTACTACGCCAACAAGCACACCATCCCCGGGACTAAGGAGAACACCTTCGAAGACCAGCGCGAGAGCGACCCCATCATCGAAGACCTCGAAAGGATGCTCGGCGTTCTCAGGGAAGAGATGCACCTCACGGCCGACAGGCGCGGCTATATCTACGGTGACATAGTCATACGCGACGGCGAGGACGAGTTCAACACGTCAAAGCTCGGTATGGGAGGCTGGGCGGTTCCAGGAACGGTCGAGCACCTCCAGTTCGTTGAGGTTAACGTCGACTATGCATTGGTTGTAGAGACAGCGGCTATGGCCGACCGTCTCATCGAGGAAAAGTTCCCGAAGAAGGAAAACGCCCTCATCATAGCGACGCAGGGACAGGCTTCTCGTGGAGTCAGGAGGCTCATCCACAGGCTCCACTACGAGGAAGGACTGCCCATTATAGTCTTCACCGATGGTGACCCCTACGGTTGGTACATCTACTCCACCATAAAGCAGGGCTCCATCAACCTCGCCTACCTGAGCGACAAGCTCGCAACTCCTGAGGCGAAGTTCGTGGGGATGACCATGGACGACATAAAGCGCTACGGCCTCGAAAACGTCACTGAAAAGCTCAAGGGAATCCCCCCCAACAAGAAGGGCGGCCCGACCGGTGACTACAAGCGCATTCTGGAGGAGATGGAATACCCGTGGTTCCAGAACAGGGAGTGGCAGAGGCAGCTCAAGATGGCCGTTAAGATGGGAGTCAGGATAGAGCAGCAGGCCCTGGCCAACAAGAGCCTTGAGTTCGTGGCGAAGAAGTACCTGCCCGAAAAGATAAACAACGGTGAGCTCCTGCCATGACGACGACGGAGGAACTCGTCGCGCAGGTGAACAAGATACTGGACGACATCGGGATAGACATGGACGGGTTATTTGAGACTTTCGACCTCCCGTCCATTTCTTATCACCTTAGGGAGAATCTCTCCCTCCTTCAGGAGCTTGAGGAAGACCTCTCAAGGAGAGTTGGTGAGACCACCCCGTCAGTCAGGGGCATGGGCAAGCGCGACCGCGATCCTCACATCCAGTGGATTTACAAGAAGAAGCGCAACAGGATTCTCGCCCTTGAAAGGCTCCGTGCGGCGATAACCGCCCACAAGATGGCCCTTGCCATCATCTCCGCCAACTACACCTTCTTCCTCGGGAGGAAACCGGTAACTCTCAAGGAGCTCACTAGGGAAAACGTTGAGAATGTTGAGGCCGTCCCGAGGAATGTTCAGGTGGGCAGGATAGAGGTGTTGCCCCACCTGGCCTACTCTGGGGACGTCCTGAGGCTCCTCGCCCGGGAGAGTATAGCGGTCAGGGAGTCTTTCAAGTTCATAAAGGGCAAGCTCCGCGAGAAGGGAACCGTTAGGACGCGCGGGCTTAGGATAGAAGTCGAGTACTGGGAGAACAACAGGCTCAAAAAGGCCCGGATTGACCTGCCGGCGGACGCTGACATAGAGGGGGAGTTAAGAAAGCGCTACGGAAGGCGCTTCCGCTGGCGCGTGCTGAGCTTTGTCAAGACCAAGGGGGTTTTGATAAACAATCACTATACAGTTGACAACCTCTCCCTGGCCTATTCTGTCCTTGATCCGGAGAAGGGCGCCGAAAAACTTGGCCTTGACCTCTTCCGCTACTATTTCCTCACCTCCGAGAACGAAAGGGAAACCCTCGGCCTTTATCCAAACATAAAGCTCTGCATAGACTGCCACTACTCGATATTTGACCTTCCCTTCCGGAACGAGCCTAACTTTAGGACGGGTCACGGTAGCATGCTCATAATAAGGAAGTGTGAGATGGAGAATGCCCTCGTTGGAAAGAGGAAGGATCTAACCGGCGTTCCCAACTACCTCCTCGGCGCGGTTCTCCTCTACGGGATGAGCGAATACAGTGAAGAGAGGGTTGCCGAGCTTCTCGGCGTGCCGAAGGATGAAGTTGAGGAGGCCATCAGGAAGTTCGTGATTTCCGGCCTGCACAGGACGCTTTTTGCTGACACGAAGAAGTTTGAGAAGTTTCTGCCGAAGAGTGATAAGGCCAAGCAGTTTTTGGCCCTCCTCCAGGGGTGAGCCTATGAGGGTGGAGGTTAAGGCGCGGAACAATTCTGAACTCATAAGGAAGCTGAACGAGGTGCTGAGCGATGAGGTTACCGAGGTCTACGTAAACCTCCGCCCGACGAAGGAGATACTAGTGAGGATTCTTGAGCGCGCCCCCAACGTGAGAAAAATTTCCTGCCCCCCTAGCCTCTATCCCAAGGTCTCGAAAAAGGCCGTCAAAGCTCTCGCCCAGATGGGCATAGAGCTTGTCCCCGAGGGCTACCCCAGGGGGCGACCCAGGAAATACGACGAGGGAACAGTTAGGGAGGTCCAAAACCTCATAATGAACGGAGTTCCCCCCAAGGAGATAAGCGCCAGGATGGGCATCCCGCTCAGAACGGTTTACTACATGATTGAGCAGCTGGGTGTCCGGCGATGGAAAGGCTGAAAGGCATTTACGCGGCCCTTTTTGTGTCTTTTATCCTCGTTTCCACGCTCCTTGGCAGGACGGCCGTTCATGGAGGGACTACTGTCTTCAACTTTGAATGGGTATTTTTCTTCGCGAACCTCTTCCTGTTTGCGGCGGCTGGCTATGTGCTGAAGATGCTCCTTGAGGGGAACTTTGAAAGGGGAATGCGGGGAACCAAGAGGGGCAACGTTCTGGCTGGTGTCATAACGCTACTGTCCCTCTTGGTCGTCATTAAGCTGATCCTCGAAAATAAGCCGGAAGAGCTCGTGAACGGGGGCAAAGTAGGGGAAACGCTCTCCGGGGTCTGGTACAACGTTACCTCCGGCGACTTCGCCGTTACTCTAAGGGAGCTTCCGGGGATATTTTATTTCATTCCCTTCATAGTCTTTATCCTGTTCCTCCTCACGGTGAGGAGGCGTAAGAAACCGAAGAGGGTTCCCTTTGAGGTCAGGTTCGAGCCCCAGATGACGTACGACTCAATAGAGGGCACCCCTGCGGAGAGAGTCATAAAGATGTACAAGAACGTCGTCGCGGGCCTCGTCATGAAGGGCTACCCCTACCAGAAGAGCTGGACGCACTGGGAGCACGAAGAAAAGCTGAGGGAAATCTTTCCTGACCTCGAAGACATCGACATCCTCACGAGGATATTCGAGAAGGCCAAATATGCCGGCAGGCTGGACGAGGCCGATGTCGCCGCCGCCAGAAAGAGCTATGACAGGCTCATGGAGCTGCTCAGGTAGGTTTAAAAGGCGGTCGAATTAGAAGCCCCTAAAAAGTTAAAGGTGATGCTAATGCTCGTCGAGACCCAGGAGGAGAGGCCGGAGATAATGGAGCGCCTTCACCGCGTCGGGATAACCAACCTGCGCACCGTGGCGAGAATAAACTGGAAAGGACGGGTGTACACCTTTCTCCCAGTGTTCGAGATAACCATAGATGTCCCGGAGGAGAAGAAGGGAATACACATGAGCAGGCTCGTGGAAAGCATAACCGAGGCCATGAGCGAGGCCGTCGAGGAGGAAGTGATGGAGGCCCACAGCTCCCTTGAGGAGCTTGGAAAGTCCATTATCAAACGTCTTGAGGGCAAGCACCCGCACAGGCGCGCCGAGGTCTGGATAAGAACCCACCTCATAATACCGCGCGAGACTCCCGCGAGCAAAAAGACCACCTACGAGCCCTACGACGTCGAGGTCGGTGTCATCAAAAACGAGGAGGGTTCCTTTGAGAAGGTTCTCCGCGTCAAGGTGGTCGGCAACACCGCCTGCCCCCACGCGATGGCCAACAACAACGGAAAGACCCACATACAGAGGGCGATAGGCGAGCTTGAGGTGAGGACGGCCTTTGATGAGGAGATAGCACTGGAGGACATGATAGACGTCGTCGAGAGCTCCTTCAGTCATCCGACTTACACGCTCCTTAAGACCGTCGATGAAAACGCCGTCGTGCAGGGTATGTTTGCCAACCCGAAATTCGTGGAAGACGTTGCGCGCGAGATATTCGCCAGGGCGAAGGAGAGGTTTAAAGGAAAGATCCACGTGAAGGTCATCAGCAACGAGAGCATCCACAAGCACGACGTGATAGCGGAGACGTGGAGCTGAGATTTGAGACTCGATATTCCTTATTCTCTTTACTCTCTCCGAAGTTTTTGCACAATTCTGCGACCTTTTGTTAAATTATTTCGTTAACACCTGCATAACCGGGTTGTTAGTTTTGACATATCTGCCTATGTGTTTGTACAATGTAATGGGCTGCAGGGACGTTCCCGATTTTTTTTTGAAATTTATAATTAAACTTTGAAGTAAAAGTTAAATATGATGATGGGAGTATAACCAATTGCCCGACAGGGCGTATTGACCGCCCCCCGGGCAGGAGGGTCGGCACCATGAAGAAGCTTGTGGCAATACTGTTCGGTCTGCTGGTAGTGGCGGCAGGGTTCGCGGCAGCGACGATATGGAACACCACGGTTGTGAGAGACTACAGTTCAGGCCAGTATGGCTGGGCCTATGCAGAAATCGGAGTCAAGTATGATGTCAACAATCCGTACACCAACTACCAGATAACTTACAGGTACGGAGATGGTGGTCTGATTAACGAGCTCGACCCATACTCCTATGGTGTCTACAAGTACTATGACAGCACGGGAATTACCGTAAAGACGGTAGTTCTCGCTCCTGATGCTCCAGAGACCGTGGTAGCGTCTGCTCACTGGCCGGCATATTGAGAGTGCCACCCTTTTTCTTTTTATATCTTAATGGATATTTGGAGGTGGTGTCTTGAACAGCAAAAACCTGAAATTCCTCGTGATTCTTTTGATCGTGCTAATCGGTGCGTATCCTGTTAATGCCATGCCATACTGGGCCAAACCGGGAGTTTATATTAAGTATGCCTCATTAAGACACGAGGAAATTGCCCGTAAGTATGCATCAACGGGCATGTCTCTCTCAACGGGTGACGTTGTTCTTGAGGTTAATGGTACTTACATCCAGATGTCTGCTATGGGGGACACATACTTGACATTTACCATCCTGGGCGACGAAGGAGACTACCTGCTCATGAAGCTGATTTTGGAGATGTTTAATGTAACGATAAAGCAGTTCGGGGACAAGACGGTAGTGCTGTGGCCGGAATCAGCTTTGATCTCAAAAAAGACCCTTGACAACGAGACGCTATTCAACGTCACGGAGGCTAGGTACTCATGCACCTACAAGATTAGAAAGGAGGACAGCATGGTCTTCGATACCGCAGGCACAAACTACGGCCACACAATCCTCTGGGACGATCTGGGAAACGCCCCCATAACAGTAGATCAGCCGTTTCAGCTCGTTGGCTTCGCGGGCAATTCCATTTCAAAGGTGGTGAACGTTACTTCCCTGGACGTGAGTGTAATCACTAGAACTTCCAATTTCACGAAGCCGGTGATCTACGTCAGAACCGCGGGAGGTATGAGTGTAAAGACCCCGATTGGGGAGGTTTCCTTCTCAAGAACCGATGCGATACTGTATTTCGATGGATCCACAGGTATGTTTGTTACTGGCCTTTTTCCGACAGCCCCTGATCTCGCGGCATGCGGTGTCAAGCTGGTGTACTTTATGGATCAGTGGGGCATGTACATGAGCAAGAACCACAAGGAGGACGGGAAGCTCTACACCTACGGAATAGGGTTTTACGACACCAATGCAGAGTTTGGGGTCGCTGAGACGGTACAGTTTTCAAAATCTGAAACGGACGCGGCATATCTATACACGGCCGTTGTCCTACTCCTGGTGCTCGCAGTGGTTGTGGCGTGGAGGAAGAGGCAATGAAGGCTCTTAGGGGTTTGGGAGTTTTATTTACAATATCTCTTCTTGTTTTCCCTACATCTGCGGCCCCGTACTGGGTCAAGCCGGGAGTTTACATTGAGTACATCGCCCAGAGGTACGACCCATACATTGAAACCCAGATCAGTCATGGCACGAAATTGGAATCAGTCACGACTGCTTCCATTCTGTACTTCAGAAACGGAACAGAATACTGGGTGGATAGCTATAATGATACCCTCATAAAATTCAAGATACTCGGGGAGAGCGGGGAGTATTTTGTCGTTGGTGTTATCATTGAGCTCAAAAATGTAACAATCAAGTTCAGCCTCCACAACGGAACCAGCGCCCCGGCCTTCTGGGAGAGTACAGATATGCTCTCAACATCGAAACGGGTCTCGGCTGATGGTGAGGTCAGCGTAAAGGTCAAACTTCGCTCCCTGAGGATATTTGGAGAATATAGAATAAGGAAGAGGGATGGGATGGTCTTCGGGATAGATGGGAGACCCTATGGCCACACTTTCCTCTGGATTAACCCGAATGAGACCCCAAAGGGGAATGATACTTTTGTCGTTCTTCCCACCCTTAACTGGACGATGAAAGTCGAAAGGGTGTCCGCGATGGATAAACCCAAGAAAACGTACTACGGAGAATTTGGACCGCCGACTGCCATACTTTCCCTTATGGGGCCACCGCTCGTCATAAAGGGTCGTTTGGAGTTCACCACCCAGACTCCTGGGGGAATATGCTACGACCCAGCAACTGGAATGGTGTTATCCCCGACTACCCTCTCAATACTGATCTCCCCTGACCTTGCCGCTATAGGGATTCCTTTTGCATCCTTTATGGACGAGCGCGTGGCCTATGACCAGATGGTAAAGGGAAACCCCATGTGGGCCGGCCTGTTGCCACTCTACGACACCAATGCTGAGTTTCAGAGAGTAGAAGAGGTACCGTTCTCGAAGGCTAAAACGCCGTGGAAGTACGCGTTCTGGGGGTCGCTGGTTCTCCTCGGCTCTATCATGACAGCAAAAGGCTGGAGGAAATCAAAATGAGGAACGTCATTCCCTCGATGTTAGTGGCAATATTCATCCTCATCGGAGGCCTTCATTCAGCGCTCGCGGCCCCGTACTGGGTCAAGCCGGGAGTTTACATTGAGTACATCGTCCAGAGGTACGACCCATACTTTGATTTAGTCACGGGAGCACTCCCAAACCAAATACACACTGCCGAAATCTTCATCGAGATTAACGGCACTTTATTCAGGGTATTCGCAAACAACAATACCACAGTCCGATTCGATATTTTGGATGAAAACAATGGGTATTTACGAGTACGGGCGACAATTATGATGGAAAACGTGACGATTTCTTCGATATTTTTGAACGGCACCAGATATCCGGTCTTCTGGAACCGCAGGGACGTTATATCTGAGAAGCTCATCCCGAGCCATGATGTAGGATTTCTCGACTGCGTGTGGCTTGAGGTTAAGTTGAACAACCTCACGCTCTCCGGTGACTATATGATACGGCGGAGTGATGGCGCGGTTTTTGATATGGACGGCAACTATTACGGGCACACGTTCCTCTGGATAAACCCCAACAATCTCCCCGAAGCAAATGAAACGTTTTCCCTCCTGGGAAGTACGAACGTAACGGTATGGGGGGCAGGTACCCTCAACGAATCGGCGATGACGTACTATGGAAAATTCGGCCCGCCCCTGATTTCAATTGCGCTAACCATGGGGGACTTCAAGCTGTCCCAGAGAATTGACGAAAAAAGGGAGTATACACTAATTGACGTGTCGTTCGGCGGGCCAAGTGCAGGGATAATCTACGATCCCTCCAGCGGCATTGCCCTATATCCCGCAACCACAGGTACTGCTCCCTACGCCGATTTTCGTGCAATTGGTGTGAAATGGGCAGTGTTTGAGGACCAGCTATCGGGATATCGGATGATTGCGAAAAAGAACCGCTCCTGGAAATTCGGCCTTGTCCTCCATGACACCAACGCGGATTTTGGAGCTGTTGATGAGGTGAAATACACAAGACCTCAGACCGCGGTGGGCTACATTTTCTACATCACACTGGTTTTCCTGGGAATCGCCGTGGTATGGGCTTCACTAAGAAAAAGGAGGTGACTCCATGGAACGTCGGTGTGTAATCTTCCGCTGGGAAATGAATGACGTTGTGAAGAACGTTCTCTTACTGTTCGGAATACTCCTGGTAGGGATGGCGATGAAGCAGTCCATTATGGGTGTTAATTCAAGCATGGGGTTTGTCTCTGGAACCGAAATTGAACTCTTTGGGCCTCTCCGGGCAAAGGGGGTGGCGTCGAGTATTCAAATCCTCCTTTCCCTCGACGACGTCTGGACACTGATGGGCTTTCTCGTTCTGCTCCTCGGCGCTTTAACGTTCCGCTACGACAGGGACAGCGGCGTTGCGCGTTCGATTTACTCGCTTCCTTACTCCAACGGTGAACTCTTCGGGGTCAAGCTTCTCTCGCTCTTAATCTACGGATTCACCATGATACTGCTGCCCTTCGCCTACGTTAGCGTGACCACTTACGCGGGCATCTTGAAGTACCTCCCCCGGATAACCTCAAACTTCCTAAGCGATGCACTGGTTCTGGTAGTTTTCCTTGTACTTTACATGGTGGCGGTTGCGACCTTTGTCTCGCTGGCATCTCCAAACGCATTCTTAGCATTCATGATCGGCTTTGCGGTGATATACGCGCCCAGGGTTACCGGCCTTTCCAACGTCCCGCCGGTGCTCTTCATCAACGCCATACCCAGGAGCGGGAGCACTGATTTCACGCCGTTCACAATTAACTACATCGGCTGGGGCCTTCTCGTCCCGCTGGCGCTCTTTGCCCTCGCGTGGGTTCTCATCAGAAGGAGGGATGTGGTGTGAGGTTCTGGGGTGCCCTGCTGTCCGCAATGCTCCTGCTCACCATCGGCTCGCTCTGGGTTTACAGTTCCTATGAAAATCAGGTCGGCTCAATCGGCCCGGTTTTTCTCCAGCCGGTGGAGCGTCAGGGTAATGTGACCGATATAACCTCAGTAACAGCCCATACCCCCACCAGCTCACTGGTTGAGGCTTCCTGCAACGGCAACGGGGTCATTGAGGTCTATGACGTCATAACCGGAGAACAGGTGGACAAACACGCCGTCTACGGCCATGCCAGGTATCAGTTCGTTCTGCCGAGGGAGGGAGACTACCTTATAATTAACAACGGCACTGACAAACTCACCTGCTCCTTCCGTTTCATCAAAAACTACCCAACCAAACCTGTCCAAAACGCCCTCTACATCAGCGGCTCCGCTTTTGCAATCCTCCTGGCACTCATTGTGTGGAGGTGGGGCAGGTGATAATCGAGGCGAGAGACCTGAAGAAACACTTCGGGAGCATCAAGGCGCTCGACGGCGTTACCGTGGACATTCCTGAGGGAATCACCCTAATCCTCGGCCCCAACGGCGGCGGAAAGAGCACCTTCCTAAAGCTCGCCACCGGCGTTTATCGTCCAAGCGCCGGAGAGATAAGGGTCTTCGGTGAAGTCCCCTGGAACAATGGAAGACTTAAGGCCCGCTTCGGCGTTGCCTACGACCCGCCGGCTTTTCCGCAGTTCGTCACCGGGAGGGAATGGCTGACTCTCTTCGCTGAGAGCAAAGGGTTCGGTGAGGAAGAAGTCGAGAGGGTTGCGGAGCTGTTTGAGGTCATGCCCTTTATAGACAAGAGGATAAACGGCTACTCATCAGGAATGCTGAAACGTTTGAGCCTGGCGCAGGCCTTCGTAGGGAAGCCCGAGCTGATATTCCTTGACGAGCCCCTGGCGAACATAGACTTCGACAGCATGGAGAGGGTTATTGAGATAATCGAGGGGATGAAAAAGACCAACTTCGTTGTCATAAGCCACATCTGGGAGCCGCTGATTCCGATAGTGGACTGGGTAGTTGTCATAGGCAACGGAAAGCTCGTCCTGAGTGGAAAAGTGGAGGAAGTGCAGGAGGAAGTCGAAAAGCTGTTCAAGCCCAAGGTTGGACGTTCAAAAAGGAGAGGGAGCGAAGATGCCCCCTCTCTAGGGCAGGAGGGTCGGCAAACTCCAAGCGGAGGTGAACCACTTGAAGTGGAAGCCCCTGCCCGTTGATATTTTTGGGGATTAGATTTATTAAACTTTTTCCCCTCTTTTCCCGGGGAACATTATGAAGCTCGTCCACGACCCAATACACGGCCACATCGAGCTTGACGAGTTTGCGGTTAGGCTTGTGGATACGCCGGAGTTTCAAAGGCTCAGGCGGATAACCCAGCTGGGCATGGCTTTTCTCGCCTACCCCTCCGCCCGGCACACCCGCTTCGAGCACTCGCTCGGGACGTTCTATCTGGCAAAGCGAATCGCCGAGCACAATCCAGAGATTGAGGAGGGAGCAGTTCACGCCGCTCTGCTCCACGACCTTGGCCACTACCCCTTCAGTCACACCCTTGAGGCACTCTATCCAAGACACGAGGAGAACACGAAGTGGTTAATAAGGCACGGTGAAATCGGAGATGTCTTGAGGGAGCAATACTCCCTCCGGGAGTTCATCGAGCTTTTCAAACACCCCCTCGTGAGCGGGGACATCGATGCCGACAGAATGGACTACCTCGTGAGGGACGCCTACTACACCGGCGTTGCTTACGGGCTGGTCGACCTCGACAGGCTCGTGAGGAACCTGTACTACGACGGTGAGAGGCTCGTGGTGGAGGAAAAGGGTGTAATGGCCGCCCAAAGTCTTCTCCTCGCGAGGAGCATGATGTATCCCACTGTTTACGGGCACCACGTTTCAAGGATAGCAAGCGCAATGCTCGTCAAGGCGGTCGAACTGGAGGGGCTGTCCCTCGAAGAAATCCGCACCATGGACGAGGTTGACCTCGTAGCGAGGCTCAGGAGGAGCGAGAAGGACGAAGTTCGCGAGCTCGTCAAGGCCATGGACGACAGGAGGCTCTACAAGCGTGTTCTCTACACGAACAGAGACCCCGGTGAGGGGGCAGTTGAGGAGCTGAGGGGAGAACTTGAAGCCGAGTTTGGCCACTTAGTCCTGGTGGATTATCCCCCAAAGCCCAAGTTCGAGGAGAAGAACGCTTTCGTCGAGACGGAGAACGGACTGAGGCGTCTCAGCGAGGTTTCACCTCTCGTTCGCTCCCTCGTTGAACTGAAGGACGCTCACTGGCGCTGGGGGATCTATGCGAGGGCCGACGTGAGGGAGTGGGTTGAAAGGTTTCTGAAGACCTTCCTTGATTGAACGTGATTTTTCATCCAAAACCCTTAAGTAGTTTGAACGCATTCCCGTGCTGCCGCTTCTCCACCGGGAAAAGCTTTATAACCGCACCTTTTAAGTGAGTGGTGAACAAGCTCATCAGGTTAGAAGGTGGTGTAAATGGGAAGAAGGGAAGAGATGATTGCGAAGATTAAGGAGCTCATGACCCAGCCCGAGA
Source organism: Thermococcus thioreducens (assembly GCF_002214545.1). Classification (NCBI taxonomy): domain Archaea; kingdom Methanobacteriati; phylum Methanobacteriota; class Thermococci; order Thermococcales; family Thermococcaceae; genus Thermococcus; species Thermococcus thioreducens. The sequence goes on along the minus strand of NZ_CP015105.1, from coordinate 1,187,019 downwards.
GGATCAGGAACATGGGTATTGCCGCTCATATTGACCACGGTAAGACGACGCTGAGTGACAACCTGCTCGCCGGTGCCGGAATGATCAGCGAGGAGCTCGCCGGAAAGCAGCTCGTTCTTGACTTCGACGAGCAGGAGCAGGCGAGGGGAATCACCATCAACGCGGCCAACGTTTCGATGGTTCACAACTACGAGGGCCAGGACTACCTCATCAACCTCATAGATACGCCGGGTCACGTTGACTTCGGCGGTGACGTTACGAGAGCAATGAGAGCCATAGACGGTGCCATCATCGTCGTTGACGCGGTCGAGGGAGTCATGCCCCAGACCGAGACCGTTCTCAGGCAGGCCCTGAGGGAGTACGTCAAGCCCGTCCTCTTCATCAACAAGGTCGACAGGCTCATCAAGGAGCTCAAGCTCGGTCCGAACGAGATACTCCAGAGGTTTGCCAAGATAATCACCGACGTCAACAGGCTCATCAAGAAGTACGCCCCGGACGAGTTCAAGAGCCAGTGGATGGTCAGGGTCGAGGACGGTAGCGTTGCCTTTGGTTCAGCTTACTACAACTGGGCCCTCAGCGTTCCGTTCATGAAGAAGACAGGCGTTTCCTTCAAGGACATCGTCGAGCTCACTAATGCTGGTGACCTCAAGACCCTCAGGCAGAAGGCCCCGCTCCACGTCGTCGTCCTTGACATGGTCGTCAAGCACCTCCCGAACCCACTGGAGGCCCAGAAGTACAGGATCCCGCACCTCTGGAGGGGAGACGTTGAGAGCGAGGTCGGCCAGGCCATGCTCAAGTGCGACCCGAAGGGCAAGATGGTCATGGTCGTCACCAAGATCATCCTCGACAAGCACGCGGGTGAGGTCTCAACCGGCCGTGTATGGAGCGGTACCGTGAAGACCGGACAGGAAGTCTACCTCATCAACGCCAAGAGGAAAGCGAGAATCCAGCAGGTCGGTATCTACATGGGTCCCGAGAGGGTCAACATGGAGGCCGTTCCGGCAGGTAACATCGTCGCGGTAACTGGTCTTAGAGATGCTATGGCCGGTGAGACCGTTGCCCAGGAGCAGATCGAGCCGTTCGAGGCCCTCCACTACACCAGCGAGCCGGTCGTCACCGTGGCTATAGAGGCCAAGAACGTTAAGGATCTTCCGAAGCTCATCGAAGCCCTTCGCCAGCTAGCCAAGGAGGACCCGACGCTCCACGTCAAGATCGACGAGGAGACCGGCCAGCACCTCCTCAGCGGTATGGGCGAGCTCCACCTCGAGGTCAAGCTCGTCAAGCTCAAGGAGGACTGGAAGCTCGACGTTGACGTTTCCCCGCCGATCGTCGTTTACCGTGAGAGCGTCAGCAAGATGAGCCCGATAGTCGAAGGAAAGAGCCCGAACAAGCACAACAGGTTCTACATCACAGTGGAGCCGCTCCCGGACGAGATATACCAGGCCATCCGCGAGGGTCTCATCCCAGAGGGCAGGCCCAAGAACCCGAAGGAGGTTGCCAAGAAGCTCGCCGAGCTCGGCATGGACTACGAAGTCGCCAAGGGTATAGTTGACATATACAACGGCAACCTGTTCCTCGACAACACCAAGGGTATCCAGTACCTCAACGAGGTCATGGACCTCCTCGTTGATGGATTCCACCAGGCCATGGACGAGGGCCCGCTCGCCAGGGAGCCTGTCATGAAGGTCATGGTTCGCCTGCACGACGCAAAGATACACGAGGACAACGTCCACCGCGGCCCGGCCCAGATCTATCCAGCCATCAGGGGTGCAATTCAGTGTGCCATGATGAAGGCCCAGCCGATCCTCTACGAGCCGTACCAGAAGGTCATCATAAACGTGCCCTACGAGTACATGGGTGCCGTCAGCAGGGAGATCAACCAGAGGCGCGGTCAGCTCATCGACATGAGGCAGGAAGGAGAGGTCATGATCATCATCGCCGAGGCCCCGGTCGCGGAGATGTTCGGATTCGCCGGAGCCATCCGTGGAGCAACCAGCGGAAGGGCCCTCTGGAGCACCGAGCACGCCGGCTTCAAACGCGTTCCGGGAGAGCTCGCTGTGAACATCATCAGGCAGATACGCCAGAGGAAGGGCCTCGACCCGAACCCGCCGAAGGAGCAGGACGTCTGCCCGCAGCAGTGAGGGCTTTTCGCCCTTCCCTTCTACTTACTTTCTAGTCTCATGGGCTTGAGATACCGTGCCACTTAATTCAACGTCTCCTCCGAAAATCCTTTAATCTCTAACGATAATATCGGAACGATAATATCGGCTCCATGGGGGCACAAAGGAAGGCACTCCTCGTCGGAATCCTGGTGGTCATTGGGATTTTACTGTTCGTCCCGTGGCCGGGGAGGGTGTTCTACGAGCACTACTCCTATTTCTGGTGGGGGCCGTCAACACCCCAGGAGAAGGTGGAGTGCAAAGCTGGAACTGCACCCTTCGAGTTCGTCAGAGGTATCAACTATGAAAGCTGGAACGTGAGCGTGAACAGGTCCGGTAGGATAGAAACGGTGGTGGCGGAGAGGAGTTTCCTCTCGAACGGTGGATACGGCAGGACCTATCAGCGCCTCATCCTGGTGCGAAAGGACGGTCGCCTGGTGGAGGTTAGATACACCGCGAGCACAGGCCCCTCGGAGAATGCCTACAGGGAAATTTGCTATACCCTCGAAAACGGCACAAGGGAGTGCGGGCTGGTTCTCACGGTGTATGACCTTGACAGCAGGAGAGAGGAGAGGTTCACCATCTACTACACACTCTGGGACTACCTTCGGAAATGCAGACTGAAAGGGGGCTGAGGTTTACATTTTTCTGTTCAAACCCCCGTAGTTAACTTTTTAAACCCGCTTCGTAACTTAGGGACGGAACTCATGAGGCCTCCCCGATAAAAGGCGGGTTTCCCGCCCGAGGGGGCCGAGGTTCGAAAGATTTAAAAAGCCATCCTAGTCAACGAGACTAGACCAAAATATGGAGGTGTATGAAAATGGCTAAGGAGAAGCCGCACGTTAACATTGTCTTTATAGGCCACGTCGACCACGGAAAGAGCACCACCATCGGAAGGCTGCTCTTCGACACCGCCAACATACCGGAGAACATCATCAAGAAGTTCGAGGAGATGGGTGAGAAGGGCAAGTCCTTCAAGTTCGCCTGGGTCATGGACAGGCTCAAGGAGGAGAGGGAGAGGGGTATTACCATCGACGTTGCCCACACCAAGTTCGAGACCCCGCACAGGTACATCACCATCATCGACGCTCCGGGCCACAGAGACTTCGTTAAGAACATGATCACCGGTGCCAGCCAGGCCGACGCTGCCGTTCTCGTCGTTGCCGCCACCGACGGTGTCATGCCGCAGACCAAGGAGCACGCCTTCCTTGCCAGGACCCTCGGTATCGGCCACATAATCGTCGCCATCAACAAGATGGACATGGTCAACTACGACGAGAAGAAGTTCAAGCAGGTCGCCGAGCAGGTCAAGAAGCTCCTCATGATGCTCGGCTACAAGGACTTCCCGATCATCCCGATCAGCGCTTGGGAGGGCGACAACGTCGTCAAGAAGAGCGACAAGATGCCCTGGTACAACGGCCCGACCCTCATCGACGCCCTCGACCAGATTCCGGAGCCGCCGAAGCCGACCGACAAGCCGCTCCGCATCCCGATCCAGGACGTCTACTCCATTAAGGGTGTCGGTACCGTCCCGGTCGGCCGTGTCGAGACCGGTGTCCTCAAGGTCGGTGACGTCGTTATCTTCGAGCCGGCCAGCACCATCTTCCACAAGCCGATCCAGGGTGAGGTCAAGAGCATCGAGATGCACCACGAGGCCATGCAGGAGGCCCTTCCGGGTGACAACATCGGATTCAACGTCCGTGGCGTTGGTAAGAACGACATAAAGCGCGGTGACGTTGCCGGACACACCACCAACCCGCCGACCGTCGTCAGGCCGAAGGACACCTTCAAGGCCCAGATCATCGTCCTCAACCACCCGACCGCTATCACCGTCGGCTACACCCCGGTCCTCCACGCGCACACCCTCCAGGTCGCCGTCAGGTTCGAGCAGCTCCTGGCTAAGCTCGACCCGAGGACCGGCAACATCGTCGAGGAGAACCCGCAGTTCATCAAGACCGGTGACTCCGCCATCGTCGTCCTCAGGCCGACCAAGCCGATGGTCATCGAGCCGGTCAAGGAGATACCGCAGATGGGCAGGTTCGCCATCCGTGACATGGGCCAGACCGTCGCTGCCGGTATGGTTATCTCCATCCAGAAGGCCGAGTGAAGGCCTTCTTTGACCTTTCCTTTACTTCCTTAAGCCTTAGGAGGGACGGAAATGCAGAAGGCAAGGATTAAGCTCGCGAGCACCAACATTAAGGCCCTCAACGAGGTCACCGACCAGATCAAGCAGATAGCCGAGAGGACCGGTGTCAGGATGAGCGGACCCATACCGCTCCCGACCAAGAGGATAAGGATCACCACCAGGAAGAGCCCGGACGGCGAGGGTACCGCAACCTTCGACAAGTTTGAGCTCCGCGTTCACAAGAGGCTCGTTGACATCGAGGCCGACGAAAGGGCCATGCGCCAGATTATGCGCATCCGCGTCCCTGAGGACGTCACCATCGAGATCGAGCTCATCTCATGATTCTCCCCCTTTTTGCGCCGGGGTAGCCTAGCCTGGGAAGGCGCGGGCCTGGAGAGTCCGTGGGCGTTTGCCCGCCAGGGTTCAAATCCCTGCCCCGGCGCCATCCAAACTTTGCCTGTGCAAAGTTTGATCAAAGTTCTTATGTCCATTTGAACATGTAAGTCTTCGTTATCGCACGCCACTCACTGATGGTTTTGTACCGGAGATATTCGGGGAGTTAATTCAAGAGGGGGCACCTCTCTGAAGAACTCACCCATTATGAGGGGAGCCCCGCGGCAAGTTCAATGGCATTGAGCTCTTTAAGCATCTCATGTTTATCCCTCTCTTCTCGCTGAAAAGTTCGTTTATAAGACGCCTTTGGCGTTCAACCTCTGGGGAGAGAAGCAATGTAGAAGAGTTGCTGTTAACAAGTTAACAGAAAAACGAACGGATGATGTTAATAGATTAACAAAAAAGACATTCGACGACCTCACCCACCGCTCAAAACCGGCATCACCTTGATCTCATCGCCGTCGGTAACCTCGGCGTCGCCCCTCGCGGGGTGCCCGTTGATCATTATGATTTTGTCGTGGAACTCGTCGTAGCGCGGAATGACTTCGCGGAGGATCTCATCCACAGTTTTTTTCCCATCAACCTTGACGTGAAGCTCCCTTGCCTTTGCGAGATGAACGAAAGCACCCATCAGCCTTATCCTGACCACCGCTATCACCACCTGAAAATTGGGGCTCCACGCTAAAAATCTGTCGAAGAGAATAATAAAAGGGGACTGAATCACTCCAGCCTGGTGACCTGCTCAAGCTCCGGAATGACCTCCTCAAGGCCGAGCTCCTTGAGGGTCTCCTTCTTCGGGATTCCGCGCTCGTCCCAGCCCCTGAGCCTGTAGTACTCGCTGAGCAGGGCGTCGTATTTCTCCCTGTCGAGGTGCTGTCCCTTGTACGGCCCGCTCTTGAGGCCTTCGATGAACCACCTCTTCGGCGGGTAGTCCATGTGCCTGCCCCACTTCTCGCCGAGCTCCCTGACCCAGTAGGCCCTGATGAGGGCGTAGACCCTGTCAGCTGCTTTGTACAGGTCGTCCCAGGTGTACTTGACGCCGGTAATGGCTTCGAGAAGCTTCGGATAGTAGTCGAGGCTCAGCCCCACTTCGACCCATGGGAGCCTGCACGCGGTGAGCATCTCGAAGAGGCCGCCCCTGAGGCGCTGGAGCTCGATGACCTTTGCTGCCTTCTCCGGGTCGTAGGTGATCTTGTACTCGACCTTCTTCGCCTGCTCACCCTCAATTGGAGCAGTTCCTATCTCCCAGGCGATGACCCAGGCCTCCTTGTGGTGGGCGCCGATCGAGCTGGTCGCAAATGCCAAGGCCATGGCCGGGTAGATGTAGCTGTTGTAGCCGCTGACCTCAAGTCCCTTGGAGTGCATGGCGAAGCTGTCGTCGCCGAGCTTTTCGGCCATTCTCATGACGCCTTCCGCTGCAAAGTTGCCAAGCTCGCCGCGCCTGAAGGCGATGTCCTCAACGAGTTGCTTGGCGCCCTTGAAGTCTCCGAAGGTCGGGCCCTCCTTGAGGAGTCCCCTCTCAACGGCCTCCATCACGAAGCTTATTGAAACACCGAGGGATATTGTGTCAATTCCATACATGTCGGCGAGCCTGTTGAGAACCGAAACCTCGTTGAGCTTCCCGATGCCCAGGTTGGAGCCAAGAAGGGCCACGTTCTCATAGTCGAGCTCGCTCTCCTTTCCTTCAGCGTCGAGGACGACGTTTCCACACGGCATGTTACAGTATGGACATCCCCTCTGCTTGACCTTCATGCCCTCAAGGGTGTAGCCGTCTATCGAGCGGGCGAACTCGAATGAACCGTCCTGGAAGTTCCTGGTCGGCAGTGCCGAGTTCTCGTTCGTCCACTCAACCGCTGCCATCGTCCCCTGCCTGTGCCAGAACGGATACGCTGGGGAGTTGAGTATTGCCTGGTAGGCTTCCCTTGAGAGCTCGCTCAGCTTCTTCTTGTCCGCGACCGGAATCTCCTTGGTGCCCCTTATGACGACGGCCTTGAGCTTCTTGCTCCCCATGACCGCACCCATACCGGGCCTTCCGGCGGCCCTTCCTTCCTGGGACATAACAACGGCGTAGCGGACGAGGTTCTCTCCACCGGGGCCGATGCTGAGGATTCCGACGTTCTTGCCGTGTATCTTCTTGAGCTCCTCCTCGGTCTTGAATGTGTCAAGGCCCCAGAGGCCCTCGGCACTCAGTATGCTGACGTTGTCGTCCTCGATATAGATGTAGACCGGCTTTTTGGCCTTGCCCTCGACAACTATCGCATCATACCCGGCCTTCCTCAGGTGGACGGTCGCCATGGTGCCGAGGTTGCCGTCACCGTAGCCGCCGGTGAGCGGGCTCTTGGCCGCAACTACGAGCTTACCGCCGCTCGGGGTCGGGAGGCCGTTAAAAGGCCCGGCAGCGAACACGAGCTTGTTGTCGGGGCCGAGAGGGTCAACGCCCTTGGCCTCGTTCCAGAGAATCCAGGCGGCCAGGCCCCTTCCGCCTATGAACTTTTTGGCGACCTCTGGAGAATACTCCTGCACCCAAACTTTGTTGTTGGTCAGGTCAACCCTGAGAATCCGTCCCCACCATCCTTTCATTGCCATGTCAGAATCACCTCGAAAGATTTTCGGCTTGAAGGATATAAGGTCTTCGCAAAAGGAAGCGTTTCATACCCGACATGGAGTTAAGTTCATTTGTTAACTGCACTGCTCGCGGCGGTGCAGATATGTCCAAAGGTTTATGTGCCCTGCCCTCAAAGATGCACCGGTGGACGGAATGAAGGAGGAGCTGAAGGCCTGCAAAAACTGTCGCTGGTTCGGTGCGATAGATTCGTACTTCCCAACGCAGGGGATGTGCAGAAGGCACGTGAAAACTGTCCATATGAACTTCGTATGCGATGACTGGGAACCCCTGTGGGGCCGTAGAGGGTAGGAACTTATTTTTTAAAAACCCTCACGTCAACGACGACGTGCCAGACACCGGGAGCGTAGCGCTTGATGACCAGCTCGTTGAGCTTTTCAGCCTCATAGCCGTGCTCCCGGGCTATGTTCCGGAACGTCCTGAAAGGCTCATCCGGCATCAGCCTCTCGGGCACGGTGTTGTGGTAGTGGATTATCGCTTCGTCCTTGGCTATGCTGAGAGCCTTGGGGATGAACTCGTGGGTTGTAACAACGTAGCCCATCAGAATCCTGTCGGCTATGTTCTCTCCGGGGAAGTCGCGGTTGTCGATGTTGTAGGCCGTCATCCTGTCCTGGACTTTGTTGAGCTCGATATTCTCGACTAGAAACCTGAAGGTGTAGGGGCTCTTCTCTATTGCTATGACCCTCGCCTTCCCGTGGACGGCCATCGGCAGGCTCAGGTGTCCGATTCCCGCGAACATGTCCACCACAAGTTCCCCGGGCTTCGCGACCTCTGCCATTCTAACGCGCTCCTTGACGTTGGCCGGAGAGAACATTATCCTTGCCACGTCGAGCTTGTACCTGATCCCGTTCTCTATGTGGATCGTCACTGTATCGTTTCCGTAAAGTATCTCATAGTTGGTCTCCCTGAACTCGCCGCCTATGCGCCCCTTCCTGAGAACGGTCTTGGCGCCGAGAACTTCCGCGTATACCTCCGCTATGCGGTGCTTGTAGGGTTCAAGCTCGGGACGGATGGGAATAATCAGCACGTCCCCTATCCGAACCCAGTGTTTTGGGAGCATCTTCACGAGCCCCTCCGGGAGCTCCCCTGAGATCATCTCCCTGATGCGGGGCTTTATCAGCTGCGTCCTCGTCATCGGCCTTACTCGGGCCGGAAACTTTAAAAAACCTTCTCCCGTCATTTCGGCAAAAAGCGATGAGAAATCCTTAAAAACCTGGAGAACGAGTCTAAACCGAGAAATCCTCCGGAGGTCGATGAGGAGTATGGATGAGGAGCCTTCAAGTAGTTGGTTTTCCCGCCTGTTTAAGTCACGTGAAAAACCCGCCCTTCTTGAGCAGAAGCTGAGCCGTGAGGCATACGAGGACTACAGGAAGCTTTTAATGAAAGCAAGGCCTGAAATTAACGGTTCAAAGCTCACCATCCGGCTCTCAAACGGAACAGTTGAGCTTGAGCGTGGTGTCCTGCGTGTTAAAGCCCGGAACAGGAAGACAGCGGAGAAAATACTCCGCAACCTGCACCACTACGAGCAGCCGCCGAGCCTCTGGCCTGCTTACGGTCTGAGCTACTCGCTCAAGAGGAAGAAGGGCATCATACTCTGATTTCGTTCTCTTTATTCCGGCCTTCTTTCCCCAAAGATTTAAATGCTGGGTTAGCCTTAACTCTCCAAGCGGATGACGACCCTTGCCCAGTCTGATGGGTGATGACGTCGGTATTAGCTGACGCAGGGGCGGCGAGGTTCGCGGGCCGATGACCTGCCCCGTATCTGGAGGGAATGGAATGAGGGCCAATGGGAATCACAACGAAAACGATGGGTTCATCGAGTTTTACGCCAGCGAGGCATTGACCTGTCCGAGGAGGATATACTTCAGACTGAAGGGCTATCCCGAGAGGTGGCCGGAGTTCGTTAGAGTGAGGCTGAACCAGGGAATAAACACCCACAACGTTCTCGGGGAGATTCTGGAGAGAAGGTTCGGCTTTGAGCTTGAGAAGCACATGGTACTCCGCTCCAACCGGCTTGGTTTTGAGATACACGGAAGGGTCGATGCCATACGGGACTTCCCCATCGAGATAAAGGGAAAAACGAGCCTTCCGAAGAACCCCTACGACTATCATCTGGCCCAGCTCAACATATACCTCCGCTGGGCCGAGGCGGAGTACGGCTACCTCTACTACATCAAGCTCCACGAGGAGCCCATGAAGGTTATCAGCAGGATAGACTTCTCTCGTTTCCCCATCGTCAGGGGGCCGAACTTCAAGGCCTTTGAGGTTCCCTACGACGGCAAGCTCTTCAGGGAGACATTGAAGCACTTCTACTCCGTCAAGCGCGCGTACGAGAAAGGAAAGCCCCCGGAGGGGTGGAACAACTATACCTGCAGGTTCTGTCCGTACAGGTATCTGTGCTATCCGGACGAGGAATGAGTTTGTGGTTATCAACCTCAAACTTTCAGAGAAAGTTTGTGGATAGCAATCACAAACTCAGGATATTCAATTCCCTCTAACCCTCCACTTCAGCCCCTTCTCAACAAGGGCCTCAACTCTCCCTTCGTTGTAGAGCTGGGCTATAAAGGCCCTCAGCGGGACGAGGTTGAGGGCGAGCTTCTGGGGAGTGGGTTTCACGCCGTAGTGCTCCATAATCCTGAGGGCCAGCTCATCGATGCTCATTGGGGTTTTAAGGAGTTCGAGTATGATGCTCTCCATCTCCTCAACGCGCCCAAGGTTGAAGTTGAGCAGTTCAATCGCCTCCTCGCCCTTCACGGTCTTTCCATGGGAGGGTATGAGCAGGAAGCCCTTTTCTGCATAATTCTGTAGTTCTTTAATTGAAGCTTTAAATAACTCTGGATCGACGAGGTACGGAAGGCCGACGGCCTCTATCACCCTCTCACCGAAGAAGGCATCTCCCGCGTATACGAGGCCGTTCTCCCCGTCCAGAAAGCCAGTCATTCCTGGTGAATGCCCGTTCAGCTTGACGGCCTTTAGGCCGAACGGCTCATCCCCCCACTCGAAGACTGCGTGAACTTTAACCTCCTCAGGAAACTGGTAGGCTAAGAATCCCTCCGGTGCCTTCGAGCCGAAGGTGAGGAGTTCCCTGTTGAGAGGGCTCTCGGCGATGGAGAACTCGAAGCGGTGGATGAAGAGGGGGGCGTTTATCCTGGGCGCCACCGCGATGTGGTCCGCGTGGCCATGCGTTGCGAGCTGGGCGGCTATTTTGACTCCAAGCTTCCTGACCTCCCGCCTAAGATCTTTATGCCTCCCACTTCCGTGACCGGGGTCAACGATGACCGCTCCCCCTTCGATCACCTTCACGAGGGTCGAAGGGCTTCCGGGATATAGGTAAACCGAATCACCCAGTTTCCTTAGCGCCATGATACCACCGGAGTGATTAGGTGCAGGAGGATAAAAGAGCATCGGAACCAAAGACTGAAAAAGAGGGGGAGAAGTCAGACGTGCCTCGGGTAGAGGGTCTTCTTGCCCTCGTCCTTGGCCCTCTTGACGGCCTTCTCGATGAGAGCCTTGATCTCGGCCTCAAGGGCCTCGTAGAACTCTGGGTTAACCCTCATCTCGGGCTCTATGGCCTTAACGGCCTCCTTAACCTTGGACTTAACTATCAGCTCAGCCATTTCCATACACCTCCATCTCAGGCACCGCCCTCTGGCGGTTGCCAATTATTTTACCCCTCCGGGGTTTATAACCCTTCCTACGGTTGCTTGGGCGGTGTCCGCTCCAACACCTAATCCAGTGGTGTCCGTTTGATGGCACCTGCAAAAGGTTAAATCCCCTTGGGGAATAGAAGTTAACGGTGGTGTTATGGAAAAGGGAAGGCTCGTCCTGATCGACGGCGAGCATTACCCCGATGTCACCGCTTGGGCGGTGGAAAAGCTGGGTGATGTCTGCTGTGCCGTTTTTCTCGGCGGGAGTGAGAAGATTGGTAGCATTGATGAGATAGGGAGGAAGCTCGGCCTTAGGGTGTACTACGGTCACGATTACATGATGTCCCTGAGGAGGGCCTTGGAGGAGAACGAGATAACAGAGGTGGTGGATTTAAGCGATGAGCCCGTGCTTGACTATGAAGACCGCTTTAGAATAGCGTCTCTCTGCATGCTTTACGGCGTCCCTTACAGGGGAGCAGATTTCTACTTTACTCCCCGCAGGCTCAAAAGGACTCGAAAGCCCAGTCTGGCCGTTATCGGCACGGGAAAGAGGGTCGGAAAAACCGCAGTGAGCGGCTTCATAGCGAGGACGCTTAAGGAGATAGCCAGACCGGTGATAGTAACCATGGGGCGCGGCGGTCCCGAGAAGCCGGAGCTGATCGATGGGGAAAGGTTTGAGATAACACCAGAATTTTTACTGCAACTTGCCCAGAGCGGAAAACACGCCGCCTCGGATCACTTTGAGGACGCACTAACTGCGAGGGTGACGACCATAGGTTGCCGTCGCTGTGGAGGGGGTATGGCTGGATTTTCCTTCTTCGACGTGATAGATGAGGGAATACGGCTGGCCGAGAGTCTCCCCAACGACCTCATAATTCTGGAGGGCAGCGGGGCAACTTTTCCCGCCTATCGCGCCGATGGCTACATCCTGATAACCAGCGCAAAGGGAAAGCTGGACTTCATCAGGGGCTACTTCGGTTCCTTCAGGGTGAGCCTCGCGGATGTAGTGGTTGTTACCATGGCCGATTCTGTGAGTGAGGGACGCCTCAGGGCGCTGAAGGAGGCTGTGAGATCGATAAATCCTGACGCGGACGTTCACCTGACGACCCTGCGCTCGAGGCCCCTGGGAGACGTCTCGGGAAAAAGGCTAGGTCTCGTCATGACCTCCAGCGATGCCCTCCCAAGGGCAGGTGAATGGCTTGAGAAGCTGGGGGCGGAGGTCGTTGCGGTTTCGGCCAACCTGTCCAGAAGAGGATTACTCCTGAAGGATTTGCAGGCCTTCAGAGGGATAGATGCGGTTGCGGTTGAGCTCAAAGCTGCAGCCGTTGATGTTGTCACAAAATGGGCTCTGGAGAACGGAATAGAGGTAATATATCTGGACAACGAGCCTGTTAACGTGGACGGGAAAGACCTGCGGGAGGCCATCCTTAAACTTGGACGTTCGATTCTGGAGGGAGGAAGATGATAATCGTCACCGACCCGGAGAGAAAGATACGCCTGCCCTTTTCGAGGGGCATCCTTACGCGCTCTATAACCCTGGCGGGCGTTGAGGTGGGCATAGCCTACATCATCGCTACTGAAGTTCAGAAGGAGCTCAACGAGAAGAGGCGCAAACTTGTGACAACCGAGGAGATAAGAGAACTGACGTACAGGAAGCTCCTTGAGCACGGCCTCAGCGAAGCGGCGAAGCGCTACCTCTTCTGGCGCCAGCTCAGGAGGCTTAAGATACCCATAACCATACTCCTCGGAGGCGCAACGGGCGTCGGCAAGTCGACGATAGCTACCGAGCTGGCCTTCCGCCTCGGCATAAGGAGCGTTATAGGCACTGACACGATAAGGGAAGTCATGAGGAAGATAATCGCCCCGGAACTGCTGCCCGATTTGCATACATCATCGTTCCTTGCATGGAGGACGTTTCACAGCCCCCGAACCGGACGGTCTCCCCTAATAGACGGTTTTGAGAATCAGGTCCGGCACGTTTCGGTCGGCATAGCGGCTGTCCTAGAACGGGCCTATAAAGAGGGCTTCAACGCAATAATCGAGGGCATTCACCTTGTCCCGGGCTACGTGGAGCTCAAGGAGAACAGCTTCATGTATGTGATAACGGTCAGCGGGAGAAAGGACTTGGAGGCCAGGTTCTACGAGAGGGCGCGCTACAGCAAGCGTCCCGCTGATTACTACCTGAAACACCTGGACGCGATAATCGAGATACAGGGATTTATCGTGGACAGGGCGAAGGAGCACGGAATCCCCGTTATAAACAATGTCGAGCTTGAAAAGACCGTCAATGAAATAATGGAGGACATAATGGGACGGCTCATGGAGAGGACGGAGGCGAAGATGAAATTCTAAAGGGTGCCTTTATCTTCCATATCCCCACCAGCCTCCCCGAGCCCCACGTTGCCTGGATCTCGAAGACAACGACCATGTCCCGGTAGACGTCTATCACATTGAAGGTGTTCCCGTATGGATTTCTGTGGAGCTCCCAGCTTATGGAGCCTGAATTGACGATTGGCGTTTTCTCTACCTTAAGCCCAAAGGAGTTGCCGCCGTGGCCGGTCAGCACAAGGTTCGCTTCCCGCTTTGTAATAACGCGAAGGACGTCGCCGGCATCCTCCAGGAAGCCGACCTCCCTGCTTTTGGGTATGGGGACTATGTTGTGGTGCATGACTACGACGGTAAAGCTCTCCCTGTACTCTTCGAGACGCACTGCGAGCCTTCTCTGGCCTATCCTTCCCACGACGCCTATGGGCGTCTCGTACTGAGCGCTTATGACCGGGATGAACGTGAAGCCGCCCAGCTCCTTTATCTCCGGCTCGCCAAAGTACTCAAGGAACAGGTCGTAGCCAAGGTAAGTTATATCGTTGTGGCCCGGGACGATCAGCTTTTCCGCCTTTATCATCTCGTAGAACTCGTATGCCCTCTCATAGTAGCGCTCTATCCCCATATCCACGACGTCGCCACAGTGGATCACAATGTCCGGCTTCAGCTTTTCATTTATCGTCCTGATAGCGTTCTCCAGAACCTTTCTCCTGAAGTATATCCTGTCCGAGACGTTGCTCTCACTCATCTGGATTATCCTGATGAGCCTTTTACCCTTTGGGACGAAGAGCTTTGGCCTCACTGGCCTGTGCTCTTTTACCACCTGCTCGCCTGTGACGCGCTTTATCCTCACCTCTATCCTCCCGTCATCGTAAAGTGTTATGACGTTGTAGCTGTTGACGTCGCCCTTGCGGGTTTTCCTGCAGGAGGTACAGCCCGCGTTGTCCACCACCATGTCCTCTATTCTGTAAACGTTGGGGACGTGTTTATGTCCGCAGGTGTAGAGGTTGACCTCGTGCCTGAGAAGGAGGTCGAGGACGTCGCCGGCATTGAAGAGCACGTTCCTCTCCCTTCCCGTGTCCGGAAGGGGCACCAGATGGTGGTGTGAGGCCACTATCTTGAACTTCCTGTCCGAGTACTCCTCCAGCTTCTTCTTCAGCCATCTGAACTTGTGGCCGCCAACGCGACCATCGCTTAAGTCCGGAATCGTGGAGTCGACCCATATCACGACGCCGTCTTTGAACTCAAAGACTCCGTTCAGCGGCCCGATGAACCTTTCAAAGAGTGTATAGCCGACGTTCCTGACATCGTGGTTGCCAGGAATGACAACCAGCGGCTTCTGGATTTTCCGGAGTTCGTAGGCGGCCCTCTCGTACTCCTCCCGCAGTCCCTGGTTGGTCACGTCGCCGGTGTGGATTACGAAGTCGAAGTTGCCCCTGTTTATTTCGTTGACTATGAGGTCGTAGGCGTACCCCTTGTAGGCGCTCTCGCCCGTTATGTGGGTGTCGCTTATGTGGGCTATCCTTATCATGGCCATCACTCAGCCGCTATGGCTGTCTCAAGCCTTCTCCTGCTGGCGGTGAGTAGGTCGCTCAGGCTGAATATTCCGACTATCTCCCCGTTCTCCTCGATGAGCATGTGCTTGATGCCCTTTTTCGCCATCAGGTCGAGCACCTCTCTGAGGGGAGTGTTGGAGTCGACGCTTATCAGCTCCCCGCTCATTATTTCCCTCACGGGGGTCGTGTTGGGGAGCCCTGGGATCACGACCCTCCGTATAACGTCGCTCTTCGTAAAGAAGCCGACGACCTTTCCATTCTCAACGACGACGAGGGAGCCTATGTCGAACTCCACCATGACCTCGCAGGCCCGCCGTATGCTATCGTTTGGCTCAACGCCGATGAGCTTTCTCGTCATGTAGACTTTAATCGGGGCGTTTGTGTCCATCCCACCACCCAATATAAAAATGGGGAGACATCGTATATAACGTTTCACAGATGCACTGTCTCGACTTCAAACGCATCCCCGCGGATGCGCACGCAGAATGCCGTTTCGTTTGGAACCTCCTCGTATTCCGCCGGATAGTAGAGCTCCAGGGTTGAGGAGACCACCGCGAAGAGATTCTCTCTTCTTAGGAGCAGAAGCTTGCCGTACTCGTAGTTCAGAGGATCCCCCATGTAGCTCTCACTCATCCTTGCCGTGATAAACGCGATGAAGTCTCCCCCCGAGCGGTGGAAGAGTGTCACGGTGTTGAAGAGGGACTTCGTGGTCTCCTCGATTGTCCTGTAGTGAACCAGCAGGTTGCTCAATGTCGGACTCTGGAGCCTTCTGCAGAGGTATGTCCCGAAGACGTAGGTGTCCGAGACGTTTTCAAGCTCCTTCTCATCGAGGTCTGCCAGCTCTATGATGCGGGACTTGTCGAGGTCGCCGTTGTGGAGGAGCCAGAATGTAAAGCCGTGCCTTGAGGAGAAGACAAAGGGCTGGACGTTGAAGAGGCTCTTAACGCCCTGAGACGCCGCCCGGGAGTGCACCATAAGCGTCACAAAGCCTGTGAGCTCACCCCGCAGGGCCTTCACGGCTCCGGTGTCCTCGAATATGGGCCTCATCGACCGGTAGTGCCTCACGGTTCCATCTTTCAGGAGCACGTAGCCCCAGCCGTCGCGGTGTTGCTTTCCCCTCCCACGTTTTTCCTTGTACGGGTCGTTTTCCGATGCTTTGACTATCGCGTCGAGGAGGGGGACGATTTCCCTACCCTCCCCGGTGGCGAAGAGTATCCGGCACATGTTTTTTCACCAGATGTTAATTCTCGGGTATCCCCAAAAGCTTTTAGGTCTCGGAGAGTAAGAAACCCCATGTTGCTGAGGGAGATTAAACGGAGGGCACTGGATATAATAGACGAGGACTTTCGGCTACTTGACTTCTCCTTTGCACTTCCGTACAGCTACGTTCTCATCGAGGGGAAGCGCGGTTCAGCGCTGGGCGTGGCCATGACACTGCCCGGAGAGGTGGGCAGGTATCAAAACTCCATCCGAGAGCCCTCGCTGGAGGGATTTATTCAAAAGGCAGACAGCCTCAACGTGATCGAAAGGACCCTTGGAATCGCCGCCATAAACGCCCTTTCCCAGTACCTCCTGGACGTATCAAACGCCCCGAAGGTGGATGTTGTTGAGCTTCTGGAGGACGACGTTGAAAAAGTCGCGGTTGTTGGAAACATGCCCCCCGTTGTTTCGAGCCTCCGTGAGAGCGGATTCGAGGTTATGGTTTTTGAGCGGAATCCCAAGCTCTGGGACAGAGAAACATTAAGCGATGCCCTTGAGTACTGGCTCCTTCCGGAGGTGGATGCCCTCATAGTCAGCGGCTCGGCAATAATCAACGGAACCCTTGGCATGATGCTGGACAGGGCGAAGAGGGCCAGGCTCTTTGTCCTTACCGGCCCAAGCGCCCAGCTCCTCCCGGATTTCCTGAGGGGCACTGGGGTAACGCACCTCGCATCAATGAGTGTTGTGGATGTTGAATCCGCCATCGTGAGGCTCAAACTCGGCTCCTTCAGGGGTTTTGAGGCGGGGAGCAGAAAGTACGTGCTGGAGGTATGAGCATGGAGGAGCTCAGAAACGCTATCATCAACGTCCTCAGGAAGGTGCGTGCCCACAGAAACCTCTACGTCAGGAATGAGGAGGCAGTAAAGCAGCACCTCATCGGTGAGATCTTTCAGGCGCTCGGCTGGGACTGGAACAACCCGGAGGAGGTTCGGCCGGAGGAGAGAACCGAGGATGGAAGGGCAGACTACTCCCTTATCCTGGACGGAGGGGTCTTCGCCTACGTCGAGGCGAAGAACATGGGTGTGAACATCCTGAAAAGGGACGAGCCGCTCCGCCAGCTGGCGAGGTACTGCTTCAACTCCGGCGTGAGGTACGGTATTCTCACCAACGGCACCGTTTGGATAGCTGTCAAGGCCTTTGAGGAGGGCTCCCGCCTCTGGGACAGGGTTCTGGTTGCAGTAAACGTCGAGGAAGAGCCCCTTGAAAGGGCTGTTCTCAAGCTCTCCCTGCTCTCCAAAGCAAGGATAAGGGACATTGAGAGGCTTTCCTCCCTGCTCAAGGCGCTGGAGCTGAGCTTCGAGGGACTGAGGAGGGAGGGCTATTCGGAAAAAACCCTCGTCGAGTATCTGACCTCCCGCGAGGGCTCCACGACGGTTCCAGTAACGGAGCTCCGTGGAGACGAGAGTCCGAAGGCGGCATACGTCTATGACAACGGCTGGAAACTCCTGCCCCTGCCGGAGAAGAGCATCAAGGGCGTTCTCCTTGCAGTTCTGCTGTACATCGAGAAGAAATCGTCTGGCTACCAGCGGGAGGAGATAAGAAAGGCCTACGAGCACATCAGGACGCTTAAGCTCGACCCAAAAACGGCACTGGAGGTACTCCGGAAGCTTGAGGAAGAAGAAAAGCTGAGAATAGCCGTGGAGCTTTAGACTACCTTCCAGAGCTCGTCGCTTTCGGGCCTCTCAAGGGGTCTTTCCTTTCCGTTCTCGACGATTACCTTTACGCCCGGGTCTTCCACGAACTCACCTATAACCGCGGCGTTTATGCCCTTCCCCCTCAGGGCTTCAACGACAGCTTTAGCTTGCTCTTTAGGGGCGGCTACCATCAGTGTTCCGGAGCTTATCAGAGCCAGCGGGTCTAGATTGTAGAACCCGCATATCTTCAGCGTCTCTTCCCTGATGGGAATCCTCTCCCTGTAAACGCGGAAGCCTACTCCAGCGGCATCCGCCATCTCGTGGAGCCCGTTGGCTATGCCTCCCTCAGTAGGATCGTGCATGGCATGGACGCCGACCTCGTTGGCCGTGAGTGCATCTTCCACAACGCTTATCATCTCGATAAAAGACCTGGCTTTTTCCACGAACTCTCTTCCAAAGGCCCTCTCCAGCTCTCCGCTTCTCTCGCTGGCTATTATCGACGTCCCCTCAAGGCCGGCCCATTTGGTGACAATAACAGCATCTCCAGGCTTGGCCCCGTTGGAGGTTACGAGCTTCTCCTGATCAACCTCACCGAGCATCGTTCCTACCACTATCGGCCTCTCAAGACCGGGAGTCACCTCGGTGTGGCCGCCGACTATGGCAACCCCGAGCTTCGATGCGCTTTTATGCAGCTCCTCCATTATTCCGGCCAAGAGGCTTTCATCCGCGTTCTCCGGCAGGAGTATGCTCACCAGGAACCACTTTGGCCTGGCTCCAAACGTAGCTACGTCATTGGCGTTGATGTGAACCGCGTAGAAGCCTATCCCCTTTTCGGCCCCGGTTATCGGGTCTGTCGATGCCACGAGAATGGAAGAACCGAAATCAATGGCGGCGGCATCTATGCCGAGGTCAGCGCCGATTATAACCCTCTCCCCTCTAGCCCCTAGATGGTTAAAGACCAGTTCCCTGAGCTTCTCCGGGGGGATTTTGCCTGGAGGCAGCATTTCAGACTTCCTCAAGCTTCTTCTTGACTTCCTCGGTGTGTCTCTTGGTCTCCTCCAGTGTGTTCCTCAGCTGGGCAAGCTCAAGTTTGAGCTCCCCGAGTGTCTTGTTCATCTGGTAGAATGCGAAGACCATTATCGCTATCAGAATGAGCCCGAGGATTATGCTTATCCACCCGCTCGGGGTCGATGCGTATGGCATCATCACACCTCCTTAAGGTTCTTTATGGTCTCATTATCAACGACGAACTTAAACGGCTTTGCCCGGTAGTACTTCTTTGCCCTGGGGTCGTTGGGCTCCAGACGGAGCTCGCTCTCGACTAGGTTGGCCTTTTCGAGCTTTTTGAGATGGAGGTAGAGCAGCTGGCGAGAAATGCCGAGGCTCTTAGCCAGCTCATAGACATACCACTCCTTTTCGCAGAGCATTTTGAGTATTTTCACCCTCACGGGAGAGCTCAGGGCCTCTGCAATCACTGTTATCTCTTGTATGCTCTCGACCATCTTACATCACTCTTGACCTTCCATAGGGCAGCAGGCTCTTACATAAGTTGGCGGGGAGAAATAAAAAGCTTTCGAATCAGTGCTTCAGGAAGGCGTAAAGCAGGGCACCAAGGAGCACGAGGGGGAGCAGCAGTAGGGCAATGCGGGCGAAGAGAAGGAATATGGCAAATATTCCAAAGCCCCACCACATCCACCAGAGTCCTCTTCTTCCAAAGCCGGGCCGCATCATTGGGCCTCCAAACCATCTTGGCATCGTCATCCCTCCAGGTAGAGCCAACCAACAACGCTCTCGCCGCAGTCCAGCGTCACCTTTATCCCAAATGGGGTCTGGTAGGCACTCCCGATGGAGAGCTTCTCCAAAGAGCAGCCCCCGACAACTTTTCCGATGTAGTTTCCATGCTCATCAACGAGCTTGAGGACGGTCCCGCGTGATGTCTCGTACCTCTCAACGGTCACGCGCCCGAGAAGTTCCAGCGCGTCGTCCCTCACCTCCTCAACATCGATCTCTTCAACTGGGAACTCACCAAACTCAACGAAGTGCCAGGCTTTAGCTTCCATCACCAACCCCCCATTGTGGATTAGTTAGGAATAAAAAGAAAGCTTCAGATGGGCGTTCCAATCCTCTGGGCGAGCCCGTTCATCCACGCCCAGGCGTGCCTGAAGGCGCTGGCTATACCCGCCATGATGCCCCATTCCTGCATTCCTCCCGCCTGCCCTTGGGCTGCTATCATGCCGTGACCTCCGTACCCGTGGCTGGGTGTTGTGCCGATAACGCTCTGGTAGTAGTCCTCACTCACAACCTGCGGCTCATAGGTCACCCCGTAGGCCTCAAGCTGGCCCGCGAAGGCCCTGAGGTGGTTCTCACTTCCGGTCATGAGGTTCTCATAGACGAGTTTTATGTCCTCGTTGTCGGTCTGGGCTATCCTCTCCTGAAGATCCACTATGTCGGTTTCTTCTATCAGTGCCCCAACCTTGAG
The DNA here is from genome assembly GCF_002214545.1 of Thermococcus thioreducens. NCBI lineage: Archaea > Methanobacteriati > Methanobacteriota > Thermococci > Thermococcales > Thermococcaceae > Thermococcus > Thermococcus thioreducens. The sequence continues at coordinate 1,166,821 of NZ_CP015105.1, read as the reverse complement.
GGCATCTACAACGCTCTGGCTTCCCATCTCGACAAGCTGGTTGTAGAGGTTCTGGAGCTGCTCGTTCTGGAAGACGCCCACTTGGTCGAGTGTGTCCGGAGCGGTCAGGTTGTACTTCTCAATGAGGTTCAACACGGCATCCATGTGCATCTGCTCGCTGTTGGCGATGTTGCTGAACACCACCAGTCCAGTCTGATCGTACAGCGTCAGGTAGACGTCCCTTGCGAGCTTTTCCTCCTCGACCATCCAGAGGAGACCATCTATCTCCTCCTGGCTCAGGTCTGAGTAGTAAGTGTCAAGGGTACTGCTCGTCGCCGGGGCGGTTGTTTGGGATGCGTACGGGTTAGGTCCTGGGGTCCCCATGTACGCTGAAACCGCCCCGATGGACATTCCCACCAGCAGGGCTATCAGCCCAATTCCGAACCATATCTTCCTCATGGTCTCAACCTCCTACATGTGTAAGTTTAATATTACATATGTGCGAGATCTTATAAAGTTTTCGGTTAGAAGAGCCCGGAGGAATTGTTCAATTCAAACTAAAGAAGAAATGGGAAGAGGTGTTACGGTCTGCCGTGTCTGCCATGGGCGGGGAACACCATGCGCTCTCTAAACTTGCCCCTGCCGTTGGCATAGAGCTCAAGGAGCTTTTCCCTTATCTGTTGCATTATTGAATCTATGGCATCGTAGTCGCCGTTCTTTATGGCCTCCTTGAGCTGGTCGACCAGTGCCCTGAGCTCGGTGGTGTTGAACCCGCTTTTCTCCATTACCATAATCTGCCTCTCAAGCCTCCAGACGTACATCTCTGCCCTCATAGTCATGTTGGTCTGTATCTCTACGCTCCATCTGTCAGAGGCCATTCTGATAACGAACTCTGCATGGGCCTTTGCCGCTATGGCCTGTCCGTATGCCTTCCCGTACCTTCCCATCTCGTAGGCATCCTTGGCGTTCTCCAGTTCCTTTTCGGCAAGGTTCAGCATCCTTGTGGCGAGCCGCTCCTCGGGTGGGCTTAGAGTCACGTTCTCCAGCATCTCCTTGGCTGTGGTTATTCTCTCCTCACTCGCGTTGATGGCCTCAAGTGCCGTCTCGGCAGTTATGTTGACCTCCATCTCGGTGCAGTTGCAGTTCATCTTCTCCCTAAGCTGTTCCCTTATGTGGAGCATCACTTTGCTCATAACCGGGGTCTGCACGATGGTTACGTTGGCGTTCCTTAACTGGAGCTTCAGCATGAGCTTGGTTATGTTTGAGGTGTCGTTGACGAAGGCTATCATAGCCTTTCTGCGAACTGCCATCCTGAGCGCGGCCCTGATGGCTGCGCTGTCGTTTCCGGGGGTTATTATCACGCTGTTGTTGAACATGAGTTTGAATTTGAGTTTTGCCTGTTCCATTACCATGAGGTTTGTTTCATATCTGTTTTGACCTCCCCAGCGCTCAACGGTTATGCCGAGCTCTTCAAGGTCAGCCACATACTGCTCAACCACAGCATCTGGTCCCCCAATTATGATGACCTCGTCCGGAGCGTAGCTCATAATCTCCGCCGTAACGTTAGGATCATAAACGCCCCACGTGGTCGTCACAACCACAGCACCAGTCACATTAGCCAAATACTGAGCCAAGGCACAGTCAGCCTCGTTGTCGCTGACAAGTATCACTGTCACTGAGGTGTCCTCGGCCATCACTTTGCCGAAGGAGAGTGTGGTTGCCACGAGCATCAAACCAAAGAGCAATGCAACGCCTTTTTTCCACATCATGGCCCTTCACCTCAATGGTCTCTATGAGAAAAGCAATATTTAAGCTTTTTTCACGAAACCATGTGCTTAAATTCATGCTTGTTTACTGAAGCGGCTTTTCCTGCCTTTTTTCGATTTTTACCGTTAAACAACGTTATTCATCGTTTATCTGTGTTTAAGAAGCGGTTTGGGGGGAGAATATAGAAAACCGGATTTTCTGAAAATAGTTGTGGTAGAATGGGGGGAGATACCCCCTTTACACCTCCTCCAGTATCTTCTCCACGTCGCTGGTCTCGTTCATCAGCTCAAGGGCGGCGGCGTTTATCTCCCTCATCTCCCAGAGCAGGGAGTTGAGGCTCTTGCTGAGGCTGTACATCGAGATGGCCACCACTGCGAGGAGGACAAGCCAGAGGGCTATGCTCAGATATGCCACATATCCAGGTGTCTCGGCGTAGATGTACTGGGAGAAATATGGTCCCATCAGCTTTCACCCCCTTCCGCTGTTTCCGACGTGGTGTTGGTTTCAGCATTGCTTATTCCAAGGAGCTTTTCAATGGCCGAAGCCAGTTCTTCCTTGAACACTTCGCGATCCAGTCCGTTGTTGGCCTCTATGACCTCAAGCAGCTCGTCGGTCTTGGCCTCAATACCGTAGTCCTCCTTCAGCACCTCTGCCAGCTCATCGGCCGAGACGCCGTAGATGTCCGCCAGTTGCTGGAGGGTGTACGTCTTCAGCATTGAGCCGGTTATCTCCACGTACGTGTAGGTTGTGTCGTTGGTCTCACTCGGGAGATAGGCGACATAATCGGTGCTCTCCGTTGAGTCTTCCTCCGTGAAGTACGCCTTGTACGCCTGGAATCCGCCGAGGACGAGCCCCATGGTGAGCAGAAAAGCCACTGCTGGCTTCCACCTGCTCTGCCTGAAGCCCATTCTGAGCATGGTGAGCATGCTTCTGAAGCCTATTATCAGGTGTGCCGCTATAAGTCCTATCATGGCAAAGCCCATGTACGTGTGTACGTTTGTCCATGTATCCTTGTCCAGCCCCAGAAACGTCCATCCTATTGTGTCCGCTATCCTTCCCGATGGTGCCAGGTAGAGGGCTATCCCGGATACGGCAAGTATTACAAACACTATGGTGAGGACGAGGTCTATTGTGCCCCTCAGCCATGCTGGAGCCGTCCACCTTGCCATCACCGGCACCTCCCACGGCATTTTATCCTGTAGAGCTTTCCGGCGATCGCGCCGAACCTAATCATACTATCACCAACATATGTATGTTTTAACTTACATATGCCAGTTTAGTTTAAAAAGATTTCGGATGCACCGACGCTCATGTGAAATGAGAAAGGACCATCAGAAAAGCGGAAAATATGAAAAATACCACGGGATGCCTCATGCCGATACGTAGTAGTACTCGCCTCTCTCCTTCTGCTCCCTGTCCTTCACGGAGCCTTCCTTGTTTGCCCTCGGTCTTCCAGTCTCCGGGTCCCTTCTGAAGGTTATTCCAACGGAGGCAAGGAAGCGGTTCATGCCTTCCCTCATCCCCATCGGCGGCAAAGCTTTTCCGCTCCTTCCGGGTTCACCCTCGAAGACTATGAGCCTGTCACTGAGGTAGTCAACCATCATGACATCGTGCTCTACTATAAGGGCAGTCTTTTCGTTCTTTGCCATGAGTGAGCGTATTGCCTTTGAGACTGCCAGCCTCTGCTCGACGTCGAGGTGTGCTGACGGCTCGTCGAGAAGGTACAGATCCGCGTCGCGAATCAGGCAGGCCGTTATGGCAACGCGCTGTAGCTCTCCACCGCTCAGCTCGTCCAGTTTTTTGTCGTAGAGGTCGGGAATGCCGAGGGGGTTCAGGAGCTCGGTCTTGTAGAAGCTGTTCATCAGCTTCCCCGCGTCTATTTTGCTCAACAGCTCGAAGACCGTTCCCTCGTAGTCCACCTTGATGTACTGGGGCTTGTAGCTTACTGTGAGCGTCCAGTCGACCTCGCCCTCCGTTGGCTTCTCCACACCGGCGAGCATCTTGACGAAGGTGGTCTTACCTATCCCGTTGGGTCCCACTATGCCAATCACCTCGCCGACGTAGAGGGTTCCGCCCTCAGCCTCAAGTCTGAAGCCCCCGTAGTCCTTTACCAGCCTCGGATACTCGACCAGTATCTCGCCATCCTGGCTCTTCCTCTCGCTCTTCTTGGTGAAGCTGACCTCATATGGTCTGAACCTAACGTTCTCGTCGCGGAGATAGCCGCGAAGGAACTCGTTTATGCCGTTGCGCGTGCTCTTGGGCTGGGAAAATATACCGTACGCTCCGGGCTTGCCGTAGACCACGTGGATTATGTCGCTCATGTAGTCGAGTATGGCTAAATCGTGCTCGACTGTGAGGACGGCCTTTCCGGAGTCGGCAAGCTTGCGGATTATCCTTGCCACCCTGAGGCGCTGCCTTATGTCGAGGTAGCTTGAGGGCTCGTCGAAGAAGTAGAAATGTGCATCCCTGAGCATCGCGGCCGCAATTGCAACCCTCTGAAGCTCACCACCGGAGAGGTGCCTTATATCCCTATCAAGGACGTTCTCAAGCTCAAGCTCCTTCACAACTTCCTCGAACCTGCCCGCCTCGTCGGCCTTCTTCAGCAGGTCCCTAACTCTACCCTTGACTGCCTTGGGTATCAGGTCAACGTACTGCGGCTTGACGACCGGTCTTATCTCGCCCTTTTTCAGTCTCTCGAAGTAGTTTTGAAGCTCGTTGCCGCGGAAGGCCTTTATGACGGCGTCCCAGCTATCGTTATAGCCGCAGAGGTTCGGGACTATCTGACCCGAAAGAACCTTAACGGCGGTGGTCTTACCCGTTCCGTTCGGCCCAAGGATTCCGACGACCATACCGTCCTTGACGACTGGCAGGCGGTACAGCACAAAGGCGTTGACGCCGTAGCGGTGGACGCAGCCCTCCTCAAGCTCCTCCGGAAGGTTCACAATCGTTATTGCGTTGAATGGGCACTTGTGGACGCAGATTCCACAGCCGGTACAGCTCGCCTCCTGGATCACCGGGCGGTAGTTTTCTTCGTCTATGATTATCGCCTCTCCGCCCATTCGATTGACTGGACAAACGCGCTCACACAGGAAGTGGCCGCACTTATCGGGGTTGCACCTATCGTAATCGATGACCGCTATCCTCATCACTCACCACCGACTTAGCCTACCGAAAGCCCTTTTAAAGGGTTGCGGGTTGTTTCCTTCTTATCCGAAAGTCCAGGCAGTTCCCCTCGCCATATCACAGCCGCTTCAAAACGTCATGTTTCTACGGCAGGTGCCCGCTACTTTTTTAGCTATCCCACCGAATTTATCTTCATGTCACTCTTCGAGACCCTCAGACCCCTCAAGTCGGAGATAGCGAGGGTTCAGGTTTTTCCGCCAAAGGACGGTGAGTTCGGCGATTTTCAATTCAACAACCCTGAGATTAACGCCCTCCTTGGAGAACTCGGCTTTAGGCCCTACCGCCACCAGGTCGAGGCCCTCGAAAGGCTGTACTCCGGGAGGAACATCGTTGTAACAACCCCGACCGCCAGTGGCAAGAGCGAGATATTCCGGCTGGCCATTTTTGATTCCTACCTCTCCGATCCCCGTGCAACTTATCTGCTCATATACCCCACGAGGGCCCTCATAAACAACCAGCTTGAAAAGTTCTCCCTCCAGAACCTCGTCTTCTACCGTCTCACCGGAAAGCTCGTTAGCGCGAGGATGTTGACCGGAGACATTCCGTGGGAGGAGAGGAGAACTTTAATCCGCGAGAAGCCGAGGGTTATCTTTACAACGCCGGATATGCTCCACTACAACATTTTGCGGAGATGGCGCGACTACGAGTGGCTCCTCAGAAACCTCCGCTATCTCGTCGTGGACGAGCTCCACGTTTACCGCGGCGTCTTCGGGAGCAACTTTGCGTACCTCTTCCGCCGCCTCGACTTCAGGCTCAAGCACCTCGGCGCGAAGCCTCAAATAATGGCCCTCTCAGCGACACTAAGAAACCCACGGGGGTTTGCCGAGAAGCTCTTCAGGAGGAGGTTCAGTGCAATAAGCCACGCCACCAACCCCTTCCCGAGGCGGTACTTAATCCTCTTCGAGCCCAAGAACCTTGACGAGAGACAGCTTTTGAGGGCCGTTGTGGAGAGGCTCGCCGAAAAGAAGATCAAGACTCTCGTCTTCTTCGACTCGCGTAAAGGGACGGAGAAGCTCCTTCGCTTCCTCCTTGGTTCAAAGGTTTTCTCGAAGGTGACCACCTACAAAGGAACACTGCCCAGGAACGTCCGCTGGGAGATAGAACGGGACTTCAAGGAGGGCAAGCTGCTCGTTCTCCTGACGACCAACGCCCTTGAGCTCGGCATAGACATCGGCGACCTCGATGCCGTCATCAACTACGGAATTCCCCCGGACGGGCTCTTTTCGCTGATTCAGCGCTTTGGTCGGGCCGGGAGAAAGACTGAAAGGGAAGCCTTGAACGCCGTAGTCCTCAGGAAGAACGGCCTCGACTACTACTACAGGGAACACTTCGACGAGCTCGTTGAGAGGCTGGGGAGGGGGATAATAGAGTACATGCCAGTCAACTTGGAGAACGAGCGCATAGCGGAAAAGCACCTCCACTACCTCCTCACGGAGCTGGGAATAGTGGACTGGGACGAGCTTGATGAGTTCGAGAGGAAAGTCATGGAGAAGCTTGTTATCGAACGGAAGGCGGACCTGAAGAAAAATCCGCTCACGGGCAAACTTGAAGTTCGTCTGAGGAAGCCCGCTTTCAGCTACTCCTCCCTGAGGACGGCGAGCGACGAAACGTTTTTCCTGGTTAAGGATGAGCCATGGATAAAGGGCAAACTGATGGAGAAATCCTCGCTCAGGGAGCTGCTCAACTTCGTAAACTGGCTCAAGCTCAAGGGGTATATAATCGAGGAAGTTGATTCGGATGAATATCACCGCTCTCTCCTCCCGGGAATGGCATACTTCTCAAGGGGAGAGCTCTACATGGCCAGGGACAGACTCGCGCTCGGAAAGTTTCACTTTGTCTTTGCAAAGCCCTTAAACCGCTTCTGGGACGTGGAAACATTCGTGGCCAAGAGGGAGGAGGTCGAGATACTGGAGAGCAGGGGGGAGAAAACCTACAGGGGAGTTGAGGTGCACCTCGGCAGGCTGAGGGTTAGACACGTTTACACCGGCTTCGCCGTCAAGGGGGCCGACACCGGGAACTACGTTAAGGAGATCTTGAAGCTGAAGGAAAGCGGAATCCTTCGGGCCGAAATATATTCCCCAATGACAGGTGAGAGGGTCAATGAGGAGGACTTTTCGATCCTCAACTGGGAGAAGTTTGCGAAAGTTGAGCTGAAGGAACCCTACGTCAGGGAGTTTGAGACGGAGGGAATATGGCTCGTCTTTCCCGACTCGATAAGGGAAGTCGCGAGTGAGGAGTTCAGGGAGTTCTTCAACGTGGCGATCGAGAAAGGCTTTGAAGACCCTGCATTTATCCTTTACAGCAACCTCGACCGGAGGAAGCTCTTTCCGCTCTACCTAGGCACTACCACCCACGTCATAAGGAAAACCATAGGTGATACCCTTCAGAGGCTTGGAATCAGCGATGAAGAGCTGGCCTTCGCGATAAAGAAGATGGTCGACAGCAAAGACGGAATCGGCTCCGCTTTGCATGCGATAGAGCACAACATGATAAAAATTGCCCCCATATTCACCTACGTGGACAGCAGGGAGCTCGGTGGCTACAGCTATGCGAGCTTTCCTAGTTTACCTCACGCTGGAAGGCCGGTCGTGTTCATCTACGACGGCAACGAAGGGGGGAGTGGCTTGGCTCCCATACTCTACGAGAACGCCGAGAGGCTGATGGAGAAGAGCCTTGAACATCTCCGTTCCTGCCCTTGTAAGGACGGCTGTCCCGTCTGCGTTCTCTCACCGAAGTGCGGCACCTTCAACGAGTTTTTGGATAAGTGGGCCGCGATAAGGGTCTGGGAAAAAGTTCTGGAAAGGTTCCCCTCCAAGAGCAAGGATGACTGACTTGGATTTTTACACGGGATGTAATTTACACCCCATGTAATTTACATGGCATGTAAAAAACTCAGAGGCTCCCCTCAAACGAACTCATGAAGAGCTTCCTCAGCCTTACCCTCCCCTTCGTCCTCTCCGTCAAAAGTTCCATCAGCTTCTCAGCTTCGCCCTTCCTCGTCTCAACGGTGAACGTCACCAGCTCGCCGTAATCCTCCCCAACGACCCTTCCTCCGGAATTCTTAACGGTATCTCTGACGGGGTGAAAGAGGCTGTAGGGGAATGTAACCTGGAAGCGCTCCGTCTCGTAAACTTCGATGATATCAGCGTTTTCGATGGCAAGGCTTGCAGTGTCGCTGTAAGCCTTAACAAGCCCGCCGTAGCCGAGTTTTATGCCGCCGAAGTATCGGGTAACAACGACCACAACATTGCTCAGGCCTTTATTCTGGATAACCTTGAGAACCGGTTTCCCGGCAGAGCCTTTGGGCTCGCCGTCGTCATCGTATCTGACCGCAAAGTTCTTTCCGTCGTTGATGAGGTATGCTGAGACGTTGTGCGTTGCGTCGCTGTGGTGGGCTTTGATTTTTGATATGAAGGCTTTGGCCTCTTCTTCCGTCTTCGCGGGCGAGGCGTAGCCTATGAAAACCGACTTTTTGATCACCAGCTCCGCCGTCCCGACTCCTCTCAGCGTTTTCACGTTTATCTCACCCTCTGAGCGTAGCTATGAGCTTTTTCTCGTCGAGGATCATGCCTATGGCGTCCTTAACGTCCCTCACCACTACGTCGCTGGCGAGGAGGGCATCTATACTCGCCCCCTCCGGCCCTATCACGCAGAAAGCCAGCTCTGCCCCCTCAAGCATCGCCACATCGTTGTTGCCGTTGCCGACCGCGGCATAGGGTTTGTAGCCCTCGGCTATCCTGGCCTTCTCAGTACCGCTGGAAACTCTCTCGATCCTCACTGGAAGGCCCCTCAGCTCGTCCTCCAGGGTTCCAAATGTATCGGCGCTCAGAACGACGACCGTGTATCTGTCTGCGAGCCTTTCAAGGAGATGCTTGACTTCGTCATCTACCCTTCCGCTCTCTCCAAGGGTTCCGTTGAGGTCAAAGAGAACAGCCCGGAATTCAATCCTGCCGTAGTTTGGTATCTCCATGCTCCCACCGGTGATAATTGGGTGCAAGGTTTTTAAGGGTTGGAGTCCAAGGCGGTAGTGTATCCAAGAGCGGGTAATTAAAGGTTTGACTACTCGGGGGTAAAAGGCATGAACCTGCTTCAGCGCCGTCTCCACGATCCGGAAGTGCTCATCAGGCTCAACGCCTTTTTCCTGAGCTACTTTGGGTGGATAGCCTTCGGAGTTCTGTACGGAATCATCGGCCGCTGGAGCGTTGACGTCACGAACGAGTTTCTGAGACTTCCCCTAACCTCAAGGGAATTCGTGGTTGGACTGGTGGAATTTACAAAGGGCATTCCCCTCATGTACTCCTTCTTTACGGCTGTTTATTACCTCGGCTTTACTGGATCCATAGCACTGGCAGTTGCGTACCTGCTTCTTTATAAAGGGGACTTGGCGGCATCCGATGAACTGTTCATCCGATATCTGGCGGCCTATATCACAGCCGGTGCCGTATATCTCGTTGTCCACATATACGCCCCCCACATCGTCTATAACCTTCCAGGTTACAACTCCTCGAACACTCTCCTGACCCGGCAGGAGTTTGTCTTGCCATCTCTCCACAACACCATCATTACGATAAACATAATTACCGTCTGGAAGTACAGGAAGAATCTCGGAGGAAAAGCGATTATACTCGTGAACACCCTGATACCCTTTGCCACACTCTTTCTCGGCCACCACTGGATCTATGATGTTCTGGCAGGTATGGCTCTCGGCGTTCTCATATCCAGAGTTACTGAGGGCAAAAACACCAGGATTCCGGAGACACTCTATAACCTGGAAATTGCTTCCCTGAGAAAGGTAACCGTGGTGAACTTCCTCCTCGCGGTTTTGGTTCTTATAGTTGCAACCAGCCCCGATAGGTGGCTGGAGATTATAAACGGCCTCCTGCCTACCCCCTGAGAAAAACTTATAAACTTCCCGTGAACCTTAACATCGGGTGCCGGGGTAGCCTAGCTCGGCAGGGCGGCGGACTCGTAATCCGCAGGTCGCGGGTTCAAATCCCGCTCCCGGCTCCACAATCGTCCTTCCGGTTTTTCCGGCCAGTTCTGAGTGAAAACCTATCCAGAACAGCATCTCGGTGGGTGCTTTTTTAGGTTCCCACAGTTGGGGGAATCACCAGAGAACCAGTCCACCCTTCACATGGATGGAGACAGAAACTGGCCCCCCGTTTGACTCGGGGATGATGATCATGTACATGGGTCCGTCCTTGGGGAACCGCCAGATCTTTTCAACGCTGGTCGTGTCGTCCACTTTGAAGAGGCACAGAGCACCGTCCCCTGATTTCAGTATTCTAAGCCCAACTTCATCAGTGATGCATACCGTTACGGGTTCGGTGGACTTTATCGAGAATTGAATTACGCTCCAGTCGTAGCCCTCAAGTTTGTAAACGTAGTAACCTCCGGAGGATATGACGACGTTTTCCTGAAAACTGTATGAGGCTCCCCATAGGGTGGCGGCTACCAAAATGAGCCCCACAACAAGAATCGTGAACCCCAGGGCTTCAATACGCTTCATCGTGAGTGGGCCCATTGTTATCGCCGCCACCCCCATCCCCAGTTTTAACCTTGTTATCGATGTATTTAAACATTGTGACTTTAAGTGTTAGTTTTATTCTTTTTTGTTACCACTATTTCCACAATCTGGAACATACCCACGGTCTTGGACAAAATCCAAGATATGGGGGGCTTACTTCTGCTTCCGGTTGACAGGAAGGCCCTCAGCTCTGAAAAATTTTTCCGTGGATTTTTTAAGATGGAGGGCGAAGGTGAGCATATGAAAAGGGAATCCGCGGGAGTACTCTTTGCGATAACCGGGACCTTCATCTACGGCCTTGAGCCCGTGGTGATAAAGTCCAATCCCTCAAATCCAATAAGCTTCGCGGCGTTCTCTGCCCTCGTTGCATCGCTTCTCCTCTGGGGCGGTCTTTTCTGGAAAGGGACATGGAGGGAGGTAAGTAACAATAGGGGTAACCTATGGGGGGCATTTTTAATGGGGCTCTTCGGCACTGCGCTCGCCTATCTGGCGTACTCCTTTGGAGCGCGGATGAGCACGGCCATAAACGCCGCCCTGATAACCCGGAGCGAAGTTCTGTTCTCTTTCATTCTCTCCTGGCTGTTCCTGGGGGAAAAGATAACACGGAGGCTTATCGCCTATTCCTTAGCTATCATCACAGGGCTGGCCATCGTGATACTCCAGGGGCGCTCTCTTGAACTCCATCTTGGAGATTTCCTTCTTCTCCTCGTCCCGCTGTTCTGGCAGCTCGGCCACGTTATAGCCAAAAGGCTGCCTTACAGCCCGCCAATGATAGCGGCCCTTAGGAATACCTTCGGCTTCCTCCTGCTATTCCCGCTGGCGGTTGTCACGGGATTTGAGTTTTCTGCCTTCGTGATTGCAGAGGGCCTCGTCATAGCCCTCGGCCAGCTGGTCTGGTACAGGTCGATAAAGCTCATCAACCTATCCAAGGCCACAGCCATAATAACGCCCGCCCCTGCGGTTGCAATAGGGCTGGGCGTCCTGCTCGGCGAGAGCTTTACCATTTACCACGCCCTCGGTTTCCTCCTTATTACCCTGGGAACACTGGGCGCGGTAAAGGTGGAGAGCGAACTCAGAACCGGAGCAAGGCACCAATGAAGCGAAAGACATCCCTTATTCCGAAACGTCCCTCTCTGCTGGGGTCATATATCATGCTCACCGGCACTTCTTTTATTCGGGCCCCCATCTTGGCGGCCTTTATCAGCATCTCGGTTTCGACCTCGTAGCGGTCGCTCTCTATCTCCGGAAGGAATTGCCTGCTGAACGCCCTGAAGCCGCTCTGAGTGTCGTAGACGTACTGCCGCAGCTTGAGGCGTATGAGGCGAGTCGTTATTATGTTGCTGAGCCTTCTGTGAATGGGCCTCTGGCTAACGTCCCCCTTTCTGGCGCCGATTACCATATCCGCGTTGCCCGAGACTACCGGCTCAACGAGCTTGATTATCTCCCCAGGTTTGTGCTGGCCGTCGGCGTCCATAAAGACCACAACGTCGCCGCTGGAGTGGTTTATCCCCTCACGCATTGCACAGCCTTTGCCGCAGTTTTTCTTCAGCCTGATGGCCTTTATCCTGGGGTCCTTCTCGGAAAACGCTTTGGCCACCTTATACGTTCCATCGCTTGAGCCGTCGTCAACGACTATAACCTCGTCAACGAAGTCGGGAATACTCTCAAGGACCTTCGGGAGCCTCGTCTCCTCGTTGTAGGCGGGTATGATGACGGGAATCATTCTGCCCTTCAGCATCTACTCATCCTCTCCGAGCCTTTCGAGGACCCTCTGGGCTTTTCTCCGGAAGTCGTCCTTATCGAGGAACTCCCAGTAGTGTTCCCTTGCCGGGAATCTTCCATCTTTTACTTCCTCGCGGTAGCTCTCAAGGGCAAGTCTTATCATCCCACCGATGTCGGCGTATTTCTTCACGAAGGGGGGCGTGTTTTCGTAGATTCCCAGGAGGTCGTGCCAGACGAGAACCTGTCCATCAACGTAGGGCCCGGCACCGATTCCGATGGTAGGAATCGAGACCTCTTCTGTGACGAGCTTGGCCACATCTGCGAGGGTAAACTCAAGGACGACGGCAAAAGCGCCGGCCTTCTCAAGTGCCCTGGCATCGCGGAGGATCTCCTCAATCTCCTCTTCAGTCTCTCCCATCAGCCGGTAGCCGCCGAGGCGGAGGTAGCGCTGCGGTGTGAGTCCCGTGTGCCCCATCACCGGGATGCCCATGCGGACCAGCTTCCTCACGAGCTTCCTGTGGTCGTAACCGCCTTCTATCTTCACCGCATCCGCCCCGGCCTGAATGAGCCTTACGGCGTTTCTAACGCCCTCGTCGGTATCGATCTCGTAGCTGCCGAAGGGCATGTCAGCCAGGACGAGCGCCCTTTTGACGGCCTTTGCCACGGCCTTGGTGTGGAATATCATCTGATCCATCGTGACGTTCAATGTATTGGGTTCTCCGTAGACAACCATTCCCAGAGAATCACCGATGAAGATTATGTCCATGCCTGCTCTGTCAGCTATGAGCGCTGAGGGGTAATCGTAAGCGGTTATCATGGCTATCCTTTCCTTCCCCTTCATCTCGATTATTTTCCGAGGCGTTATCTCCCTCATTTTCTCACCTCTGGAAGATTAAAGATCCCGGTCTAATTAACGGTTTCGATGGGTTTATATACCTAAGTCGGTAATTACCTACGGTGGTATTATGGGCAGGGTGAAGACCAGCGTTTATATCGATGAGGAACTGTGGGGGGAGTTTAAGGAACTCGCCCATAGGGAGAAGAGTGAGGTCAGCAAACTCCTGGAGGAGGCCCTCGTGAACTACCTAATAAACGAAGTCCTTAGGGATGTTGACGACTCAGAGGTTCCCCTGTGGTTTGAACCGCTGAAAGTTGGTGGAGAGAGCACTGAAAAGCTCCTGAGGGAGATGAGAGATGACAGGGAAAAACGTCTACTTGGACAGTAGTGCAATCCTGAAGAGGTATATAAGCGAAAAGGACAGCGAGGTCGTGAGGGACCTCTTCAGGGACGCATACAGGGGAGAGATAAAGCTGGCCTTCAGCTTCTGGAACATAGGGGAGGTGCTGGAAGTATTTGACAAAAAGCTCAGACGGGGAGAACTCAGCAAGAAAAACTTCAACTTTCTCAAAAAGGGCTTTTTGGCCGAGATTAAGAGGTTCACACGGCTGGGAGTGCTGGAAGTGGTTCCGGTACACTCCCTCATTCTGGCGGATACCTGGAAGTTGATTGAAAAATACCACCTCTATCAGGCGGACGCCCTGCAGATAGCCTCGGCAAAGTACGCCGGTGCAGAGAGGTTCTATACCGCAGACAAGAGGCTTTATAATGCCTCAATAGATGAGGGGCTAAGCGCTGTACTACTCGGAGGTGATTAAAGTGAGGAAGTGGGAGCACTACGAGCACACCGCCGACATTGGCATCAGGGGCTACGGCGAGAGCCTTGAGGAGGCTTTCGAGGCCGTTGCGCTGGCGCTCTTTGACGTGATGGTTGATGTGAGGAAGGTCGAGAGCAAAGAATGCCGTGAGGTCGGGGCCGAGGGCGAGGACCTGATGGCGCTCCTCTACAACTTCCTTGAGGAGCTTTTGGTGCTTCACGACATGGAGGGCCTCGTCTTCGGCGATGTTAAGGTCAAGATAGAGAAGACCGGGGGCGGCTACAAACTCAGGGCAGAGGCCTGCGGCGAGCCCTTGGATTACGAGAAGCACGAGCCGAAGGAAGAGGTGAAGGCGATAACCTACCACGACATGAGGATTGAGGAGCTGCCGGATGGCAGGTGGATGGCCCAGCTGGTTCCCGACCTGTGAGGTGGTTCCATGAGCGCGAGGGACAGGATTAGGGAGACCAACCCGGCTTTCTACGAGCGCTATTCGATGCTCGAAGATACCGACGAGTTCTGGGAGTTCATAATTCGGCCGCTCAGGCAGAGCATAAGGGTCAACACCCTGAAAGCCCCACTTAAGGTGGTTGTTGAGAGGCTTAAGGAGGAATTCGAGCTCGAACCAATCCCCTGGGTTAAAGAGGGCTTCTTTATCAACGTTGACAACCTCGCGAAGGTGCCGGAGCACAGTCTTGGCCTGATCTTCGGCCAGGAAGCGAGCTCTATGATTCCTCCGGTTGTGCTTGAGCCAAAGCCGGGCGAGCTAGTTTTAGATATGGCCGCCGCGCCGGGTTCGAAGACGGGCCAGATAGCCCAGTACATGGAGAACGAGGGATGTATAATAGCAAACGACCCAAAGCTCAGCAGGGCGAACGTCCTCATAGCGAACCTCAACAGGATGGGGGTCTTAAACATCCGGGTAACTACGAAGGACGGGGCTTACTTCGGCCGTTTTGAAAATACTTTTGACAGGATTCTCCTCGATGCCCCGTGCTCTTCTGTGGGAATGATACGGAAGAAGTGGAAGTTCCTGGAGAGCTGGCGCCTGAGGGGCGTCATCAAGTACATGAAGGTTCAGAAGAGGCTCATCCTGGCCGCCTACCGGGCGCTCAAGCCAGGCGGGACGCTGGTTTACTCAACATGCACGATAGACCCCCTGGAGAACGAGGAGGTCGTTGATTACCTCCTGAGGAAGACCGACGCGAGACTTGAGCCGATAGATCTGCCGGTGAAGACCAGCGAGCCAGTCCTTGAGTGGGAGGGGAGAGCTTACTCTGCAGAGCTGAAAAAAGCCCTCAGAATTCATCCAAACGACAACGACACCGAGGCCTTCTTCATAGCGAAGATAGTAAAGCCGGAGGGAGGGGCATGAGCGAAAACCCGAGGGATGAAATAGGAAAAACGAGTGACACCGAACTCGTCAAAAGGCTTCTCCTGGAGAACTACGGATATGCGCCGGATCTTCTCTATGAGATAAGAGGCAGGTATCACAAGGTCTACGCCTGGAAGCCCTGTGCCCTCGACGTCAGCGGGCCGGACAGGAACGGCGTCTACTTCGGCAGGATAGAGAGCGATGGAATAAGGCTGAGCATCGAGGGTTCCTTCCTCGTTGGGCCAAAGGCCACGAAGAACGTCGTCGAGCTGGACGACGAGAGGGCGAGGCTGTACCTGGCGGGTGAGAGCGTCGAGATTGAAGATAAGAACCTCCACGGCTGGGTCATCGTCAAGTGGCGCTCCTACTACCTCGGCTCGGCCAAAGCGAAAGAAGGAAGGCTCATAAACTACGTGCCAAAGGAGAGGAGGCTTAAGCTTGAAGGCTCCGCGAAAGCTTAAAATAACGTTAGGGCAATCTAAAACGGAGGTGGGACGATGGTGCCGCTGAAGAGGATAGACAAGATCCGCTGGGAAATCCCGA
Source organism: Thermococcus thioreducens (assembly GCF_002214545.1). Taxonomy (NCBI): domain Archaea; kingdom Methanobacteriati; phylum Methanobacteriota; class Thermococci; order Thermococcales; family Thermococcaceae; genus Thermococcus; species Thermococcus thioreducens. Next base: position 1,151,069 of record NZ_CP015105.1, on the reverse strand, counting down.
AGTTCGACAGGCGCATGAGAGTTCCGGGCAGGGTTTATGCTGACGACCAGCTGATAGAGAAGATGAGAGGGGATAGGACGCTTGAGCAGGCCGCCAACGTTGCGATGCTTCCGGGAATATACAAGTACTCCATAGTGATGCCCGACGGTCACCAGGGCTATGGCTTCCCAATCGGTGGTGTCGCGGCCTTTGACGTCAAAGAGGGCGTTATAAGCCCCGGAGGCGTCGGATACGATATTAACTGCGGCGTCAGGCTGATTAGAACGAATTTAACTGAGAAAGAAGTCAGACCAAGGATAAAGGAGCTCGTCGATACGCTCTTCAAGAACGTTCCGAGCGGTCTTGGAAGCAAGGGCCGTGTAAGGCTCCACTGGAGCCAGCTCGATGACGTCTTGGCTGATGGAGCCAAGTGGGCCGTCGACAACGGCTACGGATGGAAGGAGGACTTAGAGCACCTTGAGGAAGGCGGGAGGATGGAGGGCGCTAACCCGGATGCAGTCAGCCAGAAGGCGAAGCAGAGGGGAGCGCCACAGCTCGGTTCCCTCGGCTCAGGAAACCACTTCCTTGAGGTTCAGGTTGTCGACAAGATTTTCGACGAGAAAATCGCCGAGACCTACGGTCTCTTCGAGGGGCAGGTCGTTGTCATGGTTCACACCGGCAGCAGGGGCCTCGGGCATCAGGTCGCAAGCGACTACCTCAGGATAATGGAGAGGGCCAACAGGAAGTACGGCGTGCCCTGGCCCGACCGCGAGCTGGTGAGCGTTCCCTTCCAGACGGAGGAGGGACAGCGCTATTTCAGCGCAATGAAGGCCGCTGCCAACTTCGCGTGGGCCAACCGGCAGATGATAACCCACTGGGTCAGGGAGAGCTTTGAGGAGGTCTTCAAGAGGAAGGCCGAGGACATGGAGATGCACATCGTTTACGACGTCGCTCACAACATAGCGAAGGTCGAGGAGCACGTCGTTGACGGCAGAAAGGTCAAGGTCGTCGTCCACAGGAAGGGAGCCACGAGGGCCTTCCCTGCCGGCCACCCGGACGTTCCGAAGGCCTACAGGGATGTCGGTCAGCCGGTTCTGATTCCAGGTTCGATGGGAACCGCGAGCTACGTTTTAGCTGGAGCCGAAGGCTCGATGAGGGAAACGTTCGGTTCGACCTGCCACGGTGCCGGAAGACTGCTCAGCAGGAAGGCCGCCACCAGGCAGTACCGCGGCGACAGGCTCAAGAACGAGCTTGCAAGGCAGGGCATCTACATCCGCGCGGCCTCCCTTAGGGTTGTGGCTGAAGAAGCACCTGGAGCCTACAAGAGCGTTGACAACGTCGTCAACGTAGTCCACGAGGCGGGGATAGCGAACCTGGTTGCAAGAATGCGCCCGATGGGCGTTGCCAAGGGCTGATTCCGGTTTTCCCTTCCCTATTCTTCAGAAAGAAAAAGAAATGGGTTAACTTATGTCGCTGGTCATGAACCTAACGTAGGCTATCGCGAAGGGCAGGAAGAGCATCACGAGGAGCATGGCCAGGTTGTTGAAGCCGTAGGTGAACGAGTCGCCCAGCGGGATGTAGTAGTTGAAGAACCTGTCGCCGCCAAATATGTACTGGACGAGCTGGACGTAGTGGTGTGCCGGGTTGAGGAAGTGCAGCCTTGCCATCCATGTGTTTACCGTTTCCTGCCAGACCTCGTGGGCACTTGTCCCCCACGGCGGCTCTGGGCCGGCAAGCCTTGGGGCAGCTATGCCAACCGCTATGCCGTAAAAGACGGTAAGAAATATGGCCAGTCCAACTGCGGCAAGCATCGATGTCTCGGGCTTTTTGAAGAGGGTTGAGAAGAGCACACCAACTGAGAGGAACGCCAGGGTGTAGAGTATCGTGGCGACTATCGCCAGAAAACCCCTGAAGAGTGAATCTCCGTCCAGTGGAATTCCCAGTATAAGCATCACCGCCACTATGGCAACGTAGACAACGAAGTTCGTGAGGACTATCAGCAGCCCCATGCCGAGGAACTTGCCGTTGATAACCTCGTCCCGGTAAACAGGATGCCCTAGGAGAACCTTGGCCGTCCCCGTTTCCACCTCCCTGTTTATCGCATCAGCACCCAGAGCTGCACCCAGAACAGCGCCTATGATAGTGATTATCATCATGTTTATCATGAAGAGTGCGGCAAGCGGTGTCATGTAGACCTCGCTGACCGATCCCCACAGGAAAAGCTCGTTGCTCTCCACCCTAGGCGTTCCCATGCGGATCAAATAGTCCTTAATGCCGTAAACCGCAAGGCTAAAAATGAGAAGGTAGAACACCATGATAACCACGAACCTCCTGCTCTTCACTGCCGTGTAAAGCTCTTTGAGTGCTATGTTCCATGCCGGGTTCATCTCCTCCCGACCCTCCTCATCAGCCATATCACGATGCCGAAGGCTATCACGAGGAGCAAAATTCCGAGATAGGCACTGCCCGAGCTCTGGGTCACCCTAACGGTTATTACAGTCTCAGCTTTGCCCTGGTCGCCCGTAGCGGTTACGGTTATGGTGTATGTCCCAGCGGGCGCTGATTTCGGAACCCTGATCCTCAGCTCAACGGTGGTGGGGCCGGGATACACCTGGACGTTTCCCTGGTCTATCACGCCGATTCTTGGGATTGTATCAGGGACAACTTTAACGTCCCAGCCTTCTGGAGCCTGAACCGAGAACTTGACGTTGGTAACTGTTCCCGAGGCGTCCACCCATATGCTGGTGGCCGTTGAGCCTCCGGCTTTTACCGCCAGACTTGGGCTGTCCGGGTTGAGATTGAGGAACGCCGGGTTCTCCACAATAAACGTCAGCGGCTTTTCTACCTCCATTCCTCTGCCCCTGATTATAAGTCTGGCATTGACTTTTCCGGTGGGGGCGTTGAAGGGAGGAATCACGACTAAGTAGACATCGGTGCTCCCACCGGGGCCGGCCCTGAGGGTTCCAACCGGAGTTAAGCCCTTGGGGTCACTGCTGACCACGTAGCTCCATCCAGGTTCAAGTCCCTCAATGGTCACTCTGTACTCGTCTTCGTCTGAGCCCAGATTTGTCACCTTTATCTCCGTGCTGGTGCTCTGCCCGGGCTGGACGGTCAGAACATCGTTCTGAAGCATTACCTCAAAATAATATGGAGCCTTGGTTAGGGTCACCTGGAGGCTCTTTTCCTCTCCATCTCCCAGCTTTATGGTCTCTTCCCTGGAGACCGCTCCTGGAGCACCGGCGGTAAGTTTATACTCCCCAGGGGGGAGTTCTAAAACCGCGGTACCTGTGGGGGAAGTTGTGATGTTCTTCCCCCCTATGCTCACCCATCCCTTCAGGGGATTTCCGCTCTCATCGCTCAGAACCACGGTCAGCCTTGCCGGCTGTCCGAGGTAAGTCTTGTATATGTGGAGCGTCAAACCGTATTTCTTCCCGTTTACTTCAAAGCTCAGCCTGTGGTCCCCGAGGGTGGCATTTCTGGGCACCTCGATGATGAGGTCTGCATCGAGTCTTCCGGAAACGGTAAAACCCCTCAGCCTGTACTGGCCGTCGGTCAGGTACATCTTCCAGCCCACAGGGAGGTTCACCGGCTTAAACTCGACCTTTCCGCTTCCACTGAAGGTTACGGGGATCGTGAGAACCTGGCCGGCCTCAACGTCGAGTGCAATGTACGGGATGGAGAGCTCAACCCCCGTAGCCTCTATCTCAACGCTTCCGGGAAAGTTCCCGACCAAGAACTTGACCGTTCCGCTCCCCGTTGCCTCGATGTGAAGGGTAACCGTGATCGAGCCCATCGGCGGGAGCGTTACCTCCTCGACCTCAATTCCATTGTACAGGAAGCTCGCCTTCCAGCCCTCGGGAATTGAGGTGACCGTAAGGTTAAGGCCCATCTCTTCGTTGGAGGAACTTGTTATCGTTATCGGAATATCAACCGGCCCGGAGACCCTTATTTTCCCGTAGGGGTAGAAGACCACGTAGTTCAGGCTGGCTGTTTCAGAGACCGGGCTTGCAGCGTACACCCTTATCTCCTTCCCGTCGTACTCAAGGGCTATCAGGTCAACCACAGCGCTTCCGTTTGTCTCAAGCGTTCTTGCAACGCCGTTAATCGAAACATCGACAGTCTTATTACCAACGGCCGTTACTTCGACGACGTTGCCGTTAAAGAGAGCCTTCGCACCGACCTCTGGCTTGATGGAGGTGATGAAAGTCGGCTTCACGGACACGATCACAAAACCTCCCTGTGAGGTGTAGCTCCCGAGGAGGATTTTGAGGCCGTCCCTCTCTATCTCCGTTCCAAAGGCGAATGGCTTCAGCTCCAGGATTCTGCTCCCGTTCTTCAGCATCAGATAGTAGCTTCCATCGGCGGCTTGGACAACGGTTACCGTGTAGTTGCCCACCACAAGGCTCTGTCCTGCGGTGATCCTGCCCTCAAACACCGTCACGTACGGCTGGGCAACTACGAGAGACGAAAGGAGAACCAGAGAAAGGAGAATTCCTAAAAGCTTCCTCACTCCTCATCCCTCCCGTAAACGGTTTTGAGGAAAACGTCTTCGAGGCTGGGCTCCTCGATATCAAGGCCCAGAATCGTGAGTCCCTTCTCGGAGAGGGCCCTTGACAGTTCCTCCCTGATATCAGTGCGGGCAAATATTATGGCCCGGTTCGGTTCAACCAGCTCGATCCTCGTTATCTCTGGGTGCTCGATAGCCGGCAGGGGCTCCTTGGTCTCCACCTTTATCTCGTAGCCCTCAAGCTCCATGAACTGTCTCTTTATTTCGCCTACGGTCCCCACTGCCTTGAGGTTTCCCCTCACGATGATTCCAACCCTGTCGCTGAGCTCTTCGACCTCGCTGAGTATGTGTGACGAGAAAAAGACCGTCCTCCCCTCGGATTGAGCTTCCCTTATCAGCCTCTTAACGAGGTGGGCCCCCTCGGGATCGAGGCCGCTCGTCGGCTCGTCGAGGATCAGCAGTTCGGGGTCGTTTATGAATGTCTGAGCTATAAGGAGCCTCTGCTTCATGCCCTTGGAGAAGGTTTTGGCCTTTCTGTAGCGGACTTCCCAGAGGCCGACCATTTTCAGGAGATCGGTTATCCTCTTCTCCTTTTCAGCGTTTGACATCCTGTAAAAGTTGGCAAAGAACTCAAGGTTCTTCCAGGCCGTCAGCTCACCGTACACCGTGGCGTTTTCTGGAAGGTATCCGATTCGCTCCTTTATCTTCAGGGGTTCCTTGGAGACATCCATACCGAGTATCTCAACCCTTCCGCTGTCTGGTATGATGAGGTTCAGCATGCTCAGAATAGTCGTTGTTTTTCCGGCACCGTTCGGTCCGAGGAATCCGAAGACCTCCCCTTCCTTCACCTCCAAATTCAGGGAGTTAACGGCCTTCAGAGTTCCATACGACTTGGTGAGGTTTTCTATGAGTATGGCCGGCGATGGCATGGGCTACCACCCCTGCCGATGGTAAGGAAACCGTAACTTAAAAGGATTACGGACAGAGTTTTAAAGGAGGAGGTCAATAAACGCTGGGGAAGACATATGAAGGAACTAACCCACGTAGATGATAGGGGCGTTAAGATGGTCGAAGTGGGCCACAAAGGGGAAGTCTTCAGAAGGGCCGTGGCAAAGGGCAGGATAAGGCTCAGGCCGGAAACTATAGGGCTCATAAAGTCCGGAAAGACGAAGAAGGGCAACGTCATAGCCACCGCCCAGATAGCGGGTATCCTGGCCGTCAAGAAAACGCCAGGGCTAATTCCGCTCTGCCATCCGATACCCCTCACGGGCGTTGACATCACCTTCGAATTCGGGGAGGACTACATAGAGGCGACATGTGAGGTTCGCGCGTACTACAAGACCGGCGTCGAGATGGAGGCCCTAACAGGCGTGAGCGTCGCCCTGCTGACGATATGGGACATGGTGAAGGCCGTTGAGAAGGACGAAAAAGGTCAGTATCCATTCACGAGGATCGAGGGCATCCACGTGGTCGAGAAGGTAAAGGGGGAAGATCACTCCCTGCAGTAGCCGAGGACAAAGTACTCAAAGGCCTTGGCAAGGTCGTTCAGAAGAAAGCCAAGGAAGAACAGCAGGAATGTTCCGAGCGGGTATTCCTCGAAGTAGCTCCAGATGAGCCACCACACGGCCCCCCAGATAATTACTGGAGGTGCCTCTATTAGGATCATTGACTTTCTTGAAACCTCCCTTAGGAGAAAACGCTTGAGTCCGTTCTCATCGCGGACCATGTACTTCGTAGCGTTTGGCCAGTTATCCTTTGATATTCGGTTAGTGTGCCTCGCGAGAAACAGTTTACCCTTTGAGAACTTCAGGACATAAACATAGGGGCCGTAGCTTGAGGCTATGAACGACTCTATGGCGAGTTCAATATCGAGGTCCCTCTGAAATTCCGAGACATGGGCACCTTTTCCCCGGAGCGCCTCGACTACGTCCTCGGGCTTAAATTTGTTCATGTTGAGGATTCCGATGCGGTAGCTTGGCTTCAGGAGCCTCTCAACTATCATCTATCCCACCCGAAGGCATTGTTTAGATATTACTTCACGAGTTTATAAAATTTGCCGTTTCTGGGCTTCAGGTAACTTTTTTAGCCCTTTAGACATTCCCTTAGCGATGGCGCTCAAGCTGAACCCCGAGGCTAAAGCGATATACCGCTCAATCCGGGAGGAAATAAAGAAGCGGTTAGTTCTCCCTGGAAGTTCAACATTTCTTGAGGGGTTTGAACCCACCTCAGACCGCGAGGAAATCCTCCGCAGACAGGATTACTTCCGTGAAAACCTCCCCAAAATCCGGTCCGAGCTGAGGGAGCAGATAGCCAAAGTCAAGCCGATAAAGTTCCGGCGCGATTACCTCCACGACAGGATTCTCATAGTTGACGAAAGTGAGCTCGAAAGGGCCCAAAACCTCGGTCTCTGCGAGGTTTCCACAGCCCTCGAAGATGCGGAGGGGTATCCAATTGTCCTGAGCACGCTCGGCTACGGCATAGATGTTGAACTTACCCCATCCCAGATAGCCCCGGAGCTCTACATAATGCCCCTGTGGGAGAACAGAGAAGCGCTTGAGGCACTGGCCAAAATTGGCGAGCTAACAGGGGAAGGAAGCGTCGCCCCAGATATACTCAGCGAGCTGGGCGAACTTGGGGAGGTCATGGGAAAGCGGAAGCTCCTCGACGGCCTTGAGGAACTAATAGCCGAGAAAGAGCGCGAGCTCAACGAGGAAATAGCGGAGAAACTTGAAAAGTTCAGCCTGACGCTGAGCGGAAAGGAGCTGCTGGACTTCCTCGGGGAGCTCAGGGCCGGCAACTACGAGGCCATATTCAGGCACTTCGGCGAGATTGAAGGGGAGATCCTGAACCTAATAAACGACGTCGAGGACGAGCTGAACGAAAAGCTTGGCATAACCGTTGAGCTCTTCTCTTGGGAGGGGCTGTACCCGGTGACCGTGCCGCCGGACAGGATAGAGATGCTCCGCGAGGAGCTCGAAAGAGAACTTAAGGTGGAGCTGTACATCAGGAGCAGGGAAGTGCTTGAGAGGATAATGCCCCTTCTCCCCAAGCTCAAGGAAGAACTCGGCAGGGTTTATGAGCTTGACTTCCTGCTGGCTGTGAAAGAATTCATCGAAGGATTTTCCTTCCCTGAGCTCTGGGAGGGTGGAATAGCGTTCGTCAGCGGGAGGCACCTCTTCATTGAGAATCCCCAGCCGGTCAGCTATGCTGTCGGGAAAACGCCCGAGGAGTTCTTAGTCCCGGGAGCTGGAGATATAGGCGGCGAGAGGGTGGTCATCCTCACCGGAGCCAACAGCGGTGGAAAGACCAGCCTCTTGGAACTGATGACGCAGATAACAATTCTCGCTCATATGGGTTTCCCAGTTCCGGCCGAGAAGGCCTGGGTCGAGCCCCTCGATGAGCTCTTCTTCTTCAGGAGGAAGAGGAGCACCTACGGTGCCGGCGCCTTCGAAACGGCCCTGCGTTCCTTTGTCAGGGCCCTCCGTGGGGAGGGCAGAAAGCTCATCCTCATAGACGAGTTCGAGGCCATAACCGAGCCCGGCGCGGCCGTCAAGATAATCGGCGAACTTTTGAAGATAGCCCATGAAAAGGGCTTCTACGTCCTCATAGTGTCCCATCTAGGGGAAGACCTCAGGAAGGAGCTTCCCTTCGCGAGGGTCGATGGTATCGAAGCGAAAGGTCTTGACGAGAAGCTCAACCTCATCGTCGATAGGCAGCCGGTCTTCGGAAAGCTCGGCAGGAGTACGCCTGAGCTCATCGTTGAAAGACTCGCGCGGAAGAAGCGCGGGAAGGAGAAGGAGATATTCGAGAGGGTTCTGAGGGCGTTCAGGGAGTGACTCCTGTACAACTACCCCACCCAGCTCCGCTCCCTGTACCTACCGCGGCTTTCTATCTCCTCAATTTTTGCCTCGATTTCTTCCCTAGCCCCTTCACCGCGAACCTCGGCATAGCCCTCCAGAACGGCCTCAAAGCCCCTCTCGAACCAAGTATAGTGGGTGCTCTCCATCGCCCTTTTGAGGAGGTGCAGATCAACGCCCCTCGCTTCGAGCGTTGAGTCAAAGTCGGCTAAACCGAAGTCTATCAGGTGGACTTTCCCGTCTCTGAGTATCATGTTGGAAGTCGTTAGATCGCCGTGCACTATGCCTGCCTCGTGGAGCTTTCCAATCTGCCTCCCAATCTCCCTGCACAGCTTAAGCCTCTCCTCCATCGGCAGTCTCTCCAAAAGCTCCTTCAGACGTTCGCCGTCTATAAATTCCATGGCTATTTTCATGTCTTTCATATCCACCTCGTAGACGTAGGGGCAGTTCACACCGAACTTCTTCGCCCGATGAAGAACCCTGGCCTCCCTGACGGTTCTTTCTTTTCTCAGCTTTGTGTCTATCTCCTTTATGCGGTAGCGCTTCGGAATCCGGTGCTTTATCACAACTTTCTCCCCGGGCAGGAGGTCGACGCCGAAGAACTCCTCAAAGTCCACCAAGTAGATCTTCGCCTCGGCTCCCTGTTTTACCAGCTCCATGGAATCACCCCTGGCTAAGTGAAAAGTCCTTAATCAGCCTTAGAGCGTCTCGGATGGTGATCCGTATATCCACGACGTTTTCCACCTTGATAATGAACACGCCTCCGTCTTCTCGGAGGACTAAAACGGCCCTATCAATCTTTCCGCTGTCAAGGATCCTTCGGGCATAGTGGAGTTTCTCCGCGTTGGAATCAAGCATGTTGTCAAATATAGAGGCCGCGTTCTCAACGTCTACCCCCACGATGCCATAGCGCGCTATGGTATCAAAAATATCCAAAGCTTTTTCCGGGTCTATGGGATATATCCCCGCCTTCATTGTCTCCACACTGATCTATCGCCGCTGAAGGTTTTAGCCCTTTCCCTGGCTTGTTGCTCAAGTTTTTGTCATTTTTTCAAAGATATTACTATTCTTTGAAATTTTTGACCCAAAACTTTTTATAGAGCGCTGACGAAGCGTTTCTGCAAAAAGGAATTTGATAGGAGGAATGTCAAATGGCACAGCTTAGCGGACAGCCGGTTGTTATTCTGCCTGAGGGGACCCAGAGGTACGTTGGTAGGGACGCCCAGAGGCTCAACATTCTCGCCGCGAGGATCATAGCCGAGACGGTCAGGACGACCCTCGGCCCGAAGGGAATGGACAAGATGCTCGTCGACAGCCTTGGCGACGTCGTTGTCACCAACGATGGAGCCACTATTCTCGACAGGATAGACCTTCAGCACCCCGCTGCCAAGATGATGGTTGAGGTTGCGAAGACCCAGGACAAGGAGGCTGGTGACGGTACCACCACTGCCGTCGTCATTGCTGGCGAGCTTCTCAGGAAGGCTGAGGAGCTCCTCGACCAGAACATCCACCCGAGCATCATCGTCAAAGGTTACACCATGGCCGCAGAGAAGGCCCAGGAGATACTCCAGGAGATCGCCATAGAGGTCACCCCGGACGACGAGGAGACCCTTATGAAGATAGCCATGACCTCAATCACTGGCAAGAACGCCGAGAGCCACAAGGAGCTCTTTGCCAAGCTCGCCGTTGATGCCGTCAGGCAGGTCGCCGAGAAGAAGGACGGCAGGTACACCGTCGACATCGACAACATCAAGATCGAGAAGAAGGCCGGTGAGAGCGTCGAGGAGAGCGAGCTCGTTCGCGGTGTTGTCGTCGACAAGGAGCGCGTCCACCCGAGGATGCCCACCAAGATCGAGGGTGCCAAGATCGCCCTCATAAACGAGGCCCTTGAGGTTAAGAAGACCGAGACAGATGCGAAGATAAACATCACCAGCCCTGACCAGCTCATGAGCTTCATCGAGCAGGAAGAGCAGATGATAAAGGAAATGGTGGACAAGATAGCCGCCACCGGTGCGAACGTCCTCTTTGTCCAGAAGGGCATTGACGACCTCGCCCAGCACTACCTGGCCAAGTACGGCATCCTCGCCGTCAGGCGCGTCAAGAAGAGCGACATGGAGAAGCTCGCGAAAGCTACTGGAGCTAAGGTCGTCACCAACGTCAAGGATCTCACCAGTGAAGACCTCGGCCACGCCGACATCGTCGAGGAGCGCAAGATCGCCGGCGAGAGCATGATCTTCGTTGAGGGCTGCAAGAACCCGAAGGCCGTAACCATACTCATCCGCGGTGGAACCGAGCACGTTATAGATGAGGTTGAGCGCGCTCTGGAAGACGCCATCAAGGTCGTCAAGGACGTCATGGAGGACGGCTACGTTCTCCCGGCCGGTGGTGCCGGCGAGATAGAGCTCAGCATCAAGCTCGACGAGTACGCCAAGCAGGTCGGCGGCAAGGAGGCCCTCGCTATAGAGAACTTCGCCGAGGCCCTTAAGATAATCCCGAAGACCCTGGCAGAGAACGCAGGTCTCGACACCGTTGAGATGCTCGTCAAGGTCATCAGCGAGCACAAGAACAGGGGCAGGGCCATAGGCATCGATGTCTTCGCCGGCGAGCCGGCCGACATGCTCGCCAAGGGCATCATCGAGCCGTTGAGGGTTAAGAAGCAGGCCATCAAGAGCGCCAGCGAGGCCGCGATAATGATACTTCGCATTGACGACGTCATCGCGGCAAAGATAAGCAAGCCCGAGCAGAGCGGTGGCGGAATGCCCGGCGGTATGGGCGGAATGGGCGGCATGGACATGGGCATGTGATGCCCCTTTTCTACCCTTTAATTTGGGCACCAAAAGATTTTAATACCAAATCGTTATTTTAACCCCTGAGGGGGTGAAAAGATGGGACTGCTGATGTGGCTGAGAACCGGCCTGCTGATGGCCATGCTGACGGGCCTGCTCATGGCCATCGGCTACGTCTTCGGCGGGCCGAACGTGGCCTTCCTGATGTTCCTGTTCGCTATGGCGTTTAATTTCATCACCTACTGGTACAGCGATAAAATCGTCTTGGGCTGGTACCGGGCGAGGATCGTGGACGAACACGAGGCCCCGGAGCTCTATGCCATAGTCAGGGATCTCACTGAGAGGGCAGGCCTCCCAATGCCCCGGGTGGCGATAATCCCGAGCGAGACGCCTAACGCCTTCGCCACCGGGAGGAACCCCAAGCACGCCGTCGTGGCCGTTACCACCGGACTTCTCAGGATTCTCGACAGGGATGAACTTGAAGGTGTCATAGGCCATGAGCTGACCCACATAAAGAACAGGGACATCCTCATAGGGACGATAGCGGCCGCGATGGCCGGCGCCATAATCCAGCTCGCCTACTGGGCAAGGTGGATAGCCATCTTCGGCGGCTTCGGCAGGGACGAGGACGACGCCGGCAACATCCTCGCCGCGGTCCTCATAGCGGTCCTTGCACCTATAGCGGCGATGCTGATACAGGCCGCGGTGAGCCGCTCCAGGGAGTTCTTAGCGGATGAAGGGGGCGCGAAGATAAGCGGCAAGCCCCATGCCCTGGCGAGCGCCCTGATGAAAATTGAAGGGGCGGTTCGCTACAGACCGATGAGGGAAGGGAACCCGGCAACGGCCCACATGTTCATCGTCAACCCGTTCAGGGGCGCCAGCATAGCGAACCTGTTCTCGACTCATCCTCCCACCGAGGCGAGGATCGAGAGGCTCAGGAAGATAGCCGAGGAGATGGGCATATACTTCTGAGGCCCTTCCCTTCTGTTTTTATCTTGCCTTTGCCAATAGGTGGATATTGTGAAGTTCTTGAATTCTATAATCATCTAATTCTGCAATTGCATCATCGACAGGCATTTAAACGTTCGGGCGGACTCTTAAGTGGTGACAACCATGAAGGCCGTTAAAGCCACCATTCTCTACGACGGTCTGGGGAACGTTCTCAGGGATGTGTACGTCGTTTTTGATAGGAACATAGTTGATGTAACGAAGGAAAAGCCGAAGGAAGCCGAAGTTATAGCCGAGGGCGTTGTTACACCCGCGTTCATAGACGGCCACAGCCACATAGGAATGGAGCGCTACGGAGAGCCCTACCAGGAGGGCGAAGCCAACGAGCAGATGGACGCGGTTCTTCCGCTCGTTGATGCCCTCTACTCGATCTACATGGACGACAAGGCCTTCAAACACTCGATAGAGTTCGGTGTTCTCTACTCGTCAGTTCTGCCGGGAAGCGGAAACATAATCGGCGGAAAGGCGGTCTTCATAAGGAACTACGGACGCGACATAGAGGATGCCTTCATACAGTACGCCGGCGTTAAAGCTGCCTTCGGCTACAACCCGCGTTCCACCAAGGAGTGGAAGGGGACGAGGCCGAGCACGAGGATGGGCGCGATAGGAATCCTGCTCAACTGGCTCATAAAGACCCAGAAGACAATAGCGCTCATCGAGAAGGGCAAGAAAGAGCCGGAGGAGGTCGAGCCGACCGTCGAGGCACTCATACCAGTCCTCAAGGGCGAAGTCCCGCTCCGCGTCCACGTCCACAAGGAGGACGACATCGCGGCGCTCCTCATGATAAAGAGGAAGTTCGGACTGCGGATTACAATCGAGCATGCCGGCGACGTCCACAGCAGGGAGACCTTCGAGAAGATTAAGGCTGAAGGCGTTCCGGTAGTTTATGGCCCCTTTGACAGCCTCCCCTACAAGGTCGAACTCAAGCACGAGGACTGGAAAAACGCCCGCTACCTGCTCGAGGTAAAACCCCTCTTCGGCCTCATGAGCGACCACCCTGTCACGCTTCAGGCCAACCTCTACCTCCAGCTCAGGCACTTCATAAGGCTCGGCATGAGCAAGGCGGAAGCGATAAAGATAATCACCCACAACAACGCGAAAATACTCGGCGTTGACGACAGGCTTGGAAGCATAGAGAAGGGCAAGTGGGCCTCGCTCGTCGTCTGGAACGGCGACCCCTTCAGCCTTGAGAACTACCCGACGCACGTCTTCGCGGAGGGCGAGCTGATTCACGAGGCGGAGCTTTAGTCTTCCAGCTTTTCATACTTTTCCACGAGCTTTATAACAATCTCATATAATCCATCAATTCTGCTGAGGCCTTCCCTCACAGCATCAAAGTTAAGTCTGTCGTACTTGTGAACAATGGCATTTCTAAGTCCGTTGTACGCCCTCAAAAGTCCTGCTTCACCTTCGGATATAACTTTTGCCTTTCTAAGTCGCTCGATGTTTGTATAATCATCTTCAACGGTCATGCCCAAGTCCTTAACAAGCATTGCAACGATGTCCATTGCGATATCCACACAGAGCTGAAGGGAATAAAAGAGGGCCCTCTGGGTAACATCGTCCTTCATTTCATGGCTCTTTATGAACTCGTATTCCTCCTCAAACCTCTCAAGCTTCTCTAAGTACCTCTGCCTTCTCACGGGCACGCCTCCTGAGTCTTATCTTCTCCCTCACGCTCTCAAACCGGTTCTCCTTTATCCTGTGCTCCATGTCCTTCCACAGCTTTCGGAAGCGGTAGAAATACTCCGACAGTTCAATCTCGTCGCCGTAAATTACTTTGTGGTTCCTGATAACCTCGATCTGGAGGTAGAGCGGAAGCTCCTCGAAGACTTTGATATCGTACTTTCCACCGAGTTTTTGGAGGACTTCCCCATATACGCCGGGTTTTGGCTTAACGAGGCATACATCGATGTCACTTCTGCTTGTAGCATCGCCCTTAGCGTGGGATCCGTAGAGGAGAATCCCCATGCACGAGTCTTTGAACTCTTGGAAGTCCCTGCGGAGCCCTGCCATGAGTTTCATTGAACCACCGTATAAACTGAGACAAAGAAGAAGATAAGCCTTTCGTCAGCTCACCCTGAAATCGAACCCCCTCGCGAAGGTGTAGGCTTCTCTAAGCTCTGGCCGCTCCTTGAGGAACCTGAGGATGTACTGGCCGCAGTTCGAGCCGATGAGGTTCTCCCTCGTGTCGCCGACCGATATAATGACGTCGTAGCCGAGCCTCCTTAAATCGTCCACGAACTTCCTGTGCTTCATCGGAAGGCCGGTCTCAAGGTCAACGTCGTTGGTGAGCCTATTCTTTAGCACGCTCACCGTCGGGTTGAGCGGCGTTATCTTGATGAGGAAGTATTCTTTCGGGAAGTACTCAGCTATGATGCTTGCATCGGCCTCATTCTCCCTCGCGAGGGCGAAGTTGAGCGTAATCTTCTTGCCGCCATCGTCGTAGAAAGCTTTACCGTACTCCGCGATTTTCTCGAAGTCCCACTTCCTGACCGGAATTATCTCGTCCCTCTGCTCGGGATTGGTCGAGTGTATCGAGAACTGGAGCTGGAAGTTGGTCGGAAAGGCCTCCTTCTTCAGCTCCAGCAGTGCCTCGAAGAACCTGTCCGTCCCGATCGGGGCTATCGTTGAGAGCGAGGGGTAGAAGTTCTCGTAACGCTCGCCCAAAATGCGCATCGCCTCTATCACCGCCATGTTGAAGCTCGGCTCGCCCATTCTCGCGAACTGCACCTTGAACTTCCTGGTCTTTGGCTTTCCGTTCCAGCGCTTCTGGATTGGATACTCTATCTGCTCCATCAGCTCGTCCACGCTCAGCCTTCCCCTGTAAAAGAAGCCCGCGTCGCACATCTTACAGCCGACGGGACAGCCGTTGAGCGATGAGACTATGAGCACCCACTTCTCGGCTGGGTTGTAGGTGGGAACCGATTCGACGAACTCGACGATGTTCCCCCTGGAGGTCTTTCCTATATAAACCACCGCAACGTTGGGGTCTCCAACCTCACTCAATATCTCCATACCTCTCCCTCCTCCATATCACCATCGCGGTTTTGATTCCATCGGCTATGGCCAGGGCCGTTTGCCTGTAGATTCCGTTCTTAACGTCCCCGACCAGGAAAAGGTTATCGTCCTTCATGCCCTCCACAAGTTCGATGTTCGGAACCCTGCCGATGGCCCCAAGGATCAGGTCAACCTCAAAGTCGCCAGCGCTGGTCCTGGCTAAAAGCTTTCCCCTCCCGTTTATGGGTCTTACTTCCCTAACCTGTCCCATCAGCGTCCTGATGTTTGGCCGGCTCTTCACGAGTTTTTGCAGGTAGGGCAGGGCCTTCGGCTCGCTCCTCATGAGGATTATTACTTCGTCGCTGGTCTCGCTCACTGTTAACGCGTAGTCAAAGGCCACATCGCCGCCGCCGATTATGAGAACCCTTCCGTAGTGCCGCCTCGGGACTTCGGCGACGTGGTAGACTATCCCCTCGAAGGGAAGCTTTCTCGGCCTCGTCCCCGTCGCAACCACGAGGTACTTGAAGCGGTAAGTCCCTTCCTCTGTTTCGACCTCAAACTGCCCACCAGCTTTTCTCACGGCCTTGACTTCCTGGTAGAGGATTTTCAGGTCGTACTTTTTCACGTACTCCTCAAGAATTTTGACGACCTTCTCGCCTTTGATTCCGTCGGGAAAGAACATGGTGTTCTCCACGGAGTAGGCGTTCCTTATGAGTCCACCTATCCGGTCGCGCTCGAAAATTACACTCTCAATGCCGTAGCGCGCCAGCTGGACGGCCGTCGCTATGCCTCCGACTCCGGCCCCGATTATTCCGACGAGAGCCATTCCAACACCTCCGAGAGGAGCGGCGTAACCGCGAAGCCGTGGGAAAGGTTTCTGAGCGTCGCCTCGTGGAAGAGCCTGTTCTGGGTCAGCGTCCCATCGACTGGAAAAATCACGTTGAAGCCCCTCACGAAGGCCTCCCGGGCGGTTGTCTCGCAGCAGAGGTGAGTCATGACGCCGGTTACGATGACCGTCTCGACTCCAAGCCCCCTCAGCAGGCCCTCAAGGTTAGTGCCGTGAAAGGCGTTGTAGGTCTTCTTCTCAATGACGGTTCCGGTGAAGGGCTTGAACTCTTCAAGAAGTTCGTTCAACGGGTTGTCCTTTGGCATATCGCCGCCCCACCAGAGGGTCATTATGTCGTCCCGGTGGAAGTGGCGAGTGAAGATTATCGGGACTCCGAGCCTCTCTGCCTCCCTGTAAAACTCCACCAGCCTCGGTACGAAGCGCGGCGCGGAAGGTAGAAACGCCCTGCTCTCTGCCCTGAGGAAATATGCCTGGAGGTCTATCGCCAGAACCGCCGCCTTTCGGAACGGCTTGACCTTCTCCCATTTCTTGAGTCTAAAATACATCTCCCTCATGTCGACTATAAATTCTCCGGTGAAGTAGTCCTCCTTCATGGGTGTGAGAAGGGAGGGTGGCCTTAAATGTCTATCCCCCTCGTCATCGCGCCGTCTATGACCACTGTCGAGCCGAGCATGTATTCCGCTTCCTCGCTCAGGAGGAACGCAATGAGCGAGCCGAGCTCACTCCACCTTCCCGTCCTGTGGAGGGGCGTTCTGCCGAGCACCTCCCGCTCCCAGGTCTCCTCAAAGGTCTCGCCCCTCGCCTCTGCAACCGCCTTGAGGTTCATCCTCGCTCCCGGCGTGTCAAAGCTACCAAGGAGGACGGAGTAGGCCCTTATTCCGTGCTTTCCGTAGGTTCTCGAAACACTCTTCGCCAGCTGAACGAGACCGGCCCGCGTTACGTCGGCCAGAATGAGAGGTGGCATGGGTTCCTTTATTGAGACGGAGTTGAGGTAAACGAGAACACCCCGACGTTTCTTTTCAAGCCATGCCTGAACGAGGAGGGTCGTCAGGTAGCCAGGGGCGACCGTATGCAGGGCCGAAGCCTCAATCCAGTCTACATAGGTCGCCTCATGGAGGAGACAGGGTTCACAGCGGACGTTTCCAGCGTTCCATACGAGGGCGTCGATTCCACCAAGGAGCGCCCAGCTTTCTTTTATGAGGTTCTCAAGATCGTGCTGGTCAAAAAGGTTGGTCCTAATGGAATAAACTTCGCCGTAGCTCGAAAGCTCATCCAGCGCCTTCTTCAGGTTCTCCTCGTTTCGGGAGCTTATAACGACCCTCGCGTTCCTCTTCAGCAGTTCCCTTGCAACGTTGAGGCCTATACCGCGCGATGAGGCCGTGACTATCACACCCAGGCCCTTGAGGTCTATCTCCACGCTCATGATCGTTTCTTTGTCCCGGGATTAATAAACGTTGGCTGTCATTCTGACAAAGATTACCCGAATTAGGATAACCTAATTCGTCTCGTCGTCAGCACTTCTGGAGAAAATAAATTAAAGTGCAAAACCTTCGGTTTTAGACAGATTTCTTGAAAAATTTTGGGGGTGATGGCGTGAGGTTCTACACATGCAGGGAGGCGCACGAACCAAAGCCGTTTAGAGTGGCCGTCATAGGAGCGGGGCCCGCCGGACTCAGCGCCGCAGGATACCTTGCATGCAGGGGTTACGAGGTTCATGTCTACGACAAGATGCCAGAAGGGGGAGGGATGGTGGCCTTTGCAATTCCGGAGGCCAGGATTCCAATACGGGCCGTCAGAGATGGTGTTAGGGCCCTTGAGCGGCTCGGTGTCCGCTTTCACTTCAGGACTAAGGTGGTTTATGATTCACCAAGAGAGTTTGGTGACGAATGGGCCGAACATTTCGTTTCTCTTGAAAAGCTTCTAAGCGAGTTCGATGCCCTTCTGATAGCGACCGGTGCCTGGCGTCCGAGGAAACTGAAGGTTCCTGGTGTTGAGCTCCCGGGGGTCTACGACGCCCTCAGCCTGCTCCACGGCATAAAGATGGCCCGCATAGGCTATTACTCCTGGGAAAGAATCCCTGACCTTAAGGGGGAGCATCTCGTAGTGATCGGAGCCGGCTACACGGCAGTTGACGTCGCTATGGAGGGTCGTCTTCTGGGTGCGGAAAAAATAACCATGGCCTATCGCCGCTCCCTCGAGCACAGCTACGCTAGGGCCGAGATAAGGAAGCTCATCGCAGAGGGCGTCGAGTTCATAGAGCACGCGACTCCCGTCAGGATACTGGGGGAGGAAAAAGTAGAGGGCGTTGAATTCGCTAAAACAAAGATAGTCGGGGGGAGCGTCGTGACGACGGACGAGCGCTTTGTCCTTGACGCGGACGCCGTTGTTTATGCCATCGGCCAGCTTCCCACGAGTCCAATAAAAGAGATCGTCTGCGCCAGCGAAAGGGTGCTGGAGGAGGCGGGAATATTCTTCGCCGGTGACGTCATAACCCCGAGGAACATAGGCACCGCCATGAGGGAGGGAAGGGCCGCCGCTGAGAGGATAGAGGAGTGGCTCCTGAGGAAGGCACCGCGCAGGGTCTTTCCCGTTGCTATGACTGGCAGGCTTATAGCCGGGGTTCTCAGCGGTAAGTGCTGAGCAAAGTTTATACGCCCTCTCCCTGAACCCACTATCATGACCGAGCCGAAGGACATAGTGCTAAAGGAGAGTGAAGAGGTCGAGGGGCTTCCTATTGAGGGCCCCTGGCTGGATGAGGTTTCGAGCCTTGAGGAAGTTTTGGACTATTACGAGCGCATAGGCTTTCAGGCAACGCATCTCGGAAGGGCGATAGAGATATGGAAAAAGGTAGAGGAGAAGCGCGCTAAAGGTGAGGAAGTCCGTGTTTTCCTCGGCTACACTTCCAACATAATCTCTTCCGGCCTGCGCGAGCTGGTCGCGTGGCTCGTGAAGGAGGGCAAGGTGGACGTCATCGTAACAACGGCCGGCGGCGTTGAGGAGGACTTCATAAAGGCCCTAAAGCCGTTCATCCTCGGCGACTGGGGGGTAAACGACGCTTTAATGCGCGAGAAGGGTATAAACAGGATAGGCAACATCTTCGTGCCCAACGACCGCTACATCGAGTTCGAGAAGTACATGATTCCATTTTTCGAGAGAATCCTTGAGATGGAGCGCGAAGCTGGAAAGCCCATGACGGCGAGCGAGTTTATCCACGAGATGGGTCGATACATGGACGAGAAGCTCGGGAAGGAGAAAGAAAAAAGCGTAATCTACTGGGCTTACAGGCGGAACGTCCCTATCTTTTGCCCGGCAATAACCGACGGCTCGATAGGGGACATGCTCTACTTCTTCAAGGAGGAGCGCGGTGACAGGGAGCTGATCATTGATATCGCCAACGATATAGTGAAGCTCAACAACCTCGCGGTCACAGCGAAGGAGACCGCCTCGATAATCCTCGGAGGGTCCCTGCCGAAGCACGCGATAATAAACGCCAACCTCTTCCGGGGTGGAACAGACTACGCGATATACATTACCACTGCCATTCCCTGGGACGGCTCGCTGAGCGGTGCACCGCCGAACGAAGGTGTAAGCTGGGGCAAGATAAGGGCTAAGGCCGACTACGTCGAGATATGGGCCGACGCGACGCTCGTCTTCCCGCTGCTGGTGTGGAAGGTGATGAAGGGATAGGGTTATATCTAATGAACCCCAAATTAAGAGCGGTGGGAGTATGGAAGAGGTAACCCTTCGCGTGAAACTACCCGGTAAGGTTAGTGAGGAGACCAAACGGACCATTGAAAGAGAGCTTGAGCTTGAAGCCCTTCGAATCTACCTTGAATTAAAATTAAAGAAAAAACGTAAGAAACTTCCCGTTGAGAGCTACATGGGAATACTCGGAAAGGCTTCCGTTGAGGAGCTTGACACCTACGCTCTGGAGGCTGAGGGCTTTGAGGACATACATTGACGCCAACATCATCTACAACTTTCTTTTCACGACATCCTTAACTCCAAGAGCGAGGGGCATACTGACTTCAGAAGACGAGCTGGTCATTTCTCCGATTTCAATCAACGAAGCAGTTTACGTCTCTTTTAGGAAGCTCGCCAAAGAGAAACGCGGAATTTCTAACATCTACGATGTAAAGCGATTCGTCAAGACTACAGATGGTTTAAAACTGATTGAAACGGCGTTTTCCATGGTCTTAGGTCTCATCGGGGATGCTGGGATTGATATCCTCCCCGATGAAGATAGAGCCGAAATAATAAAAGAAGTTGTTGCCATGTACGGTCTCCTGCCAAGCGATGCAACGATTCTCGCGACCTGCATAAAGCACGGCATTCCAAGGATAGCGACTTTTGATTCTGACTTTGAGGGCATTAACGCGATTGAGGTCATTAGATAGATTGCATCCTCACTGCAAACTCCTTTTAAATCCCCTTGCAGGGGAGTACAGACGTTAAAGTAGAACTTCTCCCGTTCTCTCACTTAGCGAACTCCGCTATCTTCTTTATCTCCTTCCTCTGGACGAGCCTGAGGAGCTTGACCGTATAGGCTATCTCGATGGCGTTTTCTTCGGGGTTTTCGAGAAGCCCATCGAGCCTGTTAAGTAAGTCTCTCTCCGCTCGCTTTATCGCTTCACTTGAGAATCCCGCGTATTTGAGGGCCTTTGCTATGGCGAGAAGCTCGGTAAAGGTGGCGGTTTTCTTCTCCTCAGGGAATTTTGGTTTCTTCCCAATCGGTTCCAGCGTTTTTGGATCAATTCCTTTCTTCTTGAGGAATTCGTACCATAGATCGCCATACACTTCCTCTGGTTTCACGACGTTTGGGAATACCTTCTTCAGCTCGATTATGCGATCTCCTATTGTTTCAAGCACCTCTTCCCGCGGTACTCGGAGAAGTCCGTCAAATATTCCAGTCAGCTGGCCTGGCGGCGGTTGGTCATACAGGTTTTTGTAGTGATTAACGGCGATCCAGTACGGATCTGCTCGGTTATCGAATATGTTATGCGCAAGTTTGTCGGAAATCTCGATAGCATTTTCTACAGCCTTTCTGATTTTCTCTTTGTCTATGATCCTTCCCCTCGTTTTGTAGGCTGTGTAGATAGCATCTGTCATCTCTTCGATTACCTTCTCTCTGTGCTTCTGGATGAAGTCCTTGAACCTCGGCACTTTTATGCCCATACTCACTTCTTGGTACGTTACGTCCTCTAACGGTCTTATGTCACTTAAACCACGAATTTCTCCAACTTCTTCACCGATTTCCTTGAGTATGTTGTGGAAGCGGGACTCTACGTGGTTTGTGTGCGCCGCCGACGCCATCTCTTGCCAACCCAGTGAGCAGGCCTATCAGAAAATCGTATCCTACCTCTGTTGGTGTGTCTCTTTCTGATATAAAATTGGTTCCATCGCTGGCCCAGTGTGTGTTGGGTGCAGGTCAGGCAATCCTGCGGCGATCTGGGCAATTTCGGCAAATACTGTGCTGTTGCGCCCTGTGGGTGCCGTGTATACATCTACCTGTTCCTTCCTCTTTACCGTTCTGAATCTCTTTTTTCTTTCACCACTACTATTCCTGTTTTCTTCCGCGTGAGTACCATTGTTATGCCCCTCTCTGAATTTGGGTTTCAGAAGTGATAAGCCTTTCGAAATTCTCCAAGTCCCAGACGAGCCATCCTTTTTCCCTAAGCCCCTCCTTGCCCTCCACTACCTTAGCAACGATCCCATAGCTCTTCTCCCAGCTCTCAAGCTCCACAAGCTCGCTTTTCCTCTCAAGGTCTCTCAAAACTCCCCTCGCATCTTTCTCGCTTAGCTCTTTCCACTTAACTTCCACAAACAGAGCCTTCTTCTCACGTTCGTTCAACGCTAAGAGGTCAATCTCCTCGCCCTTCCTCCACCACCGCCCGATCTTAGTGAAGCGGAAGGGTAATTTCTGAACCCTGTTAAGCTCGATTAAAAACTGTTTGGCGGCTTTTTCAAATACTTGGCCGAGGTAGTGGCTGTAATCCCTCTTAATCTCTTCAACATCAAAGATGCCTTCCTCTATAGCTGAGAGGTTCGGGTAGATGAAGCGGAACCAGAAAGCGAGGAAGTTGTCGGCCAGGTAGTAGCGACCCCTCTTTGAGTTAGACTTTTCAGTTATTGGGACTTCCCTCACAAGGAGCCCGGTTTCGATTAAGTTTCTGAGGTAAGGTGTTACGTCCGAGTGTCTCATGCCGATGAAGTCCCTTATCTCCTTTGGCGTCGTTTTGCCAAGAGATATCGCCTCAAGGATTCTCCGGTATGTTCTCGTCTCCGTAAACTCATACCTTAGCAGAAAATCAACCTCATCGCGGAAAAAGCTTACAGGGTTTTTCAGCTCCCTATCAAGCCATTCCCAGAAGGGCAACTTCACCTGCGTTATGTAGAAAGGAATTCCATCGGTCATGCCGTAGACCTCTACGAGTTCCTTCCAGTCGGCATTGGGGAAGAACTCCCGTAGATGGAGAAATTTCAGGGGTTTAAGCTTCATTGAGCCCGTTCTCCTGCCGTAGAGCGGGCTCTTGTAGCTGAGAACCTTCTCGGTCATTATGCTCACTGAAGAGCCAAGAAGAATTAGCTTTGCCTTTGAATCCGAAAGGTCCGTGTCAATAGCCCTCTGAAAAACGCTCAAAACGGTGGGGTCTTCCTTTATCAGGTTTGGAAACTCGTCAATAACGATGACTTTCCCTCTGAGGGCGTGGAGAAGGCCCTCCCAGTCTCCCCGGGCGTACCTCACCTCCTGAAAAACTCTCTCGGCAGTCTCCCTGAAGTGCCTCAGGTTATCCCCCTCGACGGCGAGGTAGTAAACGTGGGGAACGTCTTTCACGGCTTCGAGGACGAGACGGGTCTTCCCAACGCGCCTCCTACCATAGATGACGATTAGCTCAAAATTATCGCTTGAGATTCTTTCCCTTAGTGCTTTAAGCTCTTCTATCCTGTCCACAAAATGACCCATATGATAATCACCATTATGATAATGGCAATTATCATTCTTAAGCCTTTTGATTGAAAGGCTTCAGAATACTATCTTCCCCACCCGGCAGGACGAGCGGCCTCGACAGGTGCTTCCTGGCATCGGGAGGAACCTCATAGACTTTCCTCTCCAGCTCGCGCGGGACTTCAACCGGAATGAGCTTCTTCGGCATCTTATAGCCGCAGCGCTTGCACTTGAGGTAGTCGCCCTTGCTCTTCATCGTCCCTCCACAGCGCGGGCACCTGGGCTTTCGGTACTCGATTTTGGGGACGAGCTTCACCGGATAGAACTTTTCGAGGTTGAGCGTCAGAACGCCCTCGTGCTCCTTCACTCCTCCGGCCGCGATAATCTCATCGCCCGGCAAAAGCTTCCTCACGTAGTTCCTGAACTTCTTGGTCGGCTCGAAGGCCGCTACTCTGATTTTTCCCGTCTCGTCCTCCAGCTCGAAGAAGACGTGCCTCCCACGCTCCCAGTAGGGCTTAACCACCGTTCCCCTAACCACCGCGCTGTCGTAGAGCTTCAGCTCGCCAATTTTTTTAGGAGTTAAGTGGTCGTCAGTGTTCTGGTTGGTCTTGTAGAGCTGGTAGAAAGCGATAGGTTCACCAAACTTAACCCGCTCGAAGGTCTGGAGGACTTTTCCCTTATCAATCCCCCGGATTCCAACGAGAACGGGGTCTTTGCCGTGAGGGGTTATGAGGACGCTCCTCTTGTAGGGGTCAACGTTGTCGTAGGTGAAGGGGTAGCCCCAGCGGTCGGCCAGAAAGACGCTCTCGGCGTTTACCCTCCTCGGCGTCCCCCAGTTGTTGAGCTCCCTGTAGGCCAGCAGCTCGTAGGTGAAGCGCTTAAGTGGGTAGCCGATCGAAGCTAAGGCACCGATTATTCCCCTGCCGAGCTTGAACTTGAAGACATCCGCCCCGACA
Source organism: Thermococcus thioreducens (assembly GCF_002214545.1). Lineage (NCBI taxonomy): Archaea > Methanobacteriati > Methanobacteriota > Thermococci > Thermococcales > Thermococcaceae > Thermococcus > Thermococcus thioreducens. The sequence goes on along the minus strand of NZ_CP015105.1, from coordinate 1,127,183 downwards.
TCTTTCGCGACCCTTTCGGCATCTTCGATCGTAACGTGCTCCCTCAAAGCCCTAAACGAGAACTCGCGGAGCTCTTCTGGAATATCCCCCTCCAAGAAGACAACTCCCGGGTTGGTGTTCTCGTGGGTGAAGTCGGAAAGCTGGTTTACGTAGAAAAGGACGGTATCTTTGATTTCTGGGATCAGCTTCCCATCGACCTCGAAGGTCATCGCGACCGCTCCGTTGCCCCTCGTCTTGTATGGGATGTTCGGGTTGAGCCGGATCAAGCGGGGGAGGTCTATGGGCTCGGCTAACCTGGAAAGCTCGCGGTAGAGGATGGCACCGAGGTAGGTGGTGCACATGCCGTTGGGTGAGTCTGTATCGTCGATTCCGATGTGGAGCCTCATCGTTGAGAGAAAAGGGAGGGGGTTTAAAAATCAACCGGAGTTCCGTCAAGGTGGACCGCTATTCCCTGAACCTCTCATAGCAGAGCACGTCAACGAAGCCCTCTCCCGGGACGTACTGGTGCTTCCTCCAGCGGCCTGCCAATCTGAAACCGTTCTTCTCCAAGACCCGTATGGAGGGCACGTTTGTCTCAAAGACGTGGGCGTAGACCTTCCGCAGGTTGAGCCACTCGAAGGCGTAGTCGAGGGCGAGCTTTACTGCCTCGCTGGCGTAGCCGTGGCCCCAGTACTCCCTGGCTAAGAAGTAGCCGAGCTCTGCCCTGCTGTTGTGGTAGTCTATCTTGTGGAGGCCTATGAGCCCAACGGGGGACCGCGAGGAGTTCTCTATGATCGCGAAGACCTTTTCGTGCTTCTTCTCCCGCCTCAGGGCCTCGTACCATTCGAGCTCGTCTTCATAGAAGAACACTTCCTCAGGATACGACAGGTACCTTCTAACCTCCCTGTCGTTGTACCAGAGCCAGACGTGCTTCAAATCCTCTCTGAGGAGCACGCCCAGGGAAACGAGGTTGCCCTTGAGGATTATCGGCCTCATGCGAACACCTTAACTTTATTAAGCCCTTTGCGTATTTAAAAATGATGGACAGGGAAAGGCTCATCAGAACGGTTGAGGCGATACTCAGGGGCACGGGATACAAAACGGCACGGATGGACTTCAAGGGCTCGTGCTTCGACATAGTGGCGAGCAGGTTACTCCTCCTGCTCTTCGTCAAGGTGGCCACAAACATAGACACCGTCACCGAGGAGCAGGCCGAAGACTTAAAGAGACTCTCCAAGTTTTTCAAGGCGTCTCCTCTGATAGTCGGGCTGAAGACGAAGAACGCTGAGCTGGAAGAGGGTGTAGTTTACGAGAGGTTTGGAATATACGCGCTCAGGCCCGAGACCCTATACGACGTCCTCGTCGAGAACGAGTTGCCGGCGATATTCGCCGAGCGTGGTGGCTTCTACGTAAGGATAAACGGTGCCCTACTGCGGAAGCTGAGGGAGAAGTACGGCTACTCCGTGAACGAGCTGGCCCAACTCCTTGGAGTTTCTCGCAAGAGCCTGATAAACTACGAGCGCGGCGAGCAGGCGGTCTCCCTTGAGGTCGCCATACGGCTTGAGGAACTGTTTGACGAGCCGCTTGCGGAGCCGATCGACATTCTCCACTCCACTGTGGAGGCAGACCTCAACGTTATCCCCGAAAGTCCGCTTGAGAGGGAGATATTCGAGCGCCTAAAGGGCCTCGGCCTCGGTGTCGTCAAGGTCAAGAAGGCACCGTTCAATGCAGTGTCAAAGGAGGATGAGTTCAACATCCTCACGGGCATAGACGAGAGAAAGACCCGCTCGACTGTGAAGAGGGCCGAGATGGTCACCGAGGTGAGCAGGATAATCAACAGCGACGGGGTCTTCATACTGGAGAAAGCGAGAACCGAGATTGTCGGCGACGTCCCCCTGATCCCGAAGGAGCGGCTTGAAGAGGTCAGGGACGCTGATGAGCTCATAGAGATGATTGAGGAGCTCAAGAAGGAAATAAAGAAGCAGCTCTTCAGCTGAAGATGACTCTTCTCCAGACCTCCCTTACCTTTGGAACGTATTCCTTCGGCGCGGCTATAAGGACTGCCCAGCGTGGTGTCTGTCTCCTCTTGAGGGCGTTGGCAAGTGGGGTGACCTTGGTAAGCGGCTGAAGCTCCCCGTTGCCCAGGAGGACGTTTATTTCAGTCGCCTTGAGCCTCGGCTCGCTGAGCATGAGGTCCGCTATGCTGAACTCCAGAATGACCTCCCCCTCCCTCGCGCCGACCATCTCCGCGAGAGTTCTCTCTATCTCCTGCCTGCGCTTAACGTTCCTGTAGGCCGTCAGGAGCTCCCTTTTCTCCTCGGTGCTTAGTTCATCGGCACCCGCCAGAACGGCGGCCTTGTAAAGCTCGCGGTACTTTACCCTCCTCACCATCTCCGCAGGAAGGCCCTCCAGGTCTTCAAGCTCGACAAGGACGCGGCAGTCTATCATCCTCCAGAAGTCCCAGAGGTGGCCCTCCTCCAAGGCGAACTCCAAAGCTCTGGTCAGCATCCCTTCGGCTATCTTGACCGTGTGGTGGAAGTAGACGCGGGAGTACATGAGGGATCTTGCTACCATCATGCCCTCGACCGCTTCAACACCCTTCTCATCGACCACGAGCTCACCGTCGTGAACCCTCAGAACCTTCATGAGCCTTTCAAGGTCTATTATCCCGTGGGCGACCCCCGTGTAGTGGGCGTCCCTCACCAGATAGTCGAGCTGGTCGACGTCGACGTCGCCGTGGAGCATCTGACCGAGGTAGCGCTTCTCGTGCTTTCCGAGGATCAGGTCTGCGACGTCTCTGGGGGTGAAGTCGTAGTCGTAGCGCTCTATTATCTCCGGGATCATTCCCCCGTTCTCGCTCTCGGTTATGTTTATCCGTCCGAGGATTATATCCTGGCCTAGGCGCATGTGGTCGCGCTCCTTCACGTAGTGCTTGTAGATGCTCTCAAAGGTGTGGCTGAAGGGCCCGTGCCCGATGTCGTGGAGTAAAGCCCCCACCTGAAGGAGCATGCTCTCGCTCTCGTCCAGACCAACTTCCTGCGAGAGCCTCCGGGCGAGGTGCCACGCTCCGAGGGAGTGCTCAAAGCGGGAGTGATTGGCACCCGGGTAGACGAGGTAGGCCAGGCCGAGCTGTCTTATGTTCCTGAGCCTCTGGAACTCGGGGGTCTTGACAAGGTCTAGGATAATGCCGGTAAGCTTCATGCTGCCATGAACGCCGTCGTGAATAATCTTCCCATCCATTAACACCACCGCTGAAAGTTTGAGAAGAGTCTTATATAAATTTTCGGCATTGTGACAAAATTGGAAGGGAAAGAACGGCAGAATCAGAGATCCTTGCCGACGATGTATATCCTCTTGGTCTTGCCGAGCCTCTTCGGGAGGTCCGCCCTGAGCTTCTCAATGGGAACCGCTTCGATGATCAGCTCGGCCTGCTTGGACTCCTCCACCTCGTAGCGAACCGGGTTGTTGGCCTCGTAGATGAGCTCCCTGACCTCGTCCTCTATTCCGGCCGGCTTTTCACCGCTGTAGGCGACGCGGAGTACGGCCTTCGGCTTGGGGTTCTCAGGTGAGAGCGGGTGGTAGATTATCACGAAGTCGAGGAGGGCCGGATGGTCGTAGACTATCTCCATCACCTGATCGATGTGGAGCTTGGCTCCCGCGAGTGTTACGACGTCCTTAATGCGGATTATGTTCCTGACCTCGCCGTTCTCGATCCTCGCGAGGTCGCCTATGTCGTAGTTGAATAGGGGCAGACCGGTAAGCTCTCCCTCCCTCATGACCTTGGTTATGTAGATGCGCTTGTAGTCGTCGTAGCCGTCGCCGTTGTCCTTGAGGACGACTATAGACTCCTCGAAGTTGAACCTTGTGGCCTTCTTCCTCGTGATGACACGGTAACCGGTTATGGCGTCCTCAGTCGAGCCGAAGTTGTCTATTATCACGGCGTTTTCAAACAGCTCAAGGGTCGCCCTCGCGAGCTCGGGGGTAAGTGTCTCGCCGCCGACCACTATCGTCTGGATGTCCTTCTTTATGGACTCCGGAAGAACGAGGCCGAGATTGTAGGCAGTCGCCGTCAGACAGAAGAGTGCGGTGGGCTTGATGTAGTTGAGCTCTTTGAGGAGCATCTCCCTGTCGAGCAGGTACTGGATGGGGATCTGGTAGTATGCGGACTTTGCGTTGAGCGCTTCAAAGCTCCCGAAGGCAAACATTCCTGATGAAGATGGTAGCGGTGGGAAAAACGAGGCGATTCTATCCCCTTTGTCCATGTACTCCCTGATCCACGGCTCTACCTGCCGGGCTGTTCGGAAGCGGTCGTCCCTGGTGTAGGCTATTCTCTTGGGCTTCCCGGTTGTTCCGCTCGTCCGCATCACGGTATGGAATACCTGAGCCCTCTGGATGTAATCGGGCCACACCCTGCCAATATCGTAGAGATCATGGGGCGTTATCGTCACCCTATCAGTAAGGGCAGCAAGGTCATCGATGGTTATCCCATCGGGATCGATTCCGGAGAACTTCTCCTGCCAGAATTCGGTCGTTTCCAGGCTCTTGCTGAGGGTGTACCTAAAATCCTCGACCCCCTTTTTGTCAGTTCTTCCAACAATCAAGGTCACGGACGCTCACCGAACTAGTAAATAGAATTCATAGTATATAATTGTTGGGGTTTATCCAACCATTTTTGGATGGATTCCAATAGGAAAGGTTTTTATACCGTCCCGGTTAAATTAACCCCATGAACTATGGGGAAGTGTTGGATAAACTCTATGATGACCCTCTGAGCGTTGACCGCGCTGATTTGGTGGAGTACCTCCGGGAGGTCTTCGACTTTCACCTGCGGGCGACCCCTTACTGGAGGAGGGTTTCTGAGAAGCTGAGGCCCGACCTCGATGAGATCTTTCAAGGTGGACTTGAGGAGGTTTTCGAGAAGATTTTCAATTCTGGATTGATCGTGGACGAAGACTACCTCAGGCACAACTGGCTGGAATTCGTGCCTGATGGATACTCCGGCAGGATAAGGTTTTATCAGTCCTCCGGAACGACCCGGGAGAGGGCCATCGGGCACTGGGATCGGGAGTATCTCCTGGCAAGCCACCGGTATCTGAGGGAAGCCCTCGACGAGATCTACGGTCTGGACGAGCTTTACAACGATGCCCACCAGATGAGGGCAATAGCCCACGGCCCGTACGGATGGTTCCAGGAGGAAATAAGCGAGCTCGTATGGAGCTACGGAGGTGTTCTGTACTTTATAGGCATGGAAACGGACGGTCTAAAAAAAGTTTATGAAAATCAGGGACTGGAAGCGGTTTTGAAGATACTGAATCCGCTCGTGAGATACACCGCCCGCGTCATGGAGAAGGACAGGATAAACACGGTACGCTCTGCACCCCCGCTCATGGCGCTTTTCGAACCTTACAGCGAGAACATTGAGACGGCAATAATAAGTGGGGTTGGTATAAATCAGTCCTTCTTTGAGATGCTCCGTGAAAAGTTTGAAGGCACAAAGCTTATACCTCTTTATGGGTATTATCTATTTGGGGATCTGGTGGGTGTGCACATGGAGGGGGGGTTCTGGTACTATCCCAACTACCCGTTCACAATTATATTCCCCATGAAGCACGGAGACGGGGGATACCGGATAGTCAGGCGTCATGAACGCGGACGGGTTGCAATAATAATAGCCAGACCCGAAGTTTTAGTCGTTAAGTTCGAGGATGAAACGGCATTTAGAACACCCCCCCACGGACCGTTTAAATGGGATGGGTTCGGAGACCCCGAAAGGAAAGTGGGGTGAACTGTGTTGGACGGTATCCAGGCAATTGTGTTTGCTGAGGCGTTGATGGTTCTGATAGCGGACTTGGTGGCGGCAGGCTGGATATTCCGTATATACCTCCATAACCGACGGAGATCTGCCCTGGCCTTTTCTCTTGCATGGGTGTTTGACTTTCTAGCGATCCTCTCGACGGTTCTCACGAACCCGACGTTTCAGATGGTGGGCATGCTCCTTCTTCCGGCGTTCTCTGCTCTCATCTTTTATGGAGCGGTGAAGTTCCTTGAAGAAGAGTCGATAACCGTCAGGTACAGAACTCTCTCAATGCTTGCAGTGATGCCGGTTGCCTTTATGATATATATGATTGGAGTATACATTTACACCGGGGATGCAGTCTGGTCAGTAACCAGCGCCGCTACCCTCGGCATAACCGGCATCTTTGTCATAGCTGGAGGGCTTCTGCTTAGGGAGACCGTGGAGATTTATAAAAGTGCCATCAGATACCTCTATATCAGCATCATACTGTTTGGAGTTCACCTAATCCCTGCGGCACTTTTCGGCAACACCGATTGGTACAAGGCTATAGGCTTCACTCTCTCCACTGCCCTCATAATAAGCATGGTAGTGGCTATGGTAAAGCTCACCTCATCGGAGTTCTTCATGCCCCGAGAAGGCAAAACTGTGCAGCCCGTTGACCTTAAGCCGGGTGTTATAGTGGTCAATGGTAAGGAATACCAGAAGCTCAAGGAGAAACTCAAGGACAGGCCGGTTCTGGCCTTCGTCAGGGACGTTACCCAGGTTCCCGATGGGTGGCAGTACTACTTCGTTACGACCATACCTTTCCAGGGAAGGTTCAAGAACACCATAAACCCGACAAACCTTGCAAGGATGACCGAACTCTCGTACAAGTATCTGGAAGAGTCTGCCCGGATGGGAGAGCAGGGCGTAATTGTAATCGACTGCCTTGAGTACCTGACAGTCTACAACTCCTGGGAGAGCCTCATGAAGTTCCTTTCAAAGCTCAGGGACTTTGTTATAGTCAATAAGGGTACTCTCATACTCGTTATTGAGAAGGAGAGCCTTGAAAACAGGCTCTACGCTCAGCTCAGGAAGCTCATGGAGTGAGGACAGCTTTATATACCTCCTCTTTTCTACCACATACTGCCCCTGCGCGAGGACCCCGGGGAGAATGAACCGGGGGGCGATGCGGGGGCTACAGCTCGGCCTCAGCGAGGTCCCCGCGGGAGGGCCTTCCGCGTTACGGAGCACAATGACCGTGGGAAACCCAGGCCGAGTACAGCCCAGGCCCGCCTGGGTTAACCCGCCCGAGATCGCCGTGAGGCACCGATGGGGGCGGGGGTTACGGGCGGGCCATAGCCAGATTTTGTCAAAACATTGCCAGCTGTGGAGTCAATATGCCGAAAAGATTTATTAAGAACATGAACAAGATTCACATGAGTGGTACCATGATAATCGCAGGAAGAAACAAGTGGGTGATACTCCTCAAGTACTATCCCCCATGGCAGGGATATCCCCCGAGGAAGAGGAAGAAAAGGGAGACCACGGAAATTATTGAGGTACTTGAGATGCTCGCAGACCCCCGCAGGCTTGAGGATATTCCTGAAGACGTCCGCTCTATATTGAAGTTCGTCCATCTTGAGTCTTTTCTCCAGGAGGCATAGCTCAGTAGAGCACGACTTCCACGGTTTCCCCTTCCAGATATCCCTCACTGTCCTCCGGAATAACTATATAGCCGTTGCTCTCCACCAGCGGGCTTATTATGCCACTGCCCTTCTTCTTGATTGGTCTGGCTTCTCCGTTCTCATACCAGACCTTCACGAACTCGTGTCTCCCGAGCTGGCTTGGAACGCGCTCGGTGAGTCGGGCGTAAACCTTCACCTCGTAGTTCCTAGCCCCCACCAGCTTCGCTAAGGCGTGTTTGACATACAGGTGGAACTGAGTAAAAACCGCCGCTGGGTAGCCGCTCATTATGAAGGCCCTTTCGCCGTAACCAACTGGCCTTCCGGGCTTTATCGTCGTTCCGTGGAAGAGGAGCTTGACGAAGCGGTGAGCGAAGTCCCTGTCACCGAAGGCAGAGCCGCCGGTGACGAGAACGAGGTCGCATTCTTCTTTTGCCGTCTCAATGACGTTCCTTATCCTCTCCTCGTCGTCTGGCACGACCCCGTAGAAAACCGGTTGCCCAAAGTACTGCCGCACCAGCCCCATAAGCATAATCGAGTTGCTCTCCATAATCTTTCCTGCCTTCAGCGCGTCCTCATCAAACTCCTCAATCAGCTCGTCGCCGGTAACTATTATCCCAACACGGGGCTTTCTCTTGACTTTCACACTCTTGAAGCCGAGGCTCTTTAGGAGCGCTAAGTCCTGTGGCCTGAGGATATGGCCTTTTCTCAGAACCACTTCACCTTTCTTAACGTCCTCCCCCTTGAATGCCACGTTCTGGCCTGGGGCAACCGGACGGAGGACCCTTATAATGTCCCCATCTCGCTCTGCCATCTCCTGCATGAGGACGGCGTTTGCCCCCTTCGGCATCTTTGAGCCGGTCATGAGCTTTACCGCCGTTCCGGGTTCCACCTTGGCTTTGCTCTCCTCACCTGCGACTATCTCGTCTATAACCCCAAGCTCGACCGGACTGTATTCCCTCGCAGGGAATGTGTCCTCGGCGCGGAGGGCATAGCCGTCCACAGCGGAACGGTCGAAGGGGGGACTGTCCATGGGAGAAACGATGTCCTCGGCCAAGACCCGTCCGAGTGCCTCTTTCAGCGGAATTTCTTCAACTTCATCAATCTCGCTTAAATCATCGAGGAGCAGGCTTAAAGCTTCTTTATAGGGTGTGAGGCGTTTGAACTCCCTCATCTCACTCCCTCCCGTGCTTGAGGACGTGACCTGCTTCGTTCAGAATTATCCTGATCCCAGTCTTCGCCGCGCCTAGACTCCCCGGCAGGCAAAAGATTGCCATTGCCCTTCCGGAGCTTCTGATTATCCCTGCGGTTGCTCTCGTCATGACCGCCGCGGTGCCTATCTCCTCGTAGCTCATAAGCCTGAAAATCTCACCGAAGCCGGTCAGCTCCTTGTCGAACAGCGGTCTGATGCTTTCTATCGTAACGTCCCTGCTCGCTATTCCGGTTCCGCCGGAGGTAACGACAACTTCAGCTCCCCTCTCAAAGGCCTCGACAACGGCGCCAATTATCTCTATCTTCTCGTCGGGGACGATTTTGTAGAGCACCCTCTCATGCCCGGCCTTTTTAAGCTCCTCAACGAGGAACTTCCCGCTCTTATCCTCCTTCTCGCCCCTGCTCGCGGTGTCGCTCACAGTTATGACCGCGAACTTGAACTTCCGTGGGGCCTTCTTTTTGTGTTCTTCCGCTCCCATACCATCACCCGATTAAGCTTGTCCCTGAACTTAATAACCTTTCAGCAAACGGAAGCGTTTAACGGCGCAAGCGTTATATCCCCATCCGCGGATATGCATACATGGAGTTTGAGCACTTTATCAGGCCTTTTGACGAGCCGATGCTGGCCCTCAGCAACGCACCCCACCGCGGGGGCCTGGCAAAGGCGAACGGCTTCTTCTTCATGATGGTTCCCAGGGACTACTCTGGAAACTACAGGCGGGACTGCGCGAGATTTGAGGAGGAGCATGGAATCAAAAACTTTGTCGGCTTCATGACGGCGGCCGACGTCAAAAAGGTACTCGCGGTTTCAAGGCGTGGAAGCGTTACTGCCTATGTCACCGCAGGAATCACAAACCCAGCGATAGCAGGCGATGTGCCGCCTCCCTGGAAGCCGGGGACGATAAACATTGCCCTTGTCATACGGGAAGGCCTGGCCGTCGGTGCTATGGCCAACGCAATAATGACGGCAACGGAGGCAAAGACATACACTCTCCTCAGCCTCGGTTACAACGCGACGGGAACGACAAGCGATGGGATAGGCGTTTTTGCCTTTGAAGGCGAAATTGAGTGGGCGGGAACGGCGACGGAGCTGGGAATAAACATCGGGAAAGCCGTCAGGAAAGCCCTCGCGGAGAGCCTGAGGAAGTGGGAGAGGACAAGAAGTGTTAAATAGCTTCAACCCCTATTAAAGTTGGTGAGAGAATGGAGGACGTGGAGGCCCAAGTCGAAAGGCTCTTCCTCGATGCACAGAATCTCCTGTTGAAAATACGGTTAAAGGGACTTCGTAAGAGCAAGGTTACTCTTGAGGAGCTAATTCAACTTGCAGAAGAGCAGACGGAGTATACAGAAGAGGTGGAAGACATAACCGAGATGGTACGGGAGATGAGGGAGAGAGACTATGACTACTGACCTCGTCCTTGACACGAGCGTCTTCGTGAAGGGCTTTGTTCCACCAAAGCGGAAGAAAAGGGACGAAGTTTACTACTCCCGGCTCGCGCTTCACAGAAAAGCGAAGTCCATTCTCGATGAAGTGACCATGGGTAGGATACTGCTACACGAGCCGGTTGTTATGCTTGTGGAGACGGCTTCCGTTGTCTCACGCCTCTCCAACAATCCTGCCCTTTCTAGGCTCGCGGTTAGTTTTATCACCGAGCATTCCCTGCTGTACTCGGACGTTTATCTCCTTGAAACCGCCATTGACCTGGGAATTACTACAAAGGCAAGCGGTTTTGACGTCCTTTTCCTAGCATGTGCAGAAAGAGCCGATGCCAAGCTGATAACCGACGACAAAAAGATGTACGAAAAAGCGGTAAAAGCTGGAATTAGGGCAGAGCTCCTCAGGTGGATTTCATCTCCATGAGCCTTCCGTAAAGCTCCTCGACCTTTTTGCTGACTTCTTCTGGCGAAAAACCGGCTTTAACGGCCAGCCACGTCGCCCCTCCCGCTCCAACTCCTTCCTTGACGTAGCCCCTCTCGTAGTCCCTTAATCCCTTGAACTCGCTCTTCGAGAAGTCCAGGTCTGCGGCGTAGCTTACTATCCCGATTTCCCTCGCCGTTTCGAGGAAGGTTGCGCTTTTGTCGTTTACCACCCACTTTGTTGTGGCTATCATGAACCTATCAAGGCTCTCGCCGAGGGCCCCTAGGAGCGCTGAGACGGCCAGCATCTGCGTTCCTCCAGCCAGGACGACGTTCTTCCTGAAGCCGAGGGAGACACCTATCACCGTCGCCAGCATAGAGTCGCCGAACTGCCTTAGAGCTTCGAGAGGATTGTCTCTGAGCTGGCCCTTCTCGATTCCGGCCCTCTTGAAGGCCTCGCTGATTACCTTCTCCTTCAGGCTTTGAGGGTTATTGGGCGAGGCCGAACTCGTCTTAGCTTCATACCCGAGCGCCCACAGAACGGCCTGGGCAGTTGTAGTTCCGCCAGGCGTTGATTCACCGATGACGAGTTCCTTGATTGGCATCTTGTTCAGCTCCTCGCCGAGGAGCTTGGCGCGCCTGATTATCTCCCCAAACTCCGGCAGTGCAGGTTCTTTCCTAAAGTCCCTCCCGACGGCGTTGCTGATGTGGATATGGGGGATGAAGGGAGCGAGATATGTTCCACCCCTGACAACTAGAACCGGGAAGTTCGCAAGCTCCTTCGCCGCTTTGGTGATTATAGCCGGCGTCGGGTGGCCTTCAGGGGTTACGGGGATTACGTCAATAGTCAGGGGCTTCTCGTGGAAGAGGTACTCCGCATCGGCTACTGGGGTGAGTCTGGTAAGTTCGGGTGTAGCCCCGGCCACACTTATTCCCGGGACTGTGCTTATCTCCGTGTTACCCAAAACCAGCAGGAAGAGGCTCTCCATTTCAACCACCGCTGGACTTTTTATCCAAGGGTTTATATGCCCTTCGGCCAACTCCGAACGGTGGGAGAATGGGAGATGCCTTGATGGTCTTAGGAACCTTGTCCGGAGCTGGCAAGTCGCTCCTCGTCACGGCTTTGTGCAGAATCCTCTCAAACCTCGGCTACGACGTCGTTCCATTCAAGAGCCAGAACATGAGCCTGAACTCAGCGCCGAGCATCGAAGGGGGCGAGATAAGCAGGGCGCAGTATTTGCAGGCAATAGCCTGCCGGAAAAAGCCCAGCGTTAAGTTCAACCCGATTCTGCTCAAGCCTGAGGGCAACATGAGAAGCCAGGTCGTCTTCATGGGGAAGCCAGTGGGAAGCGTTTCGGCCAGAGACTACATGCTGTCCAAGAAGGAGGAGCTCTTCAGGAAGGCGATGACCGTTCTCAATGAGCTGAAGGAGAAGCACGACCTCGTCATAATCGAAGGCGCCGGCAGTCCTGTCGAAATCAACCTCAAGGACTACGACATAGCGAACACGAGGGTGATGCTCTACGCAAAGGCAAAGGGAATCCTCGTTACCGACATAGACCGGGGCGGGAGCTTTGCCTCGATAGTGGGCACGATGGAGCTTTTGAGTGAACGGGAGAGGGAAGCGATAATCGGCTTCGTCTTCAACAGGTTCCGGGGGGATGCATCGCTCCTAAAGCCCGGCTTCGAGTACCTTGAAAAGCGCTACGGGAAGCCCACCTTGGGCGTTATCCCGTACGTCGAGCACCGCTTACCGGAGGAGGACTCCTTAGCAGAGTTTCCAAAAGTCAGAGGCGAGCTCCACATACAGGTAATCAAGCTGCCCCACATAAGCAACTTCACCGACTTTGAGCCCCTCCACTGGGCCAACGGCGTTGATTACGTCACCAAAGCGGAGGAAATCGGAGGCGACGTTATCATAGTCCCCGGGAGCAAGAACACAGTCGAGGATTTGCTCTGGCTAAGGAAGAACGGCTTTGAAGATGCCATAATAGAGGCCCACCGCGAGGGTTCTTTCGTCGTCGGAATCTGCGGCGGCTTCCAGATGCTGGGTGAGAAGATAATAGATACTGTTGAGTCGAAGCGAGGAACTGTGAATGGCATCGGCCTTCTGCCTGCTAAGACCGTCTTCGAAAAGACCAAGAGGACGAACCACTTAACCGCTAAAGTTCTGTGGGGGCCGGCAAAGGGAACGGCGGTTGAGGGCTACGAGATACGCTTCGGCAGGAGCACCTCTGAGAGGCCTTTCTCGGTCATAACTGCTATCAACGGGGCGAAAACCTTTGAGCCTGAGGGGGCCATCGGGAAGAGGGCCTTCGGGACATACCTCCACGGCATCTTTCACAACTTCGTCTTCACCGAGCGCTTCCTCAACTTCCTGAGGGCAGAGAAGGGCCTTGAGCCGGTTTCAATTGGGCGGTGGAGCATAGAGGAGGAAATTGAGAGGTTCGCGGGGATTGTTGAGAGGAACCTCGACGTGGAGAGGATTTTAGGGGAGCTGGGGCTCTAAAAGTAGTCCTCAGGCCCCTCAAGCTCCTTGGGTGGGTGTCTCCTCGCCCGCCAGAGCTTCAGGCGGACGTAGAGGTAGAAGCCGAGGAAAAGGAGCAGACTGATGAGGATTAGAACCACTGCAAAGAGCAGGAAGCCGAAGAGGAACAGTCCCGCGATGATCATGAAGAGAACGAAGGCTATTGCACCCTTAACCTCACTGCCCCTCATCTTCCCACCAGACGGGATATTCGGTTGGCGAGCTTTAACTCTTCCGGTGTGTTCACGTTCAAAGCCAAGAGCGGGTTGCTCAGCTCGAAAAATCGCTCTCCCTCAGTTCCGACGGCGTTGAGGCCGACTATCGCGTAGCCCCGATAAACAACAGGTCTTAAGTCCTTCGGAACGAGCTTTGGGGGAAGAACGCCGGTTAGACTAGTTCTCCCGTCAAAGGCCTTCTCGATGGCCACTACATCACTCGCCTTCAGGAAGGGCAGATCGGCGGAAACGCTGACGAAAGGCCCAAACTCGCGAAGAAGGTAAATCAGATCCTCAACGTAGCCGTTCCCCGGCGTCTCAACAAAGGAAATCCCCTCGCGGAGGCAGAGCTCCCTCGTCTTCGGCGCCTTCTTGGAGACGGCAACGAGGGTTTCTCCAACCTTTTCGGTCTCCTCGTAAACGCGCAGGAGCATCGACCTATTTCCTACCTTCAGGACAGGCTTTTCTTGGCCCATCCTGCTCGACCTTCCGCCGGCCATGATGATTATCATGGGAGTTGATAGCGGGCAACGGTTAAAAGGTCTTCCGCCCAACTACCTCTATGCGGCTCGCCGGCGTGCTACTCCTCTCGCTCCTCATAGTTTTGGCATCCGCCTGTCTTTCAAACGCTCCAGCAGAGAAAACCAGCACGACTTCGATCTCGTCCTCTTCCCGCTCCATACCTGAGACGACGTCTTCTCCTTTTCAGTTATCGCACACCTCCTTTCCGGTTCCATCGAACGCAACCTTCCCCAAAATAGCCCAGCAAAACGTAACACCAACGACTCAGACCACTCCAAAAGGTGAAGACTCAAGCCAAATCCAGGTTAAGGGAAGGCTGAACCTCTCCTCGGTTAGGGGCTGGGCGTACTGGCTCCAGAACGCGAGTCCGGAGGTTATAGCGAGGAGCGGCTTTGAGCTGGTTGTCATGGACTACTCAAGGGACGGGAGCGATGAGAGGGCCTACACGCGGGAAGAAATCGAGATGATTAAGAGGGCGGGGGTAATCCCCATAGCCTACATCAGCATCGGCGAGGCCGAGAATTACCGCTTCTACTGGAAAGAGGGGTGGAAAGAGAACTCTCCTGGATGGCTCGGGCCGGAGAATCCGGACTGGGAGGGCAACTACGCCGTCAAGTACTGGGAGGAGGGGTGGAAGCAAATCATCTTTAAGTACCTCGACAAAATCATCGCGCAGGGTTTTTCGGGCGTTTACCTCGACAAGGTCGATGAGTACTGGTTCTGGGCCAAGAACGGCTACAACGAGAGCTGGACGGCCAGGCAGATGATTGAGTTTATCCTGGAAATAGCGAACTACACACGCTCCAAGGCAGGACCGAGCTTCATAATAATTCCCCAGAATGGGGAGTATCTGCTCGAATACGACAATGGAACGCTCCTTGAGACGGTTTCGGGCTGGGCGAGTGAAGATGTCTTCTACGACGGCCTTGGGTCGAGTCCCTGGACGGGCGAAAAGGTTTCACTCCTTGATAGGGTTGTCAAGGCCGGAAAAGTCGTTCTGGTTGTGGACTACGTTGACGACGGGACAAGGGGCGAGGAAGACCTCGTGAGAATCCTCGACTTTATAGAAAAGGCCCAGGATAGGGGATACCTGCCTTATGCGGCCTTCGAGGGCAGGGAGCTCGATAGACTCGATGTGATTCCGGGGATTCAGCCTCCTACAGAAAAATAACCTTGACGGAATATGGGGCTTTTCTAAAATCTTCGTCCATTGTTACAATAGTTAGGTCCCTTGAAACTGCAACGGCACATTGATACGCATCGTCAAAATCCAATCCATACTTCTGGTGAAACTCGACGACCTTTTGGTACTCCGAATCAGAAAGCGTTACAATTTCGACGTTTGGAAGCGTGTCTTGGAGGAAGTCCAAGAAAACCTCAGCTCGTCCAAGCCTAAAAAGAACAACCCCTATCGAATGAAGGGTAAAATCGCTCATAACAAGTTCTCCTGGGTGTGAATTCAAGAATCGCTTTGCTATCTCTTTCTTTTCTTGACCGAGGAGAATCTCAAGGAAGACGTTCGTGTCAACCAGATACATCCTCCCGCCACTCCAAGGCCTTGTGCTGAAGTTCAACGGAGGTCATCTTAACGTCCTTCAGCTTTCCTTCCCATGTAAACTTAAATCCTCTAGCCTCTCGCTTTCCATATTTCTGAAGCAGGAATTCCGCGTAGTCTAAAAGCTCCCTCCGGGCCTCGGGTGGAAGCTTGGCAAATATTCTCTCCACCTCTTCCATTATCCCACCGCACCGTTCTTATCTTGTTACCCTTTAAATCCATTGCCCCGCAAACGCCATGACCAAAAGCGTCCCGGTCCTTGTTACCTCCGCAACCGCTCCAAGGCAGTCGCCGTTTATCCCGCCGAAGTTGCCGAGGGCAGCTTTGATGGCGTAGCCCCCGAAGGCCAGACCGAGGAGCGAGACCAGGGCATTTTGCTCGTAGACAACTACAGGGGCGAGGAGGATGGCGTAGAAAACGAGCCCGCCGAGGAGCTGGCCGTTGTCTATCTTCTCCATGAAGTACGCCCCAAGCCCCTGGCCGAGCGGTTTCTTTGTTGCCAGAGCGAGGAGCATGGCGAGCTTTGAGTTCAGCTCGGCTAACAAGAGCGCGTAGAAAGGAACGAGCCCGAGCGAGTAAACCTGCAGGAGCAGAACCATTACCACGGCAAAGAGGCCGGCTATACCTGTGTTTACGTCCTTCATGGCCTTTATCTTCCTCTCCCGCTCGCCCTTGACCATCACTCCGTCGGCAAAGTCCGCCAAGCCGTCAAGGTGAAGGAGGCCAATGGTGAAGTAAAGCGCGATAACCGCTAGGACGTTCGAGAGGGGAAGCCTTAAGTAGAGGACGAGCGTTGGGAGCGCTGAACTAACCAATGCAACGAGTGGAAAGGCCCAGAGCTCCTCGCGGGCTTTTTCGAAGTCGCCCTTGATTGGCACCCGTGTCAAGAACGGCAGGAGGTTCCTCATGGCCAGTCCGCCTCCGATTCGAAGAGCCTCGTCATGCAGCCCGCTATGAAGCCTCCGATGGCATCGTCCAAAAAGGGCGGTAGCTCCGCCAGAATCCCGGGCTTCCTTGTGTCGTAGTAGAAGAAGTTGAAGAGCGCCATCTTTCCACCTATGTATTCGGCGATGTTTATTCCAATCAGCTCGTCCGCCACTAAATTCACAGGGTCGCCTTCGACCGTGAAGTTCTCCTCAAGCAGGAGAGCGGAAAGAATTAATGCCTGAACGTTGATGTCGCTCAAATACTTCAGCATCAGCTCATGAAGTTCTTCTCGAATCTTTTCCCGCTCCTCACCTATGTAGAGCTCCAGAGCCGTGTCGAGCAGGGAGTCGAGGGTTATGCCTTTTGATTCGAGTTTTTTGAGGAAGATTTCTTCAGCCCTCATTCTCCCACCAGCCTAAACTTTAGCCAGTAATACCTCTCGCTTTCCTCAGTTGAGAACACCTCAAGGACAAAGCGTTCCTGGAAGAGAGGAGCTCTCAAAATGACCGTGTGGAACTCTCCCATCTCTCCAATCGGGTCAACGCTGGGATTTTTACGGAGGAAGAACTCCAGGTCATCAACCGAGCGGAAGGTGTAGCCAAGCCACTCTCTGTCGAGCTTCTCCTTGTTGACCGCAATCATCGCGTATTCAAAGCCAGCCTCAAGCATTTCAACGGCGAGCTCCCCCGTGTCCCGTTCCCAGAGGGGTTCAAATGGAGTCACACCGGCCTCACGGGCGAGACGCTCAACCCACCTCAGGTGATCCTCAAGCAGAACGTCTCCCGCTATGAGGTAATCAACGCCGAGAGAGCCTATGAACTCCGCCAAAGCTTCGCTTCCCTCCCCCATGTCGAAGGTGAGCAGTTCCTTTCCCATTGCTCCGGCGAGTGTTTCTAAAGCTCCGAGATTTTCCCGGTGGGGTGAAAGGCCTATTGTGGTTTTCAGCGTGAGCAGATAGGGGACTTTAATCCCTTTTCTCTCCGCAAGATGGACCGCGTAAAGCCCGTCCTTTCCACCGGAAAAGAATGCAATTCCCTCCTCGTGAGACATCGAACCACCAAACCTATAAACCCCCTGGACTTTTTATCCATTATGCTCCTGCCGTTTGAGAACCTCAAAAAGGTCGGTGGGGTCTACACAAACCCTGCCAATCTTAAAGTAATTCCGTTAGCCCTCCGCGACTGGAGGGATTTCCTGAGCTTGGACGAGAAGACCTACGGGGTCTACGCGAGGACGATATACAACCCGATGGAGAGATTCCTCGTCGTGAACGGGGAAGACGAGAGAAAAGCCCGGGAGCTGGAAGGCCTCTACCGCGAGCTCCTCAAAGACCCCCTACGGTTCTGCCGCGAGGAGTACTACCGCTATCAGCTCAGGGTGGGCGAGTTCGATGGCCTTCCCTTCGCCAACGGCTGGGCCGGTTCGGGGGTTGTCCTCGTTGGAGAGGCACCGGGAAGGAAGGGCTGCGGAAAGACCGGGATATGCTTCTACCGCGACGCCTCGGGCATGTTGCTTAGGAAGACGCTCTTCACTCTGGGCATCAACCCTGACTTTCTTTACATCACCAACGTTGTGAAGTGCAACCCGCCCGCTAACAGGTTGAGGGGCTTCGGCGAGGGCGAGCTTGAGCTACTCTCGATGGAACTTGAAGCCTTGAAGCCGAGGACCATCTTCGCGGTTGGCAGAACAGCGGAGAAGGCCCTGAAACGGCTCGGCTTTGAGTTCATGTACCTCAAACATCCGGCCTGGTACGTGCGGAGAGGAGTTAGAGAACCGAGCGAGGAGATGCTGGAGGAGTATTCCCCCATAAGGGAGGCCTCTGGAAAATGGAAGTTTTAGCCGTCTTTATTTTCGCATTACTATGGGACCTGCTCCTTGGAGAACCGCCGGGGTTAGTCCACCCTGTGGTGTGGTTCGGAAAGATGGCGGGCTTTCTTGACAAAAGGTGGGAAAGAAAAAGCCCTCTCCGGGATTTTCTCGCAGGGGCACTGGTTGCTCTCATCGTTGTCATCTTTGCCTTAGCTCTCTCGCTCCTCCCGTTCTACCTCACCTTCCCGCTCAACTATGCTCTGGCCGTTTACCTTCTCAAGGGCTCCTTTGCGATAAGAAGCCTTCACGAGCACGTCGCGAGGACGATAACTGGGGACATCGGGGAGAAGCGGAAGGCCGTCTCTATGGTAGTGAGCAGAGACACCAGAGCTCTCGATGAGGCCCACCTCAACTCCGCCTCAATAGAAAGCCTCGCCGAGAACCTCAACGACTCAGTAATCGCCCCGCTGTTCTACTTCCTCCTTTTTGGCCTCCCAGGGGCCTTAATCTACCGTGCGGTGAACACTTTGGATGCTATGCTCGGCTACAGGAACGAGCGCTATGAATATTTTGGCAAGTTTTCCGCCAGGTTGGATGACATCCTCAACTTCATTCCGGCCCGATTGACAGTTCTTCTCTACCTTCCTTTCGGTGGAAGAAAGGTTCTCCAGCACTACCGCCTCGCTAGGTTCAAACTCAACTCTGACAAACCCATCTCAGCGATGTCAGCCCTCCTCGGCGTCTGGCTGGAAAAACCCGGCATTTACCGCTTTCCAGGCAGGACTCCAGAGAACGATGATATCGGGCGAGCCCTAAGGGTTTATTGGTTCATCGTTGCTGAATGGATCGGAATTGTTGTTTTAATGCTGTTGCTGGGGGTGTTCCCATGCTTGAGCCCGTGAAGTTCTCAACCTACCACGGCGGGAGCAGGGAAGAAGGTTTGCTGGACTTCTCGGCCTCGCTGAATCCCTATGCTCCAGAGTGGCTCGACGAGATGTTTGAGCGCTCCAAAGAGATAAGCGACAGGTATCCTTACTACGAGAAGCTTGAAGAAGGGCTTGCCGAGCTGATAGGGGAACCTCTAACCCTAACGGCCGGCATCACCGAGGCGCTCTATCTAATCGGCATCCTCGCGCTCCGCGGAAGGAGGGTGATAATCCTCCACCACACCTACGGCGAGTACGAGCGCGTCGCCAGGATTTTCGGTGCAAGGATTGTGAAGGGCCCCAACGAGCCCGAGAAGCTGGCCGCATTTGTGGAAAAGGAAAGTGTCGTCTTCTTCTGCAACCCCAACAATCCCGAGGGGCGGTTCTACCGACCAAGGGAGCTCAGGCCCCTACTCGACGCCGTCGAGGATAAAGGGGCTCTTCTCGTCCTCGATGAGGCCTTCATAGACTTCGTGAAAGATGCCAAAAGTCTGGAAGGTGAGAACATCGTAAAGCTGAGGACGTTCACCAAGAGCTATGGCCTTCCCGGGATAAGGGTGGGCTACGTTCTCGGCTTTACTGAGTATTTTAGAAGCGTCCGGATGCCATGGAGCATAGGTTCCCTTGGCCTGGCCTTCCTTGAGTTCGTGATTGAGGACGGCTTCGAGCATCTGAGGAAGACGATGCCCCTAATCTGGCGGGAGAAGGAAAGGCTTGAGAGGGCTTTAAACGTCAAGAGCGACGCGAACTTCTTCATAAAGGACGTAGGTGACGCCAAAGAAACCGTCGAGGCCCTTAAGCGCAGGGGAATCCTCGTGAGGAACTGCACGAGCTTTGGACTACCTCGATACGTGCGGTTCAGTGTCAGAAAGCCAGAGGAAAACGAGAAGCTTATCGAAGCTTTTCGGGAGCTGGGGGTAAGGGTTTTAAATCTGAAGCCCACTTCATTTTTTCGGTGATGCCATGCACGAGCTCTACACGGTTTTGGCAGAATACTACGATGCCATTTACCGGAGGAGGGCAGAACGGGTTGGAGATGAGATTGACTTTGTGGAGGAGCTCTTCCGGAACGAAGCCGAACGAGAAGTAACGCGGGTTCTCGACCTCGCCTGCGGCACCGGAATTCCGACCCTTGAGCTCGCAAGGAGAGGGTACGAGGTTGTCGGTTTAGACCTCCACGAGGAGATGCTGACCGTCGCGAGAAGAAAGGCCGAAAGGGGAGGGCTTAGCGTCGAGTTCATTCAGGGGGACGCGTTGGAGGTTGATTTTGAGGAGGAGTTCGACGCGGTGACCATGTTCTTCTCCTCGATTACCTATTTCGATGATTCTGCAATTCAACAGTTATTTAATTCAGTGAAAAGAGCCCTCCGGCCAGGAGGGGTCTTTATAGCCGACTTCCCAGCATGGCACTACGGCGGGAGGGACGGCCCGATAGTCTGGGACGAGACGAAAGGAGATGAGAGGCTAGTCATAACCGACTGGCGAGAGGTCGAGCCGGCCTTCCAGAAGCTCCGCTTCAAGAGGCTGGTTCAAATAGTTAAGCCCGACGGGAGCGTTAGAGCCTTCATGGTGGACGACGAGCTCAACATCTACACCCCGAGGGAGATGAGACTCCTAGCTGGGAAGCATTTCAGGAAGGTCAAAATCTACGGAGATGGGCACGAGCTGAGCCCCAACGACAGGAGGTACTGGCTGGTGGCGATGAAATGATGCAACTTTGTGAAGTAACCTAATTTTAATTGCTGTTGTTTTGTTAATACTAATAGTAGAAAATTTTTTAAGACTTGAATTTGTTATCCTTATGAACAATATTGGAGGTGAACTCATGGGCTGGAAGCGGTTCCTTGTTCTAACCCTTGTGTTGCTCTTCTTTGGAATGATGGTCAGTGGAGCCAGTGCTACTGCCAGCTTCGTTAACGCGACGGTGAACAGTACGGCAACGCTACCCGGAGACCCCAGTCCGGAGAAAAGGCCTGGCGGTGAGATCCAGCCTGAGAATGTTGGTGCTGAGATTGTAGTAGAGAAATTCTTTGGTACATTTGTTCCGGGCATAGGATGGGTAGTGTTTATAAGCGGAGTTGTGTTGGCAATTTCAAAATATTTGTACTCCAAACCTGTTAGTGAGTTCACTGAAGCGTTCTATAAAGAACTTCCAGACAGAATTTCATACAATGGGCAAGAACTGGCAAAAGGAATCGAGAACAAGAACCGATGGGGGACTAAAGTAGAAATTGGATACGGCTATGTTAAAAAGAAGTGGTTTGGCCTCAAAAAGGAAACCGTCATAGTGAAGTCAGTTATAACAATAACCAGAGACGAAGTCAAGGCTGTCGAAGACTTATTCAGTCCGAAGGAGTATGGCAAACTCCTCGCACAAGCATACCTCAACGGATGGGACGCTAACGATGCTAAAAAGCTTGCAGAGGAGTTTGATAAGCAGTACCGGGGTTTCAGAGCGTATTTCAATGGGGCAAACCTCGATTGTGGAGTATTCGAAGGAGGAGATGTTATCATTGATGCAAAAGGGGCAAACCATATTATTGTTAACCATATCAAGAAAAAGCCTGGAAAAGATCAGTTCACTCACATTTCCGCCGTGGATCTTTTAAACGAACTGGGCAAGACTATAGAAAATCCATATAAAACTACATGTGGAGACATTGTTAACGGAAAACAGAGAATAGTACTTGTTAGATATTCCCCAAAGCTGGGAAAGAAAGTGGTAGTAGTGATTGAGAGAATCAAGTGGGGGATGTACCGGATAGTTACGGCATTCCCACCATCTTCAGGGAGATACTGAGGGGGAGGTGATTTCAATCTTTGCTTTTTCCTTCTTCCTCCAAGATGGAGACAGGGGATTCCCCGTGCTGGTGCTTGAGGATGGGCCGGTTTTCATCAGCGAAACCCCGGTGACGCTGGATGAATTCATGAGCTCCCTAAAGGCACTCCAATCGATGGAGAATCTGCCGGGGAGGCTCTGGGATCTGAGGATAAGGGCAGAAGGAAGGGGGTTTTGTCTGATCCTGCCAGATGGCAGGGAAATGCAGACTTCCCTAAGCAAGTTCGATAGAACAGTTCGAAAATCCCTGGAGAACGTCCAAGAGGTTCTCAACAATAAACCTGTGCGGATGGAGTGGCTCAGGTTCAAGCTAAAGCCGCCTTCACCTGAAGTGCTTGAGATGTTCGGTGAACCTGAGGACGTTATGGATGAGTACGAAATTCAAGTTTACGGGAGCACGTACATACTGGAGGCGTTCGTTAATCTCGAGGGGTATGTTAAGGAGCTTAAACTTCTCAAGGCTTTCGTTGCGGACGAAAACCTCCCTGGAGAGAAGTGGCGGATCAAATGGGACATTGATGGTGAAATCAAACGGTTATCTTCTAGAGAGGCACAAAAGCCAGAGAGACTGGGTCTTCTTCAGGAATTGACCGGACTTAAAAAGCTCTCGACAGGGGCAGTTCCTCCATTCGTGCGCTTCACCCTTTCAACCTATGATCCCTTTGAAGTTCTCTACGCGGCAAAATTAGAGAAGGACTTTTTGCTGGCATTCGTCCTGTATTCCGGTATGGCCGTCAAAGTCCCAAAGAATGTCCTCCTAAGGGCCATTGATGAGGCCATCAGAGATGCGGAAAGGGAACTCGAAAGACTGAAGGCTTAACTCCATCTAAGTCCCCTCCAAAAATCTGAAACCCGTCATAGTGAAGTCAGTTATAACAATAACCAGAGACGAAGTCAAGGCTGTCGAAGACTTATTCAGTCCGAAGGAGTATGGCAAACTCCTCGCACAAGCATACCTCAACGGATGGGACGCTAACGATGCTAAAAAGCTTGCAGAGGAGTTTGAGAAGGAATACAAGAACTTTAATGTAAAGTTCAGGGGAAGATACGCCTGCGGCGGCTACTTCCCGGAAGGAGACGTCATCATTGACAATGAAGGGGCAACACACATAATTGAAAGACACATTAAAAAGGGAATGTACGATTACAAATCGAAATTCGAACAGATAACCGCCAAGCAGCTCCTCCAAATGCTCAAAGAGACCATGGAAGGTGGAAGGCCATATTGCCCCGGATCCAGTAAAAAATACAGAAAACTCGCATTGGAAAAGCATTACTCTGGAATGAGGCTAAAAACAAGTTGAGGGTTATTCAATGGAAAGACGGCACGTATCGTATTGTTACAGCGTTTCCAGTGGATAGATGAGTTGCACCGAATTTTTATTTTTTAAGCACCTGAATTGACGATCATGGGAGGGGGATTATGGAGGATTTCGAAGTTCAATTCAAATTTTATGGGGGTTATGAAAAGTTTGAAAAATTAGGAAAGGAAATCATAGAACGCGGGATTAATAAAGGGGACAGCCATGAACTGATTATCACTAAATGTTTAGAGGAATATGAAGTGTGGATGTTTTACAGGAGAAACGAAATATTCCAGGCAACAGTTAACTTCGAGGTGTTTCTTTTAGACCTCACTGCGCTCGCTTTTTATGCTGTTTTGAGTGATATACCCAGAGAGGTTGATTTCAATGGCATGATGCTCAAGAACGTACATGACATTCCAGAATGGTTAACGGAAGATGTGGAGATTCTTAAAGAGATTCTAAAGGGAAGACCCGAGATTTTAACTTTGACCCCTGTTTTTTACTCGGTTTTTGGGAGTTATGATCCTACGGTTCCAATGTTTGCTTTCAAGAAAATAGATACTTTATACTTAATTAGTATCCCCTACAAGCAAGTTGCAGAGTTGGAAACCGAAATATTTGCAGGATACGTAGCAGGGATAGTAAAAACGGCACTTGGAGAGCTCAGCGGCTACATTCCGCTGTTCGAAGAACATGGGATTAGCGAATACACGAGTCTAATAAATGACGTTGAGGAGGCCTGGAAGCTATTAAGCAGAAGAATTCTGAAGGAACCCTAAAGTAAATCTCAAAATTTTAAAGAGAAAGACCAGAGGGTGGTTCTAATGCCGGTTAAGTTCTCGGTTGATCTCACTCTCGAAGAGTTAGAGGAATCCGAGGGATTTGGTGCTGAGATTGAGGTTGAGATTAACGGGAAAGAGTTTGTATTGGCACTCTGCTACATTGTGCAGGCCCTGGCGGCAATGCTCGCTACAGTAACCTTTGCAGTCTCGTCATGCGAT
This sequence comes from Thermococcus thioreducens, assembly GCF_002214545.1. NCBI lineage: Archaea > Methanobacteriati > Methanobacteriota > Thermococci > Thermococcales > Thermococcaceae > Thermococcus > Thermococcus thioreducens. The sequence continues at coordinate 1,103,046 of NZ_CP015105.1, read as the reverse complement.
GAAATCCCCTACGTGCTTGAAAAGTTCGAGGAGGACGAGAGGTGGGTGATAAGAAGGAACTGCAGGGACGGGAAACTCAGGGTGGGTTTCGGCACTTACGAGCCTGTCTCTCCAGTGGTGTTTAGGAAGGAGGGCGATTACCTGCTCATTGAGGCCTTCGAGGATGGACGATTTATTGGCAGGGAGAGGGTCGAAGTCAGGGAGTACGTGAAAGCCGCCCTGGAATTCCTCAAGGAGTACCTGAAGGGAACCAGGGATGAGGCTTACCTGACAGGACTCGAGAGGGTTAAAGAGCTCGTGCGGAAGAGCAAGTACAAGGACGTGCTCAGAGACTAAGACCGTGGAATGCTCTATAACATGGGACAAGCTCATCTCCGGGAATGGGTCCCTCTGAGAGCTCTTTAACCCCAAACTTTTTAAACCTCGGGCTCATTTCTATACCCTGGTGGTGCCTATCGTCCACCGTAACGCTGATTTCACCCTTTGAATCCCATACGTTCCGCGCTTCTTGGTTAGCCCTTACTCCGGCACCACCGGCGTTGCTAAGATTTTTAAGCCGCCCTTCTGAGGGTAACCCATCTTCAAAAAACAGAAAGGGTGATGCCCATGCTTCCTAAGACCTACGACCCGAACGAGATTGAGCCGAAGTGGCAGAAGTTCTGGCTTGAGGAGAAAATCTACAAGTACGAGCTCGATGAGAAAAGACCGAGCTACGCGATAGACACCCCGCCCCCGTTCACGAGCGGAACGCTCCACCTCGGTCACGTGCTCAGCCACACCTGGATCGACATCATAGCGAGATATAAGAGAATGACCGGCTACAACGTGCTCTTCCCCCAGGGCTTTGACAACCACGGCCTCCCGACTGAGCTGAAGGTCGAAAAGGAGTTCGGAATCAGCAAAGACCAGCCGGAGAAATTCCTCCAGAAGTGCGTCGAATGGACCTGGCAGGCCATTGAGGCGATGAGAAACCAGTTCATTAGGATTGGCTATTCCGCCGACTGGGACCTTGAGTACCACACGATGGACGACTGGTACAAGGCTGCCGTGCAGAAGTCCCTCCTTGAGTTCTACGAGAAGGGCATGCTCTACCGCGACAAGCACCCGGTCTACTGGTGTCCAAGATGCAGGACAAGCCTCGCCAAAGCGGAGGTTGGCTACGTCGAGGAGGACGGCTACCTCTACTACATCAAACTCCCCTTAGCTGACGGCTCCGGCTACGTCCCCATAGCCACCACGAGGCCCGAGCTGATGCCTGCCTGTGTCGCTGTGTTCGTCCACCCGGACGACGAGCGCTACAAAGACGTGGTAGGTAAGAAGGTTAAGCTCCCGATATTCGAGAGGGAAGTGCCTGTTATAGCCGATGAGGACGTTGACCCCGAATTTGGAACCGGTGCGGTCTACAACTGTACCTACGGCGACGAGCAGGACGTCGTCTGGCAGAAGCGCTACAACCTGCCGGTTATCATAGCAATCAACGAGGACGGCACAATGAACGAAAACGCCGGGCCGTACAAGGGGCTGAAAACCGAGGAGGCGAGGAAGGTAATAGCCGAGGACCTCGAAAAGATGGGCCTGCTATATAAGAAGCAGAAGGTCCACCATCGCGTGCTGAGGCACACCGAGAGGAGCTCCTGTATGGCGCCCATCGAGCTGCTCCCCAAGACCCAGTGGTTCATCAGGGTGAAGGACTTCACGGACGAGATAGTGAAGGTCGCGGAGGAGATCAACTGGTACCCCGAGGACATGTTCTTGAGGCTTAAGGACTGGGCCGAGAGTATGGACTGGGACTGGGTCATCAGCAGACAGAGGGTCTTTGGAACGACGCTCCCGTTCTGGGTCTGCAAGAACGGCCACGTGGTTCCGGCGAGGGAAGAAGACCTTCCGGTTGACCCGCGCTTTGACAAACCTCCGGTCGAGAAGTGTCCGGTCTGCGGTGCCGAGCTTGAGCCCGTCACGGACGTCCTCGACTGCTGGATAGACTCAAGCATAACCCCGCTCATCATAACCCGGTGGCACGAGGCCATCAAGGGCGACGAAGAGGCCAAGCGCTGGTTCGAGCACAACTTCCCGACCGCGCTCAGGCCGCAGGGGACGGACATCATAAGGACGTGGGCCTTCTACACGATATTCAGAACCTATAAGCTAACCGGCGAGAAGCCCTGGGATGACGTCCTCATCAACGGAATGGTGGCCGGCCCGGACGGAAGGAAGATGAGCAAGAGCTACGGCAACGTCGTCGCCCCTGACGAGGTCATCCCGAAGTACGGCGCCGATGCGCTCCGCCTCTGGACCGCCCTCGCTCCGCCCGGAGAGGACCACCCGTTCAAGTGGGAGATCGTCGACTACAACTACAGGTTTTTGCAGAAGGTCTGGAACATCTACCGCTTCGCCGAGCGTCATCTGGTAGATTTTGACCCGAGCAGCGCTCCGGAGGAGCTTGAGCCGATCGACCGCTGGATACTCAGCAGGCTCCACAGGCTGATAAAGTTCGCCGCCGAGGAGATGGAGCGCTACCGCTTCAACCTGCTCACCAGAGAGCTGATGACCTTCGTCTGGCATGAGGTGGCCGACGATTACATCGAGATGATCAAGTACCGCCTCTACGGCGACGACGAGGAGAGCAAGCTGAAGGCGAAAGCGGCACTCTACGAGCTGCTTTACAACGTGATGCTCCTCCTCGCTCCGTTCGCGCCGCACATAACTGAGGAGCTCTACCAGGAGATGTTCAAGAGGCACGTTGGTGTCAAGAGCGTGCACCTCCTCGAGTGGCCGAAGTACGATGAGGGCAGGATAAGCGAGGAGGCCGAGAGGCTCGGAGAGCTCGCCCGCGAGATAGTCGGTGTCATGAGGCGCTACAAGAACAGCCACGGCCTCGCTCTGAACGCCAAGCTCAAGCACGTGGCCATCTACGCCACCGATTCCTACGAGGCCCTGAAGGCCATCGAGAAGGACATCGCCGGAACCATGAACATCGAGAAGCTGGAGATAATCCAGGGCGAGCCGGAACTTGAGGAGCGCATCATTGAGATAAAGCCCAACTTCAGGACTGTTGGCCCGCGCTACGGCAAGCTCGTGCCGAAGATCACCGCCTACCTCAAGGAGAACGCGGAAGAGGTTGCAAGGGCCCTCAAAGAGGCCGGAAAGGTCGAGTTTGAGGTGGAAGGCCAGACGGTCGAGCTGGGCAAGGAGGACATCGTGCTCAGGAAGGCAGTGTTCAGCGAGGGCGAAGAGGTCGAGACGGCAGTCGTTGGGGATGCCGTTGTGGTGTTCTTCTGAGCCCTTTTATTTTTGCATTTTGAGATATACCTCCACAAGTAAATCCTGATCATCTTTCATAAAAATTCTAAGACCAGATAATTTCTTGATACCTCCAGATAATTCTGCTTCGATGCGATTCCTAATGCTTCTCGCAATTGAATACAAAATTATCTCATCATTTTCACAATAAATCCCATAGTTTTTTAGAGTAATTGTGAAATCTGGTTTTCTACTAATTGCTTTCACCGAATTAAGTCCAAATTTGTTGATTAAGAGCTTCTCTAGTTTTTCTATGCAAGTTCTAATATCATCTTTCTCGTAAGTTTTTACCTTGTAACGTATATACTCTCTAATAGTGGGTTTGGCTAAAATAGTCCCATTTAGGTTTTTTTCGAATTGGACAAGATACATGCTACACTCGGGAATGTATCTTCTAAGCAAAAGCTTATTTTTAAGTCTCAATGCCCAAAGGAGCCATTCCCACCTTTTTATCCAGCTATCTAAACTTATAATGGGTAATTTCTGGTCGAGAACATAATATTTACCGTTTATCATGACTGCAACGGCAACATGGTTTGGAAGCGTGAGGAAGTAAACCTCAGGATAAGAATTAAAAAGCAATGCAGCTGTAAGCTTTGCATAATCCCTGCATACTGCCAGCCGATAATCTAGGATTATACTAATAGGTAGACTTGGTTTAATCGTATGGTAAACTAACTTAAACATTTTCTTAAGCTTCTTAGGGGGGCTCTGACGCTCTTGTGCTACAAGATTATAATAGTTATAAGGTAGCATAAAACACAAAAATACAACAAGGAAGGTGCAAATGAGTATGCTGATAAGTCCAAATAACAAAAATGCCTTCTTTGATAATGAGGACAGATATGGGACATTGATCACGCTAAAAAAGAGAGTCACAAGAACAAAAATAATGATTATCAAAAATATCATTATCCCGCTAGCGGCCCAATATCTCTCTTTCCAGTACTGTATATTTCGTTCCTGCCATTCTAATAAGTTTGTGAGTGTTTCTGCCTCAGAATTCCCACTTAGACGCTGATAAATCGCAGTTACATATTGGACGTCCTGAAGTGTTGGCAGAGAAGTCTCAATGGGATTCTTTCTGACTTTCATTATTACGATGTAACATAAAATGAATATTTTAAGTTAACCCTCCTATTGAGCAGGAATGGGCTCAGCAGTTATAGCACAGCATCGCGGCCTTTTTGAGCAGAATCACCCTGTAAAGCTTTCCGTTTATTATCCTCGCGCTGGATATCTTGTTGAGGTGGTGTATCCTCTTCCTCTCAAGCGCTATTAAGTCCAGCTCCCTCAGCACCTTCACGAAGTCCTCCCAGCGGATTTTGAGCCACTTGGAGTATTCATCGAAAAGCTCCTTCTCGACGACCCTGTAGGTCTTGCCGCTCACCTTGTACCTGATGACCCTCTTTGGCAGTTCCTTCCTCAGGCGCCAGCGGGCGTGGAGGGGTTCTTGAAACTCGTAAACTGCCTCGTCCATCGACTTTCCTTCCACCATCATCTTGAGGATTATCCCCAGAATCCGGTTTATCCTGTCGGGGACGCCGACGATGTCGCCTTTGAGAACGATCTTCCTTCTGCGTACCCTTATTCCAGCCCTCTCAAGCTCTTCTCCTATCTTGGGCGTGGTCTTCTTCTTGTTCCCACCGGTGTCGACGATGCCGCCGATTATAAAGGCCCCGACGTCGAAATCCTTCTCGCTCAGAACCTCCTCCGCCCAGGGATCGAGGAGAACAACCTCGTCGATGCCCTTTTCCTTCAGAAAATCCGCCGTCGGTCCGGCGTAGGTTGTTATCCTCCCGATAGGGCCGTGGAACATGGATTTAAACTCGTCATTCGCCCACGTTACTGCCAGCTCACGACCTGTGAAGTAGTCCCTCAGAAGGCCGTAGCTCTGGCTCACCTGGAGGCATATCTTCCCCTTCTCCTTCTGGGTGTGCCTGTCCCAGTGGTAGAGGTCGATTATGAAGTAGGGCCACTCCGGGAGCTTTGCCTTCAGCTCTTCGGGTGTTAAAACAGGCTCGAACTTCTCCATCATGCACAGGGGAGCGTAGGCGTAGTAAGAGCCTTCAACGCGGTTGCCGTTCAGATCCCACGCAACGGCGGTCTTCTCCGGGACGCGGAATACTGCCCCCTTTCCGTTGATTATCTCCACTGCCACGTCCTGGAGCTTGTTCTTTGACTTTCTAAAGCGCTTTGAGAGCACCCCGAAGCTCTCGATCCCCTTCTCCCCCAGTGCCTCCCTGAAAACATCGGCGAGCGTCTTCATGGCCATCGGTTGAGGGTCGGGCGGGGGTTTAAAAAGTTTGCCGGGGGCTTTCCCTCAGACGAAAGATTTTTAAACGCTCTCCCTTCCCTAATATCGAGCCCCGGTGGTGTAGCCCGGTCAAACATGCGGGCCTTTCGAGCCCGCGCCCCGGGTTCAAATCCCGGCCGGGGCACCATAAGAAACTTTTGCCAAGGCTCTTCTGGATTCAAAACTCTTTGCCGGATCATTTAAATGCAGTGGGATAGAGTGATAGCTATGCTCGCGGTCAGAGTCCCCAAATGGGAAGCTGAGAAAGTCAGAAGAAAACTCATCGAACTCGGCGTCTTGGCGAAAGGATACGCCGTCAGAAGAGAGGGCGAGTTCGTACTCTTCCCCGTCACAGAGCCGGTTGAGGGCTTTGAGCTCGTTGAGGCCGACTTTGAGAGGGTTGGGAGAAGGCCCCACAGCTACCGCGAGGTCGTTGAGGTTCCGGATGAAGTTAGACCGCTCCTCCCGAGCTCCTTTGACGTCATCGGCGACCTCGCGATAATCGAGCTACCTGAAGAGCTGATGTCCTATGGAAAAGCTATCGGAGATGCCATCCTCAGGGTTCATCGGCACATAAAGGCCGTCTTCGCCAAGGGGGGCAGAGTTTCCGGGGAATACCGCATTAGGGAGCTGGTTCACCTCGCCGGTGAGAGGAGGACTGAAACCCTCCACCGCGAGAACGGGATAAGGCTCAAGCTCGACGTTGCAAGGGTTTACTTCTCCCCCCGCCTGGCCACGGAGCGGATGAGGATTTTCGAGAAGACCCGGCCGGGGGAGATTATATTTGATATGTTCGCCGGCGTCGGGCCATACGCGGTGCTCTTAGCTAAGAAGGCAGAGCTCGTCTTCGCCTGTGACATCAACCCCTGGGCGGTTCGCTACCTTGAGGAGAACATCCGGCTGAACAAGGCTGACAACGTCGTGCCCGTCCTCGGCGACGTTCGAAAGGTGGCGGGCAAAGTGGAGGCCGACCGGGTGATAATGAACCTCCCCAAGTTCGCCGACCGCTTTCTGAGGGAGGCAATGCTGAGCGTTAGGGATGGGGGAGTTGTCCACTACTACGGCTTCGGCCCGGAGGAAGACCTGTTCTCCGAGCACGAGGCAAGGATTAAGGCGGTAGCGAGAGAGCTGGGCTTTGGGGTTGAATTCTTGGAGGAAAGAAAAGTCCGCCCCTACGCGCCGAGGCAGTTCAACATAGCGATTGACTTCAGGGTTTTAAAGTAGTGTTTTGCTGAGAAAACAGGCTTTAAAAGGAAGTTGTTTTCCCGATAAAACACCCAAAAGGTTAGAAAAGGGAAAATTCACTTCCCCGCTATCTTCACGTTCTCGAACTTCACGAAGGGCGTTATGATGGTGGTCATGAAGGGCATTACGGTCTGCTCCTTCGTTACCTCAGTGGCGCTCTTCAGCAGTTCGTAGACGTTGCCGGCTATGAGGAAGACGCTGGAGCCGACGACTTCGCCGTCCTCGATGAGGAACGCCGGGTTTGCTGTTACCGCGAAGTTCCCGTTGTCGGGGTTGCTTGAGTGCGCACCTTGGAAGCCGTCCACGAAGTAGCCGTGCTCGATTTCCGCTATGACCTCCTCCAGCGGGCGCTTACCGTTCTCTATGACCATGCTGTGGAAGCCTATGTTTATGCCACCGCTCCTTATGTCCCTCTTGCCGTTTCCGGTGCTCTCGGTGCCGTGGACTTTGGCCCAGTAGTTGTCCCAGACGAAGCCCTTGAAGGTCCCCTTCTCGATGAGGACGTTCTTCCTCGTTGGCACTCCCTCACCATCGGCTATAACCGGCTGTATGGAGAGCTCGTGGAACGGGTCGTCGTATATCGTGAGCACGTCGCTGGCTATCTTCTCTCCTACCTTCCCTGCCAGCGGTGTCGTTTCTTTAACCAGGCGCTCACCGCTGAAGGCTGGGAAGAGAGCGTAGCTGAAAAGTCCAGCAATCGCCCATGGGCCGAGGATTATTGGAACCTCCTCGTTTTTGCTGGCCTTGACGCTGTAGGCCCACTTGACTTTCTGGACGGCCCTTTCAACGACCCCCTCAACGTCGAGGTCTAAGCTGCGCTTCGCGTCGAAGTCAAAAATGCCGGGCGTTACGACGTCACCCTTCCTTCCCACCAGCTCCAGGAACAGAAACGCCGCACCGCCCTCCTGGGAAACGTCTACCCCGTGGGAGTTGACGATGTGCCTCTCCTCCCACGAAACGCCGCCCTCCCCGCCTGCAACTACAACGTGCTCATCCTTCTCACGGGCGAGCTTTATGCCGCGGACGAGCATCTCAACGAGCCCGTCAGGTGAAGCATCCTTCAGCTCGTAGTTGGGCTTTGGTCCCTCACGGTACTTCCCCGGCTCCGGAAGGGAGACCCACTTCTCGTCGGGGCTGTTGAGCCTCGCCATCTTGGCCGCCTGCTCTATGGCCTCCATTATCCTGGGGGGTTCGTCGCTGTCGACTATCGCCAGACCGAGGCGCTTGTCCTTGATTCCTCGGATTATGGTAAGGGCTCCGCTCCTCGTGGAGGCCATTGAAATCTCGTTCAGCTCGACGCTTGCGCTGACGTCCTTGGAGCGGTAAACGGCGATCTCCAGCTCATCGAAAAACTTCTCACCGTACCGTATCAGTTCCTCCATCTTCACCACCTCACCCGATGAGGATTTCCCCGTCAAAGCGCATGTGCGGGCCGCCTGAGCTGACGAAGGCCGTCTGTCCCTTTCCGCAGAAGCCGACCTCAAGTCCGAAGTCCTTGCCTACAGCGCTTATCTTCTTCAGCGCCTCGATGGCAACTCCAGTGATTGAGGTGTCCCTTATCGGCTCTGCTATCTCACCATTCCTGATGACGTAGCCCTCCTGGACACCAACTTGGAATGCTGAGTTAAGCTGGGCCTGGCCGCCGCGGAAGTCAACGACGTAGTAGCCGAACTTGATGTCCTCGATGAGCTCCTCGAAGGAGTGGTCGCCGGGCTCGAATATAGTGTTTCTCATTCTAATTATCGGCGGGTAGCGGTAGCTCTCGGCCCTGGCATGGCCGTTCGGCTCCATGCCCCACTTGTGGGCGTATTCCCTGTTCAGCATTATCTCCTTGAGGATTCCGTTCTCGATGATGTGGATGTCCCTCACGGGGACGCCCTCGTCATCATAGCGGTCGTTCCCAAAGCCGCCTTCAACGTAGCGCTCGCTCATCGTGACGTACTCCGGGGCAATCTGCTTGCCGATGAGGTCCTTGAAGGGCGAGTTTATGGTCAGGTCAGCCTCTGCGAGGTGGCCAAGAGCTTCGTGCGCTATTATTCCAACGACAATCGGGCCGGCTACAATCGGCCACTCGCCGCGCTTCGGGGCTATTCCTTTCAGCTGGCTGTGCATCTTTCTGAGAATTCTTTCGGTGACCTTCTCGTTTGGCTCGTGCTCCGTCATGAGCTCCCAGCCGTAGTCCACCGCACCTATGCTGTCCCTCGCCATGGCCAGCTTTCCATCGGCCTTTCCGGTGACGTAAGTTCCCTGGTAGAGGTAGTTGTAGTCCCACTCTATCCTTGTACCTTCGTTGGTGAGGAGGAGCTTTTTGCCACCGCCGTCCTCGTAGCGTATCTGGACACTCTTAACGGCCTTGTCATCCTTGAGGAACTTTTCCAGCTCCCTCAGGTGGGCAACCTTCTCCTCGATGTCCACTTCCTTCGGCTTGACCTTCATCCTGCTCTTCACGAAGTCCTCGACCGGCTTTATCTCGGCCAGCTCTATCTTTTCCTTCTTGGTCTCCGCTGCCGCTTTGGCCAGCTTGTAGGCCTCCTCGATCTTCCTCTCAAGATTGCTGAGGTCGCTGGTCGAGGCGAAGCCCCACGCACCGTTGGCCAGAACCCTTATCGCAACGCCCCTGTTCAGCTTCCCTGTAAAGCTGGTAAAAACGCCATCTTTGAGGGCGAGGGTCGTCTTTCTCAGGTTCTCGTACCGGAGCTCTATGTAATCCGCTTTCAGGTTTTCCTCCGCCCAGCGGAGGGCTTTCTCCAGCGCTTCCATGGTCACCACCGTTTCTATCTGTTCACTGATGAATCGCGGGCTGGGTATAAAAGTCTTTTGAGCCTTTCGATGTGGGTCGAAAGGATAAAGCTTTTCAACTCTGGGAGCTATCTATCTCGGGGATGCAGGATGAAAGCCAAAATCAAGAACCTCATCGACCGCGGGACTTACAGGAAGCTCCCTCTCTTCGAAGGAGAGCTCCCTGAGGGAAGCTACGCCCAGATAGTTGAGGTCAAGCCAAAGCAGACCGTCAAAAAGCACTATCACGAAAGGCAGTACGAGCTGTTCTACATAATAAGCGGCGAGGCGAGGCTCGGCATCGGGGAGAGGGAGCACCTCGCCAAACCGGGCGACATCTTCCTTGTCAAGCCAAAGATCGTGCACTGGGTAATCAACGAGCGGGATGAACCGTTCAGGCTCTTCGTGGTCAAGCTGAACTACTACGGCGATGACTCAGTCTGGCTGGAGGAGTAAGGATGACCGAGAGGGTCATAGGCATCCTCGGCGGCATGGGGCCTTTGGCGACAGTTGAGCTCTTCAGGAGGATAGTGGAGAAGACGCCGGCAAAGCGCGACCAGGAGCATCCAAAGATAATCATCTACAACAACCCGAAGATACCTGACAGGACGGCATTTATCCTCGGGAAAGGGGAAGACCCGAGGCCGGAGCTGGTAGCCAGTGCCAGGAAGCTCGAGAGCTGGGGGGCTGATTTTATAATAATGCCATGCAACACAGCGCACTTCTTTGCTGAAGACATCCAGAGGGCTATAAAGGTTCCCCTTGTCAGCATGGTGGAAGCAACTGCCGAGAGAATAGCAAAAATGGGTCTCAAGAAGGTCGGTCTCCTTGCGACCGACGGGACAGTGAGGGGCGGGGTTTACGAAGGCCCTCTTGCCAGGAGGGGGATAAAGCTGGTCGTTCCAAGCGAAGGGGATCAAAGGCTTGTTATGGAAGCCATCTACGAAGGTGTGAAGGCCGGAAAGCTGGAGTTTGGAAGGAGGCTCCTTCTTGAGGTGGCGGAGAGGCTCCAGCCCCGGGTTGATGGGATAATAGCCGGCTGCACTGAGGTCAGCGTTGCCCTGAGACCCGGAGACCTAAAGGTGCCCCTGATCGACCCGCTCGACGTGATAGCCGAGAAGGCCCTGAAGCTTGCCCTTGGGCTTGAGGCCCTCTAAATCCACCCTTTTCTCCTGAAGTAGGCGAGCATTCCCACAGCTATAGTGAGCATCAGCAGAAGCACGAAGGGATAACCATATTTCCAGTAAAGCTCGGGCATGTATCGGAAGTTCATTCCGTAGAGGCCTGTTATGAAGGTCAGCGGGATGAATATCGTTGAGACCACAGTCAGGATTCTGATTATGTCATTGGTCTTCATCGAGATGGTTGAGTAGTAAAGCTCGACGAGGCTGTTGGCGAGCTCGCGCTGGCCTTCGAGTATCTCCAGAACCTCAAGGACGTGGTCGTGGAGCTCTTCAATACAGCTCCGGGTTTCCCGCTCAAAGAACTCCTTTGCCTCCAGCTGGAGCCTTCTGAAGGCCTCCAGCAGGGGGAAGATCGTGCGGCGCATGAAGAGGATTTCCCTTCTGAGGCCGTGTATCTTTCGGAGAACGTTTTCGTCCCCCCTTGAGAGTATCTGTGCTTCAAGCTCTTCCATTCTGGAGCTTATGCGCTCGATTATCGGCACGTAGTTTTCCACTATTGCCTCAAGGAGAGCGAACAGCAGGTAATCTGCCCCCCGATCCCGCAGGAGCCCTTCACCTTCCCTTATGCTTTCTCTGACCGGGTCGAAAACATCACCCCGCCTCTCCTGAACGGTAACCACCAGATTGTCCTTCAGCAGAAGGCCTATCCGCTCCCTCTTCAGCCCACCCTCTATCTCGTACACCTGATGGAGAAGAAGGAACAGGTAGTCCGGGAACACAAAGACCCTGGCACGGGAGCTTGCTCTCCTGAGGTTCTTCATCGGACGCTCGTGAATTCCCAGGGCATCCATCACCTCGGGGATGAGCGACGGTGTGTCAACGTTCACCCAGATGACGTTGTATCCTTCAACGCTCAGGGCTTCCCCCACGCTGGAGACTTCATGCTGACGAATTTGTCCTTTGAATAGGCGATGACTGTTATTCTGGAGACATTGGAGTCATCGGTCATTCTACCACCTCACCCTCCAGCGAGAAGGGCCGTCGATGTTGGAAAGGATTCCCATGGACTTCACCCGAAAGAAGTAGGACAGTTGGTGAGTTATAGTTTTCGGAAACCGCAACCCCTTAAAACCCTCCCGCGAATTTAACCCGGTGGTGAGCATGGAGATAGGCCTCGTTGGAAAGCCAAATGTAGGAAAGTCAACTTTCTTCTCGGCGGCAACCCTTGTCGATGTCCAGATTGCCAATTATCCCTTCACAACGATAAACGCTAACGTCGGTGTTACCTACGCCATAGCGGAGCATCCATGCAGGGAACTCGGCTGCACGCCGAACCCTCAGAACTATGAATACAGGGACGGAAAGGCACTGATTCCGATAAAGATGATAGACGTTGCCGGTCTCGTCCCGGGGGCGCATGAGGGACGTGGGCTGGGCAACAAGTTCCTCGACGACCTGAGAATGGCCTCCGCTCTGATACACGTGGTTGACGCTACCGGAAAGACCGACGCGGAGGGACAGCCCACCGACCACCACGACCCCGTTGAGGACATCGAGTTCCTTGAGAGGGAAATAGACTACTGGATATACGGCATCCTCAGGAAGAACTGGGAGAAGTTCGCGAAGAGGATAAAGCTTCAGCACCTCAAGCTTGCCCAGGCTATAGCCGACCAGCTGACCGGGATAGGAGTTACGGAGGAGGATGCGTTTGAGGCTATCCATAAGCTCGGCCTCGACAACGACCCGACGAAGTGGAGCGATGAGGACCTTTTCGCCTTCGTCCGCGAGCTGAGAAAGATAAACAAGCCGATTATCATAGCGGCCAATAAGGCCGACGCGGCGGCCGATGCCCAGATAGAGCGCCTGGTAAGGAAGGGCAGGAGCAGGGGTTACATAGTCATCCCCACGAGCGCGGCGGCGGAGCTTACCCTGAGGAAGGCCGCCAAGGCGGGCTTCATAGACTACGTCCCCGGTTCGAGCGACTTCAAGATCCTGAAGCCAATGAGTGGAAAGCAGGAAAAGGCCCTTCAGCTGATAAAGGAGAAGGTTCTCGACCGCTTTGGCTCTACCGGGATCCAGCAGGTAATCAACACTGCCGTATTTGAGCTCCTAAACCTGGTTCCCGTTTACCCGGTCGAGGACGAGCACAAGCTCACTGACGGGTTCGGCAACGTTCTGCCCCACGTCCACCTGCTCCCAAAGGGGTCAACGCCCCGCGACCTGGCCTACAAGGTGCACACCGACCTGGGGAAGACCTTCCTCTACGCAGTCAACGCGAGAACCCACAGGCGCGTCGGAGACGACTACGAGCTGGAGTTCAACGACATAATCAAGATAGTCGCGACGGCTCGCTGAGGCATCATTTCCTTTTCTCAAGTTCTTTGATGAGCTCCTGGTAGAGCCTGGGCTCAACGTCGTCCTCGCTCAGTCCTATTCTTCCTGCCATCTCCCAGATTTTCCGCTTCGCTTCATCTACGTCGTCGGAGATGACCTCAATGTCAAGAAACGCTCCAAGGCCTTCGACCTCGCTAAGTTCAAAGGTAACCCTGTCCAGGCGGTACACCAGGCGTTTCTTCCTGACCCGCACGTCCTCCTTAAAGCCGAGGCGCTTCAGAATCTGAAGGGTTTTCTCGAAATCGGAGACCTCAACCTCTATCTCGTCAAACTCCTCGTTCCTGCCGGGGTCTGCTATACGTTTATACGTCAGAAAAGAGCGGTTGAGGTTGTCTACCCGCCTCACCCTGAGAAGTTCGGGGAGGGGAACGGAGAGGTAGACGTCCTCCTGCATCTCTTCCCTCACAAATCTGGCTCCGATGGATTCTATCGCCCTTTTGACCCTTTCGAAGTCAACGCGGAACTTGACCTCTATCTCCATTTAAACACCCACGAGGAAGCCCACGAGGCCGTCGCCCTTGCTGAACTCGTCCAGTACGAAAACATCGACCCGTTTGAGAGTTGGAAGAACCCTGATCGTCTCGTCAACGAAGCGGTTGAGCTTTTCGGGACTATCTTCGCCGATGAGAGCCACTACCCCGTCCTTTCCGCTCCTGGCAACGGCCAGAACATTGGGGAGCAGTGAGAGCGTCTTCATTATGTGGCGGATGTACCTCTCAAGGAAGTCCTCAATTATCGGGGTCTCAGCCTGGATGTAAACTATGGCGAGGCTCTTTGGCTGAAGGCTCTCGCCCAGAACGATGGTGTATTTATCGATTATGTTTCGCTCCTGGAGCTTTTTAATCCTGAAGTGGATTGTAGATTCGGGCCGGTTTAGCCTATCGGCGATTTCTGAGATGGTTAATCTAGCGTCCTCCTTCAGGATGCGGAGGATAGCCCTATCAAGGTCATCGAGCTGGACCATGCTAACTCCTCCATCGAGGGTATATCTCGTTCTCAATACCAAGAAGGTCTAAGATTTTTCCAATTATAAAGTTTACCATATCGTCCAAAGTTTTGGGCTTTGTGTAAAATCCTGGGGAAGCTGGCATAATTATCCCTCCAGCTTGTGTAACCCTTACCATGTTTTGAAGATGTATCAAGTTAAACGGCGTCTCTCTGACGAGCAAAATTAGCTTCCTGCGCTCTTTCAGCGCCACGTCGGCCGTTCTCGCTATCAGGTTGTCGGCGTATCCAGTTGCTATCGCGGAGAGCGTCTTCATGGAGCAGGGTGCTATTACCATGGCATCGAAGGGATTCGAACCCGAAGCAATGGGGGCGAAGAGGTCATCCTCCATGTAGTCCGGCCGGAATTCTACTCCCGTCTCATGCCTCATAACTGCGAGGCCCGTCCTGGAGGCTATTGTAACGACCTCATGGCCAAGCTCCTTTAGAACCTGCACCAGCCGAAGACCGTAGATGGAACCGCTCGCACCGGTGATTGCGACGACTATCCTCATCCCTCACACCGAAAAGCCTACGGCGGGTTATGTTTTAACGTTTTCTAAGGACGGTAGGTTTTTATACCTGCCGAAGTTATTTTGTTAATGGTTGGTGAATATGGGCAAGGAGGTTCCCGATGTTCTGATAAAGAGCGCCGTGGATGTTGTGAGGGCACTCAACGGCAAGGCTCTTGTTATCCTGGAGGATGTTGAACCCGAGAGCGTCCCCGATGTGGACGTCACCATTGTAATCGTCAGTTCTTCTTTTGATGTGGAGAGTGAGAGGGTAAAGAGGGTCTCAATTCCACAGAACCTCGACATAAACAACGTTCTCAACCTAATCTCCGCTTTTCTCCTTGAGCATGATATACTCAGGGAGGGTGACTCCTTTGTTTACGTTACCCCCGAGCTGATTGGGATCAAGACCGTTAAAAAGAGCATATCCGCCATGAGGGGATTCTTTGCCCAGAATCAGAACGTCCTCCAGAGGCTTCTTGAGATAACGATAGAGCTGAGCATCGAGGGCAGGGAAGGTCTTCCCGTTGGAACTATCTTTGTCATAGGGGACACGAGGCGGGTTCTCAGGCACTCCCATCAGCTCATACCCAACCCCTTCAAGGGCCACAAGGTAAATGTCCTCGACAGGAACAGCAAGGAGATAATAAAGGAGTTCGCCCAGCTGGATGGGGCGTTCATTGTCAGGGACGACGGGAGGATAGCCGCCGCAGGTAGGTACCTTGAGGTCGAGCCGAAGGTGATAGACCTCATGCTCCCCCCCGGCCTTGGGAGCAGGCACATAGCCGCGGCAGGAATAACACGGCTCACCAAGGCGATAGCCATAACCCTCTCGGAGAGCGGCACGATAAGGATATTCAAAAACGGGCTCATGCTCCTGGAGTATAACCCGAGGATAAGGTACTGAAAGAAACTTTGCTGACGCAAAGTTTCATCAAAAGTTTTTGACTTTTTAGCAGGATTGATTTTGGGGTGCATTATCCTATGATGGATTGTTCCTACTGGATTCCTCGTCAGTCTGCAGCTTTAGCTTGAGTCCCGCTCACCAACGTCAGTCGAACGTCTAAAAACGTTGAACTCAGGTAGCGACTCAGAATGAAAGAACTAAATGAAAAAGCTCAGAAGAGCCACTGGTTCTCTATGCACTCGTCGCAGGGCGGTTTTTCACCGGCTATCGCCTTGAACTTGGTGTAGATGCACTCCGGCAGACCGAGCGGACAGCGCTCTGGTGTGATACCCGGCCTGACCTTCGTCGGGTCGAGCTTTATTTTGAGGTATGCCTCGTACTCCTCGACCTTCTTCCACGGGAGTATCTTTGCCCCGTAGATGACCAGGTTGTCGTATATCCTCGCGTAGTCGCCGACTACGGCGTTCTCCTTGAGGATAACGTTCTTCCCAACGACGACCCCCTCTCCGAGGATGCTGTCCTTTATCTCGGCGCGCTCCTTGACGATGTCGCTGCCGATGAGTATGGCGCGCTTGAGGTATGCCTTCTCCTCAACAACTGTGTTCGGGCCGATGTAGGTGTAGGCCTTTATCTTAACGCCGTGCCCGATCTTTGCCCCCTCGTCTATGTATGCCGGCCCCTGAATCTCGACATCCTCGGGAACTTCGGCTCCCTCCTTGATTGTGTAGTAGCCGTTCTGTTTGGTTATCTCGTCCATGGCAAGCTGGTGGGCGTAGAACAGGTCGTCGGGCGTTCCGAGGTCAATCCAGTAGGACTCCCGGGGTATCTTGTGGGCATAAACGGCGCCCTGGCTCACGAACTTGGGGAGCACTTCCCTCTCGAAGTAGACCTCCTTGCTCCGGGGAATGGCCTCCAGCACCTTCCTGTTGACAACGTATATTCCCGCATCAACGAGGTTCGTCTTGGGCCTCTTGGGCTTTTCTTCGAAGTGGGTTACCTTGTTCTCCTCGTCCACTTCGACGACTCCATACTTTTCGGGGTCATAAACCTTGGTCACGGCGACGGTTATCATGCCATCGTTCTCCTTGTGGGCCTCTATCAGCTCCCTGAAGTCGAAGTTTGTGAATACGTCTCCGTAGATAACCAGAAAGTCATCGCTCACGTACTCCTCGACGTTTTTGAGGGCACCGCCAGTCTCAAGGGGCATGGGATCGTTGACGAACTTGATGCCCTTGGGATAGTCGGCCATCCTCTCGTCTATGAACTCCCTTATCTCACCGCGCATGTAGTGAACCGAGAGGATTACCTCATCGATTTCCGGTATCTTCTCCAAGCTCTCAAGGAGGTACTGGAGGTTGGGCTTTCCGAGAACCGGGATCATGGGCTTCGGTCTGGTCGATGACAGCGGCCTCAACCTTGTTCAAAAACCGCCAGCAAGAATAACAGCTTTCATGGTATCACCATTTAACACTGCGGCGGGGAACTTATATATTTTACGGCCATTAAATATGCCCAACGATGGACTGGAAGGTCTAGAGGTTCATTCCTGTCCATCAATCCGAAAGTCAGTCACGGTGTACACCTTCCCCTTGAACCTGAAACACGAACCCGGGCAGACACTGCTGAGGGGACAGCTTTTGCAGGCGGAGCTTCCGGATTCAACCCTCTCGATATAGCCAAGGCTCTCCAGGATCTTCAGGGCACCCTCCACCTCCTCCTGAGGCATTGAGAGTTCATCGGATATCTCGTCTATGCTCTTTCCGGCCTTTATGAGTTCGAGTATCCTCTCAAGCATGCCCCCACCTCAATACCCCAAGGCTGTGCCAACGTTCCAGACCAGGATACCCACGATGCTTGCCAGGGTTATCATATAGATCACGGTAAACGCCGCCCACTTCCAGTTGCTCTCGGCCCTTATGGCCCCTATTGTTGCTATGCACGGTATGTAAAGGGTCGTGACGAGCGCCAGCACAAACGCCTGGAGGGGCGTCATGGCATTTACTATCTCGTCAACACTGCCGTAGATTATGCCGTAGGTCGAGATGACGTTCTCCTTGGCGATGATCCCAAAGAGCAGGCTAACGGCCGCTTTCCAGTCCAGCCCCATGAGCCTCATGTACGGTTCAAAGAGGGTTCCCAGCCTCTCGGCGTAGCTTCCCCCGGTTCCTATCTCAACGGGGTAGGCACTAAGGTACCAGATAGCAATTGATCCGAGCAGGATAATCGTCCCGGCTTTCTTGATGAACTCCTTGCTCCTCTCCCAGGAGTGGAGTGTCACTGTTTTCCACGAGGGTATCAGGTACTCTGGCAGTTCGATTATGAACGGACTCTCTTCTCCTTTCACAACGAACCTGCTCAGGAGCCATGCCACGATCAGTGCAAGGAGGATTGCAGTGGCATATATGCTCACCGCAACGAGCGCTTGGTTGCTCGCAAAGAACGCCCCGGCAAAGAAGCTTATGACGCTCAGCCTGGCACTGCATGGAACCAGGGGATTGACCAGCATGGTCACTATCCTGTCCCTCTCATCGTCGAGGGTTCTCGTTGACATAACAGCGGGGACGTTGCAGCCGAAGGCGAGCACTAACGGTATAAAGCTCTTTCCGGGGAGGCCGAACTTCCTCATGATGCGCTCCATGACCACAGCCGCTCTCGCCATGTACCCAACGTCCTCCAGGATGGACATGGAGAGGAACAGCAGGAAGACGAGCGGGAAAAAGCTGAGAACCGAGCCAACGCCGGCTATTATGCCATCGACTATCAGACCGCGCAGTACTTCGTTGGTGATATGTGGCGCCAACCATTGGCCGAAAGCCACGAAACCGTCATCCAGCATGCCCTGGAGGGGCAGTCCGATCGCAAAGACGAACTTGAAAATAACGTAGAACACCCCGAACAGTGCGAAGAGACCGTAGACCGGGTGGGTCAGAAACCTGTCGAGCTGATCGCTGAAGGTCTCGCCCCCTTCGTGGGAATACCTGACGAATCTGTGCATGAGCCCGTCTATGAACTCGTACTTCTGGCTGGCTATTATGAGATCCATCGCCCTCTTGTATCTCTCCTCGACCTCTGATATATGTCCCATGATCTCGTCGAGCTTCTCCTTTCCAAGATGGCGGAGGACGAGCTTTATGACGCCGTCGTCCCTCTGGAGGAGCTTCACCGCCAGCCAGCGGAGGTTGTAATGGTCGGCCAGTTTTGTGCCCCTGAGAACGGTGGTTATGTGCTCGATTTCCCTCTCGACCTCTCTGTCATATCTCGGCACGACTGGACTAGCCCGGAGCTTCCCGGAGGCCATTTTATAGATGGTCTCTTTAAGCTGATCCAGGCCGACTCCTCCCTTTGCGTTCAGCGGGACAACCGGAACCCCAAGGAGCTCTTCCATCTTCCTCACGTTTATCTCAATGCCCCTCTTCTCAGCTAGGTCAATCTTGTTCAGGGCAATGATGACGTTCTTCAGCCCCATCTCAAGAATCTCCATCGTCAGAAAGAGGTTCCTCATTAAGGCCGTGGCATCGACGACGTTAACAACAACATCCGCGCTCCCCTTGAGGAGGAAATCCCTTGCGACAAGCTCGTCAACGGAGTGTGCGGTGAGCGAGTATATCCCCGGCAGGTCAATCACCAAGAACTTCTCCCCCCTGTACTCCAGTATTCCCTCCTTTTTCTCCACGGTCACTCCGGGCCAGTTCCCTACGTGCTGCCTCATTCCCGTCAGAGAGTTGAAGATTGTCGTCTTTCCGACGTTGGGGTTTCCAGCAAGAGCCACGACCTTCATCATGAAGAACACCTCAGAGCTTCCTCACCATGACCCTGCCCGCAAGACCCTTACCTATGGCGAACCTTACACCACCGACGGAGATTATTATTGGCCCCATGGGGTGGGATTCGAGCACCTGAATCGTTGCCCCGGGGGTTAGGCCCATGGAGACAAGCTTCTGCCGGGCGTTGTGCCCTCCAAGGATGTTGACAACTATTCCCTTATCCCCGGGGCCCATCTCACTTAAAGGTACAACCATGAGCATCACCGTTAGGCTATCCTAATTCGATATTCCAGTCCCTCGACAACCTTAAAAAGCTTTGGTGAGCCTAACAAAACTCAGGGGTTCGAAATCAGAAAGTTTCCGGTTCAGAGAATTTCCCGTTTTAATCCCAAAGGGACGCCTTAAAACTTTGGAAAGGTATTTAAGGAGTTGGGTAAAATACAATTAATTGAGTTTCGGAGGTGTGTTTGCAATGGAGGAAATTCCACCGGAGGAGCCCAAGAAGACCTCCCTCGGGATGGAGGAGAACATTGAAGGGCTCATAGCATATCTGCTCGGCCCCATAACGGGGATTATCCTTCTGCTGCTTGAGAAGGAGAGCGACTTCGTCCGTTTCCATGCGATGCAGTCAACGATAACCTTCATCAGCATATGGGTTCTGCAGATAATCTTCAGATTCGTCCCCCTGCTGGGGATGTTGGTCGGAATGTTGCTGTCCCTCCTTGCGCTGGTGTTCTGGATCCTTGGCATGCTCAAGGCCTACCAGGGCGAGCGCTACAAGTTCCCGATATTCGGCGACCTGGCGGAGCAGTGGGTCGGCAAGATCAACGTGTGAGGCTTAGATTTTTAAGCCTCTCCGGCTACTTTTTCCCATGATTGAGAGAGCCGTTGAGGACATCAGGGAATTCTCAGAGGAGAATGGCCTCTACGAAAGGCGAATCCTCGTTCTCTTTTCCGGCGGAAAGGACAGTTCGCTCGCATTATACTTACTGAAAGAAGCCGGCCTGGACGTTTCAGCCCTCACATTTTTCCACCGCTGGAGCTGGAGGGAGACGCTGAACTGGGCGATGGGATTCACCAAGAGTCTCGGCGTCGAGCACTTCCTGGTGGACGTAACCGACGGCCTTCTGCGCGAAGCGGTGGGGAGAAAGGGGCCGATATGCATAAACTGCAAGAAGGTTATGCTCTGGAACGCCAAGTGGTTCGCCCTCAACAACGGCTTCGACGTTCTTGCCAAGGGAGACAATGCCAACGACAAGATAATAGGTGCCCTGCTGGATCAGTGCGCGGGAGATATAAGGCTCTGCGACATACCTAGGATTGGGATTCCCTTCTTCAGACCTCTGATTAAATACACGGCCGAGGAAGTTGAAGCACTTGCAGAAGAGGCCGGAATAAGACCCTACCGCATGTACGAGCACGCCCGGAGGAGGCAGTGGCGTGAGGGCTGCCCTCTCCAGTACATAGATCGGGAGGAGACGGTAACCCCCGAACTGATGGACTTGGCTTACGGGGCCAACTACGAGATAAGCAAACTCGCCCGGCGGAAAAAAGTCCGCATGAGCGTCCGGGTGCCAAGCTTCGAGATAATGTGCTGGGACTGCGATGGGGAGGCACTGAGCGAGGCGAGGGAAGTTATTTCAAGGTTTATGGGGGGAAAAGAATGAGGCTCCCGCCCGGAAAGCTGAGGAACGATGTCCTGAGGGATACCGTGTTCCCCAACCTTGGGATAGAGGACATGAGGATTGTCTACGGCCCCAGAGAGGGCTTTGACGCGGCCGTCCTTGAATACGACCGCGATCACTACCTGATCGTCGCCACGGACCCAGTTCTGGGTGTTCCAGGAGAGACCTTCGGGTTCTTTGCGTACCACTTCGCGGCCAGCGATGTGGCGGTTTTCGGGGCGAGGCCGAGGTGGCTCGTCCTTGATATTCTCCTCCCGCCCGGAAGCGAGAAGGGTTTTCTAGAAAAGACAATGCGAGACTTAAACGCGGAATGCAGGAAGTATGGGAGTTCGATAATAGGCGGCCACACGGGTGTTTATCCAAGCGTGGCTGAGCCAACCGCTACCACCACCGCGATGGGGCTCGTTAGGAAGGACGAGCTGAAGCTCCCGCTGGCCAGGCCCGGTGATAAAATAGTCGTGACCGGCAAAGTCGGCCTGGAGTTCGCGGTCTCGGCTTCCTATTTCCGTGAGATGGAGCTGAGGAAGCTCCTGTCCTTCAGGGAGATAGCCAGACTCAAGAAGTCCTTCAGATTTGAAACCGTTGTTCCTGAGGCCCTCACTGCAAAGCCCTTTGTGAGGGGCATGCACGACGCCACCGAGGGGGGTTTAACCGCCCTCCACGAGATAGCCAACAACTCCGGCCTTGGGTTCAGGATATATGCCGAGAAGCTCCGGCTCGACCCGATGGTACGGAAGGTCCTCGATTTCTACGGGATCGAACCGTGGAGCGTCTCCTCAAGCGGGACGCTGATAGCGATAGTCCCACCAGAAAAATCCAATTCCCTAATTACAGAGTTACAGAAAAATGGAATTATTGCATTTGAGCTCGGGGAGTTCACGGAAGAGAAAGGGAGGATTTTGGTAGAGCACGGTGAAGAGAGGCCGTTCCCGCGCTTTGAGGGCGATCCCTACGTGGAGCTGTACGGCAAAGGATAAATACCAGAAGGGTGTATTACTGACCATGAGCCGTGAAGCAATCAGAGATGTGATTCTCAGTGTATCAAGAGAGCTCGGCCTAGAGGTCAATGATATAATCCTTTTTGGTTCCAGAGCCAGGGGCGATTTTAGAGCCGACAGCGATTGGGATGTTCTGGTGGTCCTCTCCAGGCCACTGGAGAGGAAGAAGGAACTGGAAGCGTACAAAAGGATACACAGGGAGCTTCTGTTAAAGGGAATCAAGGTGGACGTCCTGTTTATCTCTAAGGATGAACTCGAAAAGGTCAAGGATGACACGGGTTTTCTTTACTACTACGCTCTCAGGGAGGGTGTGAAAATTTGAGCTTTAGGAAATGGCTCGAAAAGGCTGAAAAAGACCTTGTACTGGCCAAAAATAGCCTTTCTCTTGGCTACTACGACTATGCAACCTTTCACGCCCAGCAGTGTGCTGAAAAGGCTTTAAAGGCGTTTTTGGTATCAAAGGGAAAACCTATCAAACGAACCCATGATATTGGAGAGCTCATACTCCTGTGTGCCGATGTGGATTCTGAATTCTTAAAGCTCTTCGATGATGATGTGGATCTTCTAACCGCTTATGCTGTGGAGGCAAGATATCCGACCATTCATGAGCCGGAGAAAGAAGAGGCGGAAAATGCCATAAAACTGGCTGAGCTCGTCCTTGCATTTGTAAAGTCCAAACTCACTTCACCCTGAACCTCAGCAGTGCCGCCAGGCCGCCCAACGCTTTCAGCTTGTCGCCTCCCTCGTGCTCCGAGCTTATAACAACGACCTCGCCCCTAGAATACCTCACCGCGTCCATGAGCTCCTCTATCTTTTCCCTGTGCTCTCCCTTGAGCAGTTCGTCGAGAACCAGGAGCGTTTCAACGGCGCCGTAGTTCACGGCCTCCTCGACCTCTCTGAGACCGTAAGCGGCCAGGCCGTTGTTTTTAGCTATATTCTCAAGCACCCTCTCGACGAGCTGAACCTCTTTAGCAACGCGGTTCTCGTGGTAGACTTTATCGACTGTTCCGCGCCTTATGACCTCGTAGATGCCAGTCCTCCCGGTCACGCTCGTGTCCTCGATTACCACCTTCTTGGCCAGCTCCGGGTAGTTCTCGCGCAGGAACTTGTGGAAGTCCTCCTTGACGAAGCCTGGACCGGCTACTATGGCCCTCTCTATTCCTTCACGGCTGATTATCTCCTCCATGCTCTTGGCAACGTCGTGGAAGAACTTCTTCTCCTCGCTCTCGCGGTTGGTGCTGTACCTCTTCCCCCCGAGGTTGTAGCGTATCCCCTTGAGTATCTCGACGCCGTATTCTCTGATTATCGCCATGTCCGCCTCGCCGTCGTCTATGACGACTATCATGACCCTTGCCCTCTTTGATGCCTCAACCGCTTCTTTCAGCCTCTCTATGTGGTGCTCCTTCCAGCGGGGCTTCTGAATGGTAACGACCGTGCCTTCCTCTATCGCTATCGTGTGGTACTTGCCGAGGGGGACGTCGTCCCTGCTGGCGTAGACTATCGGCCCGGTGACGCGAACCTGGTTGGCGAACTTGTGGAAGTTTATCTTCTCTGCCTTAACGCCGAGAAAGACCGGGATGACCTCAACCTTCTCGGCCCTCAGGGAATCGCTCCTCTGGCTCTGCTTCCTGAGCGTTTTCGCGTAAACGGTATCGCCCGGGTCTATGATGTGGTAGAGGTGCCAGAGGTCGTCGAGCGTCTCGGCCTTGACCTTTATCTTGCCCTCCTTGACGTCCTGGTGGATTATCTGCATCATAACCACCTTAGAGGTTGTCGTATACGCTCTCTCGCCTCCCAATTATAACAACATAAACGGTTTTTGAATCCTCGTCGACGCTGTATATTATCCTGTAATCACCAACACGAATGCGGTAAAATGGATATCCTTTAACCTTTTTGTACTGTGCAAACCACGGGTTCTGCTCAAGTTTTACCAGAGCCCCCACTAATCTTTTCTTGTCCTGAGGAGGCACCTTTTTGAGAAATTTCTTGCTCTTTCGGGACAGGACAACACTATAGCTCATGGAGAATCTCCTCTAATCTAACGCCGTTTTTCTTGGCATCCTCAAGTTCACTTATAAGCTCTTGGAGCTCTTCCTCACTGACTTCGAAGTAACCGGCAAAATTGTCTATCTTTGAGTTTAGTATCCTGAGCTCTTCCTTGATCTCGCGAAGCTCCTGGAGTATCAGTCTCTCAACGTCTTCCATTTCCCCCACCATCCGTTGGTTATGCGGAGGGGCAAATAAAAGTTTTGGGAAAACTAAATCAGCTCCCTCTCGGTCTTTGTAAGCCTCCTAGCACCGTTCTCAGTTATGACAACAGTGTCCTCTATCCTCACTCCGCCGAACTTGGGGAGGTAGATTCCAGGCTCGATTGTTATCACCATCCCTGGCTTGAGAACCGTCTCGTCCTGCTGGCTCACGCGCGGCCACTCGTGTATCTGAAGTCCGACGCCGTGTCCGGTGGAGTGTATGAAGTAGTCTCCGTAGCCGTACTCCTTGATGACGTCCCTGACGATGGTGTCCAGCTCCTTGGCCGTTATGCCTGGCCTGGCCGCTTCAACGCCCTTTCTCTGAGCCTCAAGGACAGCGTAGTAGATGTCCTTCTGCTTCTCATTTGGAGAGCCAACGACTATCGTTCTCGTCGTGTCCGAGTGGTAGTGCCGGTATAAAGCTCCCTCATCTATGACGACCAGATCGCCCTTCTCTATCCTCTTGTCGCTGGCGACTCCATGGGGCAGGGCAGAACGCCATCCGCTGGCTATTATCGTGTCGAAGGCCGTCTTTTCCGCCCCGTTCATCTTCATGACGTACTCCATCTTCGCCGCTATCTCCCTCTCGCGCTTGCCCTCGCTTATCTCCTCAAGGGCGGCCATCATGGCCATGTCCGCTATTTCGCAGGCGGCCTTTATGACCTCAATCTCCTCCGGGGTCTTGATAATCCTTAGCTCTTTGATAACATCGTCAACCACAACGAAGTCCTCCACCCCTGCCTTTTCTTTGAGGGACTGAACCGTCGAGAAGCTGGTCTTCCCCTCGATGCCAAGCTTTGTGAGTTTAAATCCTTTGAGCTTCTCGTAAAGTTCTTTACCTGTCTTGAATTTGTCTACGGGTACCTTCGAGGTCTCCCTCGCTTCCTCATATTCAAGCTCGGGGACTATGAAAAGGACATCGTCAGGAGCAACAACGAGGTAACCTCCCAGAACAGGGGAGCTTCCAGTGAAGTAGAAGAGGTTCTCTTTTGCCGTTATTAAAGCGGCGTCAAGTTCCTTCTCCTCAATGAATTCCTGGAGCCTTTTAATCCTCATCTGGCAACCACCGGGTCTCTTTAACTGTACCACCAATAAAACCCTTTCGGAGGGCATCGTGCATACCCGCGAAGAGACTGAAAGGAGTTATAAACCCCGAGGGGAAACTATCCAGGGGATCAAAGTGACGGTGTACCTGTTTGACTTCGACGGCACCCTTGTGGACAGCACCGGGGCAGTCGAAAAGGCCCTCCGAATCGCTATCGAGAAGACAATCCCTGCGGTGATAGAGAGCGACCTCTACGAGGACTACTACAAGGCGCTTTTCCTCTTCATCAAGGGCAAGCTCACCTACCAGTACCTCGGAGTCATCCACGAGCTCGTTGCACAGGGCACGATACACGAGTACTACAAGCTCATGCCCAGGTACATCAAAGACTTTCCGTTCGCCAGGGAGGTCATCAGGGAGCTCAGGAGGCGGGGACGGCGTGTGATAAGCTTTTCTGGGGAGCATACGTATCCCGGAGGGAAGGTCATCTTCATGAAAAAGACGAACTGGTACGACGAGTTCGACGAGGTCATAACGTTTAAGGGCACGAGGGACATGCTCAAGAAGTTCGAGACACTGCGGGAGCTCTATCCAGAGGAGCCGTTTGTCTGGGTCGACGACAGTCCCAGCAGGTTCACGTACGTTCTGGACGAGAATACCCTCTTTGTCCAGAAGTTCTCCCCCTACAAGAGCGATGTGGCACTGCTGTTTGACAGGGAAAACTTCATCAAGATCAAGAGCATACGGGAGATCCTGAGCATAGACGACGGACTGGCTGGCTTTGAGGATAAACCTTAAAAGTCCCTCACGCAACCCCGAATTGGTAGGAGTCGGTGGGGGTGAGGGCGATGGCCAGGGGAAAGGCTCTCGTCCTTGCCTACGCCGGTACGCATGAGCACCAGGACAACCACCACATGATTCTGAAGCCCCTCGGCATCGACGACAGGAACGCGGCTTCAAAGCTCATAGGCAGGAAGGTCGTCTGGACGACCCCGACCGGCAGGAAGATGTACGGCAAAATCCTCAGGACGCACGGCAACAGGGGCGAGGTAAAGGCGTACTTCAAGCCGGGCCTCCCTGGGCAGGCCCTTGGGGACTACGTTGAGATTCTCTGAGCGTAATCCTTTAAACCTCCCAACCTTTTCTTTCTCCGGTGAGAGGATGGAGTTCATCGAGGTGCGCGAGGGCCTTGCAAAAATCCTTGTCCCGAAGGCGGAGAGGATATACGACGCCCCCGTCTTCTACAACCCGGTCATGGCATTAAACCGCGATATAAGCGTTCTAGCGGTTGAAGTGCTCAAACCGAGGACCGTTCTCGACGCCCTTTCTGCAACTGGAATCAGGGGCATCCGCTATGCCCTCGAAACTCCGGCCAAAGAAGTCTGGCTCAACGACATAAGCAAAGAGGCCTTCAACCTGATCCTGAAAAACGTCCGGCTGAACCTCGGCGTTGAGGGGGAGGGGATAAGTGAGAAAAGGATCGCTTTTCGGGGAGAGAAAGAGGTGGTGGCCAACCTAGACGATGCGAACAGGCTTATGGCCGAGAAGTTCAGGTACTTCGACTTCCTCGACCTCGACCCCTTCGGCTCGCCGGTCGAGTTTCTCGATACGGCTCTGAGGAGCATCCGGAGAAGGGGTGTTCTTGCCGTCACCGCAACGGACACGGGCGTCCTCTGCGGTGCTTACCTGCACGCCTGCCGCAGGAAGTACCTCGCCGAGCCCATACGGGGCGAGCTCTGCCACGAAGCCGGGCTGAGGATCCTCATAGGGACGGTTGTTAGATACGCCGCCAAGTACGACCTCGGTGTTGATGTCCTGTTGGCATACTACCGCGACCACTACTTCAGGGCCTTTCTGAGGCTCAAAAGCGGTGCGAGGAAGGCCGACGAGAGCCTTTCAAACCTCGGCTACCTCTGGCAAGAACCTAACGGCCGCTTCGAGTATACGAAGGCGTTCCTCCCGGAAAAACTTCCCTCCTACGGCCCGCTCTGGCTCGGCCCCCTCAAGACCCAGAAATTCGTCGATGAAATGCTGAGCCTGGCAGGTACTCACTCCCTTGCCCACAAAAAGACGCTCTCGTTCATCAAGACACTCTTGGAGGAGCTGGACGTTCCGTTCCACTACGACACCCACGCTCTGGCTAGAAAGAACAACCTTCAGGTCGGGAAGCTCGCGGATATAATCGAGGCCCTCCGCGAGGGGGGTTACCATGCGACGAGGACTCACTTCTCGCCGGTGGCGCTGAAGACCGATGCACCCTTTGAGGAAGTTCTTGGGGTTCTGAAATCCCTCTAGTAAGTTACAGTTTCGAACTTTTCGATATGTATTTAACTTATCTCCGTGTGGTTTTATTGGGGTGAGCCAATGGACGAGATGATAAGGCTCGCGAGGGACTTTTATAAAGACGAATACGCCGATTCAGTCCTCTACGCCCAGCTTGCAAGGATTGAAAAGGGCGAAGAGATAAGGAAGGAATTTCTTCGGCTCTCAAACATCGAATCAAAGCACGCCAAGTTCTGGCACGACTTCATAAAGCGGCACGGGGGAGAGGTTCCAAAGCCTTCCGTGAAGAGGCTCACAATCTTCAGCGTCAAGCTCCTCAGAAGAATTCTCGGGCCGGGCTCAGTCGCTTCTCTCCTGGAAATGGGTGAAAACAGCGCGATACAGAAGTACTTCAAATACCTAACCACGTACGCAGACCGCTTTTCCGAGGAAGAGCTGAAGGAGATAAAGGAGGTAATACTCGACGAGCTTGAGCACGAGAGATTTTTCCGTGAGGAAGAAAAGCGCTTCCACGTCGAGAACACACGAGACCTCGTCCTCGGCATGAACGACGGGCTGGTTGAAATCCTCGGTGCCGTTACGGGTCTCTCCGCAGTCTATCCCAACAACCCACAGCTCGTCGGAATAAGCGGCCTCATCGTCGGTGTGGCGGGTGCGCTCTCGATGGCGATAGGCACCTTCGTCTCCGTCCGCTCTCAAAGACAGGTGAAGGAATCCATCCGCGACAGGATGGAGGTTCTCTTCAGAGTCTCGCCCGAAAGAGCCGCCGAGGAGCTGGTGGAGAAGCTCGTCGAGGGAGGAATGCCCGAAGAGGTCGCGAAGGAAGTTGCGAGAGAACTCGCCGACAACAGCGAGGCGATTATGCAGCTCCTCCTCCCTGAGGCTGAAGAGAACGAGATAAGGGCGGCGCTCTATACTGGCCTCTCTTACCTAGTCGGCGTTGCCTTTCCGGTTACGCCGTATTTCCTCGCATCCAGCTCGCTGACGGCACTCCCTTTCTCGATACTCCTGGCAGGCTCAGCGCTGGCGATAGTGGCGACGCTGATTTCACTCCTTTCCGGAATCTCGATCAGAAAGAAGGTTGCCGAGATGGTGGCGACGGGACTGGGTGCAGCGTTCCTGAGCTACCTCTTCGGCCGGCTGATGGAGGCCCTCTTCAACGTCTCGGCGCTTTAGAGGTAGACGACCTTAACGCCGAGTTTCTCCGCTATTTTTCCCTGTTTCTCATCGCTCGTTGCAAGCTTGCCGTACTTGAGTGCCTGGGCGATGTAGAGGGCGTCATAAACGGTGATTTTGTGCTCCAAGGCTATTTTCTCCCCCTCTGGGAGGTATTGAAGCGGATTTTCGTACAGTATTATACCCTCGGTGGCATGGAGATAGTCCAGTATTTTCTGGGCAGTTTCAATGGATATGTCCCTGTACAGGTTGTACCTTTTCCACACGGCGTTGGCACCCTCAATCAGTGCCATTTCCAGCGAGGCCAAATCCCCGCTTTTTCTGAGGAATTCCGAAACCGTCTCCCATCCCTCTTCTTTCAGGAGATACTTTATGAGGGCAGATGTGTCAATTACTATCACGGGAATCCCTCAGGAGCTTTGTGGCCTTTCCTCGTTCAAGCTCGGGAACGCTTTTGAGGAAGGAGTCAATCTCGTCGAGCAATTTTGCCTTTTCTTCATCTCTAATCTTCTGCTCTATGAACCTCCTTATCTCCTCACTCCAGTTGATGTCGTACTTCTTCATCTTCGCTTTTAGCTCATCGGGGACGCGAACGCTTATGACTGCCATACGACCACCATTTACAGAAACGCATTACAAAAATATAAACATTGCTGTCATACCTTCACGTACTTCCACTTTCCACGTTTGAACGCCCACCAGAAGAGCGCCGCTGTGGTGAAGGTTTCGAGGCTCATGGCTATCCAGGCCGCTATAACGCCGAGGCCCTCAAAGTGCACCGGTCCGATTGTAAAGCCAAAGCCGAGTAAATATGCCGGGATTATCCGGAAGAGGAGCTTGCTGGTGGCGGTGATGTACATCGGGGTCTTTGTGTCGCCGGCACCCCTCAAAGCACCGCCGAGGACGAAGAGCCAGCCGAGGGGGATCTCGCTGATTCCGACTATTATGAGGTATATGCTCGCCAGCCCCATGACCTCGCCGTAGTTCGGGTCGCTCGGACTTATGAAGGGCATGACCAGATAGCGCGGGAAGAATATCAATATGAAGGCCATCACACTCATGAAGATGCCCACCATCTTGAGGGCCTCGTAAACTGTTCTCTCGGCTTTCTCCGGACTGCCCTCCCCAAGGCTCTGCCCGACTAGGGCTGAGGTGGCCACGTTGAAGCCAAACGCCGGCATGTATGCGATGCTCTCAACGCGGAGACCAACCTGATGGGCGGCTAACGCAACGGTTCCGAAGCGAGTGACTATGCTCATATAGAGGAAGTTGTAGAAGCTGAATATTCCGCGCTCGATCATCGTTGGCACACCGATGCGGAGGATTCTGCTCGCCATGTCGGGGTGGAAGCTCCAGCTGGGCTTAAAGCGGAGTATAAGCTTCCCGCTCCAGAGGAGGTAGAGGCCGATTAGGAAGGACGTGGTTATTCCAATCCCCGAGGCCCAGGCCGCTCCGACTGGGCCGAGCTCTGGAAAGCCGAACTTTCCAAAGATTAGTAGGTAGTCGAGAACCGCGTTCACAACGTTCATCAAAATTCCGAGCTTCATGGGTGTCTTCGTGTCACCAGCCCCCCTTAATGCGGAGAAAGCAGTGAAGCCTGCGAAGCGGATTGGATAGAAGGCAAAGACGACCTTGATGTACTCGTAGCCCAGAGCGATTACGTCGGGTTTAGCGCCCATTATCCTCAGGATGTCGTCACCAAAAAACCATCCGAAGAGCATGACTGGGATTCCAAGGAGAAACGCCAAGTAAAGGCTCTGCTCCAAAGCTAAGGTTGCGTTCTCCTCGTCTTTGGCCCCAACAAAACGGGCAACGAGGGCCAGCGTTCCGGTGGCCACAGCCGCCATTATCGGCATCATGAACCAGCTGACCTGGCCGCCGAGACCAACTGCCGCTAAGGCCAAAGCACCCAGCTGTCCGACCATCATCATGTCAACTAAGTTGAGAAGGGTCTGGGAGATGTTGCCCATTATGGCCGGCCAGGCCAGCTTCCAGAGACGGCGCTGGTCTTCGTTGAGGCGGATCATTAAGACGTCCCTCTAAACGATAAAGCAGATATAGAAGTTAATAAGAGTTGCGGTAGTACTTAGGCATTACAGCTCGGAAGACATCCAAAAGAGAAAATAAAAGGGCTCAGTATGGGAGGTTCCTCTTCTTCCTCCACTTGTGGGACCAGCTGTACTTCCTCATGCGCCTGCTCCTGCCAAAGCCGCACGAGGCGCAGTAGCCCTTCTTGATGTTGTAGGCGCGCTTTCCACAGCGCCTGCACTTAATGTGAGTTGGAGTATGGTTCCTCCTGCCCTTCGGTGCAGTCCCGCTTCCCATGCTATCACCCCACTAAGGTCTCACTTCACTCAATCTCGACAGGGGAAATGGCCAGAACGTTGTCTCCCCTGATGACGATTTTACCGTACTTCTTCACGACCTCGCCGTCCTGAATAAGGGCAGCATCGGCGAGGACGACGTTCAGGTGGATGTCGTAACCGATGAGCCTGCCCCTGAACTCGGAACCCCGCTTCAGGAGCACGAGCACGTCCTTATCGAGCGACCTGTGGATAACATCAAGTGGTCTTTCCGCCATTTTCACGCACCTCCAAATAATCAAAGCTCGTAACGATAACGAGGGAAACGGTTTATAACTCTTTCCCCGTGCTTTTCGCCGGGGTTCCGGGAACACGCCTCCTGGGAAAACCATATAACTATGTATCACCAAGGGTGACTATGGTGGTTCCATGAAAAAAGGTGGCCTGCCCCTGATTCTCATACTCCTAACCGCCATAGTGAGCGGATGCATCTCGGGTGAAACCCAGAACCAAACGGGCACGACTTCGAGCTCGGTTCCCACGACAGCCACTTCTCCGGTGCTCACCTCAACATCCCCATATTCCCCTCCTCCGAAGGGTGAGTTCGGACTGCCGGAGGGCAACTACAGGGCCATCTATACCGGCCTCGACAAATCATGTCCAACTGGGAGGGTTCCCGTCAGGTTTGCCTATTACTCGGGAAACGAGACGGTAAAGTCGGTAAGCCTGCGCGGGAGTTTCAACAACTGGGCCGAGTGGCCAATGAAAGAGGAGAACGGAACCTGGAGCACAACGGTCTGTCTCAGGCCTGGGAAGTACGAGTACAAGTACTTCATCAACGGCCAGTGGGTCAAGGACATGTCAGATGATGGCACCGGAAGACCCTACGACCCCGACGCCGATGGATATGCCGATGACGGCTATGGCGGGAAGAACGCGGTCAGGCTAGTTGAGGGGAAGGAGAGCTTTTACGTGGAGTTCGACCCTGGAAACCCTGCCTATCTGAGCGTTGCCGACAACCGGACGGTTGTGAGGTTCGAAGCAAAGAGGAAGGCCGTAAGCTCGGCCGTCCTTGTGACCGACAGAGGAAACTACACCATGAAGCTCCAGGTATGGTGGGACTCGGGGGAAGTGTGGCGCACCGAGGTGCCGTTCGTTGAACCAATGAGGTATTACATCGTTATAAACTCCGCCGACGGGGGGAGGTTTCTCGTCCTCAACACAAGCGAGAGCCCGTTCTTCAGCTTCGACGGCATTGATAGGTTCCCTCAGCTGGAATGGGTGAGCAACGGGATAGCCTACCAGATATTCCCCGACAGGTTCAACAACGGTAACGAAAGCAACGACGCCCTGGCGCTGGACCACGACGAGCTTCTCCTCAACCAGGTCAACCCGGGAAGGCCCCTACTCTCCAACTGGAGCGACCCGATAACTCCCCTCCACTGCTGCCACCAGTACTTCGGCGGAGACATAAAGGGAATAACCGAGAAGCTCGACTACCTTCAGAGCCTGGGCGTCACGATAATCTACCTCAACCCCATCTTTCTCTCCGGGAGCGCCCACGGCTATGACACCTACGACTACTACAAACTGGACCCGAAGTTCGGGACGGAGGAAGACCTCAGGGAGTTCCTCGATGAGGCCCACAAGCGCGGCATAAAGGTCATCTTCGACTTTGTGCCCAACCACTGCGGGATTGGCAACCCTGCATTCCTCGATGTCTGGAAGAACGGAAAGCAAAGCCCCTACTGGGACTGGTTCCTCATCAAGCGGTGGCCCTTCAAGCTGGGCGATGGGAAGGCATACGTCGGCTGGTGGGGAATTGGCAGTTTGCCAAAGCTCAACACGACGAATCCAGAGGTAAGGGAGTATCTCATTGGTGCCGCCCTCTACTGGCTCGACTTCGGCTTCGACGGGATGAGGGTGGACGTCCCGAACGAGGTTCTCGACCCGGCGACGTTCTTCTCCGAGCTGAGAGAGAGGGTAAAAGAGAAACATCCCGACGCCTACCTCATCGGCGAGATATGGACGCTCTCGCCGGAGTGGGTCAAGGGAGACCGCTTCGACTCGCTCATGAACTACGCCCTCGGAAGGGACATACTCCTAAACTACGCAAGGGGCTACCTAAGCGGTGAAGCCGCAATGAAGATGATGGGCAGGTACTACGCCTCTTACGGTGAGAACGTTGTTGCAATGGGCTTCAATCTCGTTGACTCCCACGACACGTCGAGGGTCCTCACCGACCTTGGCGGCGGGAGCCTTGGAGATGAACCTACCAACGAATCTATCCAGCGGCTCAAACTGCTTTCTACCCTTCTGTACACCCTTCCCGGGACGCCGGTGACATTCCAGGGCGACGAGAGGGGCCTGCTGGGCGACAAGAACCACTACGACGAGCAGCGCTATCCGATAGGGTGGGATCAGGTGAACGAGGACGTGCTGAACCACTACAGGGCGCTGGCAGAGCTGAGAATGAGAACCCCTGCGCTGAGGAGCAGCGCCATAAGGTTCTACACCGCGAAGAACGGCATGATGGCCTTCTTCAGGGGGCACGACGATGAGGTTCTCGTCGTGGCAAACAGCTGGAATAGGCCTGCCAAGCTGGAGCTTCCCCAAGGGGAGTGGAGAATCCTCTGGCCCGAGGGCCGTATGGGGGTTACCGTGTTGGGAAGCATCGAGGTGCCCGGAGTCAGTGTCCTCATACTGGAGAGGAGCTGACCGCCCCCAGTCTTTTTTCATTGCCACTCTGACGACTCCCGTTCCAAAAGCTTTTTATGAAATGGCCTTACTCCAGTTTCAGGTGGTGAGCGATGGGAAAGCCCGATAAGTATGAGATTCTTCAGGACTTGATGAGGAGGAGAGGCTTTGCCTGGGGGAGCTTTGAAATCTACGGTGGTGCGAGAGGTTTCTATGATTACGGTCCTCTTGGAGCTACAATAAAGAGGAAAATCGAGCGGAAGATACGCGAGGCCTTCCAGAGGGAAGGCTTCTTCGAGCTGGAAACTCCCGACATCACGCCGGAGAAGGTCTTCATAGCGAGCGGTCACGTCGAGAAGTTCGTCGACCCGCTCGTGGAGTGTAAGAAGTGCGGTGCCCGCTTCCGGGCAGACCACATAGTGGAGGAGGCCCTTGGAATAGACACCGAGGGCATGAGCGCCGAGCACCTCACCGAACTCATCCGCGAGCACGACATCCGCTGCCCCGAGTGCGGCGGTGAGCTTTCCGATGTCTGGTACTTCAACCTCATGTTCGAGACCAAAATCGGCCCCTACGGTGACCAGAAGGGCTACCTGAGGCCTGAAACGGCTCAGGGCATCTTCGTCAACTTCAGGCGCCTAAACGCTTTCGCGAGGAACAAGCTCCCCTTCGGTGTCTTCCAGATTGGAAAGGCCTACAGAAACGAGATTTCGCCGAGACAGGGGATGCTCCGCCTGAGGGAGTTCACACAGGCTGAGGCCGAGATATTCTTCAACCCTAAGGAGACGGAACATCCACACTTCGACGAGGTCAAGGACGAAGTTCTGCGCCTCTATCCGATAGAGAACCAGCTCAAAAACCTCGGGATGATTGAAATAACCGCCGAGGATGCCGGTCAAGAAGGGCTACGTCCTGAACACATTCTTCGCCTACTACATGGTCATGGTCAAGAGGACGCTCCTCGACATCGGCATCCCCGAGAAGGCCATACGCTTCCGCCAGCAGCTGCCGGAGGAAAGGGCACACTACTCAAGCGACACCTGGGACGTTGAGATACACAGCGAGCGCTTCGGCTGGGTGGAGTGCGTCGGCATAGCCTACCGCGGCGACTACGACCTCAGCAAGCACATGAAGATGAGCGGGGCTGACCTAACCGTCCTCATCCACTACGACGAGCCCAAGATAGTCAGACGCCTCAAGGTAAGCCTCAACATGAAGAAGGTTGGTCCCAAGCTGAAGAAGGACGCCAAGAGGATAAACGAGCTCATCCAGGGCTGGGACGAGGAGAAGCTGAGGAACCTGGTGGATGTGCTGGAGAGGGACGGCAGGATAACCATCGAGGGCTACGAGCTGGAGAAGGACGACTTCATAATCAGGGAAGTGGAGGAAAAGATAACCGGCGAGAAGATAGTACCCCATGTTTTAGAGCCGAGCTTTGGAATAGACAGGCCCTTCTACCTGCTCCTTGAGAACAGCCTCGTCATAGAGGAGGACAGAACCTATCTCAGACTGAAGAAGGACATGGCGCCGATAGAGGTAGCTGTTCTGCCTCTCGTCGCCAAGGAGCCGCTCAAGAGCATAGCCTACGACGTCTTTAGAACCCTCCAGAAGGCGGGCTTCATAGCGGTCTACGACGAGAAGGACACCGTCGGGAGGAGATACATGCGCTACGACGAGATAGGAACACCCTACTGTGTCACGGTAGACAACCAGACGCCCGAGGATAACACCGTTACTATCCGCGACCGCGACACGAGGGAGCAGATGAGGGTGAAGATTGAAGAGCTGCCGGAGAAGCTCAGGGAGCTGATTTTTGGGGAGTGAGCTTAGCAAAGCTCTTTTACCATTTTCTCTATGCTTTCTTTCAGTTCCGGCAACTGGAAGCGGATTATCGTCCAGATTATATTTAGGTCAACACCAAAATAGTGATGGATCACGACGTTTCTAAGTCCGATAATACGCCTCCATGGTACGTTTGGATTCTCTCCGGCACATACCTGGCGGCTTCACCTATTATTTCGAGATTTCTCAGAACTGCATCAATGGTCTTTCTATCCCGCACGAAATCATCAAACTCATAACATTCCGTGTACTCCTCAATTCTAGAAATCGCCTCAAGTATGTCGTTCAAAAACAGGCAGGGGTCCCGCTTAGACATAAACGAGGTTCCCCTTTATGTGCTCCCAGAAGCGATTTCTGCTCATGGCTGCATTTTTTGTTATCAGATCTACTTTAACTCCAAGCAGGGATTCGAGGTAGTATTTTAGAATCGACTATCTCCCAGCCGATGGGCCGTTCAAACTCGACGAGTATATCCACGTCGCTAAGCTCGGTCTCCTCGCCCCTCGCATAGGAGCCGAATATAGCGATTGAGCTAACCCCGAATCTCCTGCGGAGATCCTCCTTATGTGCTCTAAGAATATTCTCAATCTCGGAAAGGGTAACCCTCACCATCAACAAATCCTGAGTTGTGAAAATATAAAAAGGTTCAGTCTTATTCTCAGTGGGGTAGCATGTCCAGGAAAATCCACCTCATCTACCTCCGCCTTCCGAACAGGATTCTTGAGCGTGATGATGAGGTAGTCGCTGATTTAGGCGATATCGTGGTTGCCAAATCCCGCTTCGAAGGCATGCTTGCCCCGCTGAGAGTGAACGGTGTCGAGGTCATCAAAAACGGCTACGCCATGATCTACTTCGCCTTCGTCGGGAGAAACTACGACGTCCTGAAGGTCTACGACGAGAAGGGAAACTTCAAAGGCCTCTACATCGACGTCCTGGCTTACACAAAGAGGGAAGGGAACACGCTTGAGATGCTCGACCTTTTCCTCGACCTCTTCGTCTTTCCGGGCGGCGGGGCATTCCTCCTCGATGAAGACGAGCTTGAGATGGCACTTAACTACGGAGTGATTGACAGAGAGACCTTTGACTTCGCCTACCGCGTTGCGAGGGAAATCCTTGAAAAGATTAAACGGAAGGAGTTCCCGCCCGATATCGTGTGGGAGTACGACCTTCAGGGGACGCCGAGCGAGTCGAGGGTTATGTTAACGTAGGCAACCACATGGGAAGCCAGGTAGCTCTTCTTTCCAACACTCACCCTCTCCGCTATTCCGTCGAGGAAGGCCTCGTCTTCATTGCTTAGCCCTTTGTGGTCGCCGAGGACGAAGGCGACATTTTTCCCGAAGTTCACCTTTCCAATAGGCTTGCCCCCCTCGTGGAGGTAGTAGAGCTCAGAGCCCTTCAGCGTTCTTCTTATGACGTCCTCAAAAGTCAGATTGCTGACGTAGATTCCCGGCAGAACCTCAAGCTCCTTTGCTGGCTCTCTAAGCCCTTCACCGGCCTTTAAGGCCTTCACTATGAGCTTCGCTGTACTCAGCTCGTCGGGATTGAGCCTGGCCCTCAGTTCAGCCCCCTCAAAGCGTATTGCCTTCGGCGGTTTAGGCGGGCCGTAAAGGAGGAGCCAGACCCTTACGTTCTTCCTTATGCCGTGTGAGAGCAGGAAAGCGCTGTTGAGAAACCGGCAGAGCAGATCTATCCTCCCGCTTGTGCCGGGTAAGTCCTTCAGACTGAAATCATAGGCAGTGTGGGCCCCGTTTGCCTTGACTATGAATGTTCTCATATGACCTGCTGGGAGGTTAGGGTTTAAAAGTCTGCACCCTAATCCCCCCGGTGGTTATATGAAGTTCCTGAAGGAGACGAGGGACGGAACTATCATCCTCATCCATGTGCAGCCGAAGGCAAAGAAGAGTTCCATTGAGGGTGTCGATGAGTGGCGCGGACGGCTGAAGGTCAAAATAAAAGCCCCGCCCGTAGAGGGGAGGGCGAACAAGGAGGTCGTCAGGTTTTTCTCGAAGCTCTTCGGGGCCGAGGTCGCGATAGTCAGGGGAGACACCAGCAGGGAAAAGGACCTGCTCGTGAAGGGGCTCAGCGCGGAAGAGGTTCTGAAAAAACTTGAGCTCTGATGTTCACGGTTGTCTTGGGTTCTTTCCTTTGTTTCACCGAAGAACATCCTTTTTCAGGCAAAGCTTAAATCTATGAACCTTTCTTCAACCATCGGTGGTGGCCGTGAAAAAGCTCACCCTCGCTGAGGCAAGCGCAATATTGATAGGCACTCAAATTGGAGCGGGAGTTCTGGGTCTGCCCTATGCGTTCAGGGAGACTGGTTTCGCAGGGATCGCTGTCATAATGGCTGTCGGGTTCCTCACTATGTTAACTGCTCTCTTCGTCCTCGAACTGGCCGTCCACAGGGGCGGTACGATGACCTCTCTGGCGAGGGAGACCCTTGGAAAGGCCGGCGGCTGGCTCATGCTGGCGAGCATCTCCGTCCTCAGCTACGGTGCGCTCATAGCCTATATCGCCGGAAGCGGTGACATAATATCATCCCTCACGGGGATCAACGGCACAGTGGCGGCGATAATCTTCTGGCTCGTGATGAGCGGGATAGTTCTCATGGGGCTCAAGGCCTCGGGCAAGGCGGAGCTGGTGCTCAACTTCCTCCTGCTGGGTGCGCTGGCGATTGCGGTTGCCCTGATGCTCCCGAAGCTCGAACCTGCAAACATGTCCCCAACAAACACCGGTGCAGTGGTTTCAGGGATAGGTGTGGCGATATTCGCCTACGTCAGCCACATGGTTGTTCCGGAGATGTACAAGGGGCTTGGGAGCGCGGAGAAGACCAAAAAGGCAGTCCTGATAGGCTACCTAGTGCCGATGGGCTTCTACGCTCTCTTTGTGCTGGCGTTCGTCGGCGCACTCGGAGCGGGCACTCCACAGCTGGCAACCTCAGCCCTGGAAAGCTACTACGGTCCCCTTGGGAAGATTCTTGGGCTCCTCCTCCCGCTTGCTGCAATAAGTACCAGTTACATCGGGATAGGCTTTGCCCAGATGGACAACCTCCGCGAGGCGTTTAATCTTGACAAGAGAACCGCATGGTTGCTCACGGTCATTCCGCCCTTGCTGATATACTTCGCCGGGCTCAAGAGCTTCGTCAGCGCCCTATGGCTCGCTGGAACCTTCGGTGGACTGCTCTATGCCGGAATCCTGCCGGTGGCGATGTACCTCAGGACGAGGGACGTCCACCCGCCGGAGTGTGTGAAGGTCCCGCACGGCGTTGCCTACCTCACCGGGGCGGTATTCTTCCTCGTGTTCGTATATTCAGTGGTCTCTTTGGTCTGATTCCCTTTTTTCGCGGAGAGACATAGAAGGTTGCAAAAAATTGGGGAATAACAGGAGAGCTATTTCAGAATCCCCAAACTCTCGTTCGTCTTCTTTATGCTCTCCCACTTGTCTGCCAGCTCGAACATCGCCCTTATCGCGTCTATGTTCTCAGGAACCACGTCGCTCTCCTGGTGGACGGCCTGAATGTAAAAGAGCCTGTTTCCGCGGACGCTTACGCTCTCCTTCCATACAACTATCTCGTAGAGGTTGTTCCACTCTCGGTGCAGGTCGCGGGCGAACTCTATGAGCTGGGCTGTGCTGTCAAAGCCCTTCTCCTTCTCGAAGAGCAGAACGCGCGTGGTGTTCTCGAAGACCTCAACGACGTCCTTGGCTTCGAGCGGCTTCTTCAGCTCAACCATGATGCTGTGGACGTGCATGAGCGTCGTCGGTACGACGAAGGCTGAGGTCTCAATGTTTATCGGGATGACCGTCTGGACGTCCGGCCCGTGGTGTGAAGGGACTGTCACGCTCGGGGTTATGGCGTTGACCGGGCCGCGCCTGGCGTCGTTCGGGTCTGCCGCGCGGCGTATCATGACCGCGTAGACGTAGTCTATATAGTCCTGAATCGCTGAGAGCGTCCTCGTTAATCCGGTCGTGTTGCAGGAGACGACGCGGACGTAGTCCTTGCCGAGGGCCTTCTCGTAGTTCGCCTGGGCCACGAAGGAGACCTCAGCGGTTGATGCCTTCTCACCACCCTGGAAAATCGCCTTAACTCCTGCCTTCTCGTACAGTTCCTTGCTCTTCGCCCCCATCCCGCCGGGGGTGGCGTCGACTATGACGTCGACCTTTTCGAGAAGATCGCTGAGCGTTCCAGCGACTTCA
The DNA here is from genome assembly GCF_002214545.1 of Thermococcus thioreducens. Taxonomy (NCBI): domain Archaea; kingdom Methanobacteriati; phylum Methanobacteriota; class Thermococci; order Thermococcales; family Thermococcaceae; genus Thermococcus; species Thermococcus thioreducens. The sequence goes on along the minus strand of NZ_CP015105.1, from coordinate 1,063,270 downwards.
AAGCCGGCCCTCTCGAACTTCAGCAGAAACTCCTCGCTCGCGGCATAGACCGGAATCCCCAGCTCCCTGGCGCGGTAGGCCTCGAAATCCGGCTTCGTCTTGGTGACGCCTATGAGTTTCATATCGTCCTGCTTCGTGACCGCGTAGGCGACGCGCTTGCCTATCGTCCCATAACCGTTAATGCCGACCTTCACTTTCATGTTACCACCGGAGAATTTTATAGCGATAAAATACTTAAGTCTTGTTTTCACCCGTGGTGAAAACCGCTATTGAATGTGCTGGATTTTTACATTCCCCTGCAGAGGATTTCCGCTGGAGTTATAAGCTGTTCTCCGGAAAATCCATCGGTGGTTGAGATGTTCGCCGAGATACTCACGGTAGGCGATGAACTGCTCACCGGGAACACCGTGGACAGCAACTCCGCGTTTATAGCCCGGAGGCTGACCGAAAGGGGCTACTGGGTGAGGAGAAAGACGACCGTCGGAGATGATGTTGAGGAGATAAAGAAGGTTATCCGTGAGATACTGGACAGGAAGCCAGAGGTTCTCATTATCTCAGGTGGCCTTGGACCGACCCACGACGACGTCACCATGCTGGCCGTTGCCGAGGCACTTAACAGAGAACTCGTTCTCTGCGAAGAGTGCCTCGAACGGATCAGGGAGTTCTACCGCGAGCTTTATGAGAAGGGCTACATAGACGACCCCGAGCTCAACGAGGGGAGGAAAAAGATGGCTTACCTTCCAGAGGGTGCAGAGCCCCTTAAGAACACCGAGGGAGCCGCCCCGGGTGCATACATCGAGCACGTCGGTGTAAAAATCTTCGTCCTCCCAGGAATGCCCCGCGAGATGAAGGCCATGCTCGAAAAGGAAGTCCTACCGAGGCTTGGGGAGAGGAAGTTCATCCAGAGGAAGCTCCTCGCGGAGATAACCGATGAGAGCAAGCTCGCGCCCCTTCTGATTGAGGCCCTGGAAAGGTTCGACGTCAGGATACACTCCTCTCCAAAGGGCTTCGGGAGGTACATTGGCATAATCATATTTGGAGAGAGTGAAGGGGAGATAGAGCGCGCGAAGGCCTTCCTTGAAGAGAAGGGGATTAGGTTTGAGGAAGGCTGGTAGCGAAAGGGTGATAAAGGAGTTCATGGTAGAAAGCCATTGGTGGGAGAATGACGGTGGAGATAGATGTCCCCAAGGACATAGAGCCTCTCGTTAGGGAGATTCTCAAAGCCGTCCGAGAGGGACGGAAGAAAAAGGCCCTGAGAGACCTCGAAAACGTTATCCAAACGATTAATCAGAATGCTCCTGAAGAGATTCCCGATACCCTCGAACTGCTTGAGGAGCTGAGGGAGAGATGATAGTCGCAGATGCGTCTTTTATAGTTGATGCTCTCGTCGTCCCGAGGAGAAGAAAAAAGGATGAAGTATATTGGAGGCAGTGGAAACGTCATCAGCGCTCTAAGGAACTCCTATCTTTCTTTTTGGAAGAGGGATTTCAGCTTTACATGCCCTTTCTTGGCCTTGTCGAGGTTTCTTCCCTTCTTGTCAGAAAACTCGGAAAAAGAGCCAACGTCGATGCTGCTCTAGAGTTTTTGGGTGAATACTTCTTCGTAGTATCTGAAAAAGACCTGGAAGGATCTATACTGGAAATTGCAAGAAAGACAGGTTCACGGGCCGCGGATGCATACTATCTTTCACTTGCAAAGATAAAAGGTGCCGTCCTCGTGACCGCGGACAGAAAAATGGCTGGGATTTCAAGAGACACGGGTGTTAAAGTGATTTTAGTGGAGTGATACCAATGCTTCCTGATGAGGTCCGCTCGATACTTGAGGAGATGCGCGCCGAGCGCATAAGGGGCGCCGGCTGGCTCGCAATGAGGGGTGCAGAGGCATACATGATACTCGCGGGCCTGCTTGAGGGGGATGAGCTGAAAAATGCTCTACGGGAGATGAGAACCGAAGTCCCCGCGGTAAACAGGACGATGGCGTCGCTCTACAACCTCTCACGCTTCATACCCATAACGGGCAACCCCGAAGTGGTGCGGACGAAGGCCGAGGAGTTCGTCCGCCTCGCAGGGGAGGCAAAGCGCGAGATAGGCAACATCGGCAGCGAGCTGATAGACGAGAACGAGGTAATAATCACTCACTCTTTCTCCTCGGCCGTTCTTGAGATCTTCAAAGCCGCCAAGAGGAAGGGCAAGCACTTCAGGGTCGTTCTCACGGAGAGCGCACCTGACTACGAGGGGATAGCCCTTGCGAGGGAGCTCGATTCCCTCGGTGTCCCGTTTGAAGTTATAACCGACGCACAGCTGGGTCTTTTCGCCAGAAAGGCCACCCTCGCGCTGGTCGGGGCGGACAACGTTACGCGCGACGGGGCGGTTGTTAACAAGGCCGGTACTTACCTCCTCGCTTTAGCGTGCCACGACAATGGTGTTCCTTTCTACGTCGCCGCGGAGAGCTTCAAGCTCCACCCCGGGCTGACCTCGGAGGAGGTTGAGATAGTCGAGAGGCCCTACATGAGGCAAGGTTACCGCGTGAGAAACCTGCTCTTCGACGTCACCCCGTGGCGTTACGTCAGGGGCGTAATAACCGAGTTCGGGATTCTTGTACCACCCAAAGAGATTTGAGCTGAAGCAAACTGGGAAAGGGGAGAAAAGAAAGGCCTCACTCCTGGTGGGCAAGCCAGAGGAGGACTCCCTTGACGAAGGGCCAGTTGGTGTTGATATAGTGGCCATAATAGGCATCGCTTATGGCCCTGCTTGAACCATAGGCGACTATCCTGCCCTGCCCCGCCTCCACTGCGGCGGCTATAATCGGCTTGGAACCCTTCTCATAGACTATATTGCCGTCCCTGTCTTCGGAATATGCAGTCTCATAGCCCCTCACGAGCCAGGTCACGCTTCCGCTCACAGTGAGGGTGTCACCGTTGTAGTACATCTGGTGGTCGGCGGAGAGGAACTTCATGGCCGGATGGTCGAGGTTGTAGATTCCAACGAGCGGGAACCACTTTCTGCCGGTGTTCATGTCATCGTCCATGAGTTCGTCGTTGTTGAACTGAATTCCGTACTTGCCGACGACCTTGTTGAGGCTCTTGTAGTAGACGTGGCCGTAGTAGCTCTCGCCGAGTATGAACAGACCGCCTCCGTTCTCCACGAACTCCTGTATCGCCTGCGCTTCCCCGTCGGTTATATCCTGACTCGGGTTGGTGATTATGAGCACGTCGTAATCCTTAAGCTTCTCGTAGGTTATCGGTTCCGTGTTTATATCAACTATCCAGCCCAGCTCGTTCTTTATGTTCTCTATGAGCGTTGCCATGCCGTTCTGGTCGGTCTTGGTCGGGTTGTAGTATTGACCGTGGGACGCATCGATAAGAACCTTGGTTATCTTGATAGTCACGTTAGTCGATGGAGTAGCGTTGGTCTGGTTCGCGGGGGTCTCATTACCCGGTGCAGGCGCGTGACAGATGGGTTTTACCTGTTCATACGTGCTGTGAAGTATCGGGAGCACGAACTCAAGCTCTTTCATCACGTCCCTGCTCATCATCGCGGCCTTTCTTATGTGGACCATAACGGGGTAATAGTAGGCGTTCCTGTAGGGGTTCTGCTGGATGAGGAGTCCCTTGAGTGTGTTGTACAGGGAGTACTCCCTCTTTATCTCTTCCATGGTGCCGTTGATCCACTGGATCCTGGATTCGAGGTCTCCGAGGCTGACGCCGCAGGATGTGAGCTCACCGACCACCCAGGTGAGGTTTTCGTAGAGCGGGGTCACGTTGGCCATTTCCTTGTTGTAAAGCCTCTCGTAGTAGGGTGTGAGGCCGTAGGAGAGCTGATACGGGTTGGGAATGACGTTGACCGGGACTATCTTTTCACTCTCCTCGGCGATTATTGTTAATGTGTGGCTTCCCGTGGATTGGGGAACCACATAGAACTCGACAACTTTGCTCTCACCGGGTAGCAAGGTGAACTCTGCAGAGTACACCTGGACTCCATCGAATGTGGCTGAAAAGCTTACGTTACTTGCGGTGCTGCCACTGTTGAACACAGTCGCACGAACCCTTGTGGGGACTTCCTCCATGAACGCATAGTATTCGACGTCCGTTACCTTGACTGCAGGGTTGTAGAGCTGGTACTCAACTGGAAGAACTTCATAGGAGTTTCTGTAAACATAGACAACGCCAACGAAGTATTTGAACTTTGCCCCAGGCTCCAGGGTGCTGGGGAGGCTTGAACTGGAGAATATATACGCCTCGCCGCTTCCGTCGTCTATCCACAGCTTAGTATACCAGCTGTCGTACCTCCCGGTTATCTTCGCATCAACGAACTTGACGAGAACGCTCTGGTATTCGGGCCTGTCGTAGTCCGCGGTTGGTATCACTGCGGGCTGGGGCACTTCCGCAGCTCCGACGACGGAATAGTACTCCCCATAGGTTGGGTTTACTGAAAGCTCGCGCAGGCCGTTGTAGTACTTGGGATACCCGTAGACCTCCACCACGTCCCCCTTCTGGACGGAGGGATATGATTTGTATCCTGTATACACGTAAATCCCAGTGTACGCACCGCTTCCATTCTGGATCATAAAGCCGTTGCTGTCCACGTACGTTACGATTCCCCTCGTGAGAACGTCGCCTCCGTATGCATAACTGTCGAAGTTCTGGTTGAGCTCCACCAGCGGGATATAAGTTGCTGCGGCTACTGGCTTTAGAGTCCACACAGGCATCAAACTCAAAACCAAAATCAATGTTATTATCAGCGCTGATTTCCTCATAGGCAGCACCCAAAAAAGAAGGCCGCCAATGTATAAATAAGTTTCCCCGATGTTTTATTTCAGCTATTTATCACTGATAGTGTATCATCCTGTCCAAAAAGAATAAAACCTCGGGCTTCGAAACGTTTCCGGTGATGGCATGCCGATAACGACCAAAACGGGCGATAGGGGTTTGACCGGTCTCTTCACCGGCGACCGCGTTGCGAAGTTCTCCCCCATCATGGACGCCAACGGCACGATAGACGAGCTGGACAGCTTTCTCGGTGAGGCAAAGCACTACGTCCCCGAAGAGATGGTTGAGATCCTCGAAAAAATCCAGGTTCAGCTCTACGACCTCATGGCGGAGCTTGCCAGCAAGGGGAAGTACCAAAAGGTCGGTGAGGAAGAGGTGAAGTGGCTGGAAGAACTCATCAAAAAATACGAAGGGGAGTTCCAGATGAGAGCCTTCGTCCTGCCCGGCTCGACAATAGCGAGCGCCAAGCTCGACATATGCAGGGCGATAGCAAGGAGGGCCGAGAGGAGAGTTGCCAAGCTCGTCCTTGACTACGGCTTTGGGAATAACGCCCTCGTCTACCTCAACAGGCTCAGCGACCTGCTCTTCATCATGGCGAGGGCTATAGAGAAGAGGGAAGGCAAACTGAAAGAAGTCAAGTAGCCTCCTCCTATTTTCTCCCGTTCATCACCTGGCAAGTCCTGCCAGAGGTCATCCCACCACCTCATCGGGCCCTTTTTCAAAGCCAATGCCCAGCAGGAGTTCCTTAAACCGAAGGTAGTACAGGGAGACTAGGATACTCGGCACTACCGTGGCAACGACTAGGGGGACGATTCCAATCATGTCAAGGAGGGGGCCGGCTACGGCCATCCCAAGGGGGGTTGTAGCAATCACAGCCGTTTCAAAGGCGGAAAAAACCCGTGCGCGAATCTCACTCGGAACTGCCTTCTGGAGCTTGGTGAACAGGGGAACGTTCACGAAGACATTGCACAGCCCTATTAGTGAGACAAGGGCAAGGAGAGCAGGGTAAGAGACTCTACCCAGGGAAGGGACTGCCGCCAGCAGAAGCATGAGACCCAGTTGCCCGAACATTGCCTTGAAGATCAGATTCTCGGAACGTTCCTTGAGCTTTCCCGCTATGAGCAGGTTTCCCCCTAGCGCCCCCAGGGTGGCAGCGGTTCCAACGCTCCCGAACTGAACCGCGGAAAATCTAAGAACGACACGGGTCATATAGGGTATGAGAAGAGTAAACACCGGGTTGAGGAGTGTGTTGAGTATTATGGCGTAGCTCATCAGCAGGACTACCGCCCGTGAAGCTTTTATGAAGCGGAACCCCTCGGCCATGTCCTCCCAGACCTCACGAAGGCTTGAGAGCTTCCGGGTTTTCCATGGATATTCGATTAGAACCTCAAACAGTCCCGAACCAAAGAAGCTGACCGCGTTTATCAGGATTGCCAGCCTTATCCCTCCAAAAGCGTAGATCACCCCTCCCAGTATTGGCCCTACTATCCTCAGAACCTGTCCGCCCATCTGGAGTATCGAGTTGGCCCTGGCAAGGTCGTCCTTCCCAACGAGGTCAGGGAACATGCCCGAAACTCCCGCTGAGAAGAACGCTCCGAGGATACTCATCACTACCTGAACGGCTAAGAGCTGGTATATTCCAAGGATGTTGAAGGCTATAACACCAAACAGCAGGACTCCCCTCGCTATGTCCAACCCATACATGAGCTTCTTTCTGTCGTAGCGGTCGCCTATCACACCAGCTATCGGGTTTACAAGCAGCCTTGGAATCAGCTCGGCCATTATGAAGAGGCTCATCATCGCCCCACTGCCGGTCTGGTCGAGCACGTACAGCGGAACGGCGACATCCTGGATAACCCAACCAGCTTGGGATATCCACCCTTGGGATATCCACCTGCCCAGGGTGTAGAGCCAGAAGTTCCGGCCCAGTCTGGTGTCGAGCATTACCCCTAACCCCCTAACTTCCACATCCGGATCTAGTTATTTGGTTGCAGAATTAAAGAATCAAAGAATTAAACCAGACCTCAAATGAGCTCAACCCTTACCCCGCCGTTCACGGTGCTCGCCTTTACCCTGTAAGTTCCGGCGCCGATGACCGGATCGTTCGGGTCAATACCAACGAGCTTCACTTCCCCGTTGACCCTGCTGGAGACTATCCTTGCGTCGCAGAAGTCGGTAAGGCGGAGCACGATGTCGCCATTGACGGTGCTAACCTCAACATCATCTTCAAGCTCCTCGATGGTAAGCCCGAGCGTTCCGTTCACGATGGAGGCCTTGAGAGGGCCAGCTGTTGCCAGGTGGGCGTTTATCTCCCCGTTTACGGACTTCAGAAGCTCCGCCTCGCATTCTTCAAGCTCAATCGTTCCGTTGACCGTTGTGGCTTCGGTCAGCCGGACATCACGGGCGGTTATCTCTCCGTTCACGTTCCTGGCCTTCACCACGACGCTCTTGGGAACCTTGACCTCTATCTCAGCCCAACCACCCTTTCTTAGCAGGTTGAAGAACTTCTTTTTCCATTCCTCCTTTATGATGAGCCTGCTTCCCCTCTGCTCAACGCTCACGTTAACCTCGCCATGGAGAACGTAGTTCACTTCCACGTAGTCGTTTTCCCACCCCTCAATCTTCACCTGAGCACCAAAGGTGTTCAGTTCAACTTTCTTGACGTTTTCAAATATCATCCTCATCACCTTCCAAGATGGACAGCTCCAGTATCCCCCCAATCTCCGCCCTGAGCGTTACCGTGTTCCTTCCATCCCCGAGGATGGGGTCTTTCGGGTTGATACCTTCCAGCTTAACGACCCCTCCGTTGTCCTCAACTTTTATCGAGGCGTCGGAGTCAATCGGGATAGCCAGCTTTAGTATTCCCATATTGCTGACAGCCTTGATGTCCCCATCAAGTTCCTCAACCTTCAGGGTGACCCTCCCGGCTATTGCCATTACGGACGCCTTTTCCTTCACCACAACTGATCCGCTGAGGGTGGAGACGGCGGAGATTAGGTCTCCAATGATGCATCCTTTTAGCGAGGTTTTGCACTCGCCGACCGAAAGGCTCTCAAAGCGCACGCCCTCTGCCGTGACTTCTCCTCTCTTAATCCCTACCGAAACCGGAACCCCGAAAGGGACGCGGAGTTCCAGGGGTTCCAGGCCCCTGTCCCGCTTTATGGTCTTTCCGAGCTTCCATAGGGCCTTGTAGTCCACCGAAAGCCTGCCGTCTTTGACCCGGACTTTGATGCCCTTCTCTGAGCGGGGATTAAGCTCCACGTAGTCCCTGTCCCAGGCGGCTATTTTGAGGTCAACGTCGACGAGCTTCATCCAGACCTCTTCGATGCCTTCAAACCTCACAGCCATCCCTCCGGGAGGAAATCAAAAAGGGGCTTTTCATGCCCCGATGCCTTTTTGAGCCCCCCATCTCCATTTCCACCGACGGAATCCCTCTGCGGAGGCCTCTGGACGGCAGTGGCTTCCATTCCCCTCACCCGATATAGCCCATCAGCTCGTCGAGGAGCTCCTTCACGCGCTTGTTGAGGAGCGCCCTGTCTATGCCAAGGCCCTCTATCAGCTCGGCGCTCTGCTCCTCCACTATCTCCTTCGCCTTCCTCATGACGAGCCTGTATGCATCTGGGTCTTCCACCGTGTAAGTCCTTCCGCCGGCCCTTATCCTGACCCTGCCCTCTCTGGCGGAAATGACGACGTCCTCGATGCGTATCTTGGCCCTCCCCCTGCCAACGCTGACCGAGACGTCTCCCGAGCGGAGCGAGACAGTCTCACCAAGGCTCAGAACTTCGTTTCCGCTCCGGTAGGTCACCCTCTCACCGTCGACCTCAATGGAGTATTCGTCCGTCTGAATCTTCAGCCTCTCCCCCACCCTGGTCAGCTGGAAGCCGTTGCGGAGCTCCCTGATGGTCAGCATGTCCGCCGGAGGCATCTCCGGGTTGCCCTCCCTGAACCGCATGGGCCCTATCCTGACCTCCTCACCGCCCGGCGTCTCTATGACCTCGATGAAGGGCAGCTTCACGTACTCAAAGCCTTCACCCTCGTAGACCTTGATGAAGCCGAGGTCGACCACACTGTCCCTCTTGCCCTTCTTGTAAAGCCTGTCGGGGTTCACGAGGTCGTTCACCCTTGAGACAAAGCCGGGATCCGCGGAAGTTTTCCGTCCGGCTATCCTCTCCTCGGTCCACACGATGACCGGGCTGAGGAGTCTTTTCGTTATCCTTCCGAGCGGTGTTTCAGCTTCGACCTCAACGCTTCCATCTATCACCCAGGCAACATTCTTCCTTCCGAACTTCACGGGGTAGGCCTTGCCGGTTCCCTTGAGCTTCACCTCGCCGAAGTCTGCCCCGCTAAACTCGTAGGCCCTGCCCTCAACTTTGAGGTCAAGCTTTCTCTCGTCGAATTTTGCCAGCAGGATTCCCGCTATGACGAGGACGACTGAATAAGCGAAGGCCGTTCCCGCGTAGTCGTGGAGCCTGCCAATCCCCAGCCACTGGCCGAAGAACAGGAAAATGCTCGTCCAGAAGAAGCCTTTAGCCAAAGCAAAGACTATTCCGCTTACCGTCACCCCGAACCACTTGCCAACTGAGAGCAGCTCGAAGGCGAAGATCAAGGCTATTATCGCGTACACCAGCCCGTCGTTGTATGCCTCAAGCCTCAGCGGCCCCTTGAACAGCCATGCAATGAGCAGTATCGCCGTGAGGGCCTTAAGGTACTCCGCCAGCTTAAACCTTGGGCTTTTATGATAGGCTTGGTACTTCCATCCAAAACTCATTCTTCCACCTCCTCAAGGGCGGTTATTATCTCAAGCAAGCGCAAAAACAAACGTCCGTCGGGCGAGATCTCGTATTTGTCCCCTTTCTTCACCATTCTTGTCCGGAGAAGGAGCTTCAGGTGGTGGGAGACCGTGGGGCTCTCAACTCCGAGCGCTTCCTTTATCTCCTTGAAGCCCATGGGCCTCTCGGAGAGCATCTTGAGTATTCTTATCCTGTCGGGATTGGCGAGGGCCTTAAGGGTCTTCGCGGCCTTCTCTTCATCAATCTCCGGCAGGGCTCCCCCCTCAAGTTTTCGCCGGAGGCGCATCTTGATGGAGAGCATGACCTCATCAACCGGGTCAATGCTCTCCTCCAGCACCTCCAGCCTTTTCTTCAGCTCTTCCAGCTGAACTCTGAGGTCCTCCATGCTACCACCAGGTACAGATTTTTGTAGTACATTTTTCTGTACTTAACTGGCACTGTAGGTATATATAAGTTTATCGGTCTATGTGCCAAAACGGCCACGCCAAACAAAACTCCTCATAACAAGAAAGTGGAGAAAGACTGACCTCCCCCCAGTCCTGAAGGGCGAGGCTTGTTAAAAGAAAAACCTCAGCCCCTCGCCAGCTCGGTCTCTATCGCCCTTATCTCCTCGTCCAGTATGTCGCGTATCCTCTTGAGGAGTTCCAGATACGTCTTGACGGTCTCCCTGTCCACCGGCCTCTTAAGCTCCATCTTCTCGAGCTTCTTCTTCAGGGCCTCGTGGTAGTTTACGGACGTGTACAGAACCCTCAATGCAAGGTCATTGGAGGTTTTCAGATACTCCCAGCCCTTCTCGGTGAGGCTGTATTTAACCCTCCTGACCCTTCCGCGGTACTCCTCCCTCGGCTCCAGAAGTCCCTCTTCGACCATCTTGTTGAGGAGCGTGTAGAGATTGCTGTGGCTCGGCTTCCAGAGCCCAATGGCGAACTTCTCCAGCTCCTTTAGAATCTCGTAGCCGTGAGCTTCTCCCTTCAGGCCGACGATGACGAGTATGATGTTCTTCAGTGGAACCGTGAAGAGCCCCTTGATTATCCTCCGCTCCACGTCTTCTCCCATCTTCATCACCTATGGTCGAAGGTTGAACCACAATCCTTATAAACGCTTCTCTCAACGACATGTCGAACTTCGACATGTTATAGTTCATCATGTTGATAAGCGACAATGGTGGTGGACATGCCCTGGAACGACTGGATAGTCAAGCACGCAAAAGCCATCGTGGCCATCTGGATAATAGCAGTTATAGCCGCGATGCCCCTGGCGGTGAAGCTGAGCAACCTCACCAACTACAGCATGGATCAGTTCCTCCCGAAGGACGTGGAGTCCGTCAAGGTTCAGGACACCCTGGCAAAGGAGTTCCCTGAGTTCTCGACCAGCGACAACCAGACCTACATGATAGTGAGCGGCGTTGATATCAACGACCCGGCAACGAAAGAGGCCTACGAGCGCTTCAAGGCCGAAGCAAAGCCCTACGGGAGCAATTTCACCTCATACTACGATGCCGTTGATCTGCTTCACAACAAGTCCTATGAGATAGCGCTCAACCTCACCCAGACGACCGCCAACCTGACGGGAATCTTCTACAGCTCGGCAATCAACGCCAGCAACGCCTATGTAACCCTTCTCTCACAGGTTGAGAATCTCAGCGAGCAGGTCAAGACCCTCAATGGAACCGTCCCCCAGCTGGCCAGAGCCTACCTAGCGCTTGAGGCCAACCTGACGGTTCTCTACAACCAGAGTCTCGCCCTCAGAAAGGCCATCAACGAGACCGATAATGCCTACGTGGTCCTCCACGAGAACCTCACCGGGGCCAGCGAACAGCTGAAAGCGCTGAACTCAACTATAGCAGGCCTTAACGCGGGCCTATACAACCTGAGCGATAACTACGCGGGAACTTACCTCGGAACGATAGGGGCCTACGGCGCGCTCGTTCAGGCCGGGGCCTACGAGGGGGGCCTCGATGGGGCAACGGCTCAGGCCATAGCTGAAAAGCTCGGCGTTCCCGTCGAGCTCGTTTACGCGGTTTACAACTCCACCTACCCGGCCTACTCCGCATATGGTTCAGGGGCAATAACCGACGGCTTCCTGGCCAACGTCACCAAGGCGATGGTTCTCGGCCAGATTAGCGACCCGATGCAGAAGAACCTCACCGAGGCGTATTCTGTTGCCTTTTATCAGGGCGTCGTGGCATTCGACGGGCAAGCCGGAAGCAACTACGCCCTCATTCAGCTTGGCGAGAACGCGGTTAAGTCCGTTGATGGGATAGCAATCAACGCCCTCAAAAACCCCCCGCTCGTCGTCGAAGGGGTTGGGGGAAGCTATGATGTTCCGGGCTTCGGCAAGGTTCCGGCGGAGACTTTAGCTTACATCGTCAACGTCTCGATAAGTCTCGGAAGGAACCCGAGTGCTTCAGCGATCGAGAACGCAACCATTGAGGCCACAAATGCACTCATGAAGGGAATCCCCCTCCTTGAGATGCCCAATGCGGACGAGATACTTAGGACGCTCCTCGTCTACGGCCCGACGAGGGGACTTGAGGAAAATCTGCTCGCCGGAGTGCTCAAAGAGAAGCTCCCGGAGGAGCAGAAAGATTTAGCAGAGCCGATAGTCAGAACCGTTGTGAACTTTGACCCGAACGCCACGGGGGTTCTGTCCAAGGATCCTACCCTTCTGAAGAAGGCCACCGTCTCACTGCTCACAGAGATGCTTAAGGAGAGGGGCGTTGAGCTCCCTGAGAGCGTTATTAGCGAGGTCTACGACTCCAACGGGAACGTCGCCCCGATTGCGAGGGAGATTCTGATTCAAAAGACCTCCGAGGAGGTTGGAAGTGAGAAGGTTGCTGAAGCCATCGTTGATACCGTCCTCAAGAACCCCGAGGAGCTAGAGAAAGGCAAGGGCGTTAAAGAGACCGTCAAGGAGATAATCACGAGCCTGGCCGGAGACGTCCCGATAGACCTCGGCAAAGCTGTGGACGAGGTTTACGCCGGCAAGAGTCCGGAGGAGATAGCCTACAGCCTGTTTGAGCAAGGGGTTGATGAGAAGCTCGCCAACGTCAGCGCTCCGGAGGACGTCAAGGAAGCGCTGAGAGAGATAATGCTCACCGTTGCCAGGGACTACCCCATGAGCGACTCGGAGGTAGAAGCCCTTGTCAAGGTGAAGACCCTTAAGCTCGTCGAGAAGTTCGCAGGGGAGATTGACCTCGGGGTTCCGCTCCACATCAACGCGGCCGAGCTTGTGAACATCGCCTTCGAATTCAGGAACAATCCTGACGCCATCACCAATGAGGACGTCAAGCCCATTGAGGAGCAGGTCTACCCGTCCATTTACAGCCTCGCGAAGAGCTATATCGGCATGCTCAAGAGCCCCGACAACAGGACGATGCTGATACTCTTCGTCCCCAAGGGTCTGAATGGAGTCAGCGACCTGGAGAAGCAGAGCAAAGCGCAGTACGAGAGCTCGCTGAAGGTCAAGGAGGTCGCGCTGAAGGAGTTCGGGAAGGTATCGCCGGAGGTCAAGGCCTACGTCACCGGAACCCCCATCCAGACCTATGAGGCCATCAAGTACGGCAAGGAGGACAACGACAAGACCACCAAGTTCAGCATAGCTGGGGCACTGCTCGTGCTCCTGGTACTCATGGGTGCGGCTCTGCTGGCGACGCTCCTCCCCTTCACCGGCGTCGCGACTGCAACCCTCACCGCGCTGGGAATACTCTACCTGCTCGCGAAGGGTGACTACCTCGATGTTGGAAGCTGGGCCCAGATGCTGACCGTTACAACCGCGCTCGGACTGGGCATAGACTACTCCACCTACTACCTGCACAGGTTTAGGGAGTACCTCGCTGAGGGCTACGACCACAGCAAGGCCGCGAGCGAGGCGTTAAAGAGGGCAAAAGATGCCGTCCTCGCGAGCGCATCAACGGACATCATAGCCTTCGCGAGCTTTATCCTTGCCTGGGAGTTCCCGATATTCAAGACAATGGGCATCATAGCGCCCCTGGCGGTCATCATAGTGCTCCTCGCCAGCCTGACCTTTATTCCAGCGATAACGGTCCTCATAGGCGACAAACCGGCCTTCTGGTGGCCGAGGCACATCGAGCACCACCTCAGCAACGTAAACCTCCACGAGAGGAGCAGGATCGCAGAGTGGGCTGTTAAGCACGCCAAGATAGTGGTGGTCATTGCTTTGCTCCTGGCCGTTCCCGCGGCCTACAACTTCGCCAACTTCAACGGAACCCACGACATAAAGCTCTTCATCCCCAAGGACAGCGAGACCTACAACTTCCTCCAGCTCAGCGAGAGCACGGTTGGTGCGGGCGTTACTTCGCCGACTTACGTCGTCATAGACCTGGGCCACCCGCTGAGCGATGGCGACCTCAAGACCATCGAGGCGCTCGCGGGAAGGATTTCAAAGGTGGAGGGCGTCGAGTACGTCTACACCGTGACCCGGCCCTACGGGAGGCCCGTAAACGTCAGCGTGGAGGAGCTGAAGAGCATTGGCGGCGACCGCTACATCTCGGAAGACGGCACCAAGGTGCTAATTCAGGTAACCGGGAAGTATGAAGCAACGGACGACCGCTCCAAGGACATGGTGAGGGAGATAAGGGCAATAGTGAAAGACGGGGAAAAATCGGGAGCGATAAAGTCCGGAATGGTCGGAGGGAACACAGCTTTGGCCCTCGACCTCAGCGACCTCATCAACGACGTCTTCTGGCACAGAATCTTCCCGGTGGCACTGCTGCTGATGTTCCTCTCGCTGATACCAACACTCAAGGGGTTGCCGGCGGTTATAACCACCATAGGCACCATAGCAGTCGGCGTGCTCCTCAGCATAACCGTCTCCAGCTGGCTCTTCGAGAGGGTCTTTGGCCAGCAGGTTATGTGGTTCTTGCCTATGATGGTCTTCGTGGTGCTCATGGGCGTTGGCATAGACTATAACAGCTTCTACCTCGTCAAGGCAAGGGACGAGTTCGAGCGCAGGAGCGCGAGGGACGCGCTAGTGGTCGCCGCTGGAACGATGGACACCCTCGTCGTCGGCCTCGCGGCGGTGCTGGCGGTGACCTACGGCTCACTGATGACTGGAGCTACCTGGGGCATCAGGGAGATAGGTTTTGCACTGGCCATCGGAGTGCTGCTGACAGCAACAGCGGCGGTCTACTTCATCGGCCCGGCCACGATGGCGCTCTTCGGGGAAAAGGCCTGGTGGCCTCTGCACAAAGGGAGGAAAGAGTAGTCCCGCTCTGTTTTTATTTTTGTTCGTTCCTTCGCCCCAACTCCTTTCATTCTTATGTTCGACATACTTTTAAACGCTAAGTCCGAGCTTTTAGCATGGACGTCTATCAGATGCTCGCCCTCATAGCTCTCGGATACGTCCTGAAGCGCTTAATTAAGGACGAGAGGCCATTCCATTGGCTCAACCTCTTCTCCACCCGCATCCTCCTGACGCTCTTCGTCTTCGGCAATGTCGCGAGCAAGGATCTGGGCTACCTCCTAAGTATAAGACTTGTTTTCTTATACGTCCTTCTTGTGATAGGGCTGAGCCTCGGTCTCTCCTACATCTACGCCCGCCGCTTTGTTGGGGACGAGAACTGGGCCGGGGCGCTTATGATCCTCTCGGCTTATCCGAACACGGCCGCCATGGGCTTTCCGATAGCAAGCCTCTTCCTCAGCGATATAACACCAGCCATACTCTACTCGACCACCAACAGCCTCATCGTCCTCCCGCTGGCAACGTTCATAGCGGCCCACTACTCAAGCGGAAAGGCCTCGGTGAAAAACAGCCTTATTAAGGCCCTGAAGTTCCCTCCAACTGCTGCCAACTTGCTGGCCATTGCCCTCGTACTCCTGGGGATCAGGCTCCCAGAATGGATTCTTGAGCCGGCCAAGGCAGTGGGCTGGTGGAGCATACCCCTGCTTCTCATATACTTCGGCTCCATAATAAACCTGAGGGAATTCAGGTGGAGCCACCTGCTGGAGGTCGGGCTCTTCAGGAGCCTTATTCCGTTCATCTTTGTCTTTCTAACCCTTCGGGGGACTGGAGACGTTTATTACGCCGTCCTTGTGGAGGCTTCGATGCCACCAGCTATAATGGCGAACGTAATACTCGCCCACTACGGCCTGAAAGCGGAGGAGGCCATCGGCGTAACGGTGGTCCTGACGCTCCTGGTTCTGGCGTTTTTCCTCGCCTTCAGTGCGCTGGCTGGCCCATAAACCGGTGGTCTTTTCAACCCTTCGACCATTCTTTTAACGGTGATTCCAATGGAGCGAGTGGTCGAGATTCTGAAAGAGATACTTGAGATACCGTCCCCAACAGGCTATACAAGGGAAGTTATGGCGTATATCTCTCAGCTCCTAAACGAGAGCGGTATAAAGACGTTTTACACCAACAAAGGCGCCCTGATAGCCGGCAATCATCCCGAGCCAGAACTCGTCATAGCGGCCCACGTGGACACCCTCGGTGCAATGGTAAGGGGAATCCTGCCCGACGGGCACCTGAGCTTCACCAGGATAGGCGGCCTTCACCTTCCGGCCTTCGAAGGGGAATACTGCACGATAATCACCCGCTCGGGCAAGCGCTACCGCGGGACGCTTCTCCTCAAGAATCCGAGCGTCCACGTGAACAAGGAGGCCGGTAAGAAGGAGCGCAAGGAGGAGAACATGTACATTCGCCTCGACGAGCTCGTCGAGAAGAAGGAGGACACGGAGAAGCTCGGCATAAGGCCCGGGGACTTCATAGCCTTCGACCCCAAGTTCGAGTACGTGAACGGCTTTGTCAAGGCCCACTTCCTCGACGACAAGGCAAGTGCCGCGGTGATGATAGACCTGATGCTCGATTTGACGGGCGAACTCGAAAAGCTCCCAGTGGCGTTCTTCTTCTCGCCCTACGAGGAGGTCGGACACGGCGGTTCGGCGGGCTATCCGAGGAGCATGAAGGAGCTCCTCGTCGTCGACATGGGCGTTGTTGGAGAGGGCGTCGCGGGCAAGGAAACTGCCGTTTCAATAGCGGCCAAAGATTCAAGCGGCCCCTACGACTACGAGATAACCACCAGGCTAATCGAGCTCGCTGAGAAGCACGACATTCCCCACGTCGTTGACGTGTTCCCCTACTACGGCTCCGACGGCTCGGCGGCCTTGAGGGCGGGATGGGACGTTAGAGTTGCTTTAATCGGCCCAGGAGTCCATGCCAGCCACGGCATGGAGAGGACGCACATTAGGGGCCTGCTTGCCACAAAGGAGCTGATAAGGGCCTACATTGAAGAGAGGTTCGGGACTTAGGTATTCTTTTTCCATCTATTTGTGGTGAAAAAGGGGACAGAAGAAAATGCCAATAACCACGACATCACTTCCTTCTGCCGGCGAAGAGTAGCGCCAATATCAGGAGAGTAACCAGACCCACTGCATACACACGAATATCGCTTTTCTGGTCAGCCGGAGGTGCCGCCGGGGTGGTGGATTCGGTTCGGGATTGGTTCGGAGTGCCGGATGGTGGTGGGGTTGGACTCGAAGGAACTACCGGCGACCGCCCATGGAACCGCCTTAGCTCCAGAGACAGGTTCTCGGGCACATAGTTATCAACGTAGAACGGCCCGTTGCTTATTACCGCATGGCCCATGCCTCTGATCCACTCGATGGCCAGTGTATAGCCCTCTTCCGGGTTGCTCACATCGTCAGCGATTGCCTCGGGAACCGCCTTCTCCTCCCTTAAAACCTCCAGAACTTCCGTCATGTCTGCCGCGTGCTCCCTCGCCAGAAGGTTGAGACAGCTCACGTCCTTTCCACCCTCACTGAATGAGTATTTCCTGGGGATTCCGTATGCCTGGGATCTGGCCACCAGCTCGCCCATGGCATAATAGAGCTCCCAGGGAAACGCCGGATAGAAGACGTAGGTTTTTGCCGTGAGGTCGTCGGCGAACGGGTGGGCGTAGTTACCGTAAACCACGTAGCCGTTGTCGGCGAACTCAAAGCCAAGAACCCTGGAGAGCGATTCTGCGGCATCTGAGAGGCTCCCGTCGTAGTAGGGGTCGTCGGCACCGTCCCTGTAAGCCCAGGTGTACAGGAAGGCTATGTAGTACCTAATGTCTTCAGTCCTCATTTTGACCCCATCGTGCCACTCGCCGAGGTTGCAGGCAACGGTGACCCTGACGTTGGCCGTCTCACCTTTGTGGAGGCTGATCCAGCCCTGGGTCTGGTTGTAGATGACCGCATCGTCAGGAACGGTGAACTCACCGCGCTCGACCGTCCAGTTGCACCGATAAGGAGTGTAGAGGCCGTTCGGGCCGAGGAATATCCCGGGGTCGTGGACGAGCCCCCACAGGTTGGCAGGGAAAATGTGGGTATCAAAGCCACTAACTGGGTTGAATGGAAGACATAAACCCCCGCAGGTCGGGACAAAGTAGGCAACCCTTAGCACGCCGCCCGGTGTCCTGACATCCAGGAGGCTCCAGCGGTTGAGGATTCCTGTGGTTGGGTCGGGTGTTATGCCGACAACCCCCTCCCTGTTTACAGGCGAGAGCTCCCACTCCTCGACAAGGAAGATCCTGGCACTCTCCATTATTCCGATGCCTATGGCTATCTTCTGCAGGTCCCAGTACTGGCGAGCGCTGGTTATCGCGTAGCTTTCGCCGTTTACCTCAGTGCTGAGATTAAAGAGGAGCCTCGTCAGCTCCTCCTCCGTCCAGTTGAGAATCCCTCCCAGTTCCGAGGCTTTGCTGTAGTACTCTGCACCGATGACCCTAAGGCCGTTGTCCGGGTCGCCGTTGCCGGCTTCCCTTAGAAAATCCATGACCGTGACGGTGTTGACGTGTTTGGGTTCAACTGCCCCCGGAAGGTAGCCGTACCAGGCCGAGTAGAACCATGCGGCGTAGTCGTCAACCCAGAGCTCCGGCTGTCCCCTCACCTTCCAGCCTCCGGTGTAGATGTTCCACTCGTAGTTGCTGGACGGCCTGGCAAAGACGACCTGACCGGCCTTCTGCCTGTCCCAGAGGAGCTCCTCAACGGCGAAGCCGGCTTTCTGGAGCTGTTTTGAGACGTACATCCCTATCCCTTTCCTCTCGTCCTCGATGCGGATGACGAACTTGATAGTCACAGGCTTCCCGTCGAAGTACCACGTCCCGTTTACCTTCTCCAGCCTGTGGCCGTACTCCGCAACACTCTCAGCGGCTTCCCCCATTGCCGTCTCTATCATCTGGAGGGCAAGTTCCTCGTTACCCTCAGCCGTAAGGTTCAGAGCGGCATAGACCGGCTCGAAGTATTTGTCGGCCGGATGGCTCGGCCTGATACAACCGAACATGGGCGCGGCACCACCCCTGTAAATCTCCCGAACGATGTATTCCCTGCTTATGAGGTAGTTCATTGCAAACCTGACTTCTCTGATTGCGAAGGGATTGAAGTAGGTCTCGTTCCCCACGGTAACGATTGGGGCATCCTTGTCCGGATCGTGATAGGTGTTGAATGTCAGCTCGTTGTAGGAGACGACTGTCTTGTAGAGTTCGAGGTTTTTGAGGAGGTCTTCATCAAGACGGCGGTATTCATCGGCCGGAAGGGAGAAGAGCCCGATATCGTATTCACCCTTAGCTATCTGGCGGAGAACCAGTTCGGGGTTCTGAACTCCCTGGAACTTGATGACGTCTATTGGAGACCATTCCTCGGCTCCCGCTAATGGTGCCAGAAGAACGAGCAGGAGCAGAGAAAGGGCAATTACCGACCTCATAAACCATCACCGCGACGTTACCATGTGAGGTAAAGCCGACGGAATAATATACCCTTCGGGACCATATAAGCCTTACCACCCTGGGGAAAAAGAAAAGGGAACTCACTCAATCTTCGCCCCACAAACCGGACAGAACTTCGCCCCCTCCGGAACTATGTGCCCGTTGGGGCAGCGGTGTATTTGCTTGCCGCAGTAGGGGCAGAAGCGCGCTCCCGGCGGGATTGGCTTGCCGCAATAGGGACAGATTTCCTGGTTAGGTTGAGCCGGTGCTCCCGGCTGAGGTGCCCCCTGATAACCTGCCGAAGGAACTGCCCCACCGGCGTAGGGTTGCGCCGGTTGAGCTGACTGAACCGGTTGCTGGAGGAGCTGGGGCATTATGACCATACCAGTCCCTATCGCGGCCCCTTCACTCTTTCCAAGTTCCGCCGCCACCTGCTTCGCCGTGTCCATCTGCATAACCGCCTGAGCGTTGCCGGTCTGCATTATCCAGAAGAGCCTCTGGCGCCACTCGTCGGTGGTGTTCACTCCTTCAATCTTGACATCGACCAGCTCAAGGCCGAGCCTGCGGAAGTCCTCCATGAGCTTGACCTTGACCTGCGTGCTCACTATGTCGAGGTTCTGGAAGAGGTCGACTATAGAGTAAGCGCTGAGGTGCTTCATCATCCCCTCGTTGAAGTATGCCCTGATGAACTTGGTGACGTCGCTTGTGTCGTATAGGCTCTGACCGCCAACGACCTCAGTGATGAAGAGCACGGGATCGGCGACCTTGAACCAGTAGACGCCGTAGTACTTGACCGGTGCCAGTTCCCTCGTCTGCGTCTCTCCTCCATACCTCCCCTGGAACTGCTTCATGCTGACGAAGATCACCGTTGCCTTGAAGGGGCTGTTTGAACCGCCGACGAGCTTGTAGAGGAGCGGCAGATTCTGGGTTGTCAGTGTGTGCCTTCCCGGGCCGAGAACGTCGTAGATTTTTCCGTCGCGCATAAAGACCGCTACCTCGTACTCGTGGACTATAAGCTGCGCACCCCACTTTATGACCTCGTTTGGATACCTCCAGATTATCTCGTCCTCTCCGGGGTTCACCCATTCTATTACTTGCACCATCTTACTCACCCGCCGCGAAGCTCATCCTTCCGTTGAGAACTTCCTCAAAGTTGACAAGCTTATCGTCGAGGTTTAGAACCGCCATGCCCAGAGCTTGGGGGTTTGTTATCTCACCGTTTAAGGCTTTAACCTCGTTGAGTATCTCCTCCGCCAGCTCTATCATCTTGGCGTCGTATTCCAGGAGCCTGTTAAGTTCCTTCTCCTTGAACTTCACCCTGTCAAAGTAGCCGCGGTAGCCGGCTTCGGCATGACGAACTCTGCTTTCGAGCATCATCAGCTTCTTTCTCAGATTGTCTATAGCCATCAGCTGGGCACAGCTCACCATGGCGCACCTCTGAAGGGCGCGCTCCATCTCCCTTCGAGCCTGGGCAAGGATATCTGCCACCCTGCCTCGGACGAGCCTGTCGTCTTCCCTAATGAGCTCCTTCTTCTTGTAGCCGTGGAAGCCGGGAATTACGAGCTCTATCTTCTCCAGAAGTTTGGTTTCCTTCCCCATATTATCACCTCATTGGCCGGAAGTACAGGTTTCCTTCTCCCGTTTTCATAACCTCGCTAACCTTCCTCCTCTTGACCGAGCCCTTCCGGAATATCCCAAAAGCCCCGGCACCGGCCGAGATAAGTCCCCCTATGAGCCCCCAGGCGCTTCCGTAGATGGCCGTTGCAACTATTCCAAAGACCAGGCCCGCTCCTACGACACCCGCCCCAAGGAAGGTAGCTTTTTTCCTCGCATCGCTCATCAGCGGGTATTCTCCGAGGATTACCCTTCCGTCGGTTCCGTCCACGTAGCCTGTAAATCTTTCCCCTCTGTATTCATAATGAACCTCCCAGATCGGGTAGTGAACCAGCCCGAGGTAGCGAACCACGATTTCCATCTCTCCCGCTGATTTGTCCTCCTGGCGGGCCTCGCTTCTCAGGGCATTTTCCATCTCTGCCCTTGCCATTGCTTCCGCCTGCTCCCTGTCAAGTTCAGGTTCGTAATACCTGCCCTTTCCGACGATGCTCTCATCGAAGAAGCGCTTACCCCTTATCGGAAACGGGTAGTGGTTAAGCAGATTCATGAACCTTGAAGCGGCCGGAATTCCCAAAAATCTGGCCTCCTCAACCGTTGACCAAAGTCTGCTCCTCCCGTGGAGGTAGAAGAAATAAACCGGAACCCAGTGAAGCTCTTTCTTTGTCACCTTCGCGCCGGTTATGTCAGCTGGAGCGCCGTACTGCCTTGAGAGGAACTTGAGGAGAACCCCGGCTGGATCTTTTCTCATCGGTGGGAAGAAGAAGTGCTCCTTCTCGCTTTTCTCCCCCGTGTGGATATGGAAGGTCGTGCCGCAGTAGGGGCACGTGGCCACGCTGACCGTTTCTGGAATCTTAAACTTTGCCGAGCAGGTTGGACACTGAACCTCCATTCCTTTCACCTCCCAAGGATTCCCCCGGTGCGCTCTATCCTCTGCCCTTCAAGCACGAGCGAACCGAAGTAGCCGCTCACCCCAGCACCAAGGAGAATCGCTATGAGAGAAATCACCGCAGAGCCGTTTGCACCCCCGTAGGCCACGCCTAAAGCACCCACCAGAGTCCCTAGGACGGTTCCTGCCAAGTACTGTGCCCTCCTCCAAGTAGGCATTGGCTCCGTTGAGAGGACGTCCTTCCCGTCCCAGCCCGCGAAAACGGTGTAGAATATCGAGTTTTCAAACCTGTAATAAACCGTCCACATCGGCAGGAGAATGAGGCGAACACTTTCAGGCTCGTCTGCTTGGATATCAAAGCGCTCTATCCTGTCGGCCTTGGCGGAGTAGCGATCCCTTATGACGTCTATCGCATCCTCGCGCATTATCACCTTCGCCTGGGTCTCGTCTATCTCCGTGTTGAGTATCTCCAGCTTTATCTTCCCCCACTGATCCTCGTCCAGCTCAAGGAGCTTCATCCCCTTAGGGCGGGCTCTGGAATAGTGGACAATGATGTCATCAACGCCGAAGCTCTTGATCTGCCTCCTCGCGGAGCCGATGAGGCTCAAAACCTCGTCGACGTAGTCGTGGTAGTGCCTTTCGACGGTGTGGCAGTGGGTTTCGCCCTCCGAGTCCGTGTGGCACTCCTCCTCGCGCACCATGTATTCAACGTCACCCTCGACGTGAACGCTACCCACCCAGTACGGGGCGTAGTGGCCTTCGATGTCAACTATCTCAATCTCCTCCTTCATGCGCTTGAGGTCAAAGTCCCGTTCGACCCTTTTCCAGAAGCCCTTGGCTATGGCGTTTTTGTCCTTCGTGGGGACGATGTAGATGTTTTCCGTCCTCAGGTTGCCGCTTATATGGTTCGGAAAACCGCAGTACGGGCAGATGGAAACTATAGTTTCGGGGGATACACCCAGAGGCGCACCGCACCTCTCACATTTGAATCCAACGGCCTCCATAGCCACCACGTCCTGGTTATTTCGGGACTCCCTGTATTTAAGGGTAGTGCATTCCCCCAGGCCAGGTTTGAATTCCAAATGGGAAGAAAATTAAAAGTAGAGATTTCGAAATTTGAAATCTACTTGTTATGAAATTGAAACCAAAGGTTTAAAATACAAACCAGCTGATTTGATCTAAAACACAAAAGGCTGGAGATCATGCAAAGGTGGGTAAAATGATATCAGAAGTAAAGAATCCAGTTCGGACATCTCTCATCTGGGCCGTTAATCCATTCGAGTATCTTTACAGGCTGTGGGGATACCTGAGCAAACCCCCTGAGAACGCGATTCCCCATCTCATCGGGACGCTTGAGGTCATCGATGGCAGAATAACCGAGGTAGAGATAGAGGTAGTGTTCCATGATCGGGAGAGACCGCTGGTTTTCAGAGAGGGCCACAGGGTATACTTTCTTGTGCCGGTGAATCCTTTGGAGGGTGTGGAAGGTGCCTACCTCCGCCTCCAGGAAATCCTGGGTGAGGTTCTATGAAGCGTAAAAGCACCTCCGTGGAGATAAACGCCCCCCGGAAGAGTGTTGAGCATGTACTTGAAGACGCCCCCCAGTTCATCACCAACTGGCCGTATGTGGTCAGGGTAAACACCAGAAACGGCGTTCAGGTGGAGGTACTACTTCCGAGGTTCGTCTTCAAGTTCGGGGACACCTACACATTTACAGTAATGAACGACAGCAACAGCTACATTTACGACGGGGTTGGAGGGAGGAGCCATCTCACGGTTACAATTGGGATGAAAGAGTGGCAGAAGAGCGTTACTGCGGATATCGAGCTCTCCTACCAGGGACGCGGTGAATTTCTGCTCGGAAAAACCCTTGAAATACTCGTCAGTGGAATCGCCAAGAGCCTGAAGGAGCTGGCCGAGAACCTTGATGCGGTTCCATCACTATCGGCCTCGGCAGGTATCGCTGATAATGTGGACTTTTCAGACCCTATGAGTGTGGCGTCTTTCCTTTCCAAGTCAAAGATGGTTCACAGCGGACTCCACATAATCCAAAAGGGCGGTCTCTTTGACGTCATTATGGAGGTGCGTGGAAAGCTGAGCGACAGCGTTCTCTACGTGTCCGGGATAACTCAAGATGGGCTGAAAGCGTTTAAACTTCTCATCAAAGGAAGTCAAGTGCTCGCGGTCGAGTACAGGGACCAGAACGGCACTCAGATTGTGAAAGTCAAGGACGATGAAACCGCCAGAAAAGCCCTCGAAATAGTCTCCAGGATCGAAGGGGCGTACATGGTTAATGTCTGGGTTCCCGTGGGAGGTGTTTGAGATGATACGGAATATGAACAGCTACCCCCTCTACGATGACGGAGAGCACAGGGTCTACTGGCTCGGTATTGAAGAGGCTGAAGACGAGAAGGGCATCCTCACGAATCAATACCTTGTTATAGATGGGAACGAAGGAGCTTTGATAGAGCCCGGTGGCTTCTTTGTCTTCTCGCGAGTGCTCAAAAACGTCTCATCGCTAATTCCGCCTACGCAGATAAGGTACCTCATGTACTCCCACCAGGACCCAGATGTTGTTGCGGGCCTGAACCTCTGGTTTGAGTACGCCCCGCTCGCAAAGGTCGCCGTTTCCAAGCTCTGGGTTCGCTTCATTCCCCATATGGCAGTACTGAGTGCCGGGAGAACCATTGGAATTCCCGATAAGGGGACTGAGTTCAAACTTGGAAACTCGGTGATAAAGGCAATCCCGTCCCATTACCTGCACAGTCCGGGCAACTTCTCGTTCTACGACGAGAAGAGCGGGATACTCTTCAGTACAGACATAGGGGCGGCTGCCTTCCCCGAGGGGGAATGGTACCTCTTCGTTGAAGACTTCGAAGAACACGTCAAGCTCATGGAAGGCTTTCACCAGAGATATATGAGCTCGACTAAAGCTTTGAGGGCATGGGTTCGCTCAGTTAGAAAGTTGAACCCAAAGGTCATAGCCCCCCAGCACGGTGCGATATTCAGGGACGAGAACGTTGGAAAATTCCTTGACTGGCTTGAAAGCCTGGAAGTTGGAATAGACGTCTTTGAAAAGGAATTCTACGGGGATTAAGTCCCCAGAATTTTTCTTATCAATCCCACAAGCTCCCAGAGATCCTTCACATAGTAGTCGGCACCCCCGATTTCCCCGAAGCGCGTAACGTTGACGGTTTTCATGCCGGCACGCTTTCCTGCGAGCACGTCATGATGACTGTCGCCTACCATCATTGCCTCCTCCGGTCTAAGGCCGAGCACTCTCAGGGCCTTTTCAACGAGGTAGGGGCTCGGCTTGACGCCGTCAAGGTTGGAGTAGTCCTTGCCGTACACAACGTCGAAGTACTTCCCCAAGTCAAAGAGGTTCAAAACGAACTCCGTGCACTCCTGGGAGGCGTTGCTCACCGCAGCCAGCCTCAGACCCATCTTTTTCAGTTCTCCCAGGGCACCAACATCGGGGAACGGCTTTATCCTGCCGAGCCGCGCCATTTCCCTCCGGTAGCGGAGGTTCACCGCGTCCACGATTTTCCAGAACTCCACGTGGTCTATGCCAAAGCGCTCGACGTAGCTCCTGGGAAGCTCACCGGTTACCGTTTTTTTGTACGTCTCGTAGTCCAGCTTGATGCCATGCTCCTGAAGGGCCGGCATAACCCACATCTCATACCATTCCCTGTGATTGTAACCCTCATAGTAAACCAGGGTTTCATCAACGTCGAATATCAATCCCTTAAGCATGCCTCGGCCTCCTGGACTGGTCATCACCCTTCAGCCGGTTGATCCCTCGTCATCGGCGTAAAAAGTGGGAAAAGGGAGTTAAAAACCTTCAGAACAGCTCCTCGAGCTTGACATCAATCTTGTCCGGGTTGAACGGCAGGACGTGCCTGGTGGTCTTCGGGGAGTAGACCTCACCGCGCTTGACGAGCTCCATGACTTCCTCCTTGCTCGGGGCCTTCCTGATGAAGACGTAGTCAATCTCGCCCTTTGCCATGTCCTCTCTGGCGTCTTCCTTGAGGCCGTAGTAGATGAGCTCGATTTTACCCTCAACGCTCATCTCGTCGAGAACCTTGCTGACCTTCTTCTGCTCATCGAGGCCGCCGGGTATGGCAAAACTCTTCTCACCGACAAGGGCGAATGCTATCTCGCCCCTCTCGGCCTTCTCCTCAGCATTGGGGTCCTCGATGACTTTGAGGCCTTCCTTCTTAAGCCTCTCAAGAACCTCCTCAAGGCTTCCCTTGAAGGCCGGATACCAGGTGTAAACCTTGACATCATCACTGAAGTAGTCGAGTATAACGGAAGGAGCCTTCTTGGCACCGAGTTTTTGCAAACCGGCCCAGCGGTGGTGGCCGTCAACGATGAGGTACATATCCTCACCGGGAACCTTGGCGAGGAGCATGGGCTTCCAGAAGATTCCACTACCGGTAACGCTCTCGATGAAGGCCTCAAGCTCCTTCTGAACGAGCTGTTCGTGGGGCTTCATCTTGTCGAGTTCGATAAAAACGTAGTCAACCTTCTTGGTTGGAATGTCGTACTTCGGAACCTTTTCAACTCCCATGATCATACCTCCCGTGGGTTTACGATGGAGTAAACGTGCCGGGGGATAAAAAGGTTGTGGCAAAGGTTAAATCGTCTTGATACGAGGAAATAATGATGAGGAACGTTGCAGATTTGCCCCTTCACGGCGGCCATGTTCCGGCGTGGCTGGCGCAGAGGATGAGGAGGCTTACAAGGTTAGTGCTGGTTCTGGCGGTTGAGGAGTACGGGACGAAGGGCCTCCTTGAGAGGCTCTCCGACCCGGTCTGGTTCCAGGCGTTTAACAACGTCATCGGGATGGACTGGGACTCCTCGGGAAGCACGACGGTAACGGCGGGCATGATAAAGGACGCCCTCTGGAGGGAGGAGCTGGGGGTTAAAGCCGCCGGGGGCAAGGGGAAGAAGAGCCGTGCTACACCGGAGGAGCTTAGGAGGATAGCGGAGCTTTACGACCTCGACCCCGAGCCCTATGTGAGGACATCCAGGCTAGTGGCCAAAGTCGACACGGTTGCGCTCCAGACCGGCTACGGGCTCTACCACCACGTCTTCTTCCTCGATGAGGAAGGCAACTGGGCGGTGGTACAGCAGGGCATGAACGAGAGGGAGAGGATGGCGAGGCGCTTCCACTGGTTCGATGCTGAGACCTTCACCCTCGATCCCCATAAGGCTATCTCCGGGCTCAGGAGAGAGTTCGCCCTCAACACTGTCTCAAAGGAAGCCAAAGAATACCAGAAGACGCTCCTCGATGTGGTTCAGGAGGACCCGGTTAAAATAGAGCGCGAGCTGGAGAGTTTGAAAGCGCTCGCAAAAGGCTACCGCCCGCTCGTTTACTACAAGCCCCGCAACGTCAATGAGGTTTCCATCCTAAGGCGCTACGAAAGTCTGGGAAGGTTTGAGCTGAACAAGAGGGCATTAGAGTTTGCCCGTGAGCTTAGTGTGAGCAACTACGAGGAGTTTTTGCTATTGAAGGGCCTCGGCCCGAGCACTTTGCGCGCTCTCTCGCTCGTCCTTGAGCTCGTCTACGACGTCCACCCGAGCTGGAAGGACCCGGTGACGCACCCGCCTGATCCCTTCAAGTTCACCTACGCCGTTGGGGGCAAGGACAGAGTGCCGTTCCCGATAGACAAGCCCGCCTACGACGAGCTTATTTCCTTCCTTGAGGAGCTCGTCTCAAGGCATCCCTGGGAAAGGGCCCTCGTCCGGAACGTGACGAAGATAACCAAAAACTGGAAGTTCCCGGAGGAAGATAAGAGGGCGACGTGAATAGGCGATATCCTTTTAACTATCGGGGCGATAGTATACTATCGGGGTGGTAGTTTGTACTTTGATGAAAGACCAAAGGTCAGGAGAGATGACCTCTATGACAGGGAGAGGGAGCTGGGAGAGCTACTGAGCTCCATAAACTCACGGAAGCCCCTCATACTGCTCAAAGGAATACGCAGGCTTGGAAAGACCTCCCTCCTAAGAGTGGCCCTCAACGAAGCGAAACTCCCTCACGTTATAGTCGACCTCAGGGGAGTGAACCCCAACTCACGGCGCGACCTCTACCTCCGCTTCCAGGCGGCACTCAACGAATACCTCTCGAAAAACGCTCCCCTCCTCAAAAGATTGAAGGACAGGATAAAGCTCATAGACGGCGTGAGGATTTCCGGTGTGGGAGTCTCGCTCTCGTGGAAGAACCCCGAAACGTTGTATTCCCTGATCTCCGCCCTTGAAAGCGAGGGATTTGTAATAGCGTTCGATGAGGTTCAGGAGATTAGAGGGCCAGCCGGAAAGGAGCTGGCTTCATTGATAGCCCATTTCTACGACTACGGAGAGACGAGCTTCATATTAACCGGAAGTGAGGTCGGGCTGCTCTATGACTTCGCAGGTATTGAGGACCCCACTGCCCCCCTTTACGGGAGAGTTTTTCACGAGATAGAGCTTTCACGGTTCTCAAGAGAGCAGAGCCTCGATTTTTTGCGTAAAGGCTTTGAACAGGCAGGAATAAAAGCCCCTGAGGAGATTCTGGAAGATGCAGTCAACAGGCTTGACGGCATAGTTGGATGGCTTGTTAAATTCGGAGTAATCTCTCTCAGAGAGGGACTGAGCAGAAGAACAGTGGATAGGGTTCTTGAAGAAGCGTCGAAGATGGCTTTGGGAGAGCTTGACCGCTTCCTTGAGAAGAGACCCCTCGCAAGAAAGCGATATCTGGCAATTCTCCATGCGATAGCCCGCGGAAGAAACACCTGGAGCGAGCTGAAGACGGAACTCGAAAAAGCGGAAAAGCGTGAGATAACGGATGCAACCCTTGCGAGGCTCCTTGACGCTCTCCTCAAGGCCTCGTTTATAGAGAAAAAGATCAACGGCAGGAACATCACCTACCAAATAGCCGACCCCGTGCTGGAGTTCGCGCTGAGGAGATAAAGCGGGTTATTGCAGAAACATCGCCTCTTGCGTCGAGCAAAGCTCGACGTCGCGCAGGCGAACAAACTTTGCAAAGCAAAGTTTGACCGAAAAGCACCCTTAGCACCAAAGGGCGAAAATTAGTCGTGCACCAACCGAGTGCAACTCTAATTATGGATTTAAGGCGTAAACAAGCATTTTCAAGCGGTTCCAACTTTACCTTTGGCGTCCGAAGGACGCCTTCTTGAGTGAAACACTCCCCAAGAAGCACATGAGAAGGAAACCGCCTCAAAACGCACACTCTTTAAAAATGCATCTTGTTTTCCGCCAGCGCTGAAGCTTTTGGGAAAAGCTTCACCAAAGAAACTTTGCTGGGCAAAGTTTCACTAAAGTTTGTGGCTCTCCTTGAATTTGGATGTGTTTGAGTGTGATTACTTTAACTGGAGCTTTTCACCTTGGAATCTATCTCACTTCGCAAGTTAAAAGGAGTTCCTTCCCATTGACGCCCTTTGGGCGTCGGTTTAAAAGTGAACTCCTCACGAAAGGGAACCCTATAGCAGATTCCAACACTCTGGAGGTTGAATTTAGCGACAATCACACTTTAGATGCAAGCTCCAAGAAAGAGCCACAAACCTTGATCAAACTTCGCGCAGGCGAAGTTTGTAACTGGTGGGCCCGCGGGGATTCGAACCCCGGACCTCCACCTTGTAAGGGTCAGCTAAACCGCCAAACAGCCAACGTAACAGCGGATACACTCAAATACGCCACCGTCAGGGACGAGTTCGCCCACTACCTCCATGAACGTCTCAGTAGGGATGTCGCTCGGGACTATATCCGCTACCTAGACAAGTACGTTGGACAGGCTGACATCAAGAGCCCGGCCGATTTGAGAGGAATCCTCACCAAGGTTGACAATGGCAAGAGTGGCCGCTGGAACTTCTTCGTTAGGAGTATCCGAGCACTAATCCGGTTTGAACTAGAAAATGGAATGATTAGTGAGGAGTTCGCAGCAAGCCTCCTGAAACTCCTGAGAGAGCGGCCTGACGGGATTGACGTCAGGTTGCCGAGTGATGAGGAAGTCAGGCAGGCATTAGCCAAGGTCGAGAGGGAAGAGATGCTGATTGTCGGCCTCCTCTGCCTCTTTAGTGGGATACGAATCAAAGAGGCTATCAAGCTGGTGAACACATTCGACAAGGCGAAACTCCACATTGACGGTAATATCGCCTACTACGAGCTTGGCTGGAGGAGGGGCGGGAAAATCAGCTACTACGTCTTTATGCCAGTAGAGTTGGCGAAAAAGCTGAGGAGGTTCAAGATTACCTATGATGCTGTCGGGAGCTACTACGTCAAGCGTGGCCTTCCCTTGAAGTATGCCAGGAAGTGGTTCATAAACAAAATGATTGAAGCAGGAGTTCAGGAGAGTGTCGTCAAGTTCATGGTCGGACATAGCCAGAGTGGGGATATACTAGCAACTCACTACATCAACCTGTTTAACCAAGCTAAGCGGGCTTACAAGGAAAATGTAAATAGACTAATTAGGGCAGTTAAAATAGAAAGATTAGGGGGTTAAGACCCAAAAAGGGTAATTGCTATCTGGTAGATGACATATGCCCCAACAACTAGCACTATCGCTGCCCCTACAAGTTCAGTAGCTTTGTCTATTTCTCCGGTTCCTTTTCGGAACATTCTCATATCACCTCCTTACATAATACTTTCACGCCGCGGAATACAAAAAGCTTTCTGTTCGTCAAGTTGTTAGTTAGCATTCGACAGTAGTCTAATTGAATACAACCAGCCCTTGGCAACAAGAAAGTGGTGAGAAAATAAGGTTACAGGGTATCTTGCCTCATCAGCATGGATTGGTAGGACTCAATCATCCGAATTTCAGCGTCAATCCTGTTAATCCCCTCTATTAACTCAGCCCTCTTGTCGAGAAGTTGTAGTTTCCTCTTTTCAAGTCTTTGCCACTCTTTAAAGTTTGGGCTGTTTTTGGCGATGGACTTGATTATACCTTCTGTTGTCTTCTTGCCGAATAACCAGCCCAACATCCTCCCCTCACCATTTTGATTTTGGCCCTCCTAGTATGTAGTGGTTTTGGTGATTGGAAACCTTACACTTTCATACTGTATGTGTAGATTTTCTCCAGGATTTCTCTACACTTACCCTAGAAAAACAAGAGGAAGTGTAGAGGTAGATGGAGTTCAACTCCGGACTACCTTAGACCTGACAAGTTCATCATGCTCATAGCTTTCCCAAACCCTGACAAGTAGTAAGAGTACTGAACTCTTTTTTGCCATTTAAAAGATTTCTTAGCCTTCTTAACTTTCTTCCGGGATTTTCTTTTACGGGTCTTTGGTTCTGTTGGTAGAGCACTCAAGTGCCTCACATATGTTGCGGGATACGGTCTGAATAACCTCTTAATAGTTGAAGTGAAGGGGTTGAATTATGGTTCTTCTTTGGCTTTGTTTGGACAGGAACATCAGGCAGTGGGAGGCTCTCCCTGCGGCGGTGTGTTGGGTCTGAAATCTTCTCTGGCCTTGTCTCATGTCTCTGGATTGTTGTAGAAGTAGTCTCATCCTTCTTGTCTTCCTCTTGAGTTACAAATGGAGATGACTGGTATGTTTGTGAAGATGATGAGGTTCCTGGTCCTGTATCGGTCTGTTCCAGAGGGACATGGCTCTCACCAATAGAAAATTAGCTGGTTATTGTATACTACAATTTTGGAGACTTCTGCAGATGTAGTTCCTACATTGAATACCAGAAAAAGTCCAAAAAGGTTAACTACCGCTTACTGACAGTTAGTATCACTAACGGAGCGGGGTGAGGACTCGTGGATGTAAGACAAGCCCGCCGGTTGGTGAAAAGCCTAAAGACAAACCTCTACTACATCAGGGCCACGAGAGTGTCAAGGTACTGGAGAAGCGTTGGAAAGAACCTAGAGGAGGCCATCAACACAGTAGAAGAGCTAGACAGGTTGCTGAACAACAATGGCAAAGGAGGTGACAAACCATGAAGCAGTTTGAAAAGTTTGTAGGAAAACAAGTCTACTTAACAACTCCCAGAGCAAAGTACATTGGGACACTAGAGCACGAAGACAGGTTCTTCATATACCTTGCAGATTGTGTCGTACTTGTTAGGTCAAAGAGAAAGAGCCCTTATGCTGTTGTTAGAAAAGGACAAATCCTTGAGATGAGGGTTATAGGAGGTGAGGCTAATGGCTACACCAAGACCTGAAGGCCCATACTATAGCCCAAGAGAAGTGGCACGAGAGTTGGACATAGACATCTTCAGACTCTACACACTGATAGAAAAAAGGAAGGTCAACGCCCTGAAAACTCGCTACAAGAAGTGTATGTATTATTGGATTCACAAGGATGAGGTCAAACGCCTCAAGAAGATGATGGGGTCAAAAGACTGCTACACTACTGGAGAAGTCGCAAAAATCCTCAACGTGACACGAAACACAGTCTACGAGTGGATTCGAAGAGGCAAAATTAGGGCAGTCCAACCTTCATTCCACAAACACTGGAGAATCCCAAAAGAAGTAGTTGACATGCTCCTAGAAGCAAGGCAACTCCCACCAGAACAACTCTACACTGAGTCCCAGCTAGTAGAAGTCCTCGGAATTCCTAGGAGGAGAGTAGGCCGGATAGTTGACTTGATTCTAAGTGGAGAAATTCAGGGCGTCGCGGTAGGTAAGAGATGGTACATCCCAAAGAGTGAATTGGAGAAAGCAAAAGAGATACTGAGGGAGGAATATGGCGAAAAAGTACTACACAATTCAAGAATTTACTAGAATCTTCATGGTTCCCGAAGAAGAGGTCTTCTGGGCAACAGTTTCTGGGAGGCTCAAGTACAAAGTCATTGACGGCAAAACTATGATACCTCGGAGTGAGGTTCTGAGACTCCTAAGACGCCTCAACCCCTGCATAACCGAAAAGGACCTTGATGTGCTTGAGGCAATGGTCATGCTAAAGGAGAAACATTGAATCCTCTTTTTCTATTCTTGGGCATTTTAGGGTTTTGATGACTAAATAAAGCTTCCAGGTATGTCCAAAAAGGTTATGTATACTAAGGATACAAGAAATATTAGAGGTGAGACAACATGGCCATCAAACTTGAAAAAGAGTACTACACAACTGGGGAAGTTGCTAGGATGCTCGGTGTCCACTACGTGACCGTCTTTGGCTGGGTTCAGGAGGGCAAAATCAAAGCAATCCAACCCACTAAACGAGGCTGGTGGAGAATCCCAAGGGAGGAAGTCGAGAGGCTCCTCAATCCCGAGAAATCAAGAAACTGAGAACACCAATAAAAACTGATTCAAGGTGAAAGGTATGCCCGAGCCCAGTAGTGTTTATGCTGGTCACCGTACAAAGGCTTTTTGGAGGCTTAGGAAACTAGTTGAAGACCCAACCATCGAGTTTATCGTGGACAAGTCTTTCCCAGGTTCTGGCAAGACTCACAGAAACATCGAACTAATCAAATCAGAGAGCGAGAAAAAGTTCCTCATCCTTGCTGAAGCTCATACCATCCTCGACTTGTATGAGAGACTTCTGCCCTCCAGTGAAGTTGTCCACTGGAAGGGCTTCGAGCGGTCTTGCCAACACCTTGACGTCTTCCGTGGCTTCCCTCCCAGAATTGCATGCTCTATCTGCAAGGAGAAATTCCCTAACACGTATGCTAATTGCCCGTATCACCAAGCCTTTAAGGAGGACAAAAGGGTAGTTCTCGCTCCACTCGCCTATCTTCAGACAAAACAACTCGAACGCCTTGAACCTGATGTTATCATAGCCGAGGAATCCCTGTTCAACGGAAAAGTCATTGAGCCTCCTGACCCTAAGGTCATGCACTTGCATTCTATAGCTCTTGGGCGAGATCTCACTGAAGATGACTACATCAACCACTGTGAGGAGCTGACAGTTGAACTACAAAGAAAGCTCCTAGAAAACTTGTATCACGCTCCTGACCTCGACTTTGTACGAGAGGCTGTGAGAGACTTATTCGCACAGAGCCCATGTGAAATTGGCCTCTACCTCAGGTATGCCCGTTCCCAGCAAGTTCCTAACTCTCTCGACAAGGTTGTCATCCCCTATGCTCTGCTCCTCTTCGAGTATGCTCGGAAGAAAGGAGCAAAGGTCATCAACACCGACGCCTCTTTCAACGAGGCTGTGTGGGAATACTTGAAGCAGAGGGCAACTATAGACCCTGTTTACAACATGGACCTCCCAGACCCCGAGATTATCGAGATACCAGTCCACGAGTCCTCAAAGAGTAGTGTTGTCGTGAGGGTTGTGCCTAAGAAGATTCCACAGGCTAAATACACAAAGCAGACCCTTGCTAACCAGAACATACCTTCGCTTGAGGGCATTGCCAAGAAGATAGTGAAGATTGTGGAATACCTCTATCCCCAATTCGTCATAGACAATCGTGGAATAGTCCCCATAATCACCTACAAACAATTCGAAGACAGACTAGGTATCCTCATCCAAAGAGGCCTAGAAAAACATGGATATCACGACCTCACAGTTAGGACAATGCACTTCGGCTCAAGCCTGAGGAGTAGCAGGGACTTTGAAGGCCTGAAGTTTCTCTTCATTGTCGGCACATTCACTGTCGGGCCTGACGCTTTCCGGGAAATCCTCCTCTCCTACTTCCTGATTGACCCCGACACCATTGGCATACAGTCTTATCGGGATAAGGACAGCAGGTGGAAGTACAGTAGCCAAGCCCTCCCAGACATTGACGAGATTAGGAAATATTGGGAGGATGAGACACAACTTCAAGCAATCTTCAGGATTAGGCCATTTAGCGAGGACACTGTAACGTTCCTGTTTGGCCTACTCCCAGAACGCCTTGAACCTATGCTCTCAGTTAAAACACTCGACGACATCAAGAAGGTCAAGCGGTATCCTAAAACTCCTGCAACACTAAAACTGGCCATAAAGAGGGCGACAGAATTTATAGTAAACTATGACGACGACTATGTGCCATTCTCGGAAGTTAGGCAGTATCTTGAAGCTTGTGGGTTCGCTGAACCAATACTTAGCAAGGTCATACAGGAGTTGTCCCACCAGTTTACCGTTTATACCAAGAAGAGCGGAAAACGTGGAAGACCCAAGAAGTATTTCCTCTATGTTCACAGCTAATATGTTCAGAAAAATTCTTACTGTCCTCTAAAAACTTTTCTTCCAGAGAACTTGGCATCTTGACGAGATTAAAAACTCAACGCAAAATGGAGATTTGCATATTATTATATTATGCGTTCCAAAATCAAACTTCTCGGAAAATCCTGATTTTCCAAATCAACCGCTTCACAAACTTGCAGGATTTTTTCTGAACTACTAGCCACTGAGTATTCCTAGTGTGCAGCCCTCTCCTTTCCCTAGTCCTTGACTTTAGAGAGTAGAAAGAAATCAGGAGGGGCTGGACGCGTCCTCACATCCCCCAACCCATATCCTCAACGACACGAAACATCTATTAGGAAAAACTTCGCTTACTGTATTATGGAAGAGTGTATTCAAGGGAGGTCTGTATACAGGAATTTTGACAAGTTCCAACGAAGAGTAAGTGAGAGATCCACAGCTCTTGCTAATCTGCTCAGGCGGAAGGTCAAGGAAGATGTGATGGATTTTGTGAAGGAGTTGAATGCCAAAGCAAATAGTACTGAAAGAGCCCATGATTTAGAGGCTTATCTTAGGGTTCTAGAATTCACTAAGAAATCCACTCCCGAAAATATGAGGAAGGGCTTAATGGGAGATGAACTACCAAAGGTCCTCTACGAGACTTTAGAAAGTTGGGGAATGAACAAGAGAAGAGCCTCTCTGAAGGAGTATGATGACTTCAAGAAAGAGCTCCAGAGCGCTGTGAGTTTGATTGATGGCTCTCTCTTGGAATCTTCTATTGAAGTATTTAAAGATGTGAATAGTCCAACAGTAATGAATGTACTAAGGTTCTATGGGAGTTTGAAAGTGACGCGCACTAAGACTAAGTTGGTTGGGAACTCGAAGCTAATGCACTTCCTCTTCCCTAACCTTATAGTCCCTATTGATAGAACCTACACTATAAGGGCCCTAGGAATTCCTGATTTCTGGCTGGAAATTGAGAAGTGCGCATTCTTAACAATTCATCGTTGGGCAGGAGAGTTTGTCGAAGAAAACAGAGAGTTTCTCCAGAAGTTGATTGAAGCTGATACTGGGAGCGGGTGGAACCAGACGATTCCTAAAGTTGTTGACAATCTGATTATCTACTATGTTAAGACTCAACTCTGACTTCTATCTTTTACACGGCCACATATCTCCATGTTTCTGTACCTCTAGAATGTCCAAAAAGTATGTGTAGAACGTACAATTATGTACAATTGGTGAGGGGTATGGAAGAGGTTATCCGCCTTGTAGAAGAGGCAGGAGTGAAGATTCCGAAGAACATCAAGACCCATGGTAGCCCCCAGAGTCTCCAAAACTACTTGAAGGCCCGAAAGAAGCTCATAGAGATTCAAGTCTCAGCACTGGAGGAGAAGGTCATCTCTCTTCAGGAGCAGTTGGAGGAGAGGAAGAGACAGTTAGAGATTCTGGAGAGGGTCATAGAAGAGCTGGGAGGTGACGTGGGATGAAGCGTGGTATCTTGTCCCTGGCGAGTGGAGCCCAGATTGCTGCTCAGATTGGTGCTGAACTCTTGGACAGGCTCCTAGAGAGGAATCCCGGAAGGGGCGGCAGGCTTGTCATGATTACTGGGGAACAAGGGGCTGGGAAGACTTCACTAATGGGCAGACTGGCCTTACGGTTCAGGGGCGAAGAATACGTTATCTGGCGTGGCCGCTTCCTTGCCCAGTGGCACAAGTTTCCAAACTGGGAGAAGAAGATCCAGATACTAGTGCATGAGGACGATGAAGTAGAGTTCCTCAAAATTCCCTATGGAGGAGAAGCAGAAGTGATTGATGTTCCCGTCGTCAGGTACAGGGATGCGAAGGATGCCATTCGGAAACTCCGTAAGGACAAGATTAACGTCATCTATGAGCCTGCCTCATATAGAGTCTCCCCAGAGCTAGCCAAGGATGTGAAGGAGAAGACTGGGAGGGTTATCCCACCAGAGAAACTGGAGGAAGACAGGCCTGTCTACTTCTGGTTTGAGCTCCTCTACTGCCTACTCACTCGTGATGATAGAGAGTGGTATGCAGTTTTCATCGATGAAGCTGATGATATTTTCCCTGAAACTGCACCGGGCACTCAGTTCACCCTTCAGGATTGGGTCAAAGATATCCTCAAAGACTTGAGGAAGGCCCTAGTATCCCTTGTCCTCTCGACTCATACAGTTAGCAACGTTGATTGGAGAATTCGCACGAAAATTCCAGCTTATATTTACCTGAGAGGAGCCCAGGTCAGGAAGGGGTCAAAGGTCAAGCAAGGTTACGTCTCGATGCTGGATGATGGATACGCTTATATCGAGTGGGGGAGGTATGGTTTCTTCCGGTTTGAGTATCTGCCGTGGCCAGGATATGACGTCCAAGTAAGGCGGAAGAGGAGTCAGGGAGAGAGGGTAGAACTACTATAGATTACTATGCCCTAGGTTTTGTCCCTTCCTCGCCTCTCGCTCTCTTGTGTCCCGCCCGGGCTGGTTCCTCATTTTCACTTTGTTTTAGTCGTTCTTCTTTCTGGACAAGTCCTATGTAGGATGGGGCATAATTGTGTATACGTATCCCCTATAGTCGCTATAGGCGCTATAGTCGGAGGTGCTGGCAGTGGGGGAGAAAGCAAGACGGAATACGACTATTTGGGTGAGTGTGGAGTTGAAGGAGGAGTTGAGGCGGATTGGTCGGTTGGGAGAAACGTATGAGGATGTTATTTGGCGGTTAATCGAGAACTGGTGGGCCCGCGGGGATTCGAACCCCGGACCTCCACCTTGTAAGGGTGGCGTCATAACCATCTAGACCACGGGCCCGCCCGAAATAGGAGAAGGGAGGGACGTTATAAAATTTTCTACTTCCCAACGCCCCTGCGAACCTTCACGGCTAAACCGCTCTGGAACACCTTCAGCTCCTCGCCGCTGAGCAGCGTTTGACCCGTTGCAAGGAGCTCGTCGTTCTCGTTCACGACCAGAACCTCGTCGTAGGGCCTTATCTCGGGGTCAGCGTCCACCACGAACTTTGCGAAGACGTTCTTGCCCTTCCGTGCGAAGGGCTCTGCATCTTCGTTGACCACAACGCGCATCCTCGGGAACGGCAGTATCTCGTGGAGCCTTTTAGCCCCCTCGATGCCGAGGGTCAGGAGGCCGTCCTCAGCCCTGAAGGTCGCGAGGTGTTTGCCCTTCACCTTAATCTGCCTCGGCATTCCGGTCTTTCTCGACAGCTCGACGAAGGCATCTCTGAACGCTTCCCCAGCGCCTTCTCCGAACTGGTACTCCGCTATGGCCATGATGTAGCTCCTCGCCTCTCCCCTGGCGGGCTTGGTTATGGTGAAGTCCTCCTCGCCCTCGCTCTGCGCAAAGGGGTAGGTCAAGCCGAGGTACCTAGGTATCTCTCCGAATATCGGGTGTTCTATCGTCCCAGGAAACCTGCTCTTAACGCGCTCTGCCCTCTCCTTAGCCCTCACAGCAGTCGGCCAGCGCAGTGCCTCCTCGCTCACCTTGAAGAAAGCGGAGGCCTTGGTTATCGGCTCGTTCTTTTCGAGGTAGTCCCTGTACTCCAACAGCCTCTTGTAGGCGGCGAACATCTTCGGGTGGGAGCGGGCGCGCTCATCGACGAGCTCCCAGAGGGTTCCCTCCTTTATCGTCTGCTTGACCCGGTTGAGCTCCTCGCGGATTACCCAGAGGTTGTGGAGAGCCAGAAGCCTCGTCCTCTCTTCCTTCGGCATCTCGCGAAGCTCCTGGGGAGTGTGGCGGGGGCAGACCGGACAGGAGCAGGGGAAGTATTCGAGCTCTTCCAGCCTTTTCGTCCCCTCGGGCGTCATGTAGCGGTCGTCTTTGGCATAGAGGGCATAGCTCGCGGAATCGAAGAGGTCTATCCCCATCGCGACCGCTAAAGCGAAAATCATCGGGTGACCTGCGCCGAAGAGGTGAACCGGCCTGTCGGGCCTGAGCCCCTGCTTTGAAGCGATAACTACATCAACAAGGTCTTTATATCTGTAGCTCTCCATGAGCGGGACGACTGCCCCAACCGGGTGAATCTCAAAGTTCATATCGCTGAGCTTTTTAGCGGCATAGGTTCTCAGGTCTGGATAGGTGGATCCCTGGACTGCCGCGTTCATCGCGATGTTCTTGACTTCCTCGGCTTCCTTTGCCCTTTCAAGGGTCACCCTGAGGTCTTCCTCTGCTTTTTCCCTCGGTGCATCCGGTGGGGTCGGAATGTCGAGGAAGGTGCCTATATCGACGCCTATCCCCTCCTGGAACTCGATTATCTCCCTGTTCGTAACGTCCACGCCGCCGTAGCGCATGAGCTGGAACGAGCCGGAATCGACCTCGATTATGCCGTCGTAGTCGAGGAGCCTGTGGATTCCAAACTCAAGGGCCCTCTCCCTGAGTTCAGGCGTCTTGTAGATGATGTAGGAGTTGGTGATTATCATTCCAAAGCCCATCTCCTTGAGTTCCTTCGGTGTCACTATCAGTTGCTTTGGGTTGATGACCGGCATTATGGCAGGGGTCTCTATCGTTTTTCCGTTGACAGTTAACTTCCCGATCCTTCCGGCGGCGTCTCTCGCCTTTACCTCGAACTTAAACTCGACCATCTCTCAACACCTCAAGAACCTTCGGTGGTCGGTTTAAAAGCCTAAGCCAGAAACGTTATGAGGACGTAGGATATCGCACCCGCGAAAACCGGGGCCATTACCCAGCCCTTCACGATTCCCACGAGGAGTTTGAGGTTCACATGCTCGCCCTTGTAGAGGCCCAGGCCGCTTATGGCCCCGACTATGGCCTGGCCCGAGCTGACGGGCAGGCCTATCAGGTTGGCCGCGCTGACGGCCAGAGATGCTCCGAACTGGCTCGAAAAGGCCGAGGTCGGCCCGAGCGGCGAGATGTCCCTTCCGACCGTCATCATAACGTCGTAGCTGAAGGTCAGCGCCCCCAGGGTTAGGATAAGCGCCAGGAGGAGCTTAAACGGTCCGTTCACTCCGAGCCCTTCCATCAGCCCGGCGACGTTGGAGAGCTCGTTGGCGCCGAGGTTGAAGGCTGAAAAAGCCGCCGCCGTGAAGACGAGCCACTTCTGGGCCAGCTCAAGGTTCCGCAGACACTTTACCCTTCTCCGCAGGGGCTTGTAGAGCCTGTAGACGGCCAACGCGAAGAGAGCGGCGACGATCGGTGAGAGAACCCATGCAGATGCTATTCTGCCGACAGTCCACCAGTCAACCGGCAGTCCGAGGGCGAGGGAGGCCCCGACGAGGCCGCCTATTATGGACTGGGTCGTTGAGATTGGCCTTCCCCAGAGGCTGGCTATGGTTACTGCCGAGGCCGCGCTGAAGAGGACGAGACCGACCTCGCCAGCAGTCATGCCCTCGGCCAGCCCGGAGACCGTTCCGGAAACGCCGGAGCCGCCGAGAAAAACGCCTA
This sequence comes from Thermococcus thioreducens, assembly GCF_002214545.1. Lineage (NCBI taxonomy): Archaea > Methanobacteriati > Methanobacteriota > Thermococci > Thermococcales > Thermococcaceae > Thermococcus > Thermococcus thioreducens. The sequence goes on along the minus strand of NZ_CP015105.1, from coordinate 1,023,041 downwards.
AGGTGGTGAATACACCTATTAGGAGCACTGCCCTCTTGAAGCCTATGACTCCCGACCCAACGGCCGTCCCAACGGCCTTTGCGCTGTCGTTCGCGCCTATCGCCCACGCCATGAAGAGCGCCGTTATCATCGCCATCACTATAGTCTATTTGTTGACACATAATCTATATAGTCTATGTAGCACATGGTTGAGCACTTAAAAGGTTTTCGCTCAGTGTTGCATCATACCCTCCCGAGGAGCACCGAGAGGTAGCCGTAGATGTGGAGGGCAAGGTAAAAGGCCGCCCAGAACCAGACGATTACCGGGAACAGGAAAGTGTTTATCAGCCTTCCCCCCTCGAAGAGGGTCGGTAAAAGCATTGTGAAGGTCTCGAAGAACCACCATAGGGCGAAGAGCTCAAAATGTCCGGTGATGAGGAGAAGAGGAGGAACAATCACATCAAAAAACGCCACAACATCCCCGAGAATCAAAAAGATCCAGTCCTTGGTAAAACCACCGCCGAGGTTTTTCAGGTCGCCGAGGAACCAGCGCTTCCTCTGGCGCCAGAGCACACTAATGCTCTTTGGCATCTCTGTCCAGACCTTCGCGCGGGGAGCGTAGACGACCTTCCCAAACTCCTTAACGGCCTTCGTCGTGGCGTAGTCCTCGACGATTTCCTCAACAAAGCCGCCGATCCTCCCAAGGACCTCCCTTCGGAAGGCCGCTATTGGGCCCGGGGCTAGGCTCAGGTCGTCCAGCTCCTTCGCCCTGCGGAACATCGCTATTCGAAGGTGCTCCGCATCTTGGGCAATCTCAAGGAAAGATTCTCCCGCGACGCGAACCTGACCGCCGACGCCGAGGATTTCATCCGAATAGAAGCGTCTCACCAACTCCTTAACTGCATCGGGTTCGAGACGGCTGTCGGCGTCGGTCGTGACTACAATCTCCCCACTGGCCTTCGAGAGGCCGAAGTTCAAGGCTTTGGCCTTTCCTCCGTGATTCTTCCTGTAAACCCTCAGGCGGGGGTCTTTTACGGAGAAAGCCACCTCGAAGGTGTTGTCCTTGCTTCCATCGTCGATTACTATAACCTCAAAGTCGGGATAATCCTGGGCTAGAGCAGATTTTATCGCCCTAAGGATCCTTTCTCCTTCGTTGTAAGCAGGGATAATGATTGAGACTTTGGGCGACCATTCCCGAATTCTGTAATTCTTGAAAAGGCTAATTATGTAATTGAAGAAAAAGTAACCGTCCCAGAGGAGGATGACGAAAAGACCGAGTAGGAGCGGGTTCATGGGAATAGTTTGGGATATGGAATTTTTAATTGTGTCGATATCTAAGAACCCACGATATAGCGCGTTAAACCCTAAAATTTACCAGCGGAGGACCTATTCACGCACTACGGTGACGTCCAGCTTTTCGAAATCTCGATCAAAGGTGTAAATCTCCTCTATCCCAAGCTCTTTCATCTTAATGTAGGCCAAAGCATCGTTCATCCCAAGGTCTCTCTCTTCAGCTATAAGCGAGGCCTTGAGGTAGTCTCCCGCGGAAACCGGCAGAACCTCGATGTTCTCGATTGTCAGAATCGCCAAAAGGACTTCAGCGGCTTTTCTCTTTCCACCCCTGCTTTCAATGACGTTGGCAACTTCGCTCAGGTGGACAACTGTGGTAACCACTCTCTCACCCCCGCTGATCCGTCCAAGTATATCCTGTGCTTTTTTCTTGATGAGTTTGACGTTCCCTGGGGGTTCCTTTCTTGGCTTCAAAAACGCATAAATAAAGACGTTTGCATCGATGAACCTCATTCCGCCCACAGCTCCTTTTTAAGCTCTTCCCACCCCTTCAGCTCCCCCACCTCGATGCTGTCAAAGAACTTTTTTAGGTCGACCCTTCTCCTTGGCAATAACTCCACCCTGTCGCCGAGGTCAACTATTATCACTTCCTCCCCAAGCTTTTCCCTCAGCTCCTTCGGCAGGAGAAGTCGCCCCTGGGGGTCGAACCTTTTCACCAGAGTTTCCATGCAATCACCATTTTTTTAGTCAATCCACCATGCATAAATAGTTTTTGGTAAAGAGGAGCTTTTAATCTTTATCCGGAAGTTCAAGGGAGAGGAATTTTCCAACCCTGTACCTCACCACGTACCTGCCGTGCTCGAACTCATCTTCCTCAGCCTCAAGAACCTCCACCGGCTCTATTTCCAGGCCGAAGTCCATGGCCTCCCACTTGATATCATCGAAGTAGTCGTAGAGCCCGCACGTGGCGCAGAATGAGCCGGAGAACTCAATGATGACCTCGTCTCCCTCAACCCGAAGTATTCTCGCCTGAGCCTCGCTTCCGTGGAGTCTGTTGAACTCCTCAATGATCCCCTTCAGTTGCCCAATCTTCCTTTCCATCCTCTCACCGATTTTAGTTCTTAATTGGCACTTAAAAAGTTTGTTAAGATAACCGAATAGCTTAAAAATCGAAAACCCAACCGAACCTCGATGAGCGGAGAAAGGATACGCCACGCCGAGAGAGAATACACGGACGAGGAGATATTTGAGATACTCAGCGAGCCGGTTAGGGAGTGGTTTAGGCGAAAGTTTGGAACCTTCACCCCTCCCCAGCGCTACGCGGTCATCGAGATCCACAGGGGAGAGAACGTGCTTATCTCGTCTCCAACAGGTTCTGGAAAGACCCTCTCGGCTTTCCTCGCGGCCATAAACGAGCTGATACTCTTGGCCAAGGCCGGAAAGCTTGAGGACAAAATCTACGTGCTCTACGTCTCCCCGCTGAGGGCTTTGAACAACGACATCAAGCGCAATTTGGAGGGGCCCCTGGCCGAGATAAAGGAAGTGGCAAAGGAGCTCGGCTACGAGATTCCGGACATAAGGGTGGGCATAAGGACGAGCGATACCTCAAGCTACGAGAAGAGCAAGATGGTCAAGAAGCCGCCGCACATCCTGATCACAACCCCCGAGAGCCTCGCCATAGCCCTGAACGCCCCCAAGTTCCGCGAGAGGCTTAAGACGGTCAAATACCTCATCATAGACGAGGTTCACGCCTTAGCCGAGAACAAGCGCGGCACTCACCTCGCGCTCAGCGTCGAGAGGCTCGCCCACTGGTCGGAGAACGAGTTCGTGAGGATAGGACTGAGCGCGACGATTCATCCGCTTGAGGAGGTCGCCAAATTCGTCTTCGGCTTCGGTGACGATGGAAAGCCCAGGCCGGGCCTGATAGTCGACGTCAGCTTCACCAAGGAGACTAAGATATGGGTCGAGAGCGTTGTAGATGACCTCGTTTACACGGACGCTGGGATGCTCAGCAATGCCCTGTACCGCCGTCTGGCAGAGCTCATCAGGGAGCACAGGACAACGCTAATATTCACCAACACAAGGAGCGGTGCCGAGAGGGTCGCATACAACCTGAAAAAGCGCTATCCTGAGTTCGAGGGGCTGATAGAGGCACATCACTCAAGCCTTTCAAGGGGGGTTCGCCTTGATGTGGAGGAGAAGCTCAAGAGGGGAGAACTTCGTTGTGTTGTCACATCGACAAGCCTTGAGCTCGGGATTGACATCGGTACAATTGACCTTGTAATTCTTATCGGTTCGCCGAAAAGCGTTAATAGGGCCTTACAGAGGATTGGAAGGGCCGGCCACAGGCTCCACGACGTCAGCAAAGGAGTAATCCTCGCCCTCGACCGCGACGACCTCGTAGAGGTTACAGTCTTGGCGCACAACGCCCGCAACAGGAGGCTCGACCGGATAAGGATTCCCAAGAACCCCCTCGATGTCCTCGTCCAGCACCTCCTCGGGATGGCGCTCAACCAGGTGTGGGACGTGGAGGAGGCATACAGGCTCGTGAGGCGCGCCTACCCATACCGCGACCTGCCGTTTGAAGACTTCATGAGCGTTCTCCGCTATCTTGCCGGGGAATACGCCGGCTTAGAGGAGAGGAAGGTCTACGCGAAGATATGGCTTGAGGACGGCCGCTTTGGGAGACGCGGCAAGATGACAAGGGCAATCTACTATATGAACGTCGGCACGATACCTGACGAAGCAAAGATACGGGTCTACACCATGGACAAGCAGATGATCGGAACGGTTGAGGAGGAGTTTGCTGAGAGGCTGATGCCCGGTGACATCTTCGTTTTGGCGGGGAGAACCTACGAGTTCATCAAGAGCAGGGGGAACAAGATTTATGTAATTCCGCGCGAGGGTGCGAAGCCCACCATTCCAGCCTGGTTCTCGGAGATGCTCCCCCTGAGCTTCGACCTGGCCCTCGACATCCAGCGCTTCAGGAAGGAGGTCTACTCCCTTGTGGACAGCAAACGCGCCAGGAGCTTCCTGATGAAAAAGTACGGGATAGACGAGAGAGCCGCGAAGGCTATTCTCGCCTACTTCCGCGAGCAGGCGAAGTACTCAACGGTGCCCGACGACGAGACGGTTCTCGTTGAGGAAGTCCTCGGGGGGAAGAGGAACCGCTATTTCTTTCACACACTCATCGGGAGGCGCGCAAACGACGCCCTGAGCAGGGCCTTTGCATATCTCGTGAGCAAGAAAAAGAAGACCAACGTCGGTGTTGCCATAAACGACAACGGCTTCGCCCTGCTCCTTCCCCCGGATAAGAGGTTGAGCGAAGAGGAGATAATGGCCCTGTTTAAAATCGAAGACCTCCGCGAGGTTCTTAGGAGGGCCCTTGACAACACCGAGCTCCTCAAGAGGCGCTTCAGGCACGTCGCCAACCGCGGGCTTCTAATACTTAGGAGATACATTGGAAGGAGCAAAAGGCTTGGCAGACAGCAGGTCATGGCAGTGACACTGCTGAGGATTCTCAAGGAAAACCATCCGGACTTTCCGCTTCTCAAGGAGGTCTACCGCGAGATAATGGAGGACAAGATGGACGTTGAGGCTGCCGAACTCTTCCTGGGCTGGATTAAAGAGGGGAGGATAAGGGTGGTGGTCGAGCACAACGAACTCCCAAGTCCATTCGCCTTCAACCTTGAGGTGATAGGCTCAAGCGACGTGGTCCTCATGGAGGACAGAAGGGAGATGATAAAACAGCTCCACAGAAAGATAATGGCGATGATAGGTGCATCAGGGCAGTGAAATGACGCGGTCGTGGTGGACAACTATCCCCCTGTCGGTTATCTCGTAGGGGCGCATACTGTGGTCAAAGCTACTCCCTCGGAACTTTAGTATCTTCAACCCCCGGTAAAGCGTCCCCTGGATGTCAAACATTCTCAGCTCTATAACCCCGCTGACGAGGTACTCCTCGATGTCTGTCTTCTGGAGCTCCGAGGTCATCAGGACGGTTGCCCCCATTTTGGCCATACTCTTCACGAAGCTCAGAAATGCCTTCCTGTATTCCATCTCCTGGGGGGACGTGAGCTTTAGCATGGTTATTGGATCCAGGACGATGCGCGTATAGCGCCTCTCTCTGAGTTTCTCTTTTATTGCCGCCGTCATCTTCTCCATACTTCCGGCAAAGGACTCGAAGAAGTCCTCGACCAGAACGTACCGCTCGGAGGTGGGGGTGGCGTCTATCAGGGTGAACCTGCTGTCATTGATTCTAAAACCCATCTTGGCCATGTCTGCCCGCAGGTTTTCGGAGGGCTCTTCAAGGGTCACATACAGAACGTCCTCGCCATTGGCTATTCCTGCCATTGCAAAGTGCATTGCGAGCGTGGTTTTACCGGTTCCCGGAGCACCTTTTACCAGGTACGTCCTTCCGGGAATTAAACCGCCCCTGAGCATGACATCGAGTCCCCGGATGCCCGTTGATATTCGTTTGCCGTACATGATTCCGCCCCTAATCTATTACTCTCATTCCTAGATATAAGAACTTTTCGAGCTTCCCGGACAAAATGAAAAGACATGGGTGAAATTAGAGGGTCTTGATGACAAACGCCAGCAAATCCGTCAGCTCCCTCGCCCTCGTTTCTGGTGAGGCGCCCATGTGGCCGCTCTTAGTCTCGACGCGGAGATAGACGGGGGCACCTACCTCCTTCAGCTTCATGAAGAACTTGAGGGCGTGGGCGGGGTGAACGCAGTCATTCCAACAGGAATCCAGAGAAGTTCAAAACAGGGTCTTAATCCCTCATGAAAATCAGACAACTTTCGTTTTCGTTTTACTGGATTGCACACTCCTTCAGGCTCTGTTAATATGCTCTCCTCTCGTATTTTGGTTTTATGAAGAGATTTCCCGAACTCTCCACAGTCTCTTAATTCATCTTAGTTCGTAGCCCTAAAGATTAGTTTGAACTATTTCTCATGATAGTGTTGATAACTTTTGGTTAATAACTTAATGATAACAAAAAATTTAAATCTTAAATTCTAATGATAAATAGTGGTGATGGCTCTATGGAGGAAAATTACAAGATACAACGATTTGAAAGAAGATTGGCACAGGCATGGAGTGAAGTCGACGAAGGAAAATTCGTTGGAGTGACTCTGAAAGGACATCTTGCAAATCACAACAATGCAGACCCGTTTTTAATGGAGTCCTGATTTTAATAATTTATTTTGATTTGATCATCTAACAATGTTTAGCATTGCGTAATCAAAGGGAGTAGGGGTGATTAAATGAAATATATCAATGGCCGCTTTTATCTTGAACCGATTTCAGCCCATATAGATGTCACTAATAAATGTAATTTGAAATGTATGTACTGCTTTTATTATGAGGATCCTTACGTCCAATTGCCTGATGGAGATCCCTCAAAAGATGAAATCTTGGATTGGATGGATCAGTTGGCAGGAGTTGGAGTTAAGTTTCTGACTTTTTCTGGAGGAGAAGCATTTATGAGACCGGATTTCTTGGAAATACTTAGCAGTGAAACTTCAGAGAATTTCTGGAAAACAATTATAACTAATGGAACTCTTCTCGACGAACAAACAGTAGGAAAATTAGGAAATATTCCAAAACTTCTAGAATTAAGAGTTTCCCTGGACGGTTTTGATGCAAATAAAAAAGTTAGAGGAGTGGATGCAAAAGTTATCGTACGGAATATTGACTTTATTGGTAAAATGACGGATATACCAGTACACATAAATACTATGATAACAACTGAAAATCTCCACGAACTTGAAAAAATGTATGAATGGATCGAGCAACATGAGGCAATTTCCGGTTGGTCAATTGATCTCCCAATCATCAGAGGAAGATATATCTCCGCGATGGATGCACTTAGACCCTCTTGGTCCGATATGGCACCAGTTTTAAAAAGATTAATCTTACGTTACATTGACGAGAGACCCCCGTTCAAACTTGCAATATTCTCAATATTTAGGGAGAGCCTACTATATCCTGACAAAATCAAAGATAGAATCTATAGTTTTGACCTAGAGTCCCATCCATGCAGCTATTTACCCTCAGTAACAATTAGAACAGATGGTTCTGTAACGCTTTGCCCAAGTTTGCCATTTAGTATAGGAAATATTAGAGAGAGACCCCTGAGGGATATTCTGGAGAGCCCGGATCAGGGTAGTGAAAGAGTGCTGAGAATACGGATAAGAGACATCAAAAAATGCTTAAGTTGTAGGTATGTAAAAATATGTGGTGCTGGTTGCAGAGCGAATGCATTTTTAGAAACAGGAAAACTCATTGAAGTGGATCCTGTTACCTGCAAGATGATGGAGTTCTTTGATAGGGAGATATTGCCCCATTTGCCAAGGAAAAGCAGGGAGTTGATAGAGGAATACTTAACTTAGCCAGAATACTCTGTGTTGATTTTCCCCTTTGGTGAGAAAAATGCAGCACAACAAAATCCAGGAAATTAGACAGGAGATACTTAGTGGTGATATAACAAGAACTATCCTTAAACTTTCTTTGCCTCTAGTTTTTTCAACATTGATTCAGCAGCTTTATAACTTAGTCGATACTTTTTGGCTCGGATTTTTTGGAAAAGTCGCTCTCTCCACACCTGGAACTGCACTGCCGTTAGTAACGACCTTAATGCACGTTGGCCTGGAGTTTTCAGCAGTGGGTGCAATATTCATTGGACAATACGTTGGAGCGGGGGAATATAAAAAGTACAGAAAATTAATTGGTGCGGTCTATTCTTTTATGCTGATTTCTTCTATTATCACCTCAGTCTTGGGGATACTTATAATCCCTTACGCCCTGGAGTTCATGAGGATCCCTCCCTCTGCTTATTCGTATGTTAGGGATTATCTTCTAATACTCTATGTTGGGATTCCCTTCTCTTTTTTGTTTGCGGCAAGTTTGTCTGTAATAAAAGCATTCGGGAGAACCAAACTCGTTATGAAGCTCAGCATCTTAGCAATTGCGATCAACATGATTCTTGATCCAGTAATGATTTTTGGCCTGTTCAGCCTTCCACGCCTGGGCGTTAGGGGTGCCGCTCTCTCAACTGTTACAGCGGATGTAATCGTCTGTATAATCTCCCTTTATATTGTTTTCTCTGGGGAAATGGGGATACCAGTAAAAGCTCAGGACATAAAACCTGATTTGAGATTCTATGGGAAAATCCTGAGAAAGGGTATACCCCTTGCCTTTGGTTCATTGGTAAATGACATAACAACAATCATCATGATTAGATTGATCTATGGATTTGGGATAGCAACATACGCAGCTTATTTGATCATTATGAGAATGGTGAAGCTCTTAGAGAGTTTTACCGTTGGAATAGCAAGTGGCACAGGTATAATGATCTCCCAAAATATTGGGGCTGAAAAATATGAAAGAGCAGAAAAAATAGCAAGAAGGGCCATGGTGTTGAATTTTGCGGTTTCTAGTATTGTAGCTCTATCATTAGCTGTTTCAAGAGAGTATATTGTAAGAGTATTTGTAAGCGACGTTCAGGTCTTGATGGAGAGTAAGAATGTCATCCCTTTAATTCTCTCAGTGCCTTTCTTTACGGGGATATTCTTGATAGTGAACAACGTCTTCAAGTATTCTGGACACACAAGGGAGTCCATGGTGCTTAGAATGATAAGGCTTTGGGGCCTTAGATTGCCACTAACATATCTTTTTGGATATATTATTTTCAACTCATCTGCAGGTTTGTTTTGGGGCTTAGGAATGAGCAATGTGGTCTCAGCACTCATCGCCATAATTTTCTTCCTCATGATCCCCTGGGCAAAAAAGATTATTTAGTGTAGATCAACAATCTGCAGCTGCTCCTTCCCCAGGCGGAGACCTTATAACCCTCCCCCTTCAGCTTCTCGAGCACGGCTATGAAGTCATCGAAGACGTTCTGTTTGTTCTCCCTCATTCCGGCGCGGTGCCACTCCTCACCGTACTCGGAACCACCACGGAGGTTGGCCATGGCGAAGGTTCCGCCGCGCTTTATGAAGGGTATCGCCTGCGGGAAGAACCTCGGGGTCAGGGCTATGTTGAAGCCGCCGTAGCCGAAGACCCACGCCTTCTTCTCATCTCTGGTTCCCTTAACGAGGAAGTAGTGAACCCTCGTCCCGTCTTTGGAGACGGCAAAGTCCTCCTTGACCATGAAGTCCCCCTGAACTTCTTGCCCCTCTATGAGGTTGAACTTCCCATCGAACCCGTAGAGCCTGTACGGAACCGTGAAGCTCTCGTAGCGGAGTAAAGCTCTCTTCCCGTCGGTGTCGAGTGGATAAACACTTCCCGGAAGGTCAAAGGTCACCTCATCAAGCTTGTTCCCTTCAAGGGAATAGACCTCAAGCCTGTGGCTGGCATGGACGAGCCTGCCGGCGAGAATTTTTCCGTCCACGATAACCGCCCACTCCAGCGGGAATTTCCCTTCAGGGATGATCTCGGTAACTTCGCCGTCTTCCACCGTTATTACCTTTCCGAGGCCCTTTCCTTCCCTCGTGAGGACGTAGAGCTTTCCATCGATCACGTCAATCGGCTCCGCCGGAACCTCCGCCGAATAGGCCTTCTTCCACATTCCCGGCTCCTCAATCGGCCCGACGTATATCTCCGCCCTGTTCCAGCCGAAGGTCACCGTTACCATCGCAGTCTTTCCGTCGGTGCTCTTCCTCAGCGAGATGAAGTAGCCGGAGCCGAGACCCTTGCCGAAGACCATTCTCTCCCCACTGCCGTCCTTCCAGAAGAGCCTCACCGCTGGGGCCTTAACCCCATCGGGCGTCTCCCCGTGCCGGTAGAAGCGGGAAAAGTAGTAGCCGTCCCCGAGGAAGGTCACGTTCCAGACCGAGGGCCTAATCTCGTCGATGAGCTTCCTGGTTTCGAGGTCTATGATTCGGGTTATGCCCTCGTCGGCGCCGCCTATTGAAAAACTGTAAGCCAAAAACCTCCCCTTCCCGTCGGCGGTGAAGCCCTGGAGCAGAACCTCGTCGTTGAGCTCCTCCTCAAGGGCCTTGGAATCGACTATGACATCGCCACCGAGCCATCTAATAAGCTGTCTTTCCCTCTCCTTGTACATTGCTATGATGCCCTTCTCGGTGAGCTTCGCACCGTAGAGGGTTGGCATCGAATAGTACTCCCATACCCCCGGGAACAGTTCGTCACTCAGCTCCCCAATGAACTCCCTGAAGCGTTTGTTCTCCTCCTCAACGAGCCTGATAACCCGCTCATCTTCGAGGTTTTCCATCCATGCGTAGGGGTCTTCCATGAAAACCACCATCTTAACGTTCGACGAAGGGCATAAAAATGTTTAGGGAAAGGCCCTCACTTTCCACTTACTACCCTCACTAACCACACCAATCGCGAGCACCCTGTTCTCGAAGGGCAACTCCATAGCCTTCTCGGCAAGCTCCTCTGCACTCCCAAAGACCGGGAAATCGAGCTCGACAAGGCCGAGATCGTATGTTGCCGTTACGAAGGCCTTTCCATCTTTGAGTCCCAGAGTCTTCACCCAGAACTCGTCCCTGCCGGCGAAGCCAAGCCAGCCCCTGCTATCGGTCCCGATTATACCCGCTATTCTCGGCGTGCTGTAATTGTCCCTTTCGTAGTCGAGGGCATCGAGGACGTGGATTAGAGCCTTCCTGGGGCTCTCCCACTCAAGGGTTTGAGCAATAAAGTCCGTCTGGAGGCCGTTGGTGACTACGGTGTACTCATCGAGGAGCCTCACGACTGGGTAGCTCACGTAGGGGTTGTCCGTCTCTGTTAAGTTCTCGATGTAAACTGCCCTTCCTTTAACGATGACCTTTCTCTTCGGGAAGGAGCGGGAGCAGAGAAGGTAGAAGGCGAAGGGTTTGCCGTTCATCAGGCCGATTCCCAGAGTTCTACCCGTGTAGGTCACGTAACCACCTCCTTAAGGCGGTCCTTCTCGAGGGCAAGCTTAATCTCGCGCGCTATCCTCCTGCCCACGCTCATGGGCTCGTCCCAGTAGAGCCGTCCGTACCAGTGGAGCGCGTTCGAGCCACCGTCTATCCGCGAGGCAAAGCCTATCGCCTTGAAGTTTCCGTCGTAGGCGAAGTGGAGGGCGAAGGGACCTACGATGCCGGGAGGTTCAAGCTCCTCCATGGCCTCGACGAAGGCCAATCCGTAATCGTAGAGCACTGGAATGAGCGACTCTCTCAGCGCTACGGCCTTGTTTCCTGCTATGGTGTAAGGGAGGGTCCTGAAGGGCCGCCTCTTGTTTGCGTCCGCGATGACCAGGCGCTCATCAACGCCAAAGAGCTCCAAACGGTTTAAAATCGGCGAATAGAAGAAGTGAACGTAGAGGTAAACGCCGTCTGTGAAGCGTTCAATCCTGTAGGGTTCGCTCAGGCCTTTGATCTTCTCCTCCAGTTCATAACCGTAAGCCAAGAAGTGCCCGCTTCCGCCCCTCGGCCCCTCAAGGCGGACAAAGTAAAGCTCGTCTGGCTTAGCCTCTTCTGGTTCAACTACTTCAACCCTCGGAATCCCTGCCTCGTCGAGGGCCTTATCCTGCAGTTCAAAGCTGGTTTCCCACTTGAGGAAACGCTTGTTGCCGAAGAACTTAGCCTTTGCTTTCTCGATGGCCTCTATGCCAAGGTATGCCACGAAAGAGCCGTGGGGTACGATGATGCCGTCATCACCGAGTACTTCCCTCATGTTTTCCGTTACGACGATTTCATCGACAGGCGGGATAGAGGAATAGAAAGCCTTTCTGCCCGGTTTGACGTAGAGCCTCGTTCTGAAACCCTCTCTCTTTACCCCTAGGAGTATCTGAAGTGAGGAATGGGAAGCTATGGTGGAGATTATCATTCTACCACCTCCAGGAGCTCTTCCTGGCTCAAAAGCCTTCCACCCTTCATAACGCGCATCGTGTCCCCGCTAAGCTCATCGATGATGATTAGCCCCCCGTTCAGCCTGCCGAACTCCAGCTTGAAGTCTATTAGCTCAAGCCCCTTTGCGGAGAAGAACTCCGCCAGGATTTCGGCGACCCTTTTCGTTACCTCCTTCATTTTCTCCAGCTCCCCTTCGCTCGCTATACCTAGCTGTAATATTGCTTCTTCGGTTATGAGTGGGTCGCCGAGCGAGTCGTCCTTGAGGGTGAACTCAACTATTCCCAGCTCTTGGAGGGACTTCACCCAGCATCTGTATCTCCTGAGAAAGCTTCCGTAAGCCTTAAAGCGGTATATAGTCTCCAGCGGAATCCTCTCTGCCTTCAGAAAGCGTGCCCTTCTCTCGTCAATCCGCTCGACGAAGTGGGTCCTTATCCCGTTCCTTTCCAGCAGGCTGAAGAAGAACTCCGTCTGCCCGAGAACTGCACTCCCCTTGCCCGGTCTCTCGCCTATCACCTCGTTGCCACCCGTGTCCTCTCTGCCGTCTTCGCCCAGCAGGGAGTCCTTGAAGTAAAAGACTAGATACGGGCCATCCTCGTAAACGTCCTTCGTTTTGCCGCGGTAGATGAGCCTCACTCGGCCTCACCCTTCCTCAGCATGTCGTTGATGAGCTTTATCGCGCAGAGGTCACCGCACATCGAGCATGCCTCGGTCTTTGTAGGCCTCTCCTTCCTTATCTCAATGAACCTGTCCCTGTCCCCGCTCAGCTCGAACTGCTTTGCCCAGTCGAGCCTGCCCCTCGCGACGCTCATGAGGTAGTCCTTCCTGAAGTCCGCCTCGAAGCGGGTCAAATTGACGGCGTGGGCCGCTATCTTTGCTGCAATCACGCCCTCCCTCACGTGCTCCACCGTTGGCAGTCCGAGGTGCTCCGCCGGCGTTACGTAGCAGAGGAAGTCTGCGCCGTTCATGGCCGCTATCGCCCCGCCTATGGCCGCGCTTATGTGATCGTAGCCCGGGAAGATGTCCGTGACGAGCGGGCCGAGGACGTAAAAGGGCGCGTTGTCTGTTGCAACCTTGGCGAGCTTTATCTGCATCGGTATCTGGTCAATCGGGACGTGGCCCGGCCCCTCGACCATCGTCTGGACGCCCGCTTCCCTCGCGCGCTTCACGAGCCTCCCGAGGGTGTAGAGTTCCGCTATTTGAAGCTCATCGCCGGCATCTGGAAGTCCACCCGGTCTTAACCCGTCGCCGAGGCTGAGAACGATGTCGTACTCTTTGGCCAGCTCGAGAAGGTAGTCGTAGTCCCTGTAGAAGGGGTTCTCCTCGCCCCAGTGGAGTATCCATGCCGCCAAAAATGTTCCTCCGCGCGAGATCATGCCGACAACTCTCTTTACCCTCGTCATCTTCTCGACGACTTCCCTGGTTACTCCAACGTGAATGGTCGTGTAATCAACGCCGTCCTTGAAGTGCTTCTCAACAGCTTTCCACATGTCGTCCTCGCTCATCTCGATGATGGCCTTCCCCTTGGCCAGCATCTCCTCGGCGGCCTGGTAAATCGGCACCGTTCCGATGGGGACGTCAACGGCGTGCATTATGGCCTTCCTTATGGAGTCGAGGTCACCGCCGGTGGAGAGGTCCATTATCGTGTCAGCGCCGTATCTTATGGCCACCTTAGCCTTCTCTATCTCGGCCTTGAGGTCGACGATGTCACGGGAGGTGCCTATGTTGGCGTTCACCTTCACACGAACGACGTCGCCGACCGCGACGGGCTTCACCCAGTCGTGGCGGACGTTGCGGAAGATGACGGTGTGTCCTTTGGCCACGCTCCTCCTGAGCTTTTCGGGGTCTATGCTTTCCCTCTCGGCGATGAACTTCATCTCCTCCGTGATTACCCCGCGTTTGGCCTCCTCAAGCTGGGTCATTCCCATCACCCGGTTTTAAAACCCGTTTATAACAAAGTTTTTAAATTTCAAAACTTAGTTTTTAGCGGGCCTTAAAAGGTTTTTGATGCCTGGAGAAAACTTTTTAAAGTTGTAAGTATTATTAGCTGTTGAGGTGACATTATGAAAAAACTAATAATAGCAATTTTGGTAGGTTTAGGCTTAGTATTAACGGCACTTTCAGCCGCGTTGCAGATTCCCATAACCTCAATGGAGTACGCCGGAACGAAGGTTGAGTATTACAGGGGCACGTTTCTTGGCCCCTCCTTTGAGGTCGAGCTACCAACCAGCGACCCAGCAACGGTCACGGTCTCAATGCTCATGCCCAACGGCTCTATGGTGGATCTTGGAGTGTATTCCGGCAAAGGCAAAATCTCAATAGACTTCCGCCGGGTACTTTACGCCATGCGTGAATGGAATAGATACCTGAGGGCAGAAGGCATAAACCCCGAGAGTGTTAAACCTTCACTGCTTCTGCTGGGGACTACGGTTGACAGAGACGGCAATCTAAACTACTTCATGAAAACGGTTCCCCTCAACATTGGCAGAATCGTGTCTGGAATGAGAGTTAAAGTCCAACTCAATAATTCAGCATTGAGCAGGCTTTATAGCAAAAGCGAAGTTGAGAAGATCCTCCATGATTCCAAAAGAGTAATCCCAAGGGAAATTGTAGGCGCGTCTTCCGATGGATCATCACTATTAGGATCTTCATGTTCACCTCCGTTCTATGAGGACGGTGATTGGACATGGTACTGCTTCGAGTGGTTCCACGAGAAGACATTGGGGAGGGCCAGCATCATTCCAGTGGCCGCTTTCCAAGTGACTGGCGATACTGATAAGGTGAACAGCATTTTCATTTCTTTGAATTATGATGCAATATCTGACAACAGTGCGGAGCTGGCTTTTTCTGCAGTGGGAGCTATTGAGAAAGGCAGTGTCGGCGGTTCAGGGGAGGGAAAAATACTGGGTTATTCCTACACAATAGACAGTAGATCACTAAGGATCCCGGAATCGACAGTTAAGATATGGGGCTCAGAATTAACATCACCATCTGTTGTCGGGGCAGGGATTGGGGGAAGTGCTGTATTTTCTAAGTACAGGCTCTATAGAGTGGACTATGTCAACGGGAAAGTCTGGAACAAGAAGCCCCTGGACACTTATGCCTATGTGATTCTTGGAAAGCCTGATGAAAAGGACATGAGTCTAAGGAAATTCGTTGAACCCGGATGGCCAAGAAATAGTGGTGGGCCAATGAGTAGAACTATGTGGTTCGTGCATTGGTATTGGGATACTAAAGGTAATATCGAGGGCAAGGGAGGAATCCTCACCAATACTTACTACTTTGGTCACAGGGTGGACACTCTTCCACTGTTTTCGGCTTCAGCGCCGGTACTGGGTATCATCGGAAGCGGAAACACAAAAGTTGCACCTTTTACCTTGGCGATTGGTGTGGGGTTAACCAAAGAAACAAGAACGTCCTCACTGGTCAGCGTCTCATTGGCACTAAAAGAAACGTACAAAGACACCAACGTTCGTCTCACGATATACTCCAGTAAGGTTAGGCTTGAGTACAAGGGCAGGAAATATCCCCTCACGGGAATGTTCGGAGATATCTTCATACCTGGGAGTTTAGGATACAATCCTCCCTGTGATCCACACAAGAGGTACTGTCCCATGGAGAATCCTGAAAACCCAACAGATCATTGATTTCCACCCTTTTTGATTTTATCTGTAGATTTATGGTCTAAAGCTGATTTTTAAAACCCGTTTATAACAAAGTTTTTAAATTTAAAAACTCAGTTTTTACCGCGGCTTAAAAGGTTTTGGGTGGTGGCTATGATGAGGGAGATGGAGATAAGCAGGGCGATAATCGAGGCCTACACGAGGGAGCTTCTCGAGAGCTTGAGCCTCGACGTCGCTATTGTGGGCGCGGGCCCCTCGGGAATGGTTGCCAGCTACTACCTCGCCAAGAACGGGGCCAAGGTTGCGGTCTTCGAGAAGAAGCTCTCAATCGGCGGCGGAATCTGGGGCGGCGCGATGGGCTTCAACAAAATAGTCGTGCAGGAAGAAGCAAGGGAAATCCTCGACGAGTTCGGGATAACGTACAAGCCCCTCGGAAAAGGCCTCTACGTGGCGGATGCAATCGAGACGGCAACGACGATAGCGAGCAAGGCTGTAAAGGCAGGTGTGCGGTTCTTCAACATGGTCGAGGTCGAGGACCTGGTTGTCAAGGACGACCGCGTGGCTGGAATAGTAATCAACTGGACGCCGGTTCTCATGACGGGCCTCCACGTGGACCCTTTAACAGTTGAGGCGAAGTTTGTAATCGATTCAACGGGTCACGGGGCGCAGATAAGTCAGCACCTCGTCAGGCGCGGCATGCTTGAGGTTCCCGGGGAGGGTCCGATGTGGGCCGAGAAGGGTGAAGAACTGACCGTCGAGCACACAAGGGAAATCTTTCCCGGCCTCTACGTCACTGGAATGGCCGCGAACGCGATAAGCGGTGCCCCGAGAATGGGCCCGATATTCGGCGGAATGTTCCTGAGCGGAAGGAAAGCGGCCTTCGAAATTCTAGAAAAGCTGGGGAGGGGTTGAGATGGAGTGGATTGGAGACGCCCTCAGAAAAGTGAGAGAGAAGAGGCCCCTCGTCCACAACATCACCAACTACGTAGTCATGAACGAGACCGCCAACGCCCTCCTCGCCCTTGGGGCATCGCCGGTTATGGCGCATGCCATTGAAGAGGTCGGGGAGATGGTATCCATAGCGGATTCGCTTGTGATAAACATAGGCACCCTCTCTCCCCCCTGGATAGCCTCGATGGAAAAAGCAGTTAAAGCGGCTTCCGAGCTTGGAAAGCCCGTTGTGCTCGACCCCGTCGGAGCAGGGGCGACGAAACTGAGGACATCAACCGCCATGAAGCTCCTTGAGATGGGCGATATCTCCGTTATCAGGGGAAATTTTGGGGAGATTTCTGCCCTCCTCGGAGAGCACGGGAAGACAAGAGGTGTTGATTCCGCTGAATACTCCCTTGAGTCTGCGAGCCAGCTCGCCGAGAGGGCCGCCGGGGAGTTCGGAACGGTCGTGGCGGTGACAGGTCCGGTGGACTTTGTAAGCGACGGAAAAAGAACTTATGCCGTGGAAAACGGCCACAAGCTCCTTGGAAAAGTCACCGGGACGGGATGCATGGCAACCGCTATCACTGGGGCATTCCTTGCGGTAGAGGAGCCCCTGAAGGCGACGGTCTCGGCCCTCGTGACCTTTGAGGTCGCGGCGGAGCTTGCGAGCGAGGCCAAGTACCCGGGCACGTTCCACGTCAGGCTCTACGACTACCTCTACGCCATAGACTCAGAGACTGTAGTCAGGATGGCGAAGGTAAGGGGGGTTTGAGTTGGGGCTCCGCAAGGCCCTCCGCCTTTATGTTATTACAGCCCGCGGGGATAGGGAGGAGGTTCGGCGCGTCAGGGAGGCCCTTGAGGGAGGCGCCACATCAATCCAGCTCAGAGCAAAAAGTGTTACCGCAAGGGAAGCCTATCTCGCGGGAAGGGAGATAAGAAAGCTGACCCGGGAATATGGGGCCCTCTTCTTCGTTGACGACAGGATAGACCTGGCCATTGCCCTCGATGCGGACGGTGTTCAGCTGGGGCCTGGAGACATACCAATAGAGGTGGCAAAGAATGTTGCGCCCAATCTCATAGTGGGTGCCTCTGTTTACAGTGTGGATGAGGCCCTGAAGGCGGAAGAGCTTGGGGCCGATTATCTGGGAGCGGGGGCGGTTTTTTCAACCCCCACAAAGCCGGAAGCCCGGATACTGGGGCTTGGGGGCCTCAGGGAGGTAGTCAAAAGGGTCAGCATTCCTGTGGTTGCCATAGGGGGAATAACCCAGGAGAACGCGGGGGAGGTCATGAAGACCGGTGTGGACGGCGTGGCGGTCATCTCCACCGTTATGTGTGCCCCCGACGTCAAAAAAGCCACTCAAGAACTGAAAAACGTCGTTGGGGGTGTTTGACATGGCCGTCTTGATAATAGCGGGCCTCGACACCGGCGGTGGAGCGGGTCTAAAAGCGGACATCGAGACGGTCTCGGCTTTAGGGGAGCACCCGCTCCCGGTTCTCACTTCGGTTACCTACCAGAACCCCGAGAAGGTTTCCGGCTATTTTTCCCTTCCAGCAGAGGTCGTGAGGGAGGAGATACGGGCCGTTAGGGGGCACTTCGATATTAAGGCAGTCAAAGTGGGCGTGCTTGGGAGCGGGGAGGCTGTAAAAATAGTCGCCGAGGAAACGAGGGGCCTTTTGAGGGTTCTTGACCCTGTTTTGACTTCCTCCACCGGTCATCCCCTGATAGACGTGGAAGGCGTCGAGACGCTAAAGGACCTCCTGATTCCAGGTTCTATAGTCACGCCGAACGTTCCAGAGGCCGAGAAGCTTACGGGGATGAAGGTTTCAAGCGTTGAGGACATGAAGAAGGCTGCCAGGATTCTCGTTGATGAGTTCGGAGCCAAGACGGCCGTCGTTAAGGGGGGACACCTCGACTACACCGACGTCCTCTACTGGAATGGAGAGTTCTACGAGTTCCGGGGTGAAATGATTGAAGGCTTCACCCACGGAACGGGCTGCGCATTTTCCTCGGCTTTGGCTTCCCTCCTCGCCAAGGGGATGGGGCTTCCGGAGGCCGTGGAGGAAGCAAAGCGCTTCGTTGAAACTGCGATAGTGTTCTCCTCCAGCGAGGGCAAGTGCATCAATCCCCTCGCACCGCTTGAAATCGACGTCGAGCGCTGGAGGACCTATTCAGGGCTCAAAAATGCAGTGAAAAGACTCGTGGAGATGGGTGAGCTTTTGAATCCCTTCGTTCCGGAGGTTGGGACGAACTTCGCCTACGCCACTCCCCAAGGCGAGGTCTTCGCGGTGAAGGGCAGGATAGTGCGCTACGGAAAAACGATTAAACCAATTGGACCGGTCGAGCTAAACGCGTCGGACCACCTAAAACGAGCCCTCCTCAAGTTCCGCGAGTTTTATCCTGAGGTAAGGGCTGTTATCAACCTCCGCTATTCAAGGGAGCTCATCGAGAGGACAGAAAAACTGGGCCTCACGGTTTCCTTCTACGACAGGCGGGAGGAGCCGGGGGAAGTAAAGAGAGCCGAGAGGGGAACGATGGAATGGGGTATAGAGACGGCGATAAGGAGGGTCAGGGAGAGGCCCGACGTAATATACCACCTCGGCGACTGGGGCAAGGAGCCGATGGTTCTGGTCTTCGGAAGGGACGCGCGGGAGGTTGTGAGAAAAGTTAAGGAACTTCTGGGCTAACGTTATAACCTTTGGCGACGAGTTCATAGGGGTGGTCATCATGATGATACGCGGGAAGGTCGTCGGGAGCGAAATCCCGCGCTTCAAACACCGCTGGTTTGGAATCCTTGAAGTTGAGGCCGGGGAGGGAAAATACCGCCTCTACATGACGGGTAATGTCGCCCAGTGGTTCCTGACGGGCGACGAGGTGGAGATAGAGGTTCTCAACGAGCCGGGGGAGAGAAACGGGGCTAAGGTCCTTGACTTCGACGACTACCGTCTCTGGAAGTTCTACGGTGGGGATAAAATCCCGGTCTGGCCCCTCTTCGAGAAAACCGTCGAGGCAAAGCGCTACTCGCCTTTAACCGGTGAGCTGCTCTACACCTACAGACTCCGCGCGAGGGAGGCCAGATACGAGAGCGATTTTGAGGCCATAGCGGAGCTTGAGCAGTACCACTACGCGAGCCAGAAGGAGAAGGTCGCCCTGTGGCGCTGTGAGAACGGGCACATCTTCGAGGCAAACACCAAGCAGAGATGTCCCGTCTGCGGGAGCGAGGATGTGCACATCCTTGAGATAAAGGGTTCTACTCCGGCATCGCGTTTCCTGATCCTTGAGCTCGTCGAAAGGGAGGAGTACGAGCCAAAGATCCTGAGCTACGTCCGGATTGACCCGCCCATACCCCTCATGCACCGCAGACTGCCGAACGGCGAAGTTGAGAAAAACATCCGGGAAAAGGTATTCCCGGAGGAGTGGTTTCACCCGGCTTTCTGGCCTGAGAGGATAATGAGAGAGCTTTACGAGGAGCTGAGGAAGAAATACAAGAAAAGAATAGCGCGCTCATACCTCTGGGAAGAGGCCAAATGGAAGGCCTTGGCGGAGACCAACACCGCTGGAGCGAGGATTGCGCGCGTTGTGGTTCATCCAGACTACCGCTCCGATGGACTGGGGCAGTTAAGCGTTAAATCCGCCCTCGAATGGATAGCCGAGCGCAGGGTTCCCGAGATGAGGAAGAGGAAGCACCTCGTCGAGACAATAGCCCAGATGGCGAGGTACAACCCCTTCTTCGAGAAGGTCGGCTTCAAGTTCCTCTGGGAGACGGCGAGCGGGAGGCCCGTCCTATTCTACCCGCTGAGCGAAGACGCCAGAGAATACATTGACCTCTTTTTGAAGGAAGACCCCTACGCACCTCCCGAAGGAAGGCTTTGGAGGCCAAGCTACGGGAATGTTGAACCCCTGAACGGGCCGATACGCTTCGTCAACGTCTCCAAGGTCTTCGAGAGCGAGCTCGACATTAGGGGATTGCCGGAGGAGATTCAGGAACTTCTGAAGGCTTTCGGCGTAAGGCACCGCGTCATTCAGAGGCCTGTCCTGAGGAACCTCAACTTCGAGATAGGGCCCGGGGAGCTGGTTGCAATAGTGGGTGCGAGCGGGGCCGGGAAGACGACTCTCCTGAGGCTGATCCTCGGCTCTGCAAACGGCTGGTGGGAGGAGAAATACAGACCAACCACCGGTCGGATAGAGGTGCCCGGGAACGTAAAGGCCTCCGTCCTGATACCCGGTGAGTTCGAGCCCAACTTCGGCTCCGAGAGTATCTTGGAGCACGTTTACCGGAAGATCAGGGACATAAACGCCGCGGTGGAGATACTCAACAGGGCCGGCCTGAGCGATGCGGTGCTGTATAGGGCCAGGTTCTCGGAGCTGAGCACCGGGCAAAAAGAGAGGGCAAAGATAGCCTCGCTTCTGGCCGAGAAGCCAAACCTCCTCCTGATGGACGAGTTCGCGGCCCACCTCGATACGCTCACGGCAATGAGGGTGGCCAAGAAGGTCGCGGAGATAGTAAGGGAGGCGGGCATAACGGCGCTCATAATTACCCACAGGCCGGAGGTTCTAAAGGCTTTGGATCCGGACAAGGTGCTCTTCGTCGGCTACGGGACGGCAAGGATATCTAAACTATGAAGAAATCATAATCTCCCTTTTTCCTTCTCATCAATGAAAACCCTCACGTGTTCAGGGGCTTTCTCCTTTATTTCCCCGGCCAGCCCCGGCCGCTCGAAATAGATTTTGAGGAGAACCTCTCCCCTGAGCCAGGGGTTTTTGATCTTTTTTCCCGCTTCAAAGGCATCTCCATAATGTTCGGTTCTTATGAGTCCCAGGGCGAGATTCCAGTAGGCTGTATCACTCCTGAGCTCCTTCGCAATCCTCTCTCCCTCTTCAGGCTTTCCTTCCACCGTGTAGAGGTACGCCAGATGGGATAACATCTCGGACCGGTACGGCTTTTCGAGGAGACGGTAGAGACTTTCGAGAATCTCAGGCTTGCTGTGGACTCTGAAAAGGGCCTGCCTGTAGTGATTGGGGTTCTCGAGCGAGTCGAGGACACACTTTGCACCCTCAATGCTCCCCATAAACAATAGCTCAGAGGCGGTTCTGACGACTTCATCAACATCCCATGGAGCGTAGGCCATCGGAAGGGCGTCAACGTCAATTGGATTGGCATCAATGAGCCCCCTCAGCAGTGCCCGATATCGTCCGATTTTATGAGGGGCATTCGCGAGGCCGTACCTGAGGAGCGTCTCCCTCATTTTCTCGAAATCCCTAACTATCATCGCGAAGAGCTCCACAGTTGAATCAAGCCACTCCTCAAGGGGGACTTCAAAGTAGAGCTCCTGATGAGGCCCGTACCATTTGAGGGAAAGAACCTTCAGGGTTTCCCCGTCCCTCACCAGGTGCAGGTCTATCCCGGGATCGTAGGAGCCAAGGCTCACCACGGGATGCTCCTCCAGGAACACATCGAAGTTCTTCCCCGCGAGGGCCCGGTAGAATGGCCTCTCATCTAGCTTGGCCCTACGCAGCTCTCCAACGTCGATAGGCGGTTTGACATCTAGCAGGTGAAAGTTCAAAAGGGCCAGCTCCTCCAGCGCGCTCCCGAGAAACACGTCCGCCCCGAAGACGAGGAGGTCTCCCTGCCAGAGGCTTAAAATTCCGTAGTCGTCCCACTCAAAGCGGAGGTACTCAAGGAAGTCCCCGGTCTTCGCCAGCTCCGCGAGTCTCTCAAGGAGGGATTCCCTTTCCGTCTCAATATTCCAGCCTGTTCTCATAGCCAACCACCTTCAGGAGAAGCCTCACCGGCCGGGTGTTCTCAAGGAACGCCCTCTCAAGCCCGTGCTTTGAGCAGACCTCAAAGAGCTCTCCGAGGTCAAAGGCAAGGGAGCTCAAGAAGTGCTCCTCAGCTCTGAGAAAATCTCCAAGGGGAACCTTCATGGCCGAATCCTCTGTCGAGAAGGTTATTTCACCAGGGGAAAGCACTACCGCGCCGTAGAAGCCCGCGAACGACAGTCTTATTCCATCATCAAGAGGGTCCGCCAGTAGGGGAGTTCCGGTAAGTTCCGCCAGCTGGAAGGTCCGCATGAACCTGCCCCTTGCGAGGGCCCCGATGCTTAAAATTCCTTCCGCGAATCTGAGATAGTCCTCCTCGCCCCGGGCGATGAATAAACCTCCCGCCGAGAACTCGACACTCGCCTTTGGTCGGGCACATTCCTTAAAACGTTCCCAGGGTCCCGGGTGAAAAAGTGCGCTCGTGAATTTCCCTGGAACGCGGACCGTCTCGTCCACCAGCGCGTCGAGCGCGGCCCTCTTTATGCACTCCTTTGGATCGTTATCCTCTGGCACGGCTCTGATTTCCACTATCATACGATTTGAAGTTGGAATGAGCCTTTTAAATTTTCCGGTTAGATTGGAAGGCCGGGAAGAGGACCGTAGATGAGCCTCAGCAGGCCCACGAGGATCGGCTGGTGAACCACGTAAATCAGGAGTGTGTGCCTCCCGGCAAAGGCAACGAAGTGAACTAATGGACTCGACGGGAGGCCAATATCCCTTTTTCTCCTCCCGTCAGGATAGAGAACGCTCCCCGCAGTCATTCCGAGTAAGAAGACCCCGAACCAGGGGAATATCGGGAAGTAGTCAGGGGTGAAATAGTTTTCCGGCATTATTCCAATAGGCAGGAGCCAGAGCCCATCGTGGAAGTTCCTGAGAACCAGATGTCCCAGAATAAAAAACACCGCCCAGAGCACGTTAAAGCGCCCAAACCTGTAAAAAAGCATTCCGAGGAGCGTTGCAAGGCCGAGGAAGTGGAGGATCCCAAAATGGATCGTCATGCCAAGGGAATAAGTTACAGCCGTAATCAGCAACCCGAGACCGAAGAGCTTGAAAAAGCGCCTGAGATACTTCCAGTGGGGATTAGGCTTTTTTCCCAGCGTTCTGGAGTAGCTTATCCACATCGAGAGGCCGGAGGCGAAGACGAATATAGTGGCAGTGGTGACCGCAAATCCCATCCAGAAAGTCCTGTGGGAGGAGTAGTTAAGGAACAGCCCTAAGTCCGTCACGAAGTTCGAGACCACCATCATCGTTATTCCGATGCCGCGGAGCAGGTCGATTTCCCAGTAGCGGCGGTCGGTGTATATCTCGGAGTCGAACATAGTAAGGAGTTTATGCCTTCCCCTAAATAGACCTTTCGCTCAGAGGAGGACGCAGAGAATATCAAAGAGAAGCGACCCGAACCAGTGGAGCAGGAAGCTTGGAAGAAAGCTCCCGCTCTTGAGGTCGATCTTGGCGAAGACTATCCCCGCCACGAAAGAGTAGGGAACCTCTATTCCCGGCTTGCCGATGTGCACGAGCGTGTAGGGGATGTCCTGTGCGAGTATGCCGAGCCACTCGTTCTTCCTGGCGAGCGGAAAGAGCATAAATCCCCTGTAGAACGCCTCGTGGGAGAACATTATCACCCCAATGGCCAGCTCCTTGAGGAGGAAGTCGCCCCAACCGGAGTACTCGAATATCGGGTAGTACTCCTTCATAGAGGGCACGGTCGTGCCATAGAGGCTCAGAGGGATCGTCAGCAGAAACAGT
The DNA here is from genome assembly GCF_002214545.1 of Thermococcus thioreducens. Classification (NCBI taxonomy): domain Archaea; kingdom Methanobacteriati; phylum Methanobacteriota; class Thermococci; order Thermococcales; family Thermococcaceae; genus Thermococcus; species Thermococcus thioreducens. Next base: position 998,813 of record NZ_CP015105.1, on the reverse strand, counting down.
ATCAGTGCCAGCTCATAACCCTCTTTCTTTCCAACCTTCACCCCCAGTTCGGCGGGCTTAAAGCCAAGCAGACTTGCGAGGAGCAGGGGTGAAGCGAAGTAGAAAAGAAGGTTGTAGCCTGCCCACTGGAAGATTCCGCCCCCGGTGGAGCGGACGAGGAGGATGAACGGTAGCAGTGCAATGTAGAGAACCCAGGGATTTCTCCTGACACTCATGGAGAAAAGTTGGGGGAGGAGGATAAAAGTCTTTCACTCCTCCTTGGATTCCTCGCTCTTCTCCTCGGCGGCCTTGGCCTTCTTCTTGCTGGTGGTCTTCTTGGTGGTCGTCCTGCGTGTCTTCCTGCCCTTGGTGCTCTTCCTCGTGGTCTTCCTCTTGGGCTTCTCCTCTTTCTCTGTCTCTTCGGGCTCCTCGGCTTCCTTTGGTTCTTTGGCCTTCTCCTCGGCGGCTTCCTCAGTCTTTACCCCTTCCTTGGTGTCTTCAGCGGTCTCCCCGGCGGGCTCTTCCTTCATCTCTTCGGCAGGCTTTTCCCCTGTCTCTGTTTCCGCTGGCTCAGCAGCCTCAGCCTTCTCGACGAGGGGCTCGCTGGCCTCTCCCTCAAGCTCGGCGACCTCTTTCTCCTCCTCAGGAGGCTTGAGGAGCTCCTCAACGCTCGGTTTGAAGGTGACCTCCTCGTAGCCTATGAACTTGAGATCGCTCTCAAGGAGTATCTCACCGAGGACAAGGGTGTTCTTGTCGATTTCATTGAGAAGCTGGCCGAAGTCAACGGCAACGTCCTTTTCACCGACCTCAATGATGACCTTCTCGGTGTCGACCACCGGCATGCGGAGCTCTATGAGGGCCTTGACCTTCTCGATGGGGTCTTCAATCTTCTCGACGATCTCAACCTCATATACGAGGTGCTTGCCGGCGTAGGGGTGGTTGAAGTCGACCCTAACGCGACCGCCGCTGACCGTGAGAACCTTGCCCTTGAGCTTCCTCCCGCTCTCGGTCTCTATCTCGACGGGCATTCCCGGGAACGGGTAGATGCCCTGCCTCCTGAACTGGCCGAGGGTGAAGGTCTTTATGAGCTTGGGGTCGCGCTTTCCGAAGCCCTTCTCGGGCGGGACGATTATCTCGTACTTCTTTCCAACCTCAAGGCCCTCAAGCTGTTCATCCAGTCCCTTGAGAACGTGGCCGGCTCCCACAGCTATCGGAACCGGGCCGTAGATTCCCTTCTCGGAGTATATCCCGGCCTCCTTGGCGACATCCTCAAAGGTCGTGTCGAATATCTCACCGGTCTCCTTGACCTTTCCGGTGTAGTGGAGCCTTATGACGTCTCCCTTCTGAACCTTCATCACCGTAACCTCCTTTCACTGCTCTAACCCCGATTGAAGGAGTCGGTTTTTAAGCTTTTGCCGGGGACTGAATCCGAAAGGGTTTTAAGACGTTCATTTCAGGACATGTTGGGAAAAGTGGTGACGAGTACACAGAGATGGGTAGTTCTCGTTGGAACCTTTCTGATGGGCCTCGTCGGGGGTATTTCCTACGCGTGGGGCGTCTTCGTCTACCCCATGATGAAGGCCTTCGGCTGGAGCAGGGCGGAGGCAGTTCTGCCATACACCGTCTTCATGATAGTCTTTACACTGACGATGTTCCCTGCCGGCAGGATGCAGGACGTTAAGGGGCCCAGAAAGACCGCCATGCTTGGCTCCCTGCTCTTTGTGGTGGCGTATTCTCTCGCTTCACTCGTCGGGAGGTTTCAGAGCCCCTGGTGGCTGGTCATAACCTATGGACTCATAGGCGGCCTCGGCTGCGGTCTGGTCTACGCGTCGACAACACCCCCGGCAAGAAAGTGGTTCCCGGACAGGCCTGCCCTAGCGATATCGATAGCTGTGATGGGATTTGGGATAGCCGCAATGCTCTTTGCGCCCCTGAAGGCCAGGCACCTGATACCGACCCTCGGGATACCCACCACCTTCCTTGCCCTTGGCTTCATAACCGGGGGGCTTGGCTTCCTGGCGTCTCTGCTGGTCAAGAATCCACCGGAGAGCTTCCATGTGCCGGCCAGAAAAGGGAGTTCAAACACTGAGGACGACATCGGGCCGAGGAAAGCCATCCGAACTCCCACTTTCTGGATGCTGTGGCTGACATTTGCGCTCGTGGCTTCAGGGGGGTTTATCGTGATAGGCCTCGTCCCGGTCTACGGGGAGCAGGTGCTGAACCTGAGCCCCTCACGTGCCGCACTGGCCATCTCGATATTCTCCTTCTTCAACGGCTTCGGGAGGCCTTTATCTGGCCTCCTCAACGACAGATATGGCCCCCTGATGGTCATGGACGTTACGTACCTCCTCCAGGCGGCTACACTTCTGGCCTTTCCGTTCCTGGTCACCAGCGACATCCCCCTGTACCTCGCCAGCGCTATCATAGGCTGGAGTTTTGCGGTAACGCTCGCGTCATTCCCTACCCTGACGGCTCTGGCTTTCGGCGTCAGAAACATGGGGGCCAACTACGGGCTGCTCTTTACCGCCTTCGGCCTGGCTTCCCTGTCGCCAACCCTCGCATCATGGATCATGGGCGGCTCGATTGACTATTCCCCCGCGTTCATCGGAGCGGGAATTCTCTCCGGGGCGGGAGCGCTCGTCGTGATAGCCATGAAGAGGGCGGGTATCCTCCACAAACGATAACCTAATAAAAGAACCTTCCAAAGTTCCCCCGGTGGTGAGAAGATGGCCATAAGAGTGTACAACACCCTGACGAAACAGAAGGAGGAGTTCAGGCCCTTACGGGAAGGCGAGGTCAGGATGTACGTCTGTGGGCCGACGGTCTACGATTACACTCACCTCGGGCATGCCCGGACATACATAGCCTTCGACGTCATCCGAAGGTACCTGGAGCACCGCGGTTACACGGTTCTAATGGTCATGAACTTCACGGACATAGACGACAAGATAATCCGGAGGGCCAACGAGACCGGGGAAGACCCAAAGGAGCTCGCCGAGAAGTTTCTGAAGTACTTCCTTGAGGACATGAAAGCCCTCAAGGTCAAGCCAGCCGATATTTACCCGCGTGTTACCGAGCACATCGAGGACATCATAGACTTCGTGAAAAAGCTGGAGGAGAAGGGCTACGCCTACGAAGGCTCTGACGGCGTTTACTTCGAGGTTCAGAGGTTCAGGGAGTACGGAAAGCTCAGCGGGATAAAGCTTGAAGAGCTCAGGAAGGGTGCAAGAGTTGAGCCCGGCGAGGGCAAGAAGAACCCTGAAGACTTTGCCCTCTGGAAGAAGGCCAAGCCCGGGGAGCCCAAATGGGAAAGCCCATGGGGCGAGGGAAGGCCCGGCTGGCACATAGAGTGCTCCACGATGAGCACTAAGTACCTCGGAGAGAGCTTCGACATCCACGGCGGCGGCAACGACCTCATCTTCCCGCACCACGAGAACGAGATAGCCCAGACCGAGGCATGCACCGGCCAGCAGTGGGTCAAATACTGGCTCCACACCGGCTTCCTGATGGTCAACGGCGAGAAGATGAGCAAGAGCCTCGGCAACTTCGTGACGATACGGGAGATGCTCGAACGCTACGACCCAGAGGTCATCAGACTCTTCGTCCTCCAGAGGCACTACCGCTCGCCGCTCGACTACACTGAGGAGGGCATGGAGCACGCCAGGAACAACCTGGAGAGGCTTTACAACACCCTTGAGAACATCCGCGTGGCCATGGAGAAGGCAGAGATTTCCTTTAAGTGGGACAAAGAAGAGTTCGAGGCCTACGAGGCGATACGGAATGCGAGGAAGAAGTTCTACGAGGCGATGGACGACGACTTCAACACGGCAGAGGCACTCAAGGCCGTCTTCGAGGTAAGCGGCGCGGTAAACAGGTACCTCAGCAGGGTCGAAAGACCAAAGGAGAGCATCCTCAGGAAGGCGTGGGAGTTCTTCAGGATCGTCAGCGAGGTCTTCGGTCTCTTTGAGGACTACTTCAGGGAGCAGAGGGCCGGTGAGGAGGAGGCCCTTATCCAGCTCCTTATAGAGGTCCGCGCCCAGCTCAGAAAGGAGAGGAACTTCGCCCTGGCGGACAAGATAAGGGCCCAGCTCAGGGAGATGGGCATTCAGCTCGAGGACACCCAGCAGGGGACGATATGGAAGAGGGTTAAGGGTTGAAGCGGGTTTTCATTTCTCCCATGACCTCTTCTAATGTCTTTCCCTCTAAGAGGGATTCCAAAGCAGTGGAATCAAGGGCAATGAACTTCTTCGTAGAAAGAGCTGCAAAGAGCATCTTTTTGTCTCCAGTCCAGATAGGGAGGTTAAGTTTCATAGCCAACGCTATGAACGGGGTGTCCTTTTCATCGAATTCTGAAGCAATAATGTATGCTTCCCGGATTTTGTCGGAGTAGAATTCCAGAGGGATTACCTGCACCATTGAAAAGGCTAAGAACGTGCGATATTCAAAGTCTTTCGTGAATTTCTGGAGCTTGACCTTGTGCCTCTTAAACTCAAGAATGACTTCCTCAGGAGCAAACAGAGTGATATCATAGTGTTCAAGAAGTCTAAAGGCTCTGGATTTTCGCCCTGACACTATGATGGAGAATAGAATGTTGCTATCAACGACAACTTTCATATTAATCCCATTTCGAGATATTTGCGCTTTATCTCGCTCCAAACCTCTTCCCGAGTATTTTCAAAGGATTTCTCGTCGAGTGGAATATCCTCAGCTAAGGCCTCGAGGATAATCCTCCTAGAAATCTTCCTCCCAAGACCCTCAGCTATCCAAAGCTTAGCCTCTTCGGGCGTTACCCAGTCAGGAACCTCCACATTGATAACCTTCATGTTTTTAAGTTTTAGCAGGGAGTTTATATCCCTTTCCCCATTTTGTATCCCGGAATCTTTATAATTTTCTGCAGTGCAGTTGGTAGAGGTGAGAATCATGGATGACATCAAGGCTCTTCGTGCTGACCTTGAGGAACTCGTTCTCAGGGACAGAATCCCCCTTTCCGGGCTTGAAGAAATAAAGTCTGGACTAAATAGTGAAGACGTGAGAGAGTATCTAGAGGCCATCGTCGAGAGGGCTAAGCCTGAAGAAAGCCTCAGGCAGAAGTTCTTCTATAAAGACTCACCTATAATGAAGCTCCTCGGAGTTAGAGGTTCTCCCGAAGTGAACATTGGTTCTGGCTACGTTGATCTAATACTCAAGGACTCCCTTGGGAGGAAAATCATCGTCGAGTTCAAGCGCCTCTTCGAGCTGAGGAGGAACAAGCTCATGAGAAACGAACTGGACTGGAGGGAGCACGAGGAACAGATAAAGAGGTACGTCTTTTCCGAGCAGGCGAGGTTTGTAGTCCTGACGAACCTTTATGACTGGTACTTCTTCAGCTCCAAGACCATCATCAGGGAGTTTAAGCCCTTCTACCACGCGACGTTTTCCGACCTTGCGGACGACCTTGAGGGATATGGAAGCCTCTACGAGCTTCTTGAGAGAAAGGAGCACGGCATAAAGAAGGGCGAACTCGATGACAGGTTTTTTGAAAGCCTGCGCGAGTGGATAAAAATCCTTGATGGAGTTGAGTTTAATGCCGACGAAAGGGAGAAGATGCACCTCATCCTCCACCTCATCAACAAGTTCATCTTCATCCAGACCCTCGACGATTACGGCGTTATAGACTTCAACTGGCTCTACAAGAAGTGGACGACCTTTTACGATAGAATCCAATTAGCGGAGAGGCACAAGGAAAAACCCAAGGTTGCGGGGAGGTATTACAAATCCTTCATAAGGAAGTTCCTTGAGGAGATAAACGACTTCTTCTACCCGCTCTATGACACGGAGCTGTTCTCTGACAGTCTCTTAGAGAAAGTTAAGGACGAACCTGAGAATTGGGCGCGCTTTTACAGCGCTCTCGCCACGGTTCTCGGCTTCACGCCCTGGCAGGAAACAGGGCTCAAAATGGGCATAACCCAGTACGACTACAGCCAAATAGACGAGGACATTCTTGGAAAGGCATACGAGACATACCTTGCCGAGAAAAGAAAGGAGAAGGGCATCTACTACACGCCAAAATATGTTACCCAGTTCATAGTCGAGGAAACCCTTGGAAAACGCTTGGAAGAACTCAGAGATGCCATAACTAGAGCGATAAGAGACAACGACTTTGAAACCGCAGAAAAGCTCAGCAGGGAGCTTTTTGATATCAGGGTGGCTGATCTCGCTTCCGGCTCCGGCTCGTTCCTGATCAAGGTTCTCAGGGCTCTGTGGGGCGTTTATTCAGCCGTTATTGAAGAACTCAGGAAGAAGGAAGACCAGCTCATGGGCAAAAAAGTGAGGGATTTCTCGGCGCTGGTAGGGAAGAAAAACCTCATTGAGGGCATCGCAAGGATGAGAAAGCTCTTCCCGGGTGACGAAAGAATCCTTATGTCCCAGATGGTTCTCAGGCACGTCTTTGCCGTCGATCTGGACGAGAACGCGGTTGAAGTCGCGAAGATGAACCTCTGGAGGGAACTGATAAAGCTCAACCCCAAGGCCTTCCGCTGGGATAACCTGGGAGAGAACGAACACGTCCTGCCAAACCTGAGCCTCAACCTGGTAAGCGGCGACTCGCTCATGGGTTTCTCCGAGCCAGAAACCCTTGAAGGAAGAGAGGAAGTTAAGAGACTCCTTGAGCTGTGGGAGGAGTTTATAGAGAACCCAGAAAACTTAGAAGTCCTCGAAGAGATACGAGAGATAAAAGACTCCCTTAGGGAAGGGCTCGACGAAAAATACCGTGAGCTTTTGAAAGAAAAACTTGGAGAGAAAGCGGAGAAGCTCAACAACCGCTTTATCCATCACCCGCTGGACTTCTTCATGGCCTTTTTCGGTAAAGATGGCTCGGTCCGGGGAGGCTTTGACTTCATAGTCGGCAACCCGCCGTACGTGAGGATACAGAATCTCAAGAAGGAGAGCCCGGAGTATGTGGAGTTCCTTAACCGGTTCTACGAGAGCTCACACAAGAACTATGATTTGGCCATTCCGTTCATCGAGCGCGGCTATTCACTCCTGAGAGATAACGGCGAGCTCGGCTTCATCGTCACCAAGAAGTGGATGAAGGCCGACTACGGGGAAAAGATGAGGGGGATACTCGCGAAGGAAAAGGCCGTCAGGCTAATCATCGACTTCGGCGACGGGCAGGTGTTCAAGGGTGCAACGACCTACACGATGATACTGGTTCTCAGAAAGGCGAAAAACGAGAGGCTCACCTACGCTAAGGTGGAGGAGCTCAAGGAGAGCATCGAACAGTTGAGGGCAGTTAGGGAACCAGAGAAGTGGAACGAGCAGAGACTGAACGTCATTGAAGTTCCTGAGGAAGAGCTCTCGGAAAAGCCCTGGGTCTTCCTGACGGAGAAAGAAAGGAAGATCGTGAAGAAGGTTCATGAGGGGAGTGTGAGGCTAGAGGAGGTTGCCGATATTTTCGTTGGAGTGCAGACAAGCGCAGATCAAGTTTATATCCTTGAATTAAGGGAGGAGAGAGGAGATTATTATCTGGTATATTCGAAGGCCACAAATAGAGAGCATTTGCTTGAAAAAAATCTTTTAAAGCCCTTGTTAAAGAACAGAGACACTAAAAGATGGACAATTTTGGAATACAAAAACTTGCTTCTCTTCCCATACAGAATAGTCCAAGAAAATGGTAGAAGGAAGTCTAAAATCATCGATGAAAACGAGTTAAGGACAAAATATCCAAAAACATGGCAGTATCTCTTAGAAAACCGAAAAATCTTAGAGAACCGGGAAAGAGGTAAGATGAGGAATAATCCCTATTGGTACGGGTATATCTACGAAAAAAATCACGATAAATTTGAACTTCCAAAGGCTGTAGGAAAGACCTTAGCTAATCGTTCCACATTTGCGATTGATAACAGTGGTAAGTTCTACTTAACATGCGGTGCCGGGGGAGGCTATGGAATTATAACAAAAGAAAAATGGAGGGACCAAGTATCTGTTAAATTTTTAGTAGCATCCTTAAATAGTTCAATTGCAGATTGGCGGGTCAAACAAATTGCTTCCGAATTTGAGGGCGGATTTTATTCATATGATAAAAATGCCATTAGAACCCTCCCAATCAAACTCCCCTCTACCGACGAAGAAAAAGCCCTAGTTGAGGAGATAGAGGACACAGTGGAAGAAATCATAGACCTCCTCAAAAAGCACCACCTCGTCAGGTCCCTCTGGGAGGAATGGAGCGAAAAGCTCGGGAACAAAAAGCTAACCCTGAGAAAGCTCATCGAAACGTGGGAGAAGGGAGTCGGCAGGCTTCCTCAGGAGAGGCTCTTCTTCACCGACGTCGGGATAATATCTGACGAGGGAACCGAATACGATGGCTTTGAGCTTGAGCTGAAGGATGGAGTTTTAAAACTCCTCGGAAGGGAAGGGGACATACTCACGCCCGTCCTCGAACTCGAAGGGAAGGAGGAGCTCCTTGAGCACGTCTATTTCTCTATACTGTCGCTGTTAGAGTCGAGGAGGAAGGTAAGAACTCTCAGTGATGTCCTGAGCAAGACGACCGTCCCGACGATAGACGGAAGCCCGACCGAGACTGAGAGAATAACGGCCATCGTGAAAGAAAAGGCCAACGCCAAACACCTTACCTCCTTCCTCGGTATCGTGAGGGAGAACGAGGCCTACCTTGACGCCTTAGTTTTCAAGCTCTACGGCCTAACAATCGAGGAAACAAGACTCGTCCTTGAAAGCCTCGGAAAGGATCAGAACTACATTGACTCCGTGATCGAGCACCTATCAAAGCTTTGATTCCATCCCCTTCTTTTGCCACTTTCACGTCAAAGCTCCGAGCGTAACGCTTAAATATAACCTTCCCCTTGCTCCGTTAAGGGAAATCCAATGAAGAAGTTTCCGGCTTATCTCGCTTCTTGGGAGGACATAGAAAGGTGGGCAAAGGAAGGTGCCTGGAAGGTTCTGGAGGACGGCTGGAGGCCCGACGTTATAGTCGGCCTCGCCAGAGGAGGCTGGGTTGCGGCAAGACTCTACTGCGACTACCTCGGTGTCAAGGACCTCGTCAGCCTCAAGGTCGAGCACTGGGGTGTTACCGCCACCCCGGACGGAAAGGCCAAGCTCAAGTACGGCAGTAACTACAATCTGGGCGGGAAGAAAGTCCTCATAGTGGACGATATCAGCGACACCGGTGAGAGCCTAACGCTCGCAAAGAACTACGTCGAGGAACAGAAGCCGGCAGAGATAAAAGTTGCAACGCTCCTCACCATAAAGGGCTCACGCTTTAAGCCGGACTACTACGGCGAGGAAATCGACTGGGCCTGGATAGTCTTCCCATGGAACTTCGTCGAGGACATGATAAACCTCGTCGGCAACCTCTTTGAGGAGAGAGACGCTTTAACCACCGATGAAATCATCGGGCTGTTCAAAGAGCTCCATAACATTGAGGTTCCGAAAGGCAAGCTTGAGGAAGCCCTCCGCATGGCCGAAAGAAGAAAGCTTTTTAAGTTCCGGGAGGGAGCCTGGCGCAAAGCCCCATGAAGCCCTGGAAGTGGTAGTTTGAATAAGGATAAGAAGGTCGAAGAAATCCGGAACCACAGCGTTTACGCCCGGGAAATCTACGACATGCACAGTGAAAGCATAGATGAGGTGCTCGATAACTACGAGGGCCTCAAAGAGGACTATCTGAACGACCATTCGCGGGCGAGGATAGTGCGCATAGTCTTCAACGAGGACAACGGCCTTCCGCTGGCGATAGAGTTCAACAGGAAGGACGACAGCTTCAAGGGGTTCACAATAGCCATCGGCAAGCCCCACATCAAGAGCAACGGAAATGGAAAAGAAGAAAACTCCTCTCATGGGGATGCCAGCGGTTGAACATAAAAGCCCATCTCTATCTCTTTTCCCGTAAATATCTCGTAGCTTGAGAGGTAGTACGTCGGGTTTCTGAAGAGCCTGGTTCCGTAGCGGTCCGCTCCGGCTATCCAGACGATGTAATTCGCTGGATTGCTGGGGTTCCGCACCGCGACCAGGAGCGATGCAGTATGGTCATCAGATAGATCGAGCCGCCCTTTCAGTACCGGATCGCTCTCGTCCCCCGTTATTATGAACGACTCAACGCTCCAGTTGATGCCGTGCTCGACCACCCAGTGGCCCCCTTCCTTCACAAAGCGCAATGGAAAGTGTCCCTGCATCTCAGCGACCACCGAATTCGCCGCGGGGCCTCCGACGAGAACAAGGTTTTCTCCAAGTTCATCCTCCGTCACGTTCACGTCGGCTTTAACGACTATCTCCACGCTTCCGTTCCATTGGGAGTAAAAGGTTCTGAGGCTGTCCGCTATAAGTTCGGCGGTTTCCCTATCATATTCCGCCCCTCTGGGGTCGGGATTTTGCGTTCCGTAAACCACCACGACTTTCCCAGTGACCGCGCCCCTGTCAAAGGCTCTCAGAGGAGTTACGGGAACGCGTTGCTGATACATGTCCTCCGCCACTTCAGGAGGAACGCTCTTCCTGAGCTCGGCCAGCATGTCATCCACGTACTCCTCGATTGAGACACCGTTCTTCTGGCTCAGAGTGGCATACTCCTCGTATATCCTGAGCACGTCGTCGATCCAGAACTCCCCCCAGCCCCTCTGCATCCACATAGTCAGGGCAGAGTAGTCGGGGTCAACGTGGAGAAGAGCAAAGTCCGCCCAGCCGTCCGCGAAGCCCTCGTATATCATCATAGTATCCCACCAGAAATGTATGTCGTATGTGGCGAGGTAGGGCATGTCACCTTCTATCGTGTCCTCCAGGTAGTGCAGGCTGTAGGTGTCCTCGTAGTACCTGTTCAGTCCCGGAACCGTTGTATCGTGGCCGAGTTCATGGTAAACAAAACTAAGATAGATGAGCCGGTCCAATCCGGTGTTGTTTATGTAGTCTCTGTTGAGCGGCAGGCCAAACACGGTGTCCCTCGCGGTCTTGTGACTCCAGAGGGTTCTCTGTGGATCCCTCCTTACCAGCGGGACCATCCCGCCGGCACCATATATCTGGGTTCCACCCCTCACCGGGCTAAAGCTGTGTCCGTGTATCGCTACAAGAAAGGGGTGCTGGAACTCGAAGCGTACGTTGGAAACATCAATATAGCCACCCATAAAGTCGTCGGGAGGGAGTTTCTCAAGAGCACCTTTGTAGACGTTTATATCTTCCGCATAGTAGTCCTCATGCTGCCTGTAGAACTCCATAAAGTTGCTTTTCTTTGCGAAGTCCCTGAGAACCCCAAGGTACTCCGAAGTCCAGGGGTCATAGAACCCTGCCCACTGCCGAAGCTCCGGAGGCTCAGTACACTGGAGCAGATCCGCCTCAAGATAGTAAAGCATGCGATCCCGGTCGGAGATGCTGGTAGCGTTCTGGAGATGCTCCCTCAGCATTGTAACGGCCGGATGGTTTCGGTAGGGCCCGAACCATGCATCAACCTCGTCCAGATAACCTCCCCGATGGATGACGAAGGGGTCATCCCTGCCGAAGGCCAGGTAATATACAACGCTTAGTAGTTCTGAGTTCGGACTGATTCCCACAGACACGCCCGGTCTTATTTCATATGCTGCGGAAGGTACTGCCGATGCTGTCACGGCAAGAGCAATTATTAACACGACCAGTCTCTTCATGACGACCTACCGTGGTATTTAATGAACACGTCATTTTAAATGTTTTGGTACCAGCAGGTTTAAAACCCGTGAAGAGAACAGAATTCGGGTGACCGAAAATGAAGGCGAGGGTATTTGTCCCCCTCATGCTGTTCCTTGGAGCTCTCGTGCCGCTGATGGGGGCCCCGGGGGAAAAGCCCCTGGTGGTGACAACGATAGCACCGCTGGAGGGAATAGTGAGCGAGGCCTTCGGGGATTCGGTTGAGGTGGCCTACCTGATACCCCCGGGTGCAGACCCCCACGAGTACCAGCTCGCAGCGAGCCAGATAGAGCTCCTCCGGAGGGCGGACGTGATAGTAACAACCGGCGGCCACCTGCCGGTCGAGAAAAGGATAGCTGAGCTGAAGAAAGAGGGCACAATAAGAGCTGATGTTCTGTTCATTGACGACTACATGCGGGAGGGCTTTCGCTATCTGCCTGAATACTGGTACAATGATAAGGACAACCCCCACGGGATATGGCTGGATCCAACCAACGCTCTGGCAATAGCAAAGGCCACTGAAAGGGCCCTTGAAAGGGTCGATGGGGCCAACGCCAACGTTTATCGGGTGGAGTATGAGAGCTTCGAGAACCGCGTAATGACTGTGATGCACTCCTATAGGGCCATCCTCAAGGGCGAAAAAAGCGCAGTAATCCAGATGCCTGCGGATCAGTATGCAATAGAGTGGCTTGGAATCAAAGCGATAGCGTCTGTAAAACCTGAAGAGGAGATTCCCGCGATGGGGGTAGACGAGCTCATTTCAACGGCGCTCAAGTCGGACGTTATAGTCTATGCCGTGGACAGCCCCGATCAGCTGAAGGATGCCGTAAGGGAGCTCTCAGCCAAAAGCGGGAAACCGCTGGCGGAGATAAGAGTCTTCTGGAGTGGCAGGCCCTATACGGAAATACTCATCGAAAACAGCGCCGCCATTATTAGAGCCCTCGGTGAAAAAGCACCTGAAAACAAACCTGTGGCGGAGACGGACGTGACGAGATACGTTGCCCTTTCTCTGGTGGCCGGAATCGTTCTGGGGACTGCCATAGGTGTCCTCATCAAAAAGTGATCTCCTTTTTATTTTTCCGGTTTCTTTAAAACAAAAATGAAAGGGGAAGTCACTCCCTCTTGTAGGGCCTCCCGTCCCACTTCGGCGGCCTGGCCTTTCCGATGATTCCTGCAACTATGATGAGGGTCATTATGTAGGGCAGCATCAGGATGAACTGCCCCGGTATTATGTGGAGCGGTGCGAGCCACGCCGCCAGTGCGTCGAAGAACCCAAAGAGCCAGCCGCCGAGGAGGGCAACGAGGGGGTTCCATCCGCTGAAGACCATGTTGGCGAGTGCTATGAATCCCCTGCCGGCGGACATGGTTTTCTGGACAACTCCCAGCCAGGCGACGCTCATGTAAGCTCCTCCGAGACCGGCCAGAGCGTGTCCGTAGACCGTTGACCAGAACCTGTACTTCTCGACGTTTATACCAAGTGCATCCGCCGCCTCGGGGTTCTCACCGACAGACCTAACGCGCAGTCCAAGGGGGGTCTTGAAGAGCACCCACCAGGTTATGACGGATATCGCTATGGTAACGAAAATCATGGGGCTTATCTTCCCGTACTTGGTGTTCCAGCTCCAGAGAGTAACTGCAACCTGGTGCTGGCCGGCGGTTCCCCAGTAAGCAAGGATACCAAAGGGGACGACACCCATCGCCAGGAGGTTTATGCCTATGCCCGGGATGACGTGGTCTCCCTTGAGGTAGACCGTGAGGACTCCGTGCAGCATTCCGAAGATCACTCCCGTGGCTATACCCCCTACGAGCCCCATGATCCCGCTGCCGGTGACCTCTGCCACTATGGCACCAAAGAACGCACTCATGAGGAGGACTCCCTCGTAGCCGATGCTGACAACACCGGCCCTCTCGCTCCAGACAGCACCGACGCTCGTCAGCACTATCGGCACCATTGCCATGAGGGAAGTAATCAGGATGGAGATTATTGACCCGAGATCCATCAGGCCTCCCCCCTCTTGAAAGCCTTCTTGATGAGGTCATAAAGCCCGGGTATGGCTACGGTTATGACTATGATGCCCTGTATGACCTTGATGATCTCCAGGGGGACCTGTGCACCGATCTGCATCAGAGGCGTTCCGGCGCGGAGCATTCCGAAGAATATCGCGGCGAAGATTATGCCCAGCGGGTGGTTCCTGCCAACGAGGGCAACGCCTATTCCATCGAAACCAAGTCCATATACGTTGGCCATTCCCTGGCTTATGGCGTATGTTGGCGGCTCGCCCATGATCTTCATTGCACCACCGAGGCCGCTCATGATTCCTCCTATGACGAAGGACCATATTATTGCCTTGTTCGGGTTAACTCCACCGTATCTTGCTGCCTTTGGGTTAATCCCGCTTGCCCTCATGCCAAATCCGAACACGGTATGCCAGAGGAGGTAGTACGTGAGGACTGAGGCAATGACGGCAATTATGAACGCTATTGAGAGGTCGGTGTTGCCTATCAGGGGAAGCCTCGCGCTTTCGGGTATTCTTATGGTCTTGTTGGGGTCGTTTGGATTGGCGTAAGGACCAACGACGAGCCAGAGGACGAAGAACCACGCAATCCAGTTGAGCATGATTGTGGAAATGACCTCGTGGACACCGCGGTAGACCTTAAGGAAGGCCGCCGGGAGGCTCCAGAGCGCGCCGAGGAGCATGCCCATGGCGAGACCGAACCACATGTTGCCCCATATGTTGGTGAAGATGACGGCCGCTATTGCACCGAAGTAGAAAGAACCCTCTGCACCGATGTTGAAGATTCCAGTCCTGGCGCTTATGGCAAATGTAAGTGCAGTCAGCATTATCGGAGTGGAGTACGCAAGGGTGCTGGCTATACCGTTGGTTGAGCCGAGGGCACCTTTAAAGAGCCAGTAGTAGGTTTCAACTGGGCTGTATCCAAAGACAAGGAGCACTATTGCCCCCAGGAGGAAGCCGACGAATATTGCTATGAGGCTCTCGATGAGAGCTTTGAAGTTGAAGAACTTAAGGGCATCACTTTTTGAGCTCTTCATAGCGTATTCCCCCCATCATCATTCCTATTTCCTCTGTGGTGACATCCTCAGGCTTGACAACTCCCATGAACTCGCCCTCGTAGATTATTCCCATCCTGTCGCTGAGCTGGATGACCTCATCGAGGTCAGCCGAAACAAGAAGGACTGCCTTGCCCTCGTTTCTCAGCTTGATCAGATAGTTCCTGATATACTCCGTTGAGGCAACGTCAACACCCCTCGTAGGCTGGGAGGCTATCACAAGGACGGGCTCTTTGCTGACCTCTCTGGCAACGATGAGCTTCTGCTGGTTTCCACCGCTGAGGCTCTTGACGGGGGCGTCCACTCCGGGAGCGGATATCTCGAACTGTTCGATGAGCTTTACCGTGTGCTTTTTCGCCTTACCCCAGTCTATTGCACCCTTCCAGCGCTGGAACTCCTTCCTCCACTGCAGTCCGAGTATGGCATTTTCAGTAACGGTCATGTCAAGGATCAGACCCATGTGAGTTCTGTCCTCCGGGATGTGGGCCATTCCAGCATCGTAGAGCTCCTTTGGAGGCTTACCTGTAATATCCCGGCCGTTGAGGAAAACACTCCCCTTTTCAGGTTTTCTAAGTCCGGTTATTGCTTCGATAAGCTCCGTCTGACCGTTGCCCTCGACGCCGGCTATACCGAATATCTCCCCGGCCCTCACCTGGAAGGTGAGCCCCCTAACGGCGTCCTCACCACGGTCGCCCTTGACCCAGAGATCCTTAACCTCAAGTATGGGCTCTCCCGGCTCCTTGGGCGGTTTCTGGATCCTGAGAACGACGTCCCTGCCGACCATCATCCTTGCGAGGAGCTGGGGCGTTGCCTCGCTCGTGTTGACGGTTCCGATGACCTCACCCTTTCTGATGACAGTAACGCGGTCGGTGAGCTCCATGACCTCATTGAGCTTGTGACTGATGAAGATTATCGTCTTGCCCTCTTCCTTTAGCTTCTTGAGGACGGCAAACAGCTCCTCGACCTCTATCGGGGTGAGAACCGCCGTCGGCTCGTCGAGGATCAGCACGTCAACGTCCCTGAAGAGCATCTTAAGGATTTCAATCCTCTGCTGAACTCCAACGGGGAGCTCCTCAACGGGCACGTCGAGGGGGACTTTAAAGTTGAGATCCTCCATAAGCCTCTGGAGTTTCTCTCTCGCCTTGTCAACATCTATCTTCGAAAACATCCCGTGCCCTTCCATTCCCAGGATTATGTTGTGAAGGGCATCAAAAACCTCAACGAGGGTAAAGTGCTGGTGAACCATACCAATACCGTTTGCGAGTGCATCAGCCGGACTCTTAAAACGGGTCTCCTTGCCACGGACGTAGATTTTACCCGCGGTGGGATGGAGCATTCCAAAGAGGATTTTCATAAGGGTCGTTTTTCCGGCGCCGTTCTCACCGAGGAGGCCAAGTATCTCGCCCTGATACACGGTCAAATCAACACCCTTGAGCGCTCTGGTACCGTCGGGATACACCTTCACTATGCCCTTCATCTCCAGTATTGGAGTCTCTCCCATGCAAGCACCCCCTGAAATTTAAGAATCCACGGACAAAATTGACGAATAAAAAATAAGGGTTGAAAAAATCACTTGGCAAGCTGCATCATTTCCTGCCAGGTCTTAGCGTTCCTGATGGCCTCGATCTCGTCCTTGTTGAAGGCCTTCGGAACCTTGATCTCGCCGCTGACTATCTTCCCCTTGAGCTCATCGACGGCCTGCCAGATCCAGTCCGGAACCTGCTTCCTAGTGTCCTCAAGGTACTTCTTAAGGTCATCCTTACTGTTGAATCCAAGCTCCTTGAGCTTCTGCTGCTGTGTGTCCGCAGGAAGTGAGTCAAACATGGCCATAACGTCGTCAACGGTGCTGACGCCGACACCGCCTTCCTTGAGGCCGAGCTCGACAACACCGCCCTTGAAGTTGCCCTCGACGGCGTCCTTGACGGCGGTATAGACACCGACATCAACGCGCTTCATCATGCTGGCGATGATGGCTCCCGGCTTAATCCAGTCCTGGGCGGAGTCAACACCGACCGCGAACGGCGGGCCCATCTTCTGGTTGTGGGCCTTGAGGTACTCCTCAACGGCCTGGAAGACGCCAACACCGGTTCCACCGGCGACCTGGTAGATGACCCAGGCACCCTGGTCAAGCTGGGCCTTTGCGGCCTGGTAGCCCTTAGCGGGGTCGGTGAAGGTTCCGGTGTACTGGTAGAGGACGTCTATCTTAACGTCCTTTCCGGTCTTCTGCTTGTAGTAGTCCTCGGCCCAGGCAACACCGAAGCGATAGCCACCCTCGAACTTGTAGAGGACGGGTATCTCCATTCCAAGGACGATTCCAACCTTGTCCTTACCGCTGTCGGCGGCGATGAGGGCAGAGAGGGCACCCACAAGTGCAGACCCCTCGTTCTCCTTGAAGAGTATCATCATGACGTTGTCCGGCATCTCCGGGTCAAAGCCGTCGATGATTGCAAAGTGCTGGTTCGGATACTCGGCAGCGACCTTCTTGACGGCATCGGTCATCATGAAACCGACCGCAATTATAACGAGGTAGTCGCCCTGCTGGGCGAGGGTCTCAAGGTTCTTGACGTAGTCGTCCTCTGTGTTGCTCTGGAGCTCAACGAGCTCAAGGTTGAAGTCCTCTGAAGCCTTTTTGGCACCTATGTAAGCCATGTCGTTAAAGCTCAGGTCACCCCTTCCACCGACGTCATAGACGATGGCAATCTTGCCCTTGGTCTGAGTGGATGTTTCTCCTCCACCGCTTATGCAGCCGCTGGCCACGACGCTTATGGCCAGGAGGCCGATTAAAAACAGGCTCAACCACTTCCTCATATGAAACCCTCCGCGAGTTTTGCAGATGTATATAGGCGGCGAAAATATATACTTTGCGGTGCTTATAAAACCGAAAACACAAGAAAGAATTTTAACCTTGGAGTAAAAGTTTTTTGTGATGACCATGCTGAAGAAAATAGCCAAATTGGACTCGGGAACCGTTTTAATCACCGGAGACGGGAAGAGGATTGCCAGGATATACCTCAATGCATGGGCAAAGCGGGGAAAGCGCATACTTGCTGAATACCTGCCGTTTCAGGTCGATGGTGACGTCTACATCGGCTCGCCGTTTGAGAGCGACGAGTTTGAGATATACCTAATAGTCAATCCACTCTCGCGCTCAAAGGCCGAAAGGGAGAAGTTAAAAGAGTGGCTCGCCTCACATACTGATAGGCTCGTCCTGCTCTACGAGCGCAAGTACGTGAAAGACTCAATAACCCGCTATGGGATAAAGGAGTTCGTCGATTACTTAATAGCTTACAAGAGAGAAACCGTTGGCTTCGAAAGGCTGGACGTTATGAGGCTGGAAGAGGGAAAAGTCGCCGAAAGCAAGACCTACGTCAGGAGGTACTGAATTTATAAACAATGACTCCAAACCAGCTTCGCCCGATGACGAGCGGTTTCGGGTCTGAGGTGTGATGACACCAGCTATCGCCGAGGGCGTTCATAATAATTATATATGCATAAGTCCCTCGCTCATAGGGTGATGAAAATGCTGGGAAAACTCAAGGAGAAGTTAGGCTCATTCGTGGACAAGGTCTCACAGACTGAAATAAGCGAGAAGGACGTGGAAAACGCACTCTGGGATCTGGAGATAGAACTCCTTGAGGCTGATGTTGCCCTTGAAACGGTTGAGGAGCTGAAGGAAAGGATAAAAGAGAAACTTGTTGGTCAGAAGGTAAAGATAGGTACCAACAAAAAGGCACTGGTCGAAAAGGCCGTCCGTGGGGCCGTCCTTGAGGTTCTGACACCTGAGAAGAGAATAGACCTCCTTGAGCTGATCCGGTCAAAGGAGGAGAAGCCCTTCGTCATAGCCTTCGTGGGCTTCAACGGCTCCGGGAAGACGACGACCATAGCCAAGCTCGCCCACTGGCTCAAGAAGAACGGTCTAAGCGTTGTCATAGCCGCAAGCGACACCTTCAGGGCTGGAGCGATTGAGCAGGTTGAGGAGCACGCAAGGCGCGTTGGCGTCAAGGTCATCAAGCACTCCTACGGTGCCGACCCCGCGGCAGTAGCCTACGACGCAATACAGCACGCGAAGGCGAGGGGGCTGGATGTCGTCCTTATAGACACCGCGGGCAGAAACGAGCTGAACAGGAACCTCATGGACGAGATGAGGAAGATAGCGCGCGTAACTAGGCCAGACCTCGTCATCTTCGTCGGCGACAGTTTGGCCGGCAACTCAGTGGTCGAACAGGCAAAGCAGTTCAACGAGGCGGTTAAGATAGACGGGGTAATCCTCACCAAGCTCGACGCGGACGCGAGGGGCGGCGCCGCTTTGAGCATAAGCCACGCGATTGGGGCGCCGATACTCTTCGTCGGCGTCGGCCAGGGCTACGACGACCTAAGGCCCTTCGACGAGAAGTGGTTCGTCGAGAGGATTTTCGGGGAGGAGTGAGCTTTCTCAACAACTGACCGCGAGTCCTCCGAGAATTATGGTGAGCACGAGGAAGCCCAGCAAAAAGCCCTCGATGGCAACCAACGCCTTCTCCCTCTTCCCTCTCCTAAAATGGCACCGATTAAGAGGGAGACAACAGGTAGGATTAAGATAGAGGCACGGGGCCTTGCAATAGATACAAGAACTACAGACAGAACGGGTACGCCAATAGCGAGGGCAGATTTTGCGAGGATAGCATTCTTTGAGATCAAATAGAGGCCAAAAAGTATGAGCGCGGGAAGAAGAACGGGGAGCACGAAGGAGAGTGAGGGCGAATACCTGAACCAGCAGGAAGGGATTCCGCGTCCCGGATGTCAACCCTCCCGCTTTCGATGTAGTAGCTCCTCAGCCGGGTCATGTTGTAGGGGAGAAGGAGCTCCCATGCCATTGAGAGGGCAATAAGAGAGGTGGAGAAGGAATTCCCTGACGTTTCAATGGCTAACCCCCCTCAGGCGAACCTGTCTGGACTACAAGCTTCGTCCCCGGCCTTACGCAGCTCTGCGTTGGGAACCACCAGGTCAACCTTTCAACGGCGGTCTCGTTGCTTCCTCCAACAACGAGAAGAACGCCTCTGCCCCAGAATTTGCTACATTCGAGGTAGTAACTCTCGTTTCCAGAGAAGAGCCTCCAGACACAGGATTCGCCTTCAGAGCTGTTCACGATTGTGAGTGAAGAGTTCAAGTCCTCCTCAATATCTTCAAACCATCCCATGCACTCACCGGGGTTTTCATAGACAAAAACTGCAACCTTGAAGTTTGTCGTGCCGTTGGAAACTAGGCCCTCAAAGCCGTCTTTGTAGCCCGAAACGTTGTAGGAGAGCCATGTTTCATTTTGCCTTGAGCTGAAATGAACGAGCATCTCATCAAGGACATCCGAAGCGTGAGATTCCGTATTTGATGCGTTGAGCTCGTTTGAAGGATTCGTTTTTTCACTGTTTTGGGGGTAGGGAAATTGGACTTCTATAACCAATATGGCAGCAATAACCAATGCTAAAAAGATAAAAAGGAGCCGTTTTGGATATCTCCCTCTCATGAAGTCACCGTAACTCGTAGGGAACAACATCTTAAAAAGTTTTCTTGGCCATATATTTTGAAAGGATTACATTAATTCCAATTGAAATTAGTGAGCACATTTACACGTTTATTTCCCCAAGAGAATCCCTCCAAGCTCCTCAAAATCTATTTTAGCCGTCATGTCTATGTTCACCGGCGTGACGCTGACCTTTCTTTCAACCTTCAGGGCGTAGGCGTCTGTCCCGGGCTCGAACTTCTCGCACTTCCTCCCGACTATCCAGTAGTAGGGATGTCCCCTCGGGTCGAGGCGCTCCTCTATGGTCGGGCGGTACCTCCTCCTGGCGAGTCTCGTTATCGCTATTTCTGTCTCAGGTGTGGCATCCCTGGGCACGTTCACGTTGAGCATGTCAACGCCGTCGGGAAAGCCCCTCTCAAGAACCGCCTTGGCTATCCTCCTCAGAAAATGCGACGCAACGGAGAAGTCTATTCCCTCCCCCTCGCTGAGGGTTTTCCTCCAGTCGACTTCGAGGCTCACGGCTATGCTGGGAATACCGTGCGTGGCAGTTTCAATGGCGGCAGATGCAGTTCCGGAAACTGTTATCTCGGTGCTGAGGTTTTCTCCAAGGTTAATGCCGCTTATGGCGAGGTCGAAGTCGGAGAAGCGCGCGAGGGCGAAGATTACACAGTCCACTGGCATTCCATCAAGGCCGTAGGCAACCTTTGCGCCTGGGACGTCAACGAGCTTGGCCCTAAGGGGCCTGTGAAGGGTCATAGCGCGGCCGCTGGCACTCCTCTGAAAGAGAGGGGCAACCACATACACCTCACCGAGGTCCTGGACGGCCTCAACTGCGGCACGGATGCCCTTTGAATAAATTCCATCGTCGTTCGTGATGAGTATCCGTGGCATGATAAGAACCTCAACCTCACCTTTAAAAACCCTAACTCCCAGCGAGGCTTAGGTGAGAGAATGACATACTGGACGAGCGAGGACAACGTTGCCGGCAAGCCCGGGACGGCGCTCTTCATAATCCTGCCCACGATAGGCTGCTACCGCTTTAGAATAAACGAGGCCTGCTACATGTGCGCCTACCCAACGGCCGCGCCGAAGGTTAAGTGGAGCCAGGAAGCCATAGTTGACTACGTAAGAGAGGCCCTTAAGAAAATCGAGGGCAAGAAAGGGCCCTTTGCAGTCAGGATGTTCACCTCCGGCTCGTTCCTGGACAACGGAGAGCTCAAACCGGAGACGAGGAGGAAAATCTTCGAGATTCTGGCGGATTTCGATGATGTTAGGGAGATAGTCATCGAGAGCAGAAGCGAACTCGTCCGCTACGAGGCAGTGAAGGAGCTGGCAGAGATAGTCCCTGACAGGCACTTCGAAGTTGCCGTAGGCCTCGAAACCGCCAACGACGATATAGCCGATGTTTCAATCAACAAGGGCAACACCTTCGAGGATTTTGTTAAGGCCGCGGAGATAACCCACGAGGCCGGAGCAAAGGTCAAAGCGTACCTCCTTCTCAAGCCAATATTCCTGAGCGAGCGCGACGGCATAAATGACGTCAAGGAGAGCATAACCAGGGCAGAACCCTACACGGACACCTTCTCGATAAACATCACGGACATCCAGAAGGGAACGCTCTACGAGAGGCTGTGGGAGAAGGGTGAATACCGCCCGCCCTGGCTCTGGAGTGCCGTTGAGGTTCTTCTCTGGGCGAAGAAGAGATTCCCGAACAAGAGGATCCTGAGCGACCCGGTGGGGGCTGGCTCGAAGCGCGGTCCGCACAACTGCCTCACCGAGTACGACAGGGTCATAGGTAGGGCGATAAAGAAGTTCTCGGCCACGCAGGATTTGAGCCATATCGAGAACCTCAAGCCGGAGTGCCGCGAGAGTTGGGAGTACATAGTTGAGAACGGCCTCCTCGACTGGCAGCTGGTGACGTGGTGAAGGTATTTCGTTTTTGAAAGAATTCTCATGTTTTCTTTTCGCGGAGCTTATAACGCTGCCCGTGATTCTTTGATGCCCACTTATGAGCCTTCACGAAACCTTTAAATGTTGACAAACGTAAACGGGGTTAGCAAATCGCGGGTGATGCTTATGGCCGAAGATTCAAAAACCGTGGTCGAAAAGGTGGAGTATCTGGTCACCGGCAAGGCCGAGGGCGTTGTTGAGATCGATGTGGACACTTTTCTGTGCAAGGGCTGCGGCATCTGTCTTGAAATGTGCCCAAGGAAAGTCTTCGAATGGAGCAGGGAGCTGAGCGAGAAGGGTGTCCACTACCCGGTTCCTGTTGACGCCGAAAAGTGCGTCAAGTGTAAGCTCTGTGAGCTGCTCTGTCCCGACTTTGCTATAGCGGTAAGGTGGTGACTCATGATCATTCGTGGTGACGAGCCTGACCAGGTCAGGCTCATTAGAAAGCTCTACAAGCCGGGCAACTACTTTATGCAGGGCAATGAGGCGGTTGCCTACGGGGCAATATTTGCAGGTTGTCGCTTCTACGCAGGCTATCCGATAACCCCATCCAGCGAGATAGCCGAAACAATGGCCAGGGAGCTTCCAAAGCTCGGCGGCTACTACCTCCAGATGGAAGACGAAATAGGAAGCATAGCGGCTATGATAGGCGCCTCCTGGACGGGCTTCAAGGTGATGACGGCAACGGCCGGGCCAGGTTTTTCGCTCATGCAGGAAAACCTCGGCTACGCTGTGATGACCGAGACTCCCCTCGTCCTTGTCGATGTCCAGAGGAGCGGTCCATCAACCGGCCAGGCCACAAAGGGTGCTCAGGGCGACTTCTTCCAGGCAAGGTGGGGGACGCACGGAGACCACCCGATAATAGCGGTTTCTCCGACGAGCGGGCAGGATGCATTCTGGGAGACGATTAGGGCATTCAACATAGCTGAGAAGCTGAGAACGCCGGTCGTGGTTCTCTTCGACGGTGTTCTGGCCCACACGAGGGAGCAGATAAGGATCCCGGACATCGAGGAGGTGGAGATAGCCTACCGCAAGCTTCCGGAGAACGAGGAAGAGGCAAAGCTCCCCTTCGGCGACCCCCACGGGGACGGCGTCCCACCGATGCCGCTCTTCGGCCACGGCTACTTCACCCACGTCACCGGTTCGACCCACAAGGAGACCGGTCTGCGCGATGTCTACACGCCAGAGGTTCACGATAGGCTCGTGAGGAGAATCCACCGCAAGATCGAGAAGAACATGGACGTTTACGAGAAGTACGAGGAGCACTTCACCGAAGATGCTGAAATCCTCGTTGTCAGCTGGGGCGTAACGGCAAGACCTGCCCTCGGAGCGGTTCTCAAGACCAGGAGAGAGGGAATAAACGTCGGCCTCTTCGTACCCAAGACCGTCCACCCGTTCCCGGCTGAGAGGATGCGTGAGCTGGCCAAGAGGGCACGGGCAGTGCTCGTCGCAGAGATGAACCTCGGGCAGATGATAATAGAAGTCGAGCGCTATGTCAACGACGACGTCCTCCTCAAAGGTGTGAACAAAATCGGCGGTGTGCCTCTGACCGTTGAGGAGATCCTCCGCGAGATAAGGGGTGTTGCCTGATGGCGAATAGGATATACTCCACCTACCCGATGGTCAAGTACCTCCGCAAGGAAGCCCTACCCACAGCCCTCTGCCCCGGCTGTGGCGGTGGAACTGTTCTCAACGCCTTTGCAAATGCAATTGACCAGCTCAAGCTCGACCCGAGGGATTTGGTCGTCGTCAGCGGAATAGGCTGCTCCGCCTGGATAGCCTCGCCGTACTTCCTCGCGGACACGCTCCACACGACCCACGGAAGGGCGATAGCCTTCGCAACCGGCGTCAAGGTTGGCCTTCCCGACAAGAAGGTCGTCGTCATAAGCGGAGACGGCGACCTGGCGAGCATAGGCGGCAACCACCTCCTCCATGCGGCAAGGAGGAACATCGACATGACGGTCATCCTCGTGAACAACTTCATCTATGGAATGACGGGCGGACAGGTGGCCCCAACGACACCTTTCGGCGCAAAGACCACAACCAGCCCGTACAGGAACATAGAACACCCGCTCCAGATTTCCGAGACTGTCGCTGCCGCCGGAGCGAGCTACGTTGCCAGGTGGACAACCGCCCACGTCTACCAGCTCATCGAGAGCATCAAGAAGGCCCTCCAGGTGAAGGGCTTCTCGCTCGTTGAGGTCATCTCCCAGTGTCCCGTCCAGTACGGAAGGAGGAACAGGATGAAGGAGCCGGCCGAGATGCTCAGGTGGTTCCTCAAGAACTCCGTTCCTGTCAGCAAAGCGAAGAACATGAGCCCAGAAGAGCTTGAGGGCAAGTTCATCATCGGCGAGATAATTAACAGACAGAGGCCCGAGTTCACGGAGGAGCTCAACAAGCTGATTGACGAAGTCCAGGAGCACTTCGGGCTTAAGGGGGAGTGATGGTTATGCAGGTTAGGTTTGCCGGCATAGGCGGTCAGGGTGTTGTGCTCGCGGGGGTAATACTCGGTGAGGCCGCCGCCATAGAGGGGCTGAACGTCGTCCAGACCCAGGACTACAGCTCGGCCAGCAGGGGCGGCCACTCAATAGCGGACGTCATCATCTCAAAGGAGCCGATTTACGACCTCATAGTCACCGAGGCGGACGTCCTGGTTGCCCTCGCCCAGCTCGGCTACGACACCGTAAAAGACGAGCTGAGGAAGGATGGATTGCTTATTATAGACACCGACCTGGTTAAGCCCGATAGAGACCACATCGGCGCACCCTTTACCCGGCTCGCCGAGGAGAGCACCGGCCTGGCACTCACAGTCAACATGGTAGCGCTTGGCTACCTCGTGGCGAAGACGGGAGTTGTGAAGAAGGAAAGCGTCGAGGAGGCAATCCGGAGGCGCGTCCCGAATGGAACGGAGGAGATAAACATCAAAGCCTTCAGGGTTGGATATGAGGAGGGAACCAAGTGATAATCAGAGAGGAGCTTCACGAAAGGGGAAGAATCTACACGATAAGCTCTGATGGCAGGAAATGCAGGGTACTTCTCACTTTTCACGCCATAGAGCGGGCGAAGAGATGGAATCTTTCAATCGAGGAAGTTTTAAACGCACTCATTTTTCCGAGGGAGGTTGTGAGTGGACATCACGGAAGGTTCATAGCCCACTATCCCCTCAACGACCACATCATCAGGGTGGTTTATGAATACGAAGCTGATCTTCCGGTTGTTGTAACGGTTTATAAGCCCCGGAAAGAGAGGTATTTTAAGGGCGGTGGAGGATATGAGGATAGAGTACTCCCAAGATGCTGACGTTCTCGTGATTTTTTTGAAAGATGACAAGATAGTGGATTCCATAGACATTGAGGAAGGCATAATAGCCCACCTCAACGAGAGGGGAGAAATCGTGGAGATAGAGGTGCTTGATGCTTCAAAATCTGTTGATTTTACGGAGCTGATAGTCAGGATTCCAAGTGGGGTGATAACATGAGGTACCCTTTTCCTGTCGGTAAGAGCGACTTCATCCAGGGTGATGAGGCCATAGCGAGGGCGGCCATCCTGGCCGGCTGCAGGTTCTATGCGGGATATCCCATCACCCCCGCAAGTGAGATCTTCGAGGCGATGGCGCTCTACATGCCCCTCGTTGATGGGGTAAGCATACAGATGGAGGACGAGCTGGCGAGCATGGCTGCCATAATAGGCGCCTCATGGGCCGGTGCGAAAGCCATGACCGCAACGAGCGGCCCGGGATTCAGCCTTATGATGGAGAACCTCGGCTACGCGATAATGACTGAAACCCCGGTCGTCGTCGTTGATGTTCAGCGCGGAGGTCCGTCGACGGGCCAGCCAACCCTTGCCGCCCAGGGCGACATAATGCAGGCAATCTGGGGAACCCACGGCGACCACTCGCTCATAGTCCTCAGTCCTTCAACCGTCCAGGAGGCCTTTGACTTCACGATAAGGGCCTTCAACCTGGCAGAGAAGTACAGGACGCCGGTGGTTCTTCTCACCGATGCCGAGATAGCCCACATGCGCGAGCGCGTTTACATTCCAAATCCCGGGGAGATAGAGATTATAGACCGTAAGCTGCCGGCCAACGAGGAGGAGGCCAAGTATCCCTTCGGGGACATACACGGCGACGGTGTTCCACCCATGCCGATATTCGGAAAGGGCTACCGCACATACGTTACCGGCCTCACCCACGACGAGCGCGGAAGGCCCAGAACGGTCGATGCTGAGGTTCACGAGAAGCTGATAAAGAGGATAATCGGAAAGATAGAGAACAACAGGAAGGACATAATCTCATACCACACCTACGAGCTTGACGACGCCGAGATAGCGATAGTGAGCACGGGTATAGTCTCGCGCTCGGCGGTAAGGGCCGTTAAGATACTCCGCGAGAGGGGCGTTAAGGCCGGCCTCCTCAAGCTCAACACGATATGGCCCTTCGACTTTGACATGATCGAAGAGCTTGCCGAGCGCGTGAGAAAGATATACGTCCCGGAGATGAACCTCGGACAGCTCTATCACCTCGTCAAGGAAGGGGCGAACGGGAAAGCTGAGGTCGAGCTCATAGCGAAGATAGGCGGCGAGGTCCACACTCCGATGGAGATAGCCGAGAGGGTGGTGGGCTGAATGTACCTGAAATCCGCTTACGAGATTCGCGACAAGTACCTGAGAAAGGACATGCTTCCTACAATATTCTGTCCGGGCTGTGGAATAGGCTCAGCTTTACAGTACACACTCCGCGCGATAGACGACCTTGGCCTCAACCCGGACGAGATAGTCTGGGTCAGCGGGATAGGCTGCTCCTCCCGCGTTCCGGGCTTCGTCAACTTCGACGGCCTCCACACGACCCACGGGAGGGCTTTAGCGTTTGCCACCGGCATAAAGCTCGCAAACCCAGACCTCAAGATAATCGCATTCATGGGCGACGGCGACGCTGCTGCAATAGGCGGGAACCACTTCATCCACGCCATCAGAAGGAACCTCGACGTCACGGTGATACTCATCAACAACTTCACCTACGGAATGACAGGTGGACAGGTAGCGCCTACAGCTCTTAAGGGCCTGCGCGGAACCACAGCGCCGTACGGCCAGTTTGAGAACCCCTTCGACATAGCTGACTTGGCCGTCTCTGCCGGGGCCAACTACGTGGCCCGGTGGAGCGTCTTCAACTACCTCCAGGGGATCAACAGCATCAAGAAGGCTCTCCAGAAGGAGGGCTTCACGCTCGTTGAGTTCCTCTCGCCGTGTCCAATAAGCTTCGGAAGGAGGAACAGGATGAAGACGGCCCCGGAGCTTCTCCGCTGGTACCAGAAAATAACCGTCCCGCTGGCGAAAGCCAAAAAGATGCCCCCGGAGGAGCTTGAGGGCAAGATAGTCATCGGCGAGTTCGTGGACAGGGACAGGCCCGGCCTCGTGAGGGAGTATGAGGCCTACAAGAAGCGCGCCAAGAAAATGATGGGGTGGGAAGAATGAGGAGGGAGATACTCTTCAGCGGCTTCGGCGGTCAGGGGGTTATACTCGCCAGCGTCATCCTTGGCAGGACGGCGGCCGTTTACGAAAACCTCTACGCGGTGCAGACGCAGGCCTACGGGCCAGAGTCGAGGGGAGGAGCGAGCAAGGCCGAAGTAGTTATCAGTGACGAGCCCATAGACTACCCCAAGACGCTGAAGCCGGACTGCGCGGTGTTTTTCTCACAGGAGGCCTACAACAAGTACCTTCACACGGTGAGGGAGGGTGCCAGGATAATAGTCGAGGAGGACCTCGTTCCCCACAGGGATTTTGAGTTTGAGAAAAAGCTTGAGGTGCTCTCGCTACCGCTCACGGAGATAGCCGAGGAAACCACCGGACTGAGCCTCACCATGAACATCCTCGCACTCGGAATCCTTACCGCATGGACCGGGGTAGTGGGAAGGGAGGCCATAGAGAAGGCCGTTTTGGACGCTGTGCCGAAGGGAACGGAGGAGATAAACCTGAAGGCTCTCCACAAGGGCTTTGAACTTGGAGAGAAGGCCAAGTCAGGGGAACTTTGACATTTTTCCTTTCCCAAAAACTTATCAATCCGCATTCCCATCTTCTATCATGCTCATCAACGAGACCAAAGGCAGAACATGGCACGGAAAGGTCAAGCTCGCGGACAGCTTCTTCAAGCGCTTTAGGGGACTAATGCTGGTTAGAGACATCAACTACGCCCTTGTTTTTGTATTGCCAGCCGAAACAAAGGCTAACGCTTCTATTCACATGTTCTTCATGCTGAGCGATATAGACGTCATCTGGCTCGATTCAGCGAGACGGGTGGTGGATTTCAAAACCGCCAAAAAGTGGCGCCTCTACGCTCCGAAAAAGCCCGCGAAGTACATAATTGAGGGGCCGGTCGGGATAACGCGGGTTCTTGAGATCGAGCAGGGAGACGTAATAAACTGGACACCGAGCGAAGAGAATGAAAAGTCCGTGCCGGTGAAGGTGTCGCTGCCGGAGAAGATTTCCTTTGAAGGTTCGAACGGCATAGCGATGGCCGAGAGCGTTAGGGAAGCCAAGGCCGAGGGGAACTAAACGAGGGACTCAGATTCTTTTTCAGTGGGGCATGTCTTCATTGAGGGTTCGCCATACCACCCGGTGCTGACCTCCTCCCCGCTTTGGAGGGGTTCTAACGAGTTAACCCCTCGCCATTGACGGGGAGGTTTGAGGGGTCTCATTTAGGCCCAAAATAAAGCGGGTCTTCGACCCCTCGGGGACGGCCTTGCCCCCATTACCCCTACCCACCGTTAAACCCGGCAGGCTCGGGGTTATGGTTTTGGCAACTTTTTTCAAAATGTTAAACGCTCCAACTAAGTCCGCATTCATAACAACGCCCTCTCTACGGCACTTAAACAAACCCCTGGAAATTCTTCCACCAGAATGGCGTTGGCCGCAGAGAGGGCACGATTGCGAAGTGAAGGCCTCATTAACGACAACAACGCTGATACCATACTCTTCAGCAACTTCCTTGAGTCGCTGAATCACAGTGTTAAACCGCCAAACGTGGGAGAGGAGAAAATTCTGCTTTTTACCCTTATCAGAATTTCTGGCGATTCCCTTCGGATAACCCACGACAATCTTAGAAACTCCAAGATTGTAAAGCCTTCTAACAGTTTGTCTAACTGCGGTGTTAATGTAGTGCTTGGCTTGTAGTTTAGCCTTCTCGTGCATTCTTTTTAACTTCCTGCTCGTTTTAGCTCCAGACTTGTTGAGTTTTGACTGATACTCTGCAATTTTTCTCCTCCAGTAAAAGTCAATACTTTTGAGTGGTCTCCCGTTCACGAGGAAGCTTTTTCCGTTTTCAACGTAAACGGCCATTAAGTTGTTCACTCCCAAGTCAATCCCCGCGAAAAGGCTTCCTTTTGGGGTTCTCGGGAGTTTAACCCATTCCTCGCCCCCAAGTTTCTCCTCAACGATAATGCTGATGTGAGCGTACCACTTCCGCTTTACCGGGTCGTAAGTTATTTCTAACCTTCCCTGCTTGCCCTTCAAGTGTATCCTGCCCTTGAACTGGATTCTAAGCCTACCGAACTTTCCGAGCCTTCTGAGCTCGATAACGTTACCATCAATCCTGTACTGGTCGTTCCTGAGAGGAATAATGAAGAGTTTTCTCCCGTCTTCTCCCTTAATAAACCTTGGTGGTCTTGGTTTCAACCAAGAGGGCAGTCCCCCCTTCTTTTTCTTCTTGTTGGGGGAAAAGAAACTCCTCCAGCTTTCAGCGTTCTTTCGGGCTAATTGCTGAACTGTTGAACCGCCAATCCAGTTTTTGAACTCATAGTATGCTTCCTTTTCTGTTCCGTTAAAGTCGATTTTCCCGAATTCTTTGAATTGTTTGAGCCTCTGGTAGTTGAGCTTGTTCCAAATTACTGCTGAAGCGTAAGCTAACTCAAAGAGGATTTTCTCCTGCGCCTTTGATGGTTGAAGTTTAACCGTTACTGAACGCTTCATTTCAAAGTATGGTATGGGTTTTATGCTTTAAAAAAGTGTTGCTTTCCTGCTCAAGAGCCAAATTCTCGAACACTGTACCCCGCCCTAAAGGGCGAGGCTTGCAAAAGAAAAAAGTCAACTCCGAAATATGCATGTATGAAAGGTACGGATAACTTCAAACTGTGTCTTCTTGTCCCGTTTGAACTCTTGGAATTCCATATTCTCAGTAAACTCTTCTATTAGAGATATTGACTCTTACTCTTCCCAGAATCCCTCCGGAACGAGCTTGATGACGTCCCTCACCGCTTCAAAGTCCTCGTCGAGGGTGGCGAGCTTGTCACAGTTGTATTCCAAGGCAGTGGCGAGAATTTTGGCGTCGTGGGGAAGGAGAGAGTAATCATGAACGAACGTGGCAACGGTCAGCCAGTCCCGGGAGTCAGAAACCAGTAAAACATCTTTTGCGTCAATAAGTGCTAAGATGTCCGATATGGCATCAGAAGCGCGTCTCCTGAACTCTGCGTCGTTCCTGAGAAGCTCCTTAACTTTCCAGATTGACATTGCGTTGTACTCCTTCTCACCAAGCTTCCTGATGAGTGCATAAAATAACTCATCAACGACGGTGTCTGAAGTTAGTTTCCCTTCTCGGGACTCAAGAACATCAACGGCGTATTCGGTAAGGCTGGTTTCGATAAGGTAGTTGTAGAGAACGCTTGAGTCTATAAAAATCACTGCTCATACACCTCAAGCCTATACCTTTTGAACTCCTCAGCGTTCCCCTTCCCAAACATTCCGGGTCTGACTTCCTTTTTTTTCACCTCGATAAGCTTCTTAAGTTCAAGAGCCTCCTTGAAAAGATGAGAATACAGCTTTAACATCCGTTCTGAAGTAACCTCGGACATTCCGTTCACCATTGCTAACTTCCACATTGGGGGATAAAAACGTTTCTTAGAACTCAAACTCCACCCCGTTCTCCTCGCCCTCCCAAAGGATCACACGTTTGAGCTTGACGCCGTCGGGTAGTTTTTTTCCGACCTCTCCCGCTATCCAGAGGGCCACGTTCTCGGTCGTCGGGTTTTCGAAGAGAGCGTTTAGGTTTCTGTGGTCAAGCTTCCCGATGATTTCATCCACGATTTTCCTCAGCTCAAGGAAGTCCATCACGTAGCCCTTCTTAATTTCGCCTTCAACAGCCACCTCAAGCCAGAACGTGTGGCCGTGTATCTCCTCGGGCTTTCCGTCTATGATAACGGCGTGGGCGGCCTCAAACTTGAAGCGCTCGACGATTCTGGCCTTCAAAATTACTCACCCTTTCGTCTCTTTAACCTTTCATAGACTTTACCCCTGTGAGAAATCATCCACACAAAAATAATGTTCTCCTCGTGGTTAGGTTCAATGATAATCCTGTAATCCCCAACCCTCACCGAGAAAAGATCATCATATCCTTTCAACGGTTTTTTATGTATGGACTCGGGGGCAATTTTGAGAGTTTGGAGAACCTGCTTTATTCTGAGTTGCGTTTCTGGAGGGATCTTTTTCATATCTTTAAGGACTTCCCTGTGAAAAAGAAGTTTATACACCCAGCTCCCTCCAGAACTCATCCTCCCCTATGAAGTCCCGCTTTTTCCTCCGATATTCAAGTTCCCGTATCTCTTCCTCAGTAAGCTCCTCAAATTCCATCAATCTCTCCAGCCTCTCAATGCGATGTTCCAACTGTTGGAGCCGCTTGACTACTTCCATACTCCCACCGTTACTGGTTTATCTCTATCCAAAAATAAACCTTCCGCCATCACACCGAAAACCACATCAAGGGGATGCCTTAAACTTTTCCGGTGATGTTATGGGGTGCGGTATGGCCGTCGATGCCAACAGGGTTATAGCCGGTGGTGTTTTAATCTTTGTAGAGCCGGAAGAGTTCAGGAAGTTCCTTGAACTCAAGAAAAGGCCCCTTCTTATAGTGGGTGAAACTGGGGGCTTCAGGAAAACCAAGCTGACAATGACAACCTACGACGGAGCTTTGATAATCACCCGGGGAGAGGTCGAGGTTCCAAAAAATGCCATCCTTGTAAGGACCGAAAACCTCTCCCTCGGAAAGTGATATATCAAACCCTACATATTTTTCCCCAGACATAATAACCCACCGTAATGTTTAAAACCCGCAGGTCTTATAAGGGGCTAAACCCATTGCCGGGACGGTGGTTAAAATGGTCAGGTACATGGTAACATCTGCACTCCCTTACGCTAACGGGCCGATTCACGCGGGACACCTGGCAGGAGCGTATTTACCAGCGGACATTTTCGTTCGCTATCTCCGCCTGAAGGGCGAGGAAGTCCTTTTCATATGTGGGACGGATGAACATGGGACTCCGATAACATTCCGTGCTCTCAAAGAGGGAAGAAGTGCCAGGGAGATCGTCGATGAGTTCCACGAACACATAAAGACGACCTTCGAGAGGGCCAAGATAAGCTTCGATTTCTTTGGAAGAACCGAGCTCCCGGTTCACTACCGGGTAAGCCAAGAGTTCTTCCTAAAAGCCCTCGAAAACGGCCACCTCGTCAAGAAGGTCACCAAACAGGCCTACTGCGAGCACGACAAGATGTTCCTGCCCGACAGGTACGTCATAGGCACCTGCCCCTACTGCGGTGCAGAGGGTCAGCGCGGCGATCAGTGTGAAGTCTGCGGGCATCCACTCACACCGGAGAAGCTGATCAATCCACGCTGCAACATCTGTGGCAACCCGATAACCTTCAAGGACTCGGCTCACTATTATATTCGCATGCAGGACTTCGAGGAGAAGCTCAAGGCCTGGGTGGAAAGCCAGGAGCACTGGAAGCCGAACGTCAGGAACACCGTCCTCGGCTGGATAAAGGAGGGCCTCGAAGAGAGGGCCATAACGCGCGACCTTGACTGGGGTATTCCGGTCCCGCTCGACGATGAGGACGTTAAAGGAAAGGTACTTTATGTCTGGTTCGAGGCACCGATAGGATACATCAGCATCACCGTTGAGCACCTGAAGAGAGAGGGAAGGGAGAATGAGTGGAAGAAGTTCTGGCTCAACCTCGACGGAGAGACAAAGGTAATCCACTTCATCGGCAAGGACAACGTGCCCTTCCACGCGATATTCTGGCCGGCCTTCCTGATGGCCTACGGGAAATACAAAGACGAAGAAACCGGGGCCGAGTGGCTTTTGCCATACGACATCCCTGCCAACGAGTACCTCAACCTTGAGGGCAAGAAGTTCTCGACGAGCAGGAACTGGGCGATATGGGTTCACGAGTTCCTTGATGCGTTTCCAGCGGATTACCTGCGCTACTATCTCACCGCCATAATGCCCGAAACCCGCGACAGCGACTTCAGCTTTGCAGACTTCAAGAGCAAGATAAACGAAGAACTGGTAAACAACCTCGGAAACTTCGTGCATCGCGCACTCACCTTCGTCAACCGCTACTTCAACGGAACTGTGCCGGAGAGAGGCGAGCTGGACGACCTCGACAGGCAGGCCTTCGAGGAGATTGAGAGGGCCTTTAAGGAGACCGGAAAGCTGATAGCCCAGTACAAGTTCAAGGACGCGTTGAAGAGGGTCATGGAGCTGGCCATCTTCGGCAACCGCTACTTCGACTACCAGAAGCCGTGGAAGACCGCCAAAACCGACCGCGTTAGGACGGCCACCACGGTAAACATCTCCCTCCAGATAGTTAAAGCGTTGGGAATCCTCCTTGAGCCGTTCCTTCCGGATGCGAGCGAGAAGATATGGCACCTCCTCAACCTCGAGGAGCTCAAGCGCTGGGAGTTCACCGAGATTCCTGCAGGCCATAAGGTTAGAAAAGCCACTCCAATGTTCAAGAAGGTAACCGACGAGGACATAATTTACTTCATCGTGAACTACATAGCCAGGGGCAACCCGGAGAGCGCCAAACTGCTCCTCGACAAGTACTACAGGCGGGACAACGGGGGGAAAATTACCATCGAGCGCTTCGGGGAGGCGAAAAGGGAAGAAGCGATGGCAATCCTTAAGAGCATCTACGGGGATGAACTGGAGGCCAAAGCCGAAAAGGCCGGAAAGGCCTCGAAGAAGGAGAAGGTGAAGAAAAAGGGAAAAGGTGGTGAAAGCGTGGAGTATATCAGCTTTGATGACTTCATGAAGCTCGACCTGAGGGTTGGAAAAATAATCGAGGTCAAAGACCACCCCAACGCCGACAGGCTCTACGTGGTCAAGGTTGACCTTGGCGACGAGATCAGGCAGCTCGTTGCCGGGCTGAAGAAGTACTACAAGCCGGAAGAGCTGCTCAACCACTACGTCGTCATCATAGCAAACCTCGAACCCAAGAAGCTTCGCGGTGTGGAAAGCCAGGGAATGCTCTTAGCGGCTGACGACGGCGAGCGCGTTGCGTTACTCATGCCGGACAAGGAAATAAAGCTCGGCTCAAGGATAAGGTGATTCTTTCTTCTCCCTTTTTCGTGTTGATGGTGCATGTTTGGAAGGCTTCTCAAAACAGGGTTTAGGTTTGAGGAGGACAAGATGTTCATTGAATACCCCACTGGGCTTTAATGCCAACTTTACGGCTCATAAAAAAGTTATAATCCCCGTATTATACCATGTCAATAACTTTCGTTAATCACGCCCCAAGGCCTTGGAGGATTTCACCCCGTTAGGAATGAAAATTGAAATTAGATAGAAATCCCAAACAAAGACCCGTCTAAAGCCTCAGCTCCACCCAGTTCTCCCTCTTCTTCTTGTAAACCCTCACGAGTCCCTGCTTCTCAAGGCGCTGGAACATTCTCCACGCGGTCGTCTTCGGGATACCGAGCATCTCCCGGACCTCTGCCTGCTTGGCCTTTCCACCCCTGTCGAACAGGTAGAGCAGGGCTTTCTCCTCGTCCTTCGTCAGTTCGTACCCCCTAAGGCGCTTCTCGAAGTCCTCCCTGCTGATGCCTGGAGCTACATCCTCTTTCTCTCCGCGCTTCATGTAGAGAAATCCTCCCCCAGCGGCAAGAACAAGCAGGCCCAGGATACCGAGCATTGTCCAGTTTGTGGAGCCTCCTCCTGAGGTGGGAGGTGAGGAT
The DNA here is from genome assembly GCF_002214545.1 of Thermococcus thioreducens. Lineage (NCBI taxonomy): Archaea > Methanobacteriati > Methanobacteriota > Thermococci > Thermococcales > Thermococcaceae > Thermococcus > Thermococcus thioreducens. The sequence continues at coordinate 963,689 of NZ_CP015105.1, read as the reverse complement.
CCAGGATTAGATGACACCGTCGAGTTGGAAGGTTCAGCAGTCATTCCAGAGGTCGGGGCCGTTGGAATCTCTGCCCCCGTTGGTCGGTATTCAAGGACATAGGAAACCGTCTGGTTTCCGGCAGGCATTAGTATAGAGTTCCCGTTTATCTCAAGGGGTATATCGGTGAGGTCGACTATGACAGCGTTATCCGGAAAGGTTATTTTAACCGGAACGGTTGAGCCGAAATGAACGCTCCATATGGCGCCGTTTTTCGCGGTCAGGTCGGGAGTGTAATAGGTTACTCTAACACCGGTGGCGTTTTCAAAATACACTGTGAGGGTGGAGCCGTTTATCTCGTACGGCAGGGGTTTTCCGCTCTCGTCGATAACGGTCAGCCCCTCAACGTTGGTAGCGAGGAGCGGGACAGAAAAGCTGACCGTGTAGTTCTCGGGAACGATAGCCTCAACTACCTTAACGTACCCGTCGGAGTAGACTGTAAGGCTGAGGGACTCGACGGAGTACTGCCCGCTTACAAGAGGCAGGATCATGAGTGCAACTGCAAGCACTATCACTGCTTTGCTCCTCATCACAGCACCTCCAGAAGTTAAGAAATCCTCCTTAAAAAGATATTAGAAGGGGAGGTTCACTCACTATCCTCCGAGTCGTCTTCACCGTTGTGTTCCTCGCCCCCGTTGCCATCCTCAGAGTCCTCATGCTGGCCGTTGTCATCATCGTGGGAGTCCTGTTCCTCGTAGTCCCCATCCTGGTCATCTTCACTCTCATCGTCGGTGTATTCGTCCTTGTGCTCGTCCTTCTCCTTGTGGTCATCCTCGTATTCATCATCTTCATCCTCGTGCTCTTTCTCCTCTTTCTCTTCCTTGTACTCCTTCTCTATCTCCCCAGTCTCCTCGACTATCTCCTTCAGCTCCTCGTTGATGTCGTGGAGCATGTCGAGGGCTTCCTCGTACTGGCCGCTCTCGACGAGGGCGTTGAACTCCTCATACATCATCTGGAGTTCCATGAGGTTCTCCTGGAGGTAAGTGGCGTTTATCGTGGAGTTCTGGATCAGGGCCATTAGTTCCTGCATGAGCTCCATCTGCTCCTGGAGCTTCTCCATGAAGGCCTGGCTTATCTCATCGGCCTTTGCGCTGACTATCTGCTCCTGGAGCTCCTCAACGGCATCCTCAAGCTTGTCCATGAGCTCCTCTGCATACTCAAGGTCCGCCTTGAGCGCTGTGACGTTACCGCTGGCAAGATCCTGGGCGACGACCTTGTAAGCTTCTTTGGTTGCATTGTAGAGTTCCTTAATCTGGGTCACGTTGAGGCCTTCCGCTTCAGCCTCCGCGATAACTTTCTCCACGTACGGGAAGTACTCCGCGGCCCTGTGAAGCTCCTCCTTAGCGTCCATTATGAGTTCATAATACTCGTACTGCTCCTCCATTTTCTCTTCCTTGTGCTCTTCGTAGTAGTCGGTAAGCTCCTCTATGACCTCCTTGTAGAGGTAAAGGGCGTTCATGGAGGCGTTTATGCTCTCGCTGTAGTTGCCGGCGTTGTAAAGCTCCCACGCCTTGGTATGCATTGCTTCAGCCTGAGAGTAGAGCTCAAGGGTGTAATTGGAGATCGTGACGTTGCTCGCATTGAGCTCATCTATCAGGTCTGTGGTGTAGTTGGCGACCTTATCCAGTATCAGGAGCAGGTTGTATGCCATAACGCTCGTGTTCGTTGTATTGGTGACGTTGGTCATGTTAACGGGGGTGGTGTTGGTCACGTTCGTGGCGTTGACCACCGAGACGTTGCTCACTGCGGTTGTGTTTGTTGCTGTGGCGTTTACGCTGGCCGCCCATACGGCAGTGCTCAGTGGTATCAGTGCCCCTATAAAGAGCACCAGCAGGGTTTTCATACTCATCTTCATGGCTCTCACCTGATATTGTGTAGGTGTCCACACGTATATTAGGAACCCGCCGGACTTTGCTCGTTTCAAAACGTTCCTCCGAGTTTCTCTCCTGCAGAATAGAATTCAGGAGGGCAAAAAATAGGGTTGGAGGTTTCATCCGCCCTCATAGGGTCTAAAACCTTAGCTCCACCCAGTTTTCCTTTCTGCCCTTCAGAACTTTCACCAGCCCCCTCCGCTCAAGGCGCTTGAACATCCTCCATGCGGTGGTTTTAGGCAGGCCTATCGCTTCCCTGACCTCAGCCTGACTGGCCTTTCCACCCTTATCAAAGATGTAGAGCAGCGCACGCCTCTCCTCCTCGTTGAGGTCGAGGTTCTCAAGCCTGGCCTGGAACTCCTCACGGCTTGGCATTGAGCTCTGACCCTTTTTCTTTCTCCATAGGGCGTAGGCGGAGCCCCCGACTACCGCGAGGCCTCCCAGGAGGGCGAGATACACTAAACTGTCCGCTCCTTTCTCTCCTCCGACCCCTCTCCCGCTGAGCGTGTAGGAAACGCTCTGGTTTCCGGGGGGCATGGTTATCGAGTTCCCCGCTATCTCAAGGGGTATGTCGCTGAGGTCGACCACTATGGCGTTTGCGGGCAGCACAACTGTGAAGGAATCGTTGGTCGCAATGTTAAGCGTCCACACCACGCCCTGCTTCACGGTCAGGTCTGGAGTGTAGTAGGAGACCTTGACTACTTCAGCGTTCCCGGAATAGATGAGAAGGCTTCCGTTCTCAAGCCTGAAGTTGAGGGGATTTCCGTTCCCGTCCTCGACGATAACGTTCTCGTAATGGTCGCCGAGGAGGGGGAGTTCAACCTGGGAAGAATACTCCGAGGGTAGGATTTCGTATTCAACCTTGGTGTAGCCGTCATTGTAAACCGTCAAAACCAGGGATGAAACGGTATAGGAACTAACCCCGGGCAGGAGGATGAGCGTTATCATCATGAGGGCCGCAACTGTGAGTCTCATTTAATCATCCCCCCATAAACTAAAAAGGAAAGGTCAGGAGTGGGCGAGTATGAACTCATCCACCCTGTGGAGCACCTCCAGCGCTATTGCAAAGTGTGCCTTGGCCTGGAGGGGTTTCTTCGCTTTTAGAAGCTCGACGCCTATCCTGAGCTCCTGGATAGCTACTTTCAGCTGGATCTCTGCCCGGGTGGTGTCGACGCCCCTGCTCTTGAGCTCGCGGAGCGCCTTTGCGTCCTTCTGAATCCTGCCGTTCATCTCCATAAGGAAAGCGCGGACGTCCTTCAGCTTTTCATCAAGCTCCCTCTCGCGAACCTTCCTGAGTACGAACTCAACAGCCCTGTGGAACTCGATTATTGTTTCCCTGTTGTCTTTCATGACTGTGAGGGCGTCCTCCCACTTGCCCTCGTCGGCCAGGGCCTTGACCTGGCTGTAAACCTCCGAGAAAGCATTGAGCCTCTCCCGGAGCTCCGTCACGTTGTAGCCGTTCTCCCCCCCAACTTCGATTGCCTTCTGGGCTATCTCCATTCCCTTCTCACCCTTGATCAGAAAGTCCTTGACGATCTTATCGGCGTTGGCATAGGCGAGCTCCTCGCGGACCTTTCTCAGCTCCCTGTCGAGAAGGGCCTTCTTCTCCTTGGCGACTTCATAGTCTGCCCTCGCCTTTTCGTAGTCTCCGGCCTTAAGGTCATCCAGTACAACTTTATAGGCATCCTTGGTCTCGTTGTAAAGTGCGGTGAGGTTGCTCACGTCTATCCCCTGGTTCTCCGCCAGCCTTATGGTCTTCTCAACGAACCTGAAGTACTCACTGAGGCGCTCGATTTCCAGTTTGATGCGTTCCCTTACATCCTGAGCCTTTTCTCTGCCTTCCTTAAGTGCTGAGAGGGCAACCTTGTAGTGGTGCATTGCTGTGAGGCTGTCGAGTATCGAGCTGTAGTAGTTACTGGCCTCGTATTCACTCACCGCCTTTTCCCTGTAGTCCTCAGCGAGCTCGTAGTGGGTTAGTACAGTCGAGTTCTCGGGTAGCCTGTCCTTTATTGGTTCTATCTTATCTTCGGCGAACCTGCTCAGCCTCTGAAGCTGATCAATCAGCTGACCCGCTATCACCATCTCCCTGGTGCTGTTGTCGAGGACTCCTGTGTACGACCCCGTGGTGTTGTTGCTCTCTGCCAGTCCCAGGGGTATCACGCTTCCAACCAGCAATATTGCCAGGGCCAGTGCAAAGCCCTTCATCCCCTTCATGGGCATCACCAATGAACGCTACGCCCCAAACCTATTTGAGGACTCCGACGAAACGAACGTTTCAGAGCGTTCCATTCTCTTTAGTCGGTGTTGAGAGACGAGTTGCAGGACATACACAATCCCAATGGCCTTAAAATGCAATATTCAGTTGCGTGTTTGTTTATTCATACCCGGCCATATAGTTGCGTCTGGTGCACCCTTTGAAATCCCGCCTCCGATTCCCCCGGTTCTGTCTTCGGTGAGGTGTTAATAAATATGTGCCCTAAAGGAGCATTTTGATTGCCACAACCACCAAAATAGCGGAAAATGCCTTTCGAAGGTGCCGAGGGTGAGCCCTATGAACTAGGATGGCCCCAATTCTGGCCCCCACAAGAAGGCCTGGTGCAAGAAGAAGAGCCGTATGTAAGTCAACCTGCCCGAGGCGGTAGTGACCAAAAGAGGCCGCAAGAGCGGTGAAAAAAAGGGCCAGGCTGGAGGTGCCAACGGCATATTTCATGGGTATCCTTACATAGGCATGGAAAAGGGGGACGTTCAAAATGCCCCCACTGATGCCCAGCAGTCCAGAGATCAGGCCCGAGAGAATCCCCACCGCCGAAATTCGGAGGGTCTTTAGTTCTCCTCCCTCAAGGTCGGTAGGGGTTTCGTCCCTCCACATCTTAAACGAGAGGTAGAGGAGGAGCAGTATGAACATGAACCTGAGAATATCCTCAGGGAGCAGTGAGGAGGCGTAAGCACCCACTAAGGCAGCGGGCACCGAAAATACCTCTTTAATGGCCACAACACGGTAGAGAACAGTTCCCCGCCGTATATGGGTGACCGCCGCGGAGAGGGAGCTGAGGACTATGCAGGCCAAGCTAGTCCCGATGGCCACGTGTATCGGCAGGCCCAGTATCGTCAGAGCGGGGACTATGAGGAACCCCCCGCCGACCCCGAAGAGACCTGCTATCAGGCCGATGCCGATGCCGAGCAGGAAATCGAGGAGATAACTCAGCATGGGAACTCTTTTTAGGGATGGCGTTAAAAATTCTCCGGTGATGGGGTGAAGGCCTCAACGCTTAAATTCTGGCTCATGGTGACACTTGTCTTCGTTCTGACCCAGCCCGGTGCGATAGCCTTCGCCAACTGGGACGCGCCCTACGGCTTCTACAAGGATCTCTCGGTGTGGATGGGCTGTGCAGCGGCGGGATTGGTGCTGGTGCTCGCTTACGGCCTGTACGAGTGGAAACGCGAAAAACTGGGTTATGCAAACATTGTCTTAGCCGCCGTTATCGTGGTTTTGACCGCCATAATCGGTTATCGCGCTGAGCTTGTCCTCGGGGGCGAGATGAGCTATGGAAGCAGGAACTTCCTGGTGTTCCTGATAGGAGGATTCATCGGACTGGTTCTCAGCCTCATGCTCCTGCCGGCTTCCCTCCTTTACGCGCTCACCGGCGACCTATACTACCCCTACGATCGTCCCCTAGCCGTTGCATGGGTGGTGATGATAATAATTGCCATAGTTCTGCTGGCTGCCTACATAAAAGCAAGAAAAGAAGAGAAGCTCATGGAACCGGAAGACCGAGGCCCTTCAGTATCATCCTCAGGGCAAGGAGGGCCATAACGACCGCGAAAGCCTTTTTCAGGGATGAAGCCCTCGTCCGCTTTGCTATCCTCGCACCGAGCTGGGCACCTATGATGAGGCCCGGGACGAGGAGGACCAGCCACTGAGTTTCAACGTTGCCCATGGCGTAGTGCTTGAGCGCTCCGGCGGTTGCTGTGAAGACTATCGCAAAGCTTGAGGTAGCGACCGCGTAGTGTATCGGCAGGCCGAGGTACGTCAGGAAGGGCACGTTGATTATGCCCCCTCCAACGCCGAGGAGACCGCTGGCTATTCCCGCGAAGAACCCTCCAACCGGGACGAGCTTGTAGTTGACCTCAACTTCCTCAAGCTTAACCTCGCTCGGCTCGGCTGTCTTCTTCCGGTATATCCTGATGGCCACTACAACGAGGGCCGCACCGAAGATGACCTTGAGCTGACCGGCGCTTATGAAGCTCGTCATCCATGCACCTATGTACGCTCCTATCACGGCCGTTGAAGCCAAGAGGAGGCCGACCTTATAGTGTATTCTCTTCTGCCTTGAGTATGCTATGGCTGAGCTGAGGGAGGTAAAGACGACGGCCGCGCTGGAAGTTCCGACGGCGTGGTGTATCTCAACGCCGAGGAAGTTGAGCGTAGGGACTATCAGGAATCCCCCTCCGAGGCCGAATAACGCTGCCAAAATGCCGATAAAGACTCCAACTGCGAAGTAGCCGATGTATTTTAGCAAGGGATCACCTCCTCAGAATCTTTCGTATTGCTTCGCTTATGCTCCACACTTTAATCAGGCCTTCTTCGGCCACTTTCTCAAAATGCCGGTCATTAGTTATTAGAATCGCTCCCGTTTTCAGACAGGTGGCCGCGTGCACTGCATCGGCGATCTGTGAAGGGGGAAAGTGGGGAAGGAGACGAAGCACCTCTTTTCTGGAGGGATTGACTATTTCCATTCTGAGCCTCAGGAACTCGTAGAAATCCAAGGCGTTGAGTCTCTCAGCGTATTTCCGATACTCTGCCAGCAGGACATCGTTTCCGATAACCCGGTATTTATCACCGGATAAAACATGGAGTAAGAGCTCTGTGGTGTCTGTCCGCCCCGTTTTCACCGCAGCTATGAAGACGTTGGTGTCCAGTAGAAATTTAGAGGCCATAGAGCTCTTTCGCAACCCTGTTCCCCTCTTTTTCTGTTTCTTCCTTGAGTTCTTCGAGGTTGATGCCCTTGGCGTTCTTTATCATCTCTTCAAGCATCTTTTTAACGTCAAAGCGTTTCATGACTATCGTATCTCCATCTATCTCTGTTATCAGGAACTCTTCTCCCGGCCTTATGCCCATCTTTTTTCTAATATCCTTTGGAATGACTACTCTGCCCTTGGTATCCACTTTAGTTAGTCCCACTTTTCCCACCAATCCTGCATATGCGCCAAGGATATTTAAACTTTACAGTTCAAACGCTATCGCCTCTATAAGCTTTATCAGCGCCTCAAGGTCGGCCAGATGGAGCATCTCGACCTCGCTGTGGAGGTACCTTATCGGAACGCTCAAAGCCAGAACCTCGCTCCTGTCCTGGAAGACCGACGCGTCCGTTCCGCCGCCGGTGACGCCGATCTGGAGAGGGATGTCGTTCCTCGACGCTATCTCGGCAACCTTTCTGGCGAGCTTCCTCGTGTAAATCGCGGAGTTATCGACTGCCCTTATCACCGCTCCCCCGCCGAGGCGAACGTCGCCGGTTAGCTCGTTGCAACAGGCGAAGGAGTCTATAGCAAAGGCGTACTTCGGGGTGTAATGCTCGGCCAGGAACTTCGCTCCTTTGAGGCCTATCTCCTCCTGAACCGTGAAGGCGAAGATCCACCTTCCATCGAGGTCGTGGTCAACTAAGTCCTTTATGGCTTCAACGAGGGCAACGACGCCAAAACGGTCGTCCAGAGAGCGCGTAGAAATATAGCGGTTGTTGAGAACCGCGAAGTGCTTCTTAAAGACCGCGTAATCCAACACCTTAACGCCGAGGGCTTCCGCCTCCTCCCTGCTCTCGGCGCCGATGTCTATTACGAGCTTGCTCCATGGGACGGTGTCGAACTTCCGCTCGAGGTTCAGGTGCACCGGAAGGGCACCTATAACGCCGTCGAGCTTCCCGTTTTCGGTTATAACGTCAAGGTGCCTGCCGTAGAGGAGTCTATCATCTATTCCACCGATTTTCCTGAAGGTAAGCTTTCCGTCGGGCCTTACGCCTGTTATGAGAAGCCCAATCTCGTCCATGTGGGCCATGAAGATGCCCTTGAGCTCACCCTCCCCGAGCTCAACGACGAGGTTTCCAATGGTGTCAACCGTATAGTCGGCGTATGGCTCAAGCCACTCAGCTATCTTTTCCCGGATCCTTTCCTCGTAGCCCGAAATACCGGGGATCCCGGTTATTTCCCTCAGCTCCTCAACAAGCATCACGACCACCTCAAAGCATCTTAACGTCCTCTGGGGAGCGTATCTCAACCACCTCGCGGTTCACGAGCGCCTCCGGGACCTCCCCCCTGAGAACGGCGAGGAGGTTCCTAACCGCCTGGAAACCCATGTCCTCCATGGCCTCCTTCGAAAGGCCGGCGTGGTGGGGGGTCAGAACGGTCTCCCACTCATGTTCAAAGAGTTCGTGCTCCTGAACTGGCTCGTTTTCAAAGACGTCCGTTGCGTAGCCCTTCAGCTTTCCTTCTTCAATGGCCTTCACGAGGGCCTTCTCGTCTACCAGCGTCCCGCGCCCGATGTTGACGAGATATTTGCCTTCGAGGAGTTCCAGCCTCTCCACGTTTATGATGTGATACGTCTCCGGTGTGGACGGCAGGGCCAGAATCACGATATCGCTTTCCCGCAGAACGTCTTCGAGCGGCATGTATCTGGCCCCGACTTCCTTTTCAATATCGGGCTTCTGAGAGCGGGACCAGTAGAGTATCTCCGTGCCCATCGCCTTCATTCTTCTCGCTATGGCCTTTCCAATGGCGCCCATGCCGAGGATTCCAACTTTCTTCCCGTAGACCGTTTCTATGTCCCTGAACCCGCTCCAGACGGTTCTGTGGGAGTCCCACTTCCCGGCACGAATGAACCTGTCGGAGTAGGCGATCTTCCTGAGGAGCGCTATGGTCAGACCAACGGCGAACTCGGCAACAGCCTCGCTTAGAACTCCAGAAACCTTGGTGACGTATACCCCCCTTTCGGTTGCAGCTTTAACGTCAACGTGGTCGTAGCCGGCGGAATGACAGCTGATGACCTTCATTCTTTCAGCCCTCTCGATGACTTCGCGCGGAAACCTGTTCAGTGGGGATATTATGACCCCGTCAAACTCTCCTATCCTTTCCTTGAGCTCATCGATGCTTGGATACAGTATGAATTCAACGTCCGCGTATTTCCTGAGCTCCTCAACGGGCTTGCTCTTCATCTTAAAGAGAACGGCCACCTTCGGCCTCATGATATCACCTTAAGATGATTATCGAAACGTCCCTAATAAGGTTTTCCTTCCCGGTTTGTCAGAAAGCCGAGCCGCCACCGGGAAAACTTAAAAACTTTTTCGATTTCTCCCTCTAGGTGGTGCAGATGGCGGGTAAAGTTAAGAGGGAAAAGTGGAGCGAGAATTTCAGCGAGTGGTACAACGAGCTGATTGAAACGGCCGGAATCCAGGACAAGCGCTACCCGGTCAAGGGAATGAACATCTGGCTCCCGTACGGGCTGAAAATCATGAGGAACATTGAGAGGTTCATCCACTCCGAGATGGAGAGAACCGGGCACGAGGAGGTTCTCTTCCCGGCGCTCATCCCCGAGACTGAGTTCCAGAAGGAGGCCGAACACATAGCCGGCTTCGAGGGAGAAGTTTTTTGGGTCACCCACGCCGGCCACGACCCCCTCGACGTCAGGCTCATCCTCCGTCCTACGAGCGAGACGGCGATGTACTCAATGTTCTCGCTCTGGATAAGGTCGCACGCCGACCTGCCCTTCAAAGTCTATCAGATAGTTAACGTTTACCGCTACGAGACCAAGCACACGAGGCCCCTTATCAGGGTCAGGGAAATCAGCAGGTTCTTCGAGGCCCACACAGCCCATGACAGCTACGAGGACGCCGAGAGGCAGATAAAGGAGGACCTTGAGATATTTGACAACCTCGCGAGATTCCTCGCGATTCCCTACATCGTCTCCAAGCGCCCCGACTGGGACAAGTTCCCCGGTGCATACTACTCCCTTGGCGCCGAGGTCATGATGCCCGACGGCAGGACGCTCCAGATAGGCACCATGCACAACTACCGCCAGAACTTCGCAAAGGCATACAACATCCAGTACGAGACGGAGAGCGGCGACCACGAGTACGTCCACCAGACCACCTTCGGAATGAGCGAGAGGCTTTTGGCGGCGGTCATGGCCATACACGGCGACGACAGCGGCCTCGTTCTCCCGCCGACGATAGCCCCAATACAGGTCGTTATCGTCCCGATACCGAAGAAAGACGCCGAGGCCGACGTCTTTGCCTACGCGAGGGAGATAGCGGAAGAGCTCAGGAACGCCGGGATACGCGTCCACGTGGACGAGCGCGATATAAGACCCGGAAGGAAGTACTACGACTGGGAGCTGAAGGGCGTCCCGCTGCGCATAGAGGTCGGCCCGAGGGACGTTGATGGAAAGAAGGCTGTCCTCGCGAGGCGCGATACGCTCACCAAGGAGGTCATTGATAGGGCTGAACTCGTCGATGCCGTCAGGAGAACCTTCGATGAGATAATGGAGAACCTCTACAACCGCGCGAGGGAGTTCCTTGAGAGCCACATCAAGCGCGTTGACACCATCGAGGAAGCGAAGGAAGTTTTCGAGGACAGGCGCGGTATAGTGGAAATCGCGTGGTGCGGCGAGGAGAGCTGCGGGCTTGAGATGGAGGAAATACTGGACGCCAAGATGCTCGGAACCCCGTATCCGGACGAAGAGGCCAGAGCCCCGGAAGGAAAGAAGTGCCCGGTCTGCGGCAGGGAGGCGAAGTTCATAGCGAGGTTCGCCAGAACCTACTGATACCCCTTATTCCAGCCTTTATTTTTAAGAGGATAAAAAAAGAGGAATCATGCAGTTCCGTTCTCAAGGGGAGCAAGCGCCTCTTCAAGAAGCTCAACGGCCTGGCTTATGTAGAGGTAGGCCTTCCTTATGTGGACGCTGAAGACGACCCAGCGGAACGTCTGCGTCTCCTGCGGGATTCCATAGGTTATTGCCTGGCTGTACTCGGTGCTTGCGTTACTGTAAAGCTCCATCGCAAGGGCAAGGGTCTCGTTGCTGACGTTCATCTGGGCGCTGAGATTGTAGAGCTCGTTGAACTTCTGCTCATCGCTCTGGTACAGGTAGTACCAGGCAATTGACTGTTTGATGAAGTTTTCATAGTTCCATGTTGTGGCTCCTGCAACGGGAACGAGCGCCAGGAAGAGCAGGGCAATGATTGCAGCAGCCTTCTTCATGGTTTCACCTCCAACATGTATTGATCTGGCGGGATTTTTAAATTCTTCCCCTCCCCAACCTTTAAAAGAGGAAGGTGGAATGCACCACCATGATTCTCGGAATCCACGACGGTCACGACGCCGGTGCGGTTCTCATAGATGGGGGTAGGCTATTTGCCGTCAACGAGGAGAGGCTTAACAGAACCAAGAAATACCGGGGCTTTCCTGCCCTGAGCCTGAAAAAGGTCATAGAGATGGCTGGAGCAGAACCGGAGGACGTTGAGATTATAGCCGTTGCCGGCATATTCCGGAAGCAGAAGCGCCTCCTTGAGCTTGAGGAGAACCTCCGCGCTGTTTTTGGGAGGGGGTTCAAGAGGAAAGTAATTTTTGTTGAGCACCACTTGGCCCACTCCGCGAGTGCTTACTACACCTCCGGGTGGCGTGATGCTCTCGCGGTGAGCATCGATGCCGCTGGAGATGGGCTGAGCTCCTCAATTTACATCGCGAGAGACGGTGAGATGATCAGGATAGCCCAGAGCACATACCTGGACTCATTGGGTGACTTCTATGCTTCAGTTACTGAGCTTTTAGGATTCAAACCAATGCGTCACGAGGGCAAGGTGATGAGCCTTGCCGCCTACGGCAGGCCGACCTACGACCTTAGCTCGGTAATCGAGCTGAACGGCATGAGCTTCGACAACCATCTCAGTCTTATCGGGGTTGAGGCTACACGGAAGCTCGCCGAGCTCTTTGATTACCCCCTCAGACACGCCAAGGAAATTGCCCTCCAGATGAAGCGCGGAAAGCTTGAAGGCAGGCTCCAGAAAAAGGCCATAGAGATTGCAGCGAGCGCTCAGGCGCATCTGGAGAAGCTAATAGAGGAGCTCGGGTTGAAGCTTGTAGAGAAAAACCTCCCCCTCGCCTACGCCGGTGGAGTTGCCCAGAACGTAAAGGCCAACGCTGTGCTGAGGAAAATCTTTGGGGACGATAACCTCTGGGTCTTCCCTGCGATGGATGACGGTGGTCTGGCCTTCGGGGCGGCGGTCTTTGTGAAGGCTCAGCTCGATAGGCTCGACGGAAGATGGAGGCCGTTCAAGCTTGAGCACGTCTATCTTGGGCCCGGGTACTCGAAGGAAGAGGTCGAGGAATTCCTGAAGAAGGAAGGGGTCAAGTACGAAGAGATAGGGAACGCCTCCGGCTTCGTGGTGGATGCCCTCATCGATGGCAAGCTGGTGGGGTTCTTCCAGGGCAAGATGGAGTTCGGACCGAGGGCCCTGGGCAACCGCTCCATTTTAGCCGACCCTAGGGATGAGGGCGTCAAGGATAGGCTCAACGTGGCTTTAAAGCGCGATGTCTTTCAGCCGTTTGCTCCTTCCCTGCTGTGGGAGAAAGCCGGGGAATACCTCGAGGACCTCGGAGGAAAGCCCAACGAGTTCATGACCATGAGCTACACGGCGAGCGAGGAGTTCAGAGAAGCTGCTCCCGCCGTCGTTCACGTGGACGGTACAACGAGGCCGCAGGCCGTAAGAAAGGAAGTCAATCCGGCTTATTACGACGTAATCAAAGCCTTCGAGCGGAAGACCGGCCTGGGTGCGGTCCTAAATACCAGCTTCAACATGCACGGCGAGCCGATAGTCTGCTCGCCCGAGGATGCGTTGAGGACGTTTAGGAACGCGGGGCTCGACCTGCTGGTCATTGAAGGCTTCGCAGTCTGGAGATGAGGATCCGTTAATTGTTCATCAAAGCACTTTCCTGCGCTTTGAAGTACATCTTTTCTCTGAGGTAAAGTTATAAACATTGTCCCGAAGGAAAAGCGGTGATGCTGATGGCGCTGAGCGACAGGCTGGAACTCGTTAACCCTTCTGAAATTAGGAAGCTCTTCGACCTTGCTCAGGGTGTTGAGGGGTTAATCTCACTCGGCATCGGTGAGCCTGACTTTGATACTCCCGAACACATCAAGGAATACGCAAAGGAAGCCCTTGATAGAGGGATGACCCATTATAGCCCAAACGCAGGAATCATGATGCTCCGGGAGGCCATAGCCAGAAAGTTACGGGAACAAAACGGTATCGACGCCGATCCCAAGACTCAAATCATGGTGACAGTTGGAGCGAACCAGGCCTTTCTGATGGGGTTCGCGGCCTTTCTCCGGGAGGGGGAGGAAGTCTTGATTCCAAGCCCGATGTTCGTCAGCTACGCTCCGGCGGTTATCCTTGCGGGAGGAAAGCCGGTTGAGGTTCCGACCTATGAGGAGAACGAATTCAGGCTGAACGTGGACGACCTCGAAAAGCACGTGACCGAAAAGACAAGGGCGCTCATCATAAACTCCCCCAACAACCCGACCGGTGCGGTTCTCACCAGGAAGGATCTCGAAGAGATAGCCGACTTCGCGGTGGAACACGATCTCATGGTCTTCAGCGACGAGGTCTACGAGCACTTCGTCTACGACGGGGCCAGAAACCACAGCATAGCTTCCCTCAACGGAATGTTTGAGCGCACGATAACCATAAACGGCTTCTCCAAGACCTTCGCCATGACCGGCTGGCGCCTCGGCTTTGTCGCGGCTCCAGAATGGATAATCGAGAGGATGACCCGCTTCCAGATGTACAACTCGACCTGTCCGGTCACCTTCGCACAGTATGCAGCTGCAAAAGCTCTGAAGGACGAGCGCAGCTGGAAGGCCGTCGAGGAGATGAGGAGGGAGTACGAACGCAGGAGGAACCTCGTTTGGAAGAGGCTCAACGAGATGGGACTTCCGACGGTCAAGCCCAGGGGAGCGTTCTACATCTTCCCGCGCGTGAAGGACACCGGCCTGACCAGCAAGGAGTTCAGCGAGATGATGCTCCTGGAGGCCAAGGTTGCAGTCGTTCCCGGCTCGGCGTTCGGAAGTGCCGGAGAGGGCTATATCAGGATAAGCTACGCAACGGCGTACGAACAGCTCGAAGAGGCCATGGACAGGATGGAGAAAGTGCTGAGGGAGAAAAAGCTCGTTTAGAGCGTCTCCAGCCTTACGTCTTTCACCTTTTTCTCGTTTTCGTCGAACTCAATAACCGCGTAGTGGCCCCTGAAGAGCGGGCCGGGGTTCACCACGACTGTTTCTCCAACCCTATCGACGCCCCTCCCCTCGTGTATGTGGCCGCAGACGACGAGGGGTGGTTGTTTCTCCTCTATAAATGCCCTCAAGGCCCTGCTTCCAACGTGATGGCCAAAGTGAACCCTGTCAGCCACCGTCCTATGGGGGGGAACGTGGGAGAGAATTACATCGCCCTGCAGGTAGTTCCTTTCGAGTATCTTCCGAATATCGTCCTCTGTCATCTCCCATACCGTGTGGAAGGGCGTGATATTTGAACCGCCGATTCCAACGATGCCAGCTCCACCGACCTCAACCCGCCTGCTGTGGGCGTTTATCCCGAGTTCGCTCAAAAGCTCCGGAACGTCCCTGCCGTCGCAGTTTCCGTGAACTGCAAATACTGGAATATCAAGCCCTAAGAGGGGTTTGAGAACTTCCACAGCTTTGTCTGCACCGCTAAAATGGGTTAAATCCCCCGCCACGAGGAGTGCGTCAAATTCTTCGCCCCTTAGGATTTCTGCAAGTTGCCGGACCCTCTTGGAGTTCCCGTGGATGTCCGTTACCGCGACGAGCCTCATGGAACCCCACCCCCTCAGGTGAAGACCCCCATCTCCTCGGCCATCTTCAAAAGCCTCTCAGCCCTCTCGTCTGTGGGGGGATGTGTAGAGACCATGCGGGCCAGATTCCCCCTAAACGGGTTCACGATAAAAAGCCCGGACGTTGCCAGATTGCCTCCCTTCATCGGGCGGAAGGATATCGCCTTGTCGAGTTTCAGCAGGGCGCTGGCGAGAGCGAGGGGTTTGCCGCTTATCCTGGCACCGTGCTCGTCGGCCAGATACTCCCTGGAGGGACTCAGACCTATGTGCAGAAAACCTCCAGCTACGGGGGCAAGTACCCCAACCAGAAAACTGTCGTTCGGATCTTCGCCCTTTCCTCCCTGGAACGCAAAGCTGAACAGCCTGCCGAGGGCATAAGCAACACTGAGTATGAACCCGGATATCATGGAAACAACAGTCTGAATTGCGATGTCCCCGTTCATTATATGGGCTATCTCATGGGCAAGAACTCCCTCTATTTCCTCAGAATCAAGGGCCCTGAGCAGTCCGTATGTGAGAACTATGGTCGTGCTTCCGGAACCTCTGCCCGTTGAGAACAGATTGGGGGTGCCAATCGGGGCTAGGGCCAGTTTGGGAACAGGAATCCCCGCACTGGACGAAAGCTTTCTCAGGACAGCGTAGAGGTATGGATAATCGCTCTCGGCAACAGGTCTGGCCCGATACCATTTCATTAAAAATCTGTCGCCATACCAGTAAATTAGCCAGTCGACTATTATAATGAGAAAAAGCACGGCAATCAGGCCGAAGATACCCCCGAGAAGGTATCCCAGTATTGCGGGGACAAGAGCTGCGAGAAGTATCACAAGTACCAATCTGAGCCATTTGATGGCTCTCATATTTAATCACCCCCGAGCATTAGGTACTGGAGGACATCATCGTATGCCCCGGTCCAGTCGACAACCCCGACTCTTTTTTTCATTCCCTTCTCAAGAAGTTCCAGGATCTCGTCAACTATCTCCTCGGGAGTTTTACCGGTGGTGTCAACCTCCAAGACACTCTCGTTCTCCTCCAGTGCCTCAACGAGAATTACATCTATGAGTTCAGCTTCAACGTTTTCAGCGAGCTTTTGATGGGAGTACCCCCGGGATTTGAGTCTCTCGGCCACTACTTTCGGATGGAGGCGGAGAACCACGACAACATCGGCCAGGACAAGATGACTGAGGTGACCATCAATGACAACGTTCTTACCGGAGAACTCGGCCCTGACTTCACGGGCCAGTGCATCTACGTCTATCTCAACCTCCTCCCCAACAGGCTCGCCTATGCCCTTCATGAGGGCAAAATCCTTCACACTCACGTATTCGTAACCGAGCCTCTCACTCAGGAGCTTTGAAACGGTGGTTTTACCGACTCCGGGAGTACCACTCACAGCGATTATCATCGATTTACCCCCGAGAACTCACCTTATTTTGTTGCCTGGAGTTTATATGCTTGTTCCTCGTTAATCGTCGAATGTATATGTAGCATTTGGCGAAAACCTTTTAAGGACTATAGTTTCTATATAGGCCAGGTGGTTCATTATGGAGAGGCTCAAATTGCTCCAGAAGAGGCTGCATGTTGTTAAGAAGCAGAAGGAGCTCCTCATGCTTGAGGAGGCAAAGCTCATAAGGGTCGCCCGCCAGAAAAAGGCCTCCATGAGGGAGCTTGCAAAGGTAAAAAAGGAGAAGATTGCATTAATGGCAGAGGAAGCGAAGCTCGTAAGGGTTCTCAAACAGAACGGCTACCCCGCCATTTGATCCTTCCACAATTTTGGCCCACGTAGGGATAAAAGAAGGAGCAGGCTCAGAAGACGCTGAGCTTGTCATCGAGTATCATTTTCTGGATCTTGGTTATGTCGGCGAGCCATGTGTCCGCTATCTCGTAGGCCGGCTTCTGGATGGTCTCAAGGCGGTAGCCCTTCTTCGGGATGACCTGAACACTGGCAACGAGCGGCTCGTCGATGGGCTTGCCTATCTGGCTGAGTATCCTGACGTATACCTCTTCCACTCCTTCAACCTGCTCGGCAATGTCGTTGGCGATGAGCATCGAGAGGAGGTTGTAGATCTTACCAACGTGGCTGACCGGGTTCTTACCGGCGGCCGCCTCCATGCTCATGTGCCTGTTCGGGGTGATGAGTCCGTTGACGCGGTTGCCCCTTCCAACGGAACCGTCATCGCCGGCCTCGGCGCTGGTCCCGGTGACGGTTATGTAGTAGATGCCCCTCTCAGGGTCGTCGGCGGTGTTGACGTAAATGTTGACCTTCCTCTCGGTGTGCTGCTCGGCAACCCCCTTGGCCGCCTCGTAGATCGCCTCCTTAACGGCCATGTAGTCGTCAGGGGTCTGAACCTCGCTGTCAACTATGGCGGCGGCGATGGTGATATCTATCTCGTCGCCCTTCCTGAGACCCATGACCTTGATGTCCTCACCGACGGCGGGGTATTTCTTCTTGAACTCATCGCTGTTGAGCAGTCTCTCGGTCTCAAGGACTATCCTCTCCGTCTCGCTGAGCGGCGCGTAGCCGACTCCAAAGCTGGTGTCGTTCGCTAAAGGAATCGGGTTCTCCTTGGCCTTGTTGAAGACACCGACGAGGTCCACGCTTCCCTGGCCAATGCGGGAGTCGATGACGACGTGGTTCTCAAGGTCGAGGTGCCGGACGGCTCTCTTCAGGTACTCGCGTGCTGCTTTAATTGCAACCTCATGGACAGGGAAAAGCTCACGGTCAACTATCTCAACCGCCCTACCCGAGAGGAGTATGTAGATCGGCTTGATGACCTCACCGCCACCAAAGCGCGGGTAAGCCTTACCACCGACAACCTCAACCTGGTCGGTGTTGTGGTGCAGGATTATGCCGTATCTCTTTATGTACTCCCTGCTGAGGGCCCTGCTGACTGCCTCGGCTATGCCGTCGGCTATGCTGTCCGGGTGCCCTATACCTTTCCTCTCAACTAGCTCGACCTTCTGCATCTCAACGGGAGTCCTTACGAGCTCCTCAACCACTATGTTCCTAACCTTCTCAGCCATGATCGTCACCTCTTTCCTGATTTGCATGGACGGGTCTGTTCATCTGCTTATATAATTTTCGGCATGAAGCTATATACGTAATATTCCCAGTAGTTATTAAATCCGAAATCCTTAAAATTTTTCCCGAAAATTTTCCATAACGAAGGCATCCGACACGCCCGGTGGCCCGGGCCCGGGAGCGTTAGGGCAGCGATGAGCGGGTGCGACGATGCCGGGCGGACAGGGCTTGGCCTCCGGACTGCCTGAGGGAGCCGTTGGGCACTCCATGAAGGCGGGGGATCGGCCGGGCCTACACTTTTTAAGCCTTCAGGACAACTTTTCTCGGTGGGAGCATGGGACTGAAGGAAATTATAAGTGAGATACGCGAGGTTCTCGACGAGAAGGACGCTCTTAGGGAAGAGGCACTGAGGCTCACCCGCGAAATCGTGAGGCTCAGTGGGGACGCCATAAAAGCCCTTCACAGGGGTGAGATGGCGAAAGCAGAGGAAAGACTGAAACTGGCCCGCAGGAAGGTTGAAGAGCTCAGTGAAAAGCTCAGGGAGCACCCTGACCTATACCACAGCGGTTACGTCCAGAACGCCCACCAGGAGTTCGTGGAGGCGACCCTATTCCTTGCGTATAGAACGGGAAGAAAGTTCCCGTCGCCCCAGGAACTCGGGGTACCCCACGCCGATTATGCACTCGGGATTGGGGACTTTATAGGTGAGCTGAGAAGGCACTTCCTCCTCCTGCTGCTCGACGGAAACCTGGATGAAGCTGAGAGGACCTACCGCTTCATGGAGGAGGTCTACGAAGATCTCATGGTCCTTGAGTACCCCAAAGGGCTTGTCAACGTGCGTCAGAAGCAGGATCAGGCAAGACACATACTGGAGAGAACCCTTGAAGACCTGACGAGGGCAAAGCTGAGCAGAACGCTGGAGGAGAAGCTTGAGGCGGTGGCAAATGATAGCAAATAATTACTTAATTACATAATTAGGTGATTATGTGATTAATGAAATGGACAAAAAGCTCAGGAAAATTGGAGAGCTCCAGCGGAAGCTTGCCCGGAGGATAGTGGAAAGACCAGTTGAGGCGGAGAGAATAAAAACCGTCGGGGCAGTCGATGTCTCCTACGGAAATACCGCCAGGGCGGCCTTTGTCCTCTGCTCCTTTCCTGACTGCAGGATCCTGAAAACCAGGGTAATCGAGATGAGAGTTGCCTTTCCCTACATCCCCACATTCTTTTTCCTGAGGGAGACAAGACCGGTGCTCTTGGCCGTTGGAGGCGAGAGCTTTGACGTCCTTCTTGTCGAGGGGCACGGGAGGGCGCATCCCCGGGGGTACGGCCTCGCTTCCCACATCGGCCTGTTGCTCGGAAAACCAACGATTGGTGTCGCCAAAAAGCCCCTGAAGGGAGTCGCGGAGGAGCGATTCATAAAGGTGGGAAAAGCTTATGTAAGCGTCGGGCACTTAATCGATTTAGAGTCTGCGGTGAGAATCGTCGCGTCTTTGCTTGAGGACGGCTATCCCATACCGTTGAAGCTCGCTGACAGGCTGTCAAAGAGGGGAACGCTATGAAAAGGATTCAAATGCTTATACTGCTCGCCCGGAAAGGCGCGCTTGGCAGAAAGATAAAGATAACCCTGAGAGAGCTCGCCAACGAGCTGGGTATCTCCCCACAGTCAGTTCTCCGGCTCTTTGAGGAGATGGAAGAGGAGGGACTAATAGAAAAGGACGTGCTCGGGAGAAAGACCTACGTTGAAATAAGTACCGAAGGGCTGGCATTTCTAGAAAGCCTCTGTGATGCTATCTCTGAGGCCCTCTACAACGGTATAATAATCGGTGAGGTCATATCAGGAATCGGAGAGGGGGCATACTATGTCAGACAGTATTCTCACCTGATAAGGGAGTATCTTGGCTTCGATCCGTATCCCGGGACATTAAACGTCCGTGTGCTGTTTCCAAAGACTGTCTTTGATGCGTTTTGTGGCGTTAGGCCTGTAATTCTGCCCGGATTCTCAAAGGAGGGGCGGACATTTGGCGATGTTAAAGCCTACCGCGTCCAGATAGGTGATGTTGAGGGAGCAATAGTCATACCCTCCCGAACCGTTCACCCACCGAAAATAGCTGAGATAGTTGCCCCTGTGTACCTCAGGGAGAAGCTGGGGCTCAAGGACGGGAGCAGAGTAACCGTTAAGGTTGTGAGAGGATGAACTGGCGTTCGGTACTTACCTGGGCCGGCATCGGTGCCTTCGTAGGATTTGTCATAGCCGTTGGGATGTACTCTCCTGTGAAGAACGAGAACTTTGTGTATTTAATATACATAGGAATGCTGGCTGGAGCGCTTTTGGGGGCGAGGTATCCAACGGACACACGGGCATCTGCATACGCCTTCCCCCTGGGATTCACGGCAACAACCCTTCTCGCGGGCCTCTGGATGGTTAAGACAGTTGGCTCCAGCGATGTGTACGCGTTCCTTGCCGTTGTCGTGGCGGTCATGATACTTGTAAGTGCTAACGGCTTTCTCGACATGTTTCTGGTGCCTATAACGTACTTTGGAGGCTTTACAGTCGCAATGCTGACGTTCAAGGGCTACCAGCCCCTGCAGGGTTCGGAAGGTGCAGTCGTCGGCCTCTTCACTGTGGGTGTCATGGGGGCAATACTGGCCTTTTTTGCGGTCTTGGGGAGATGGGCATTCACCATGGCCAAAAACATCCCGAGGAGGTAACGTTTAAATATGTCCACCAACAACCTAGTCCGGTGATTAAAATGGTGATGCGTCTCTCAAGGCTCTATGGGAAGCAGATATACAACACCAAGGGTTATTACATCGGCTACGTCGATGAGATTCTAATCGAAATAGACAGAGGGCGGGCAAGGGTACTCGCTTTGGGCCTCCCCGGGGAGAAGGTAGGTGTCCCCTACGACAGGGTTACCGCGATAGGGGACATAATACTGGTAAAAGCAAAGGAGGAGTGAGTCAGCCTTCTTTAACTTTTAATGCCTCCAGGAACTTCTCCGTTATCGCCTCTTCTGCCAGCCTCAGCAGTGAGCTCTTGTCTCTGGCAAGCTTGAAGATCCCCAGCGGGATTCTCGCACCCCCCGACTGTGCGTGGCCGCCGCCACTACCTATGTCACCAAAGGCCTCCTTCAGGACCTTCCCTATGTTGACCCTGACATCACGGGTTCTTGCGGAAATCTCTATCCTGTCATCAACGATGCCGAAAACGAGGACAGTGGTTATTCCCTCAAGGCGAAGGAGGAAGTCAGCCGATTCTGCTATCGCGTCGCGGTTCGTTATGAATCCAACGTTACTGACGACAACGTTCTTGTAGATGCGGCGGTTCATTATGGCCTTGGCAAGAATCTCAGCAGTCTCGGTGCTTATGTCAGGGTGCTCTATCTTATCAAGGAGCTCGTAGTCGACCTTTCCGGCAAGGAACTCTATCGCCTTTAAATCAACATGACTAAGCTTGGAGAACTTCTTGGTGTCGATATAGATACCGTAGAAGAGCGCCGTTCCAAGGACGGGTGTGACCGAGATGTTAAGGGTCCGGAGATACTCCGCCAGTATCGCTGATGAAGAGTTTACCTCCGGCCTTATGTCAAGGAAAGCATCGTCCGGAAGGAGATCCTGGAGGTGCTGGAGTATCTGGTGATGGTCGATCAGTATCTTTATCTTTTCGTAGTCATTGCCCTCCAGTACCGTCAGGTTTCCGTTGGGCTGGCAGTCCACGAGGGCTATGAACGGATAGCGCTTGAGCTCATAGGAACCGCGGGAAATCTTCCTTATGTCAACCCCAAGCAGGTTAACAAACGCCCTGTTTTCGTGGTGAGTTATTTCGCCTCCGTACACTATATGGGTCTTAAAGCCAAGGGTCTGGGCTATGACGCTCAAGGCCGTTGCACTGGCTATTGAGTCCGGGTCGGGATTGTCGTGCATGACTATGAGGAGGGAGTCGCTCTTTGCCTTCAGCTCTTTGAGCTTTTTCACAAGCAGGTTGGCATTCTTCTTCTCACCGAGCATTTCGACCGTCCTGACCACAGCGTCCTTGAGGGCATTTCTGGGTGAAATTGCATAGTCAACCTTGACATCTGCCTCAAAATCCTCGTTAATCTGCGAAACAAGTTCGTCAAGACTAACCTCGTCAGGAATGACAGTGAGAATTGGAACGTCCCTGTTATTTGTCCTTATTACGTAGACTGTTTTCTTTATTGTATCCACGTCCATCACAGTGATTATAACCAGCTCGGCCTTATCTATGCCCGCCTTTAGCAGTGTTGCGGTGTATGAAAAGTCCCCGTGAATGACCTGGAACCCACTCTCTTCGAGAGCTTTTGCCCGAAGCTGATCCTTCTCAATGATCATAATCTCAAACTCTCCTTTGAGGGAGTCTGCTATTGAGCGGCCGATTGCCCCGCCTCCAAGTATCAGCACCCGCATGTTTCTCACCTTTTTGCACAATAATGTTTAAATACAAGCGCCGATATACTAAGACGGTGAATTCCTTTCGGGATTTCTTTGGCGGAAGGATATATATAGCTAATGGTGATGAGCATGCAGTTGCCGGACAAGCAACCACTCATTGAAAACATGGTAGTAACTTCGGCGGGGGAGCTGGGAGAGCTCATCCAGAAAGGCCTCTCAAAGGGCAGCGGCGCGTTTCTAAAGATATTCGCCAAGGACTCCGCCGGGAAGTACTATATGACAATACTCCTCGACCGCTCCAAGATACTCGCTGCCGAATGCCTTCTCGTGGACAAAAAGCAGGGCCTCACTGGAGAAGAGGCAATCACTCTGCTGAAGTCACTCATCGGTAAACCCATGGTCGTTGACGTTTATACCCTAGATGAGCTGGAAATCAAGCTTTCAATAGCCGATAACGTTGATGTGTACGTGCAGACACCGAAAATACCCCTAAACGAGCTGTTCAAAAAGGCAGAGGAGGGCCCGCCGAAAAGGGAAGAGGAAAAGACAGAATCAGCAGTCCCGGTGACCGCTACGCAGGAAGTCCCCAAGGCAGTCCCGGCAGTGAGGGAAGCACAGGCGGAGGAAAAGACCGAGGTCATCACTGAGGAGAAGCCCTCTGTCTCCGCTCCTCCGAAGGAAGAGGCGAAAAAACCTGCTCCTCCGGAAAAGCCAGAAGTTATCGTCAATCTCACCGGGGGAGAGCTTCCGGAAAGGGCGTTTCAGGCATATGCCGAGGATCTGCTTAAGGAAGCCAAAAGGATCAAAGGGCTGAGGATCAACAAGATTGAATTCGACGCAAACGTTGGCGAGGGTGTGGTTTACCTAAACGTCCACATATATGGCAACTCCGATGGCAGTTCCAGGGACATAGAAATCGCGGAGAAGAGGATGCTCCATGCAGTCAGCAAATATGCGCCGGTTCTTCTCAGGGAAGCCGAGGTCAAGCCCATAGTCAGGGACGTCAGCGTGGTGATAGACGGGCAGGAGATTAAGCCCCAGGAGATCGTGGACAGGGACAAAAAGAAGACGGGCAACGTGACAAAGGACGGAAGGATAAGCCTCTCCGTCCTTGAGGATGTCTGGCCGTATTTCAGCGCCTACGCTAGAACCGTCATTACCGAGCTGGAGGGAGCTGGAGTAAGGGTCAAGAAGGCGTATTTCGATGTCAGGGGACGAAGAGAGTTCGAGATTAACCTGTCCATGGTCGGAGAGACTGAGATGACCAAAGAGACCGTTGAGAGGATCGCCAGGGACATCCTCACAAGGCACGCCAGAGAGCTCGGGAGGTCAATAAAGCGCTACATAACCGTCCACAACATCGACGTTGAAGTCCTGACCCCCGCCGTTGTAAAGGCCGCCAAGGAGGCCCCCAAGGCAACCTCCAGCAAAGCTTCCGAGATTCTGGCAAAGAAAGAACTTCTGGAGAAGGAGGTTGAGCAGCTCCTTAAGCAGGCAGGGATAGACGAGTTGGCACCCCTAACTGAGGAGAAGAGAAAGGAAGCAGAGGAGGCCATGCTGAAAGGCCGCATAGAGCCGGCGATAGATGCCCTGAAGACCAGGATTCACGCGGAGATGAAGCTTATACCCAGGGTTACATTCAAGTGGCTCAAAATGAACCACGAAATCAGGGACTCCACGGTGATGGTTGATATTGAGGCAAGCTTCCTGAGGGAGGAAACCGGGGGACTCTTCGGATCATTCTCAGGGGTCTCGGAGAGCAAGATAAAGAAGGACATCGAAGACGCAATAAGACGCGTCCTCCGCGAAGTCTCAAAGGAGTACGGCATACGAATAGGGCTGAGGAAGCTAAACATAATCCTCCGCTGATTTCTTTTACATTTTTCTTTTGAAAGCCTCGCCGTTCACAGCGGTGATGCAATAAACCATCCAACGAGCAATTAAACCAAGTAAACAGGAAAGCGACACTCTTTTAAAGCCTAAAACGCACACTACACTTTAGGATGAAGAGAACAGTAACAGTCAAACTCCAACCCTCAAAAGAACAACAGAAAATCCTCCACCAGTTAGTTGACATTGGAGTCAAAGTCTGGAACAGAGTAAACTACATGAGAAGACAACAATTCTTCGAGGGCAAAATTGTGGACTTCAACAAGACTGAAAAAACTGTCTACGAGGAGTTCAAACGGGAAATCGGTTCTGCCACAGTCCAGCAAATAGCGAGGAAGAACGCAGAAGCGTGGCGTTCGTTCTTCTCAATCTTAAGGAAGAAACGCAACGGAGAACTTTCCTCTTGGCTCAAGCCAAAACCACCAAACTATCTCAAAGAAGATGGAAGGAGAAAACCCTCAATTGTCCCCAGGAATGACCAGTACAAGATTGAAGGGAATAAACTTATCCTCAAAGGCCTTGGAAAGTTCAAAAGACTAAAAATTCAATTCAAGGGAAGAATACACCCGAGGGGAAAGCAAGGAAGGTTAGAAATCACTTTCGACCCCGTTAAGAGGAAGTGGTATGCTCACGTGAGCTTTAACGTTGAGGAAAAGCTTGAAAATGGTGAGTGGGTTAAAGTTCCAAGGGACCCATTGGGCAACCTTTCGGCTGGAATTGACTTGGGCGTGAACAACTTAAGGGCTGTTTACATTGAAAACGGGAAAAGCTTCCTCGTGAATGGAAGGCCACTTAAAAGCATTGATTTCTACTGGAGAAAGAAGATTGCAGAGTATCAGTCAAAACTCAATAGGAGTGGGGCTAAAACGAGCAGGAAGCTCAAGAGAATTCACAAGAAGGCGAAACTTCAGGCAAAACACTACATTAACACTGCTGTAAGACAAACGGTTAGAAGGCTTTACGATTTGGGAGTTTCTAAAATTGTCGTTGGTTATCCGAGGGGAATCGCCAGAAACTCTGATAAGGGGAGAAGGCAGAATTTCCTCCTCTCCCACGTGTGGCGGTTTAATTACGTGATTAAACGCTTGAGGGAAGTGGCTGAGGAGTATGGTATCTCTGTTGTGGTTGTTGGTGAGGCTTTCACTTCTAAAACTTGTCCCGTGTGCGGGAGGCCCCACGATGGGGCTCGCTTCGTTCGTGGTCTTTTTTCGTGTCCCGCGACGGGGCTTGTTTTCAATGCAGACTTAGTTGGAGCGTTTAACATTTTGAGGAAGGCGGTAAAAACCATAACCCCGAATCTGAGCGGTCTTTACGCTCAGAGGAGGGGTAACGGGGGCAAGACCGTCCCCGAGGGGTTGAAGACCCAACTTTATCTTGGGCCTGAATGAGACCCCTCAAACCTCCCTGCCCTTGGGTTAGGGGTTTCCCGGTGGAACCCTCGCCCTTAGCCGGGAGGAGGTCAGTATTTCAGCACTCAAGATCTTCATCATCCTGAACGTCAGTTCTGCCGAGGTCATCATTCGTTGGGCCTTTGGATCCTTGGTATTTAATCCTGTCTGTTGTGGCTCAGCGGTATATGGTTATATGAATTGTTCGTCTTCCATCGAAACGCTAAGTTTTTAAGCTGAATGTGCCCCGGTTCCAACATGGACGGCACACTCCTGGGAGTCATAGGGGCACTCACCTCAGCGTTTTCCTGGGCAGCCTCCACGATACTCATAAAAGTCGGGATGAGGGACAAGAGCCCCGTGGCAGTTAATATCATTCGCCTTTACATAGTTTCGACCATATTTGCCGGCATATTCCTTGCCAACGGCACCTTCCAGGAAGTGTTTTCCCTCCCCCCAAAGTTGCTCGTGGTGGCGTTTGTATCATCAATGTTCGGCTTCGTTGTGGGAGACTACTTTTACTTCAACGCCCTTAACATGATGGGTGTCTCCAGGACGGTGCCGATAACCTCGACATACCCCCTCTGGGCGATACTCTGGGCGGCCCTATTCCTTGGGAGAGAGATAGGCATCCAGATAATCCTGGGAGCCCTCCTCGTTGTCCTGGCAATAATAGTGGTTCGCAGAGCTGAGGAAAGGGAAAACATCAACCCGTGGGGCTTTATCTTTGCACTGCTTGCTCCTGTTTCATGGAGTCTGGCCATACTTACGATGGACTGGCTGACAGGATACATGGATGTGCTCACCCTGGCAGGGCTGAGAATGATGCTGGCGGCACTGGGAATTTCTGTACTCGTCCCAAGATACCTCCCAGAGCTGAAGCAGGTAACTCCAAAGGAGGTGCTCATACTGACCGGGGCCGCCATCACCGGGCTCATGGTGGGCCAGTACCTCTTTGTATACTCGGTTAACCTTGTGGGGTCTCAGATAGCCGCCCCGGTCTCGGCGATAAACCCCATAATCTCCTCCGCTCTGGCAATAGTCCTGCTGAAGGAGCCCCCGAACAGGAAGATACTGGAAGGTCTCGTTCTGGCAGTTCTTGGAGTCATACTTATCTCGACCGCATGAGGGGCAGGTTTTTAAATTTTCCACACTATCTTTAACTGCCGACAGCGGGGGGACAGTACGTCTCCTCGCACGGGCTCGGTCTACCCGCCTCCGCGAGGTATCGGGTTCCGTGAGCGGAGAGTGCTCACGCCGAGCCCACAGGGCCGGGAGCATCCACCCGCGCGAGGGAATGAACGCGGGCCTCTGTGCCCGGCCCACAGACATTTTCTGAGGAAGACTTATAACCTCCAAGACTGAAATAAATAACCGGTGGTTATGTATGGTGACAATCCCCCGCCCCATTGATCCCAGGGAGATAAGGCGAATTCGGAAGGAGCTCGGCATAACGCAGGAAGAGCTCGCCGAGAAGGCGGGCGTAACTCAGGCGTATATAGCCAAGCTAGAGGCGGGGAAGGTCGACCCGCGATTATCCACCTTCAACCGTATCCTGCAGGCCCTGCTCGAATGCAAGAGGGCACAGCTTAAAGCAAAGGATGTCATGTCCTCTCCCGTTATCTCGGTTAAGCCCTACGAACTAGTTGAAAACGTTATCAAGATAATGAACGAGCACAACATCTCCCAGATTCCCGTCATAGCTGGAAACAAAGTCGTCGGTTCCGTGACGGAGCGGACACTGGTCAGGCAGAGCCTTGAGTACGAGGACATCTACGACAGGAAGGTCATGGAGGTCATGGAGGAGCCTTTCCCGATAGTCAATGAGGACGAAGACCTTGAGGTCGTCAAGTACCTCCTTGAAGAGCACCCGGCGGTTCTGGTTCAGGACAGGGAAGGAAAGGTGGCCGGGATTATAACCCGCGTGGATATCTTCAGGATTGGGAAAATTAAGGAGTAAGGTTATTGCTCCCATTTTCTCTCGTTTGGAAATGTTTTTATCACCCACGAGCAATATTTCGAGGAAAATAACAAGAGGGGATGGCAATGAGAAAAGTGCCAGTCACCTTGATTATTTTCGTCATCTTTTTCTCTCAGTACGTGGGTGCCGCAACAATAGCGGTTGATGTTTCACACAGTGAAGGGACGGTAGCACTAGTCTCACCTATAGTTGATCCCGTCACGGGGAGGATTATAGCCGAAGGCATGATACCAGCCCTCTCCTGGTATGACTGGGGCTACATCGGCTACAGCCCTGAGCTCGAAAATGCAGGTGTTAAGCATCTCGGCGACGGCATAACGTACGATGCGCTGGAGGGCGTTGATATCCTTATAATAGGACAGCCGTGGAAGAGATTCTCTCCCGATGAGATGGAGGCCATCGTGAAATGGTTCTCAGAGGGGAGAAAAGTCCTGTGGGTTGCAGGGGACTGCGACAGAAAGGACAGCGCCTACGTCCAGCGAAACGTCAACGAACTGCTCTCCGCGATACCAAACACCAGACTGAGGATAGACTACGCCACAGCAACCGACACCTTCAGCAACGCCGGAAAGAGCGCATACGTGGCGGGCTTCGTCAGAGTGGACTTGGAAACTCCCGACGCGGGTATTCTCAACAGGGGCTATCAGGGGGAGGTGGGCAAGGTCCTCTTCCATGAGCCGGGTGTCCTGGCGTGGGTGGACGAAAACGGGAAATGGCACCCCCTAATCGCAGGTGAAATTCCCGAGGGAGTCTACAGAATAGTCACGACCAGCGGCAACGGAATGATAGAGGACGACTACGCCCCGGAGGCAAGGGCCTACAAAGCCTGGGACAGGGGGCTGTTCACGCTCCTGGCTGTGGAGTTCGTCAAACTTCCCAACGGGGCAGAGAGCATTCTGATAGTCAGTGGGGAGAGCCCCTACGGAAGTCCCGTGCCCATATGGGTGAACCGCTACGGCACCTATCTCTTCGATGGCCAGCAGTTCGTCACCAACCTACTCCGCTGGGCCCTTCTTGAAGCATCGAAGCTGGCCCCGCCTGAGGAAACCACAACCACCATCGTAACGACGACAACCACAACAGAGGAGACAACCAAAACCACTCACCTCACAGTTTCCACCACGACCACCTCAAACCCTGTGGCAGAGCCAACCACGGCCACCAGCGAAACACCAGTAACAACAGCCGCATCGTCAAGGACTCCAGTCTGGATTGTAGGGGTCGCTGTGGTGCTGCTCACTGGCGCTGCAGTTCTGGTTTTTCTGCTACTCAAAAAACCGTGAGAAGTCGCTTTTCTCTTTTTATCTCCAATGGCAAAAATATCCAACAACTTTATATACCCCCAGCCAAATCAGTGATGGACAAATAATCCAGGTGGTGTGAATGAAAAAGACGGCCCTATTACTGATGCTTCTGCTGTTCGGCGCGGTTATAGCAGCTGGATGCATAGGCGGTAACGAGACCCCCTCAAGCACATCCCAGCCATCAAGTCCTACTGAGACATCCACCACTACCCCACAGACATCATCTCTCCAGACATCCACAGAAGCCGAAAAACCGCTTTACCCGGTAACTGTTACAGACTTCGCCAACAGGACTGTAACCATAGAAAAAGAGCCCCTGAGGGTTGTAACTCTAGCCCCAAGCATTACAGAGGACCTCTATTACCTCGGCCTTTTCGACAGGGTCGTCGGGGTTACCGATTACGACGACTTTCCACCCGAGGTCGCCAACGTCACCAGGGTAGGCGGCTACGGAAAGTATGCGAACCTGGAGGTAATTGCTTCCCTCAACCCGGACCTTATACTCGTTGACAGCTATTCAACGCCAATTCTCAGCGACCTTGAAAGGATAGCCCCCGTGGTTGTCGTTGATCCGCACAGCCTTAGAGACATACCGAAGGCGCTTGAACTCCTCGGAGAAGTCTTTAACGTTCCCGGAAACGCTCAGAAGGCAGTAGCAGAATTCCATGCAAAGATAAACGCCACCGGCTCTGCCGTTACCGGTAAACCAAAACTCAAGGTGTTCTACGTCGTCTGGAGCAATCCCCTCATGACCGCTGGAGGGGACACCTTCATCAGCGACGTTATCAGCCTTGCGGGGGGAGAGAACGTCTTTAAAGACACAAGCGGCTGGCCGACCGTAAGCATGGAGCAGGTTCTTGAGAGAGACCCGGACGTCATAATCCTTACCCCGCACTGCGGCATGACAGTCCAGGACGTTTACAAGAGCATTCTGGCAAATACAAAAGCCGCCAGGGAGGGTAGGGTGTACGTTATCGAGAACGAAAACGACCTCATACACCCGAGTCCGCGCGTTGTAAACGGTCTGGAAACAATCGCTAAGTTGCTCCACCCCGATGCCTTCCGTGTGAGCTACCCCCTCACCATAACCGACTTCGCCGGGAGGCAGGTTACCATCGAGAAGGAACCTGAAAGGATAGTTTCCCTCGCACCCAGCATAACCGAGACCCTGTTCTACATAGGTGCAGGGGACAAGCTGGTTGGCGTCACAAAGTGGGCCGACTTTCCTCCGGCTGTTGAGAACATCACAAGGGTAGGCGGCTATGGGCAGTATGCGAACCTTGAGATAATAGCGTCCCTGAATCCCGATCTTATAATCGCGGACGGCTTCTCGATGTCCATACTGAACGAGCTTGAAAAAATAGCCCCGGTAGTCATAGTAGACCCCAAGAATATGAGCGGGATTTACAGGAAGATAGAACTCCTGGGAGAAATAACCAACCGCGAAGAAGCTGCCAGGGCAGTAATAGCCGAGATGAAGGCAAAAGTTAACTACATTACCTCAACGGTGGCCGGAACATCCAGGCCAAAGGTGCTCTTCATAACCTGGTGGAACCCGCTTTACGTCCCAGGTAGCGGCACTTTCCAGGATGACCTGATCAGACTTGCCGGTGGTGAGAACATATTCTCCGACATGAACGGCTGGGCCCAGGTAAGCCTGGAACAGGTTCTTGAGAGGAACCCCGACGTAATAATACTGTCCGCCCACGCAGGCATTACCGCAGAGGAGCTCTGCAACACACCTCTTATCAACACGAATGCCTTCAAGAACGGCATGGTCTTTACTATCAGCGACGACAACCTCGTCTCAAGGCCAGGACCGAGAATCGTGCACGGGCTGGAAGAGATTGCAGAGTACCTGCACCCCGATGCTTTCAACTATCAGCCACAACCTCTGGTATGCAACGCAACGGCCGAGACAGGGGGTTGAGCCGTTCATTTTTCTTTTTTGTTCTTGGATGACATAACATATACTGGAAGTAACCGTTTTATACTGTGATGCACATAACACTGCCGGTGATACCATGAGGACCATTGAATCGGTCGGGCACACCAGGTTTAATGACCTTCTGGATAAACTCCGAAAAATGGGAAACAGGCTGATTTTGGTAAGAGCCTCCGGGGAGGATTTTATCCTATTTGCAAACGGGAAGGTGCTGAGGCAGTTTTCTGAGAGGGAGCTCTTGAAAGACGTCGAGATATTCGAGCTGGACAAGTTTGAATTTCTCGATTACCTGGAACAGGGTGATAAAACCAAAAACACGGCGCAGTACCCC
This sequence comes from Thermococcus thioreducens, assembly GCF_002214545.1. NCBI lineage: Archaea > Methanobacteriati > Methanobacteriota > Thermococci > Thermococcales > Thermococcaceae > Thermococcus > Thermococcus thioreducens. The sequence goes on along the minus strand of NZ_CP015105.1, from coordinate 932,623 downwards.
AAGAGCGTTGAGTTCAAATGCCTCATCGACTGTCCAAGTGAGCTCAAGATAAAGCTTGAAAGCGCCGTAAGGAAGGCGGTTTTAAAAGCATACAAACAGCTTGATGTGGCCGTTGAAAATACCCAACTTAAAGCCTCCATTCGGTACGGTGCTACTGGAAGGGACATACTGCTCGTGAGCGGCTCATTAAAGGCGTATTCCACCAAGGACGTTGAAAAAGAAGAACTCGTGAAAATCCTCAACAAGGTTATTTCAGAAGAAACGGGGTTTTACACGAGGGTCCATATCAGGGATTTTGAGCTTGTAAAGACACTGAAAAAACCAGTGTTTAAGGTCAGTGCAGCTTCCCTCCCCCACTTCCGGGGCGGCAGGGTAGTTGAGATACGCTTTGCAGAGAAGAAATCCCGGATACCCCTCAAGAAGTCCAGGATTGAGGAAGAGGTCGAGCGTATGCTTGCCCAGTCCGAAGTGGATGAACTCCGCAAGATCCTTAAAACCGAAAAAAGGACTGCACCAGATGGGAAGGTCGAAAGAATCGTATGGGATAACCTTTCGTCCATTAAAGGTCTTCGGCTCAACTGGATGAGAGTGCTCCCGGATACGGACGGTGGGCTGAGCGTTGCCATAGGCATCTCCCGGAAGTCGAGGTCCCTCAGCGAAGGTCAAATTATAAATCTCATAAAGAGTTCCCTCAAAAACGCGGAAAAAACATGGCGGACAAGAGGTCTTCCATCACGGATAAGCTCCGCAATGGTGGTTTTTGAAGAGGATATATACTGAGCAAAGGATTTAAACTATCATCTTTATCTTTCATGGTGGTTGCATGGAAAGGAGAAGGGTTTACAGGATACTGCTCGTCATAGTTCTCATTCTGACCGTGATATACACCATGGGGATAATGGGGCTCGTGCCTTTCCAGTGGAGCTACTACATCACGATATTCATGATAGTCCTTTTCATCTACCTGAAGATTGAGAAGAGGCTTCAGGGCGGGCAGTGAGCCGAAGTTTTTTCTCAGGGAATAGCCAGTAGCCCCAACTTTTCCAGCACTACCACGGCTCTGGATAAACCACCTCGAAAAGTGGCCATACATCCGAAATAGCTGGTCGGCCCATGTTCTCCTGCAAAAAGTCCGTTGTTAACTTTTGGTTTACAATTTTCGGGTTTAAAAACGCTTTTTTAACCTCCAGCTAAGCCTCAATTGAGGGGACAGAGATGAGCACATGCATGATTATGTTCATTGGAGGTGGTTGGGTTGAGATATGTTAAGCTCCCGAAGGAGAACACCTATGCCTTCCTTGAAAGGCTCAAGGAGTGGGGTAAGCTCTACGCCCCGGTGAAAATCTCCGAAAAGTTCTACGACTTCAGGGAAATAGACGACGTCAAAAAGGTCGAATTCCACTACAACAGGACGATAATGCCGCCGAAGAAGTTCTTCTTCCTGCCGAGGGAGAAGCTCTTTGAGTTCAACATCAGGAAGGCGGAGTACAGGGAGGTTGTTGAAGAGGTCGAGCCCTTCGTGCTCTTCGGCCTTCATGCCTGCGACATCTTCGGCCTCAAGATACTCGACACCATCTACCTCGACGAGCTCCCGGACAAGTACTACAAGGTTCGCAGAGAGAAGGGCATCATCATAGGCATCAGCTGCATGCCGGACGAGTACTGCTTCTGCAACCTCCGTGAGACGGATTTTGCCGACGACGGCTTCGACCTCTTCCTCCACGAGCTCCCGGACGGCTGGCTCGTAAGGGTCGGCACGCCAACAGGCCACAGGATAGTTGACAAGAACATCAAGCTCTTTGAGGAAGTCAGCACGGAGGACATCTGCAACTTCCGTGAATTCGAGAACAAGCGCTCAAAGGCATTCAAGTACCACGAGGACTGGAGCAACCTTAGGTATCTCCTTGAGCTTGAGATGGAGCACCCGATGTGGGAAGAGCAGGCCGCCATCTGTCTCGCCTGCGGCAACTGCAACACCACCTGCCCGACCTGCCGCTGCTACGAAGTCCAGGACATAGTCAACCTTGACGGGAACACCGGCTACCGTGAGAGGCGCTGGGACTCCTGCCAGCTCAGGAGCCACGGTCTCGTTGCGGGAAACCACAACTTCAGGCCGACCAAGAAGAGCCGCTTCATGAACCGCTACCTCTGCAAGAACTCCTACAACGAGAAGCTCGGCATAAGCTACTGCGTCGGCTGCGGCAGGTGTACCTACTTCTGCCCCGCTGGCATAAGCTTTGTGAAGAACCTGCGCACGATCATGGGGCTTGAGGAGAAGTCATGTCCTTCGGAGATAAGTGAGGAGATTCCAAAGAGGGGCTTCGCCTATGCCACCGAGATAAGGGGTGAGGACATATGAGCGAGGTAGTTCCCAGAGAGATTATGATGCCCGATGAGAATCCCTATGCACTCCACAGGGCAAAGGTCCTCAAGGTTTATCAGCTCACAGAGAAGGAGAAGCTATTCCTCTTCAGATTCGAGGATCCGGTATTAGCAGAAAAGTGGACTTTCCGTCCAGGACAGTTCGTCCAGCTCACAATACCCGGCGTCGGCGAGGTTCCGATAAGTATCTGCTCCTCCGCCATGAGGAGGGGCTTCTTTGAGCTGTGCATCAGGAAAGCTGGAAGGGTAACAACCGTCGTCCACAGGCTCAAGCCGGGGGACACCGTTCTAGTGAGGGGCCCCTACGGAAACGGCTTTCCGGTTGATGACTGGGAGGGTATGGACTTGCTCCTCATAGCCGCCGGATTGGGGACGGCACCGCTCAGGAGCGTATTCCTATACGCCATGGACAACCGCTGGAAGTACGGCAACATAACCTTCATCAACACCGCCCGCTACGGAAAGGATCTCCTGTTCTACAAGGAGCTGGAGGCTATGAAGGATCTGGCAGAGGCAGAAAACGTCAAAATAATCCAGAGTGTCACGAGGGATCCAGACTGGCCTGGGAGGCACGGAAGGCCTCAGAACTTCATCGTTGAGGCGAACACCAACCCGAAGAAGACCGCGGTGGCAATATGCGGCCCGCCGAGGATGTACAAAGCCGTCTTTGAGTCGCTCATAAACTATGGTTACAGGCCGGAGAACATATTCGTCACCCTGGAGAGAAAGATGAAGTGCGGGATAGGCAAGTGCGGCCACTGCAACGTCGGAACGAGCACCAGCTGGAAGTACATCTGCAAGGACGGCCCGGTCTTCACGTACTTCGACATAGTATCAACACCGGGACTGCTCGACTGAGGTGGTGGAGATGGAGAACGGAAAAGTTCGCATCGGATTTTATGCTCTCACCTCATGCTACGGCTGCCAGCTCCAGTTCGCCATGATGGACGAGATACTCCAGCTCATCCCGAACGCTGAGATAGTGTGCTGGTACATGATAGAGAGGGATTCCTACGAGGACGAGCCAGTCGATATCGCCTTCATCGAGGGAAGCGTCTCCACCGAGGAGGAGGCCGAGCTCGTAAAGAAGATACGCGAGAACGCGAAGATAGTGGTCGCGGTTGGAGCCTGTGCGACCCAGGGAGGAGTGCAGAGCTGGGATCAGAACAAGAGCCTGGAGGAGCTGTGGAAGGCTGTCTACGGCGATGCAAAGGTCAAGTTCCAGCCCAAGCCTGCGAAGCCAGTCGAGGAGTACATCAAGGTTGACTACCGCCTCTACGGATGTCCGCCGGAAAAGCGCGACTTCCTCTACGCGATAGGCACCTTCCTAGTGGGCTCATGGCCGGAGGACATAGACTATCCTGTCTGCGTCGAGTGCAGGCTGAAGGGCAACAGCTGCATACTCATCGAGAAGGGCGAGCCGTGCCTCGGCCCGCTCACGAGGGCCGGCTGTGATGCAAGATGTCCGGGCTTCAACGTGGCATGCATCGGGTGCAGGGGGGCCATAGGCTACGATGTTGCCTGGTTTGACTCGCTGGCAAAGACCTTCAAGAACAAGGGCTACACCAAGGAGGAGATCATCGAGAGGATGAAGATCTTCAACGGTCACAACCCCAAAGTTGAGGAAATGGTGGAGGCCGCTTTCAGGGAGGTGGAAGAATGAAGAACCTTTACCTTCCAATCACGGTTGACCACATAGCGAGGGTTGAAGGGAAGGGAGGCGTAGAAATCATAGTGGGCGACGAGGGAGTACAGGAAGTCAGGATCAACATCATCGAGGGGCCAAGGTTCTTTGAGGCCATAACCATTGGCAAGAAGCTCGACGAGGCTCTGGCGGTTTACCCGAGAATATGCTCCTTCTGTTCCGCGGCGCACAAGCTCACGGCGCTGGAGGCGGCGGAGAAGGCCATCGATTTCACTCCCCGCGAAGAGATTCAGGCCCTGAGAGAGGTGCTCTACATAGGCGACATGATAGAGAGCCACGCGCTCCACCTGTACCTCCTGGTTTTGCCGGACTACTTAGGATACTCCAACCCCCTCAAGATGGTGGAAGAGTACAAGAAGGAGATAGGCATCGCACTGGAGCTCAAGAACCTCGGAAGCTGGATGATGGACGAGCTTGGAAGCAGGGCGATACATCAGGAGAACGCGGTACTCGGAGGCTTTGGAAAACTTCCGGACAAGGCCACCCTTGAGCTCATGAAGAAGCGCCTCAGCGAGGCACTCCCGAAGGCCGAGTATACCTTCGAACTCTTCGCAAAGCTTGAACAGTACGAGGAGGTTGAAGGGCCGATAATCCACATGGCTGTGAAGCCAAGGGGGGACGTCTACGGCATATACGGCGACGCCATAAGCGTCAGCGACGGCTTCGAGTTCCCGAGCGAGGACTACAAGATGCATATGGTCGAGCGCGTTGTGGAGCACAGCTTCGCCAAGCACAGCTTCTACAACGGCGAAAGGCCCTTCATGACCGGAGCCATATCCCGCGTCGTCAACCACGCTGACAAGCTCTATGGAAGGGCGAAAGAGCTCTACGAGAGCCACAGGGATCTGCTCAGGCCGACCAACCCCTTCGCCAACAACCTCGCCCAGGCCCTTGAGCTGGTTTACTTCACCGAAAAGGCGATTGACCTCATAGACGAGGCACTCGCGAAGTGGCCGGTAAGACCGAGGGACGAGGTTGAGATAAGGGACGGCTTCGGCGTCTCAACGACGGAGGCACCGCGCGGAATCCTCGTCTATGCCATTGAGGTCAAAGACGGAAGGGTAGCTTACGCCGACATCATAACCCCAACGGCGTTCAACCTCGCCATGATGGAGCAGCACGTCAGGATGATGGCCGAGAAGCACTACAACGATGACCCCGAAAGGCTCAAGCTCCTTGCCGAGATGGTGGTAAGGGCCTACGACCCGTGCATCTCCTGCTCGGTGCACGTGGCGAGGCTCTGATTTCCCAACTTTTTTAAGGTGTTGCGGCAAACTGGTTGCGGTGAGGGTATGGGTAAGGTAACGATTCAGGTTGAGGTTCCCGATGAGTACGTTGATTCATTTAAGAAACACGTTGAAGAGATGGCCAGGTTCCTCCGCAACAAGGAGAGGCTGAAGGAAAACATGGAAAAGGTAAAAGGAATCCTTAAGACGGACAAGTCCTGGAAGGAACTTAAGGAGGAGTACTATGAGGCACACGTTGGTAGATACATCCGTCATAGTTGAATACTTAAAGGGCAATCCACAAGCTATTGCCTCCATCTCAAAGCTCCTCGATGGGAACAATGTGCTCTTCATTAACCCGGCAGTTTTCAGCGAAGTTATCTACGTGATGATGGGGTATTACTCAGGAAGGGCCCCCAAAACAATCAAAGAAAATCCCAAAAGGCTACCAAAAGAACTCGACATGGTTTTTCAGGTTCTCTCAGATTATGCCTTTGTAGAAATCACCAGGGGAACAATTGAAATAGCTAAAGAGCTTATCGAGAAGTACGCTATGCTCCCTAACGATGCACTGATTCTTGCAACCTGCATCGAGCACGGCTTTGCCCTGGCGACGCTGGACGATGATTTTAAGCTACCAGCTGAGAATGAAGGCGTTCCAATCATAACGGGGTGATTCCATGAGAACCCTTATCCTTGCCCTCGGCAACGAGCTCATGAAAGACGATGGAGTCGGCCTCAAAGCCGGGAGGATGCTAATCGAGAGGGGATGCAGCGTCCTTGAAGTCGGTACTGACATCTTCAGGCTTTCAAACTACTATAACGGCGAGGAGAGGCTGATAATCATTGACGCCATTCTGAGCGAGAAGTTCCCCCCCGGAAAGATAGTCCATCTGGAGGGCGGGGAGGTCTTCGAGAAGCTCAAGGGCGAGATAAGGAGCGCCCACTTCATGGGGGCGATAGACGGGCTCAAACTGCTGATGTCGCTCGATGAACGCCTTGCCAGAGCCGAGATACACTTCATCGGCGTCGTGGCCAAGGAGATAGACCTCGGAATGGAGCTCAGCGAGGAAGTTGAGAAAGCCTTACCAGAGGTCGTTAGGCTTGTCGAAAAACTGTGTAAGAATTAAATTGAAGAATTAGAACCATTGAACTAAAAAGTCTCAGCCAAACAGTATCTCAAGCTCCTTTTTCATCACCTGCCGGTTCAGGAGCAGGTGGATTATTATAAGGAACATCATCGCGATGCCGTAGCGGGCACGGAGCTTGAGGTAGTCAAGCTGGGTCATCCCGAGGAAGGTTCCGTTCTTGCTGGCGACTACTGTTCCAATCGTTATGAATATCACTCCCAAAAACCCCACGAGTAGTATCAGAGAGAATGCGGCTTTTATCCTGAGTCTCTTTCTTAGCTTCGGATTTTTCCTGGCCTCTTCGAAAGCTTTTGCCATAACATCCATCGACACCACCAAAGAGGAGGGCCCAAAGACAGTTAAAACGTTTCGCCAGGATTTTTCAACGAAAGACCGAATGTTCCCCAGGAACATTAAAGACGCAAGAAAAAAAATCTTCAACTTGATGCCACTGAAATCAGTGTACCCGTTCAAACATCTTATGATTAACTAGAAAGAGGAAGGGCCTCCCGTATGCGCCTGAGCAGCTCCCTCTTCTTCTCGCTCTCTTCGAGGGCTATCTCAAGCACCTCGTCTATGGTCTCTACAGGGAATATCTGAATCCTCTCCGCCTTGTCCCTGCTGAGGAAGACGTCCTTCTCGTTGCTCTTGGGGATTATGACGGTCTTTATACCCGCCTCTATCGCCGCCTCTATCTTCGGAGTGGCCCCGCCTATCGGGAGCACCTCGCCGCGAACGCTCAGTGAACCTGTCATGGCCACGTCCTGCCTTATTGGTATCTCCTCCAGGGCCGAGATGACGGCTGTCGCGACGCTTATGCTGGCGGAGTCACCTTCTACCCCTTCGTAGGTCTGGAGGAACTGGACGTGAATATCATAGCGGCTTATGTCCTCCCCCTTGTAGCGCTTGATTATTGCCGAGACGTTCTGGACGGCCTCCTTGGCTATCTCTCCGAGCTTTCCTGTGACTATTATCTTGCCCTCCTCCTTGCTGGCGGCGGAGGCGACGACAGCCTCTATGGGCAGGACGATACCGCTCTGCTCACCGATTACGGCCAATCCGTTGACACGGCCTATTTCGCTTCCCTCGGTCTTAATGACCTGGTACTCCTTCTTGCGCTCTATGTACCAGTCGGCGAGCTGCTTTTCGAGGGGCTTGGCCATCCTTATCGCTTCAAGGACGTCCTCACGCTCCACGTACTTCTTGCCCTTCTTGACCGCTATGTCGCCGGCGGCTCTCACGATACCGCCGAGGTCACGCAGGCGGAGTGTAAGATGGCCTTTTCTGCCTGCCCTTTTCTGGGCCTCCCTGACGATCTCCTCAACTGCCTCCCGCCTGAAGTGCGGAATCTTTCCGTCGCGCTTTACCTCCTGGGCGACGAACTGAACGAGCTTGCGTCTGTTCTCTAGAGTGTCAGGCATCGTGGTACGCATGTAGACCTCGTAACCATAGCCCCTGATACGAGAGCGCAATGCTGGGTGCATCTTGTCAACGGTGTCGAGGTTTCCGGCCGCAACTAAAATGAAGTCACACGGAACCGGCTCGGTCCTGACCATCGCGCCGCTGGACATCTCGCTCTGGCCGGTTATCGGGAACTTCTTCTCCTGCATGGCCGTCAGCAGGCTCTGCTGCATCTTCAAGCTGAGAGTTGCTATCTCGTCTATGAACAGCACCCCTTTATGGGCGCGGTGTATCATACCCGGCTCGACCCTCTCGTGGGCCGGAGTCCCGAGGCCACCCGACTGGAACGGGTCGTGACGTACGTCGCCGAGGAGCGCACCCGCGTGGGCTCCAGTTGCATCGATGAACGGCGCCTTGGTCCTGCCGCAGTTATCCACCAGAAGCTTGGGGACGAGCACTGTATTGCGGAGACGCATATTTGACAGGGCCATTATGGTGAGTATAATAACAAACAGGCCCATCAGGAGCGTTGTGGCACTGAACTCTATAAAAAGCGCAAGCATCACCGTGAACATGACAAAGAGGAGTATGTAGGATTTTATGCTCTCCTGACCCCTGGCCTTCTCGCGGTACTTTTCGACTATCCTCCTCCCCTGACAGGCCGGAACGGTTTTTATCCTGGGCATGTTTTCGTCTTCGGAGTTTGGGAAGACGAGTATGTCCTCAAGGCTCTCCGTTGGGAGGAGCTCAGCCATCGCCTGACCGAGCATTGACTTACCCGTTCCAGGCTCACCTATCAGGAGAACGTGCCTTTTCTGCGTCGCGGCTGTTCTTATGACCTCCACCGCGTGCTCCTGTCCGATAACCTGATCGATGAGCTTTTCGGGAACCTCTATATCCTCGGTCGTGTTGAACTCCAGCCCTAAATCAAGGCTCTCTCCGTATTCCCTGGGGGCCAGGGCTTCCCTCTCAACCTTCGTGTCTTCCCCCATTTTTCTTCCCTCTTTCACTCTCTCAAACTGGAGTGCTCGGGTCGATTTATAACTTTTTTTGAGATGGTCGAGAAAAAGCTAAAATAGGGCCTGCCATCCATAACCACTGGTGACAGCGATGAAGGTTGAGGATCAGATAGTGTTTACGGCACATCACGGGAGCTGGAAGGTGGCTGACAGGCTCCTGGATATGGATGACGAGAAAGTTGCCCACTTCATAGCGAGCATAGCCAATACTGTCAACGCCAAGATACCCGAGTACCTCACGGAGGTAATGAACGTCGCAGGCATAATGAGCCTCGCGGGGGAGCTGGCCAAGAAAGACCTGGGCGATGCCATCATTGCTCTCAAATCACCCGGGACTGCCAGGAAGCTTGGCCAGCTCGTCTTCGAGGAGGACAAGAAGCTCAAAAAGCATCTCGTTGAGGTCGCCAAGGCCCTGCTCGTGAGAGAGGTGCTCTCCAAAAAAGTGCCGGTCGAGTACCCAGAGGAGCCCTTGAGCGAAGTTAGAATAGTATTCCCATACAACGAAGACCACATCAACTTTGTAGCCTTCCATGTGAGCGGCAAAACAAAGTGGAGGGCTGTTAGAAGGCTCATTATCGATGAGAAGACTCCCATGGCAGACGTTGCAAGGCTCCTCGCCAGCATAAACGAGAGCATCACGCTCAAACTGCCCTTCTACGCTGGAATTGACATCAAGGGAATAGAGGCATGGTTTGGTGAATTCAAGAAGGTCAAAAAGGCCGAGATACCGGGGGTCGTTGAAAAGTACAGGCACTTCCCGGCCGAGAACTACGCTCCGACCGGCTTCCATGAACACGCAAGGGTCTATGCCCTGAGAACCGCCCTTGGGAAAATAGGTCTGCCCCTCGACGTTCCAGCCAAGAGCCTTGAGAAGTACCTGGAGAAGAAGTGAAGGCCGTACCAGAACGGAGATGATGAGGCCGAGGACACCTGAGGGAAGCCGATGAGGACTCTTCGCTTCGCTGATCAACGGAACAAACTGGAGGTGGTGTAAATGAAGAAGGAAATAGTTTTCACGGAAAAGGCCCCAAGACCAATAGGCCCCTACAGTCAGGGAGTAATCACCGAGGGCAGGTTCCTGTTCGTTTCAGGGCAGATACCCATAAACCCCGAGACAGGAGAGCTGGTGACTGGTCCAATTGAGGAGCAGGCCGAGCAGGCAATTAAAAACCTCATAGAGGTCGTTAAAGCAGCAGGCGGAAGCGCCGAGAACATCGTGAAGGTTACCGTCTACATCACGGACATGGGCGCGTACGCCAGGTTCAACGAGGTCTACGAGAGGTACTTTTCGACATCAAAACCCGCCAGAGCTGTCGTGGAGGTCTCCAACCTGCCCAAGGGGGTAGCGGTTGAGATAGAGGCGATAGCGGTTCTCTAGCTTTTCAATATTTTTGGTGAGCGAGATGGAAAAGGTAAAAATCCGGCGCGAACTGTTGGAGTATCTCTTGGAACTCGCCCGCGATTTTTATCCCAATGAGTTCGCGGGCTTTCTGAGGGAGAAGGATGGGATATTTGAGGAGGTTCTCATAGCCCCAAACCCACACTTCGGAAGGAGTTCAGCCTTCTTTGACACCTGGATGCTTCCCTACGATGAGAGCATTAAAGGAACTGTCCACTCCCATCCGGGGCCGAATCCACGGCCGTCCCGGGCGGATTTGAACTTCTTCTCAAAGTTCGGCGGGGTGCATATCATAATCGCCTATCCCTTCGTGGAGGACAGCGTAAGGGCGTACCGCAGCGATGGGAGTCCGTTAAGGATAGAGATTGTGAAGTAGCATCGTGTAAAAATTCTTAAAAAGAAACTTCCAACAATCCCGTTATAGGTGTTGAGCCATGAAGATTAGAGACCTCCTGGATGAGCTTAACCCAAAGCAGAAAGAAACGGTTATCCACTGTGCAGAGACCTGCGGTATCCCTGACCTCGACAGGGAAGTGGAGATCAGGATAGAGGGCGACATGATAAAGTTTCTGAAGGCCCTTTCGAACCCACTGAGACTCAAGATACTCAAGCTCCTCAAGGATAACTGGCTCTGCGTGTGCCTGATATCCAAGATACTTGACCAGGATCAGACTCTGATAAGCCACCACCTGCGCACCCTCAAGTCACTCGGACTGATAATCGAAAGAAAGGAGGGCAAGATGCACTTCTACAGAACCAACACCGAAATCCTCCAGAGGTACCTTTCCATGATAAACACCGAGCTGGTGTAACGTTATGAACGAGCTCCAGAGACGGGTCGATGAGCTTATCACCGAGTTCGGCGGCTACTGGGAGCCTTTTCAAATGCTTGCGGCCTTCGTAGAGGAGGTCGGGGAGCTTGCGGACGAGCTCCTGAAGGCCGAAGGGATTAAAGGAGAGGGGAAGTGGAGCAAGCTGGAAGAGGAGCTCGGTGACGTTATGTTCGCACTTGCCTGCATAGCCAACTACTATAAAATAGACCTCCTGGATGCGCTTGGAAAGAGCATTGAGAAATACCGGGAACGTGACAGGAAGAGATGGCCCAGCAGTAGGTGAATACCCATTCAAGTATGATGTCAGTTGTAACACAAAGAACTACCATACTGCTGGATTAAACGGGGATGCCTGGTAAGGTGAATGACTAATTGATTAGAAATCCTCCAACTTATCGAAACATTTTTATAATCGGGGCGATCAACTTTCACCATGATTCGGGGGAGGTGGAGACATGGCCGATAAAATAAACGGGATTGACATAAGGATTTTGAAGCTCCTCGCCAAGAACGCCCGCCTTACCTACAAGGAGCTTGCTGAAATTCTCGGCACCACCCGGCAGAGGATATCCAGGAGGATGGACCGCCTAGAGAGGAACGGCGTCATAAAGAAGTACACCGTGATACCCAACTACGATGCCCTCGGATACGTCCATGTGATACTTGGGATCACTATCAAGCCTTCGGTCAGCATTGACGAGATCATCCCTGCCCTCGTTGAGGACGAAAACATCAAGATAGTCGAGCGCGCCCTCGGTTCACACAACCTCGTGATACACATCGTTGGCCCCAAGGACATGAAGGAGCTTGAGAGGATCATAAACGAAGTCTCCCGGAAGATACCCGGCATAGACAAGCTCGACATAACTTTTGTCACAGAAACCGTCAAGTTTGAGGTTCTTTGATCCCCTTTATTCCTTTCGTCAACCAACGAGGGAAAGAATAATAAAGCTACCATCTGCACTTCTTCCAGGTGGCAGAGATGCTTGAGAGAGTGGCAGTGGACATAGTAGTGGTCGCAGGACTCGGCATCGGTTCGTATAAGTTCAAGGCTCTGGACGCCAAAGGCGCCATTGCCGCGGCACTCCTTGGATTGGCCGTCATCGAACTGGGAGGAGTATATCCCTTTGCCGCTCTGCTGACCTTTGTGGTTCTGGGTGTTCTGGCCACCAAATACAAATTCGGGGAAAAGGCCAAACTGGGTGCCGCTCAGGGCAGGGGTGGAATAAGGAGCTGGGGAAACGTCCTCGGCAATGGCCTTGCGGCGGTAATTTTTCTTGCCTTTGAGCACTTCTCCCAGATGGACGTCTTCTGGGCGGCCAGTTTTGCGGCCATAGCAACGGCCAACGGAGATACCCTTGCCAGTGAGCTTGGCAAAATCTTTGGAAAAAGTCCCAAGCTTATCACGACCCTTAAACCCGTCAAGCCAGGAGTAAACGGGGCGGTTTCATTGGCGGGGGAAGTCTTTGCCGTTGTGGGTGCATTTGTAATAGCCCCCTTCGCCCTCCCACTAACGTCGGAGAAGGTAGCAATGCTCTTCGCCATTACCCTTGGTGGCTTCATCGGCGTTAACCTGGACAGCCTTATAGGGGCAACCCTTGAGAACGAGGGAATAACCAACAACAACTCAACTAACTTCCTCGCGAGCCTCTTAGGTGGCTTCATCGGCGCCGTCCTCTTCTACCTCATTGCATGAAGTTTTAAAACCCCAAAAAGAACTTTTCTCGGCGGATGATGACTACGGCGGATTCCCGAAGGGTGAGGAGGACCTTAGGGTCTGACGCCGTTTGTATAAAAACACAACTGCAGAATTGAAGAATTAAAGAAAAACTCAGGTTTTTTTCTCCCGCTTCCGAGCGTACTCCTCGTAAACCTCCCAGAGTGAAACGAGCGCGGCCGGAATGCCGTGCTCTGTAGCAAACGTCATATACGGTGCAAGGTCAACCACGTAGTCCGCGAAGCGGAAGAGGCCCCTTGGGATGCCCTCACGGGAGCCAACGAAGATTACGACCTCCTTTGCATAGAACATATCCTTTGCGAGCCTATCCTTCACCTCGGCGAGCGTCGGCCCCTTGGGGTCGGTTATTATCAGCAGTCTCTTGCCCCGCCTCTTATCACGGACAACCTGATAGAGATCCCAGACGCTCACCGGAACCTTCTCAACCTTCCAGGGATAAGCCTCGCGCTGTATCTGGTGCCTGCTCTCCTGGCCGATTTTAACGCCTTTTATGAACTCGGCCAGCTCAAAGGCGTCCATCTTCTCCTTGGGGGCGATTATCAGTTCCTTCACCTCAAAGGCCTGGGCAGCCCGGCCTATCTTTTCGCCGAAGGAGCGACAGGCCTTGTGATTGCCCCAGTAGGGCATCTGGACAAGTGTAACCTTTCGGAAAAGTTTTCTAGCGTCTATCTTGTCTGGCGTGAACTTTCTGAACTCCTCCCCAGGAACCACTGAAATGTAAGCTTTGTCGCCTATTATCTCAACCTGGACGACCCTGTCCGGCCAGCTGAGGTTCACGTCAGCGTTCGTAAGCTCCCTTATCCTAGCACCCAGCTCACGGTTGACGTCCATACTGGTGAACCCATGCTTTCCGCGCCTCTTCGTCTTCACGGCAAAGGTCTCGTTTTCGCTGATTAGGGGGGCAATTTTTTCGGCAGTAGTGACGATCGCCTCAAGCTCGGCGGGAACTTCAGCGATGACGGGGATGAGGCGCTCGACCTCGGGAATTTCGAGTATCTTTTCCCCGGCGTTTTCATCGCTTGTTTCAACAATGATGAGGCCAGAATATCCCATGGGAGACGCCCAAACGCTGGCGTCTGAAATGGCCTCCCTGATGTAGTTGGCGGCGACACTCTCCATTCCCCGCTGGGTTTTGACTATGAACTTCATGACGGCACCTCCAGTGGGGAATCGGCGGGAGGTTTAAAAGCCTGCCGAGAAGGCCAAGTTCAGACTAGTGACACGCAGAGAATAGAGAATTGAGAGGCCTTCAGGCCTCCGGCTCGGCGAGAACCTTGATCTTCCTGATCTCGGCCCTCTTGATCGGGTATATCTTCCTGGCTTCCTTGGCTATTTCAGCAGCCATCTTGCCGCTGACGGCCTCAAGGATGAAGTCCTTGTAGTTGAGTTCTTCGGCCTTCTTGTAGATGATGTCCTGGATAATCTTTCTGATGGCCCTCTCCTGGCTGGTCTGGATGCGCCTGTAGGCGATGACCATGCCCATGACGCGGAGCTTGTAGCCGTCCTTGGTGGTGATGTTGAATATGCCGTCAACCCTGGTGGTTCTCCTCCTGACGAGGCTTCTTATGTAGCTCCTAGCGAGGGTGTGGCCCTTGAACTTGGTGTAGGCGTTCTGGCCCTTGACGTCGTAGATCTGGAAGTAGAGCTTGACCTGGCCCTTGGTGAAGTCACCGGTGAGATCCTTGAGGGTGGTCTCTATAACGCGACCGATGACCTTCTCCGGCTCGTCGGCAGGAGTGAGGCCGATCTCCTTGCTTCCGAAGAAGTCCGGAGCGTAAACTATGTACCACTCTTTCATCTTCCACTTATCCTTGGTAGCAGCAGCCCTCTTCCTAGGGTTACCCTTTGCCATCTCAACACCTCCAGTTCACACCTTTTCGGTAACATCTTCGGCGATTTTGATTGAAAACACCAAATCGTCCAGCGCTTTGATGAGTGTCTCAATCTCACCCGAGTATTTAACCTTTGTTATGACGTCCCCATTTTCCCATCGGGTTAGCACATTTAAACTTTTCTTTAGGCTTTCAGGAAGGCCCACGTTGTCCACTTCCAGTGCCTCGGCTATGGCCCCCGCCCTTCCAGGATCGCCGTAGTGCCAGACTATCTCCGCCCTGGCCTCAATCTTCACCGCTCTTTCCCCCCACCTGCCTTCCAAGCGCCTCGTTGAACAGCCGTATGAACTCGTCTATCCTGTCCTTAGGGAAGCGGATTCCCGCTGCGATAGCGTGGCCGCCCCCTTCACCGCCGAGCTTCTCTGCAACTTCTCTGAGCGCCTCTCCCAGGTGGTAGCCCTTGGCCAATGCCTTCTCTGTGGTTCTGGCGGAGCCCTTTACGAGGTCTGGATCCTCGTCGCTATCGGCCAGCACAACGACGGGCTTCTCCGGGTCGGCGAGGCCGGCGTTTATCGCTATGTTGGCCGCTATGCCCACGAGCGTGTCCCTTATGTTCCTGCCGGCGTAGAAGACGTACGCATGCTCTCCCTCGTCGGCCATGCTCCAGTTCTGGATGAGGAACTTTCTTGCCTCGATTTGCTCCCGCTTGTAGTCCTCCAGCATCTTTCTTGCCTTTCGGTAAGCATCCTCGTCGCCGAGGCATATGGCAACGCCCAGGGTTCCGGCGTTTAAGCGACCGGTGGCGTTGAGGAGCGTCGCGAACTCCCTGGCCTCGTGCCGTGGATCGCCCTCGGGATAGAGGGGGCTTATAACAACATCCCCTATGAGCCTGTCTATGGCCTCTTTGGGGGCACCGTGCTTGATGAGGTGAATCACAAGAGCGTCGTGGAGTTTCCTCTTTTCCTCTTCCCTCAACTGCCAGTACTTCATGTCAGGGTCGAAGCCCTTAGCCCGGAGCCATTCTATGGCCCTCCTTTCGTCGCCGGTTATCTCTGGGATCTCCGGGTGGGTGGCGTAAGCCAGCATCTGATAGAGCGGCCTGCTCTCCCTTCCGAAGAGGCGGAGCTCCTTTCTGATTTCCAGGATATCCAGCTTCCTGCCGTACTCAATGATATCGAGGTTAAGACCGTGGAAGGTTCCGTCTATTTCCTGCATATCTCCGACGGCACCGACGAGGGCGATATAGGCCATGTCCATGTTCCTCTCGTTCATCTCCCTGGCCACGAAGTAGGCGACGCCAGAACCGCTGAGGTCTCGAACACTGTTGGCGCCAAAGGGAACGGGGTTTACCAGCACGTGAGAGTCCGTGGAAAACTCCTCCTTCTCAGGGGGGTGGTGGTCTGCGACGACAACCGTGGCGAAGTCGAGATACCGCTCTATCAGCTCCATGGAACCGCTTCCAAGGTCGGTAAAGACGTATATTCTGTGCTTCTCTGCAGCAAGCTCCTTTATGAGCTCCTCGCTGAGCTGTTTGACTATGCTGAGCTGGAAACTCCCCCCTTCCCTGGCAACGGCCTTGGCAAGAACCGCCCCGGCGGTTATACCATCGGCGTCTCGATGGGAGACTATCCTGATAGTGTGCCCTAGCTCGATGTGCATCCCGATTAGCTCTGCTCCCTCGCGGGCCTTCTCCAAGAAAGCGCCCCTGTCCATTTTACCACCTTATAAGAAGGAAAGGGAATCAGCGGACCAAGAGCTTGGCCTGCTCCGGATCGTAGCGCCACTTGGCGGGCAGCTTGCCGGTTCTCCTGTAGTACTTGACGAGCCTCCTGATCTTGCTCTCGGTGAGCTGGAGACCTCTCCTGGAGTGCTTGTCCTTCGGGTGCATCTCAAGGTGCTTCCTGAGCTTGACGGCCTTCCTGATGAGGGCCATGAGGTCCTCCGGGATCTCCGGGGCGAGGCCGTTCTCCTCAAGGATCTTGGTTATCTTCTTGCCGGTGATGAGCTTGACGCTCGGAATGCCGTACTGGTCCCTGAGGATCGTCCCTATCATGGCAGCGCTGTAGCCTTCCTTCCTGAGCTTGATAACGAGCCCCTCGACCTCCTCCGCCGTGTACTCGACCCAGGTCGGTGGAGCGGTCCTCGGTGGCCTCTTAGAACCAGACTTACCCCTCTTTCTCGCGTGTATCCTTGCCATACCATACACCTCCCGGTGACGGCCAGCTCCCGCCAGCCGCCCCTTCGCGTTGGAAATTGAGGGGAGGTTTAAAAAGGTTTGCCTCGTTTAACGTAGTCCTTCCAACCTTTGTGTATTCTTGTAGCCACAAATTAATGGCCTCTGAGGATGGATAGTTCGTTTTTAGTTCGATGGCTCTTTGGAGTTTTTCTGATTTCCTGAATGCGGTAAATCCAACCTTCTCGGAAAAAAGGAGAACGTCTCTAAATCGGGAAATCCGCAGGATAAACATATCAACGTTCGAGGTGTATTCTCTCCCCCGAATTGTAAGTTTGTAACCCCTCGAGTATAGCCTTCTAATCTTTGAACTCATCCCTAATTGTTGGAGGAGTTTTTTAGTAAATTTCAAAGTGCCCACATCTGAGTTCACCACACCAACTTTAACCTCAAAGGATTTTCCTGCGTATATCGTTGGGAACCCTTCACTATCAAAAATCCCCTGAGGAATTCCCTCGGATATTTTTCGGCCAAGAAAAACAAATTCTCTTTTGAACTACTCAAGAGTTGAAATAATGTCTTGTTGCTCCCTTCAACATAAAACCTGTCCACGCGCGTTGAATCCCTTTCAAAACCCAGAGTGGCTTTGATCCCGAGACTTTCAAGGGAGCTGGCAAACGCCTCCGCAAACTCTTTATCAACAACTTTAAGTTTGATAAGGTAGCGTCCATTGCTTTTCTTGTGGATACTACCATCACCCATGTAAAACCCCGATTACATAGGAAAGCTCTGGGGAGGGTTCTGTTGAAACATGCTTAATTCTGTTAAAGGGGCTGTGTGTCCCTTTACACCAGCGAATAACTGTCGCCTTTGATATTTGAACATTGTATTCATCCGACATCACCTCAACAATTTTTCCATAACTGTGCCCCTGAGAACGAAACGCCCTCACCTTATCTATTACCTCCTGAAGTTCATTGACATCGAGGTCCTTAAGTCTTCTCATAACCATCAATCACAGTAAATACAGAGAATATAAAAACCTTGCTCCTCCGCACGCGCGGGAGTGTCAAAAGGCATGTATCAGTCACCAACAATGAACCCCAACGCACAAAAATGAACCTGGTAGCGGGGGGAGGATTTGAACCTCCGACCTCCGGGTTATGAGCCCGGCGGGCACTCCTAGCTGCCCCACCCCGCTGCTCGACCCGTTAGTTAGTGAACCGGGGAGGGTTTATAAATTTTGTGGCGGGACGAAGTTATGCCAAACCGCCAAAAATAGGGAGAAAGAGGGGAGAGCGTCAGTCGAGCGGTGTTACGTCCACCACTACTTTGGCGTCTTCACTGTCGTATTCAAATCTGACGGGGATTCCATTACTGTTTACAAACACTCTCCATTCCGCTCCGTTTCTGGCAGTAAAGCGATATTCAAAGAGCTTTTCCTTGAGTCCAAGCCCCATAAGTATCCTGTCTGTCAGTGAAACGGAATCCTTAAGGGCCTGGAAGTTCTTGGATCCAAGGGCAACATCGCGTAGCAGCAGGGTGGGCAGGTTCGCCCTCATCATCGCCATAGCCTGCTCCGGATTGATTCCGTAGTACCTCTCCCAGAACTGAAGTATGTCCATCTTAGTTCCGTTGGCGAGGGTTACAGTTCCGGAAATCTTTCCTGTATTGAGGTCAAAAACAACCTCACCTTTCATCACAAGTGAACCGTTTATGTAAAGCTCATCGTATTCAGTGACGACACCTTTGGTGAGATCCACGGTACCTTTTGTCACAGTCCTGCCCTTGTATAAGAACTCCCGCCGGATGTTCTTCGAGTTTCCGTTGTGGACTATATAAACCCTGTACTGCTTGAATTCAACGCTACGGGAAAACTGGTACCTCTTCGTGTTTTCCAGAGCTAGTGCCAAGGTTCTCTGAGAGGGTGGCTGGGAGAGGGCGTAGGCAGTGCTCAGAATACCCCCAAGGACGATGAGAACTACAACAACCGGAAAGAGATACCTCCTCACTCACATCACCCCCTTAAAACGTTCCTGCACCAACGAGTTTGTAGTGCCACCGCATAGTCATTGTGGAGCGGGGTCCGCCGTCATAGTCATCAAGGAATGGATAATAGAAGCTCCCCGTAAAGCTCGCTTGAGTATATGTCCTTGACAGAGAAAAGCCCTGGGTATTTGTGAGTTTCACTGAGGAGTAGTCCAAGAAATAGACTCCAAGCACTATCACCGCGATACTGGAATGTCCCTCACCTTCATACCAAGACGTAGAGTAAGACTCCACTTCCCCCCTCATCACAAAGGCATAGTAGTTGGGCCACAGTCCAACAATATCAGTATCGTAGAAGGATGCTCCCGTGTCCGACAGAACCACGTCGTACGTGCCTCCCCAGAAATCTGCCGCCACCTGCCCTGCAGTTATGCTACTGAACACCAAAAACAGTAGCAAGGCTGCCTTCTTACTCCGGCTTCCCATAGGCAACACCCCCATTGGGCATTAATTATTATCATAAAAGGTTATAAAATTTCCGTTATAAAACCCCATGAACCCTGACTTTAGCCGATAGAAGCAAGGGCTTATAAGCAGAGAAGTCCCTTAGATAGTGGTGGTTAGATGTACCTGACAAAGGAAGAGGAGCTCATACTCACTGGGGAATACGGGTATGCGCTTCAAAAGGCGATGGAGATACTTGTCGCCCTCGGCGAGATATACGGTGCCGACAGGCTCATTCCGATCAAAAGCGCCCAGATAGCAGGTGTTTCGTACAAGAACATAGGGAAAGCGGGTGTTGAATTCCTCCGTGATTTTGTGGATGCAGGTGCAAAGGTCAGCGTCTATACAACCCTGAATCCAGCAGGGATAGGTGACGAGGACTTTATGGAGAAGCAGATTGAGGTTCTTGAGCTCTACCGCAGGATGGGAATTGAGATAACCTCAACCTGCACACCTTACTACGGAGCGAATCTCCCAAAGTTCGGCGACCATCTGGCATGGAGTGAAAGCTCAGCCGTCAGCTTTGCAAACTCCATCCTGGGGGCAAGGACAAACAGAGAAGGGGGGCCCTCAAGCCTGGCCGCGGCAATAGTTGGCAAGACCCCCAACTACGGCCTCCACCTGGAAGAAAACAGGAAGGCAACAATCAGGATCAGCGTTGAGGCCAAAGTCGAGACATTCGTTGACTACTCCGCCCTTGGCTATCACCTCGGAAAGGCTCTGGGAAACGATGTCCCCTACTTTGTTGGGTTGAATCCGAAAAATCCGGATTTTCTCAAAGAGCTCGGCGCTGCGATGGCCGCCAGCGGAAGCATAGCCCTCTACCATGTTGAGGGGGAAACTCCCGAATACCGCAATGCCATCGTAGACAAAATCGAGACGATAACGGTTGAGGACTCTGACATCCAAGCCGTCAGAGAGCAGTTCTCAGACGAATGGAGCGAAATTGACATGATACTCATAGGCTGTCCCCACGCATCCCTAGCGGAGATTAAAGAAATCGCAGAACTCCTCAAAATGCGGGGGAGACCTCTTAGAATCCCCATGTTTGTAACAGCCAGCAGGGCTGTTAAAGCTCTGGCGGACTCGCTTGGTTATACGGACATCATAGAGAGGTACAATGGCAGAATAATTCCGGATGCCTGTTTTGTGGTGTCCCCGATCAAGGGATGGTACAGGGGGATAGCGACCAACAGCGGAAAGAGCGCGTTCTACTTCCGTTCATTCGGCTTCAGCGTACGGCTGGATAACGTGGAGAACCTTATTAATAACGCTCCGTGAGGTGGGATAATGATGCTCAAAGGCAGAAAAATAGTCGGTGGAAAGGCGGAGGGAGAACTGGTAGTCTCCCAAAAACCCCTATCATTCCTAGGTGGAGTTGACCCCGAAACAGGAATTGTGACGGACGCTGAAAGCGATATACGGGGACAGAGCATAGCCGGGAAAATACTCGCCTTTCCGCGCGGTAAGGGCTCAACTGTAGGTTCATATGTCATCTATGCTCTAAAGAAGAACGGAAAGGCCCCAAAGGCAATAATCGTCGGCGAGGCCGAGACAATAGTTGCTACGGGTGCAATAATAGCCGGGATACCCATGGTGGACGGAATAGATGTCTCAAAGCTCATCACCGGAAAACGTGCCCGTGTGGATGCCGACAGCGGGCTGGTCGAAATTGAGGAATAGACTTTTTAAGCCATCCGGACTATTCAGATTCAGGGGAGCCAAGTGCCAAGGGGAATCTACGAGTGCATCAACTGCAAGCACAGGGAAACGCTGGATTCCACTGAAGCCCTTCTCGAAAAGAGCTGTCCCGTTTGCGGAGGAGACATGGTTCTTGTTGAGTTTCAAACCGATTCCGATGAACTTGCCCTCCAGACGGCCCATCAACCAAAGTCCCCAGCACTTCCAGAGACCCTTGAGAGCAAGCTCAGAGAGTTCTACCTCGTTGATCTGGAGAGAATAGAGGGCAATGTTTTCGTTTTCAAGGTTCGTGAGATCCTTGAGAGCGATTTTGAAAAGGTTCTGCGGGAACTGGAGGAAATGGGGTACTGGGCAGCCCTCAAAAAGCGTGATGATGGTGTCATGCTTTTCGTATTTCCCGCGGGGGAAGTGAAAGATGACAACAAGTGGCTCCCCTGGTTGTTCCTGATAGCCACAATCCTCACCACCCTACTTGCGGGATATTACCTTTCATTAACATACATTCAAGTTCTGGACTATTACGGTATTCCCGGGATACGGAATCCCTACATCAATGCCATCGCGTTTTCGATAAGTGTTATGGCAATACTCGGCACCCACGAGCTTGGACACAAGATAGCAGCTGCATATCACGGCGTTAGAGCGACGATGCCGTATTTCATACCCTTCCCAAGCATGCTTGGAACTCTGGGAGCGGTGATACGGGTTAAGTCCCCCCTGCCCACAAGAAACGCCGCCATAGACTTGGGGGTCAGCGGTCCAATAGCGGGTTTTTTAGTTGCGATTCCAGTTAGTATAATCGGCCTCAGACTCTCGGTTCCGGTGCCCCAAAACTTAATTCCTCAAACCCAGGGGGGAATAGCCTTCGGTGAGAACCTTCTGTTCCTGCTCATTGAGAAGTATATCGTTACGTTCCCCGAGAACACTGTCGTGTTCCTTCATCCGGTTGCCATCGCTGGATGGGTTGGAATCTTGGTGACGTTTTTGAACCTCATTCCAGCGGCCCAGCTGGATGGAGGACACATTGCCCGCTCATTCCTCGGTGAAAAGACCCATCGATATCTTACGATGGTCGTGGGGCTTGTTCTTATTGGCATGAGCTTTCTCTGGGTCGGCTGGCTTATATGGGGCATGCTGGTCCTCCTGATGGGTTCAGCCGGCAATCCTGGTGCGCTTGATGAGGTCTCCCCAATTTCAAAGAAGCGGCTTGCGCTTGCGATTCTGGCGTTTATAATCTTCGTAATCTCGGCAACGCCGAGACCCCTGTGGGTCCCCGGCTAGTGCCTTTTCCTGTCCCTGAGAATCTGTTCGATGTCGTAATATATGGAGTCCCTGGACACTCCAAACATTCTGGCTATCTCTGAGATGTTAAGAACCCTGGGATTATAGTTGAAGTTTTCGAGAACTTTAGCCAATAGCTCTCTGCGCTCTTTGATTGTATATTCGGTGAACGATTTTATCTCAAGAGGGGCGTTGTAGACAACAATTCCCACCGCATACGTTCGTCTTGTCACGGGGGTTGTGTAGGTCCCAATCTCAAAGTCTACAATTTGAGCACCTCTAGGCAGCGCAGAGTTAAGTTTTTCCAGAGTTCTTTGTATTGCATCCTCCTTGTGTTTCCCAGGGGAGTAATCAGCTAGGATTCCCTTTCGGTTGTTACCACTGGAGTCGAGTAGGAGTGTTACTGTAAGGTTCATAAAAGCACCAAATGTCAGACGTATTTTTGAAGAACGTATAATGCCATGCTTGGATGATAAGATGTTCTGCGACTTTGAAACTATATCCTTTACACAATCTTCAATATTGACTGATTCGGATTGGACAGCCAATAATTCCACATAACCACCCCTGTGCTTTCTACAGTATTGGGGAGATTTGACTTAAATTTGAGGAGAAAGCTATATAAGCTTTTTCAGTACATTAATGTATGAAGTAATCCTTTGGGGGTGAGTATCATGAAGAGGAAGGCCCAGGGTGCCATCGAGTACCTGTTTATGATTGCGGCTGCCCTGATAATAATCCTGATTGTGGTCAGGCAGCTTAGAGGTAGGACTCAGAGTGCCACTAGCACCATAGGAAACGCCAGCCAGGAACTGAACACTACTCTTGGCGAGCTGAATAAGAGCGGCTGATTTTAAAGTGTCTTTTTATTTTTATATAAAACCCATTATGAGCATGCTTTTAGTTTGTCGTATTAAAATACATAGGTGGTCAGTGGTGAATAGGAACGCCCAAGCGTCTTTGGAGTATATTATGATGTTCGCGGTAGGCATGCTTATTGCGGCCATAATAATCTACCGGCTGATAGGGATTAAAGGACTTGCCAAATGGGCAGGGAGCCAAATGAATAGTACAGGCAAAGAGATTACAGAAGGCTTTCAGAATTTAAGCAATATATCGAACCAATGATAGAGCAAACCTTTTTAGTGAATTAGTGAAATAGGTATTTAGTTCTATTTCAAGGTGATGCCACATGGGATTCCTCTCCTTTGGCTCAAAAAAAGATAAAATAAAAAAACTCATAGAAAGAGAGCGCTTCGACGAGATTGTATCAATGGCAGTAAAGGATAAAAAGGCCCTGAATGCACTCATCGAGCTTCTGGATGATCCCGCTCCGGGTATTCGGGGAGATGCACTGCTCCTTCTAGGGATGGTGATTGAGCAGAGGGGGGAGGTTATCGAGCCCCACGTGGGAAAGATACTCCCAAAAGCCATTGAGTTAACCAAGAACAGGAACCCCTACGTAAAGGAAAATGCAATGATTTTATCGTATGAAATCACACGCAGATTTCCTGGTAAGGTAATGGGTCTCAGGGACACCATCGTTGAGGATCTCATAAATGAACTGAGGGAAGGGGACAAAAATACTAAAGGATTCGCTTTAATACTCCTGGGAGAGATCGGTGCAGTTGGAGCCAAGGAGTACATTGAAGAGCTAGTCAACGTTGAGGACAAGGTGATACTCCCATTCGAGGGTAAAAAGTGGGTTCCCCTGGGGGAGATAGCAAAGGAGGCCCTCGAAAAGCTCTGAGGTGGTAGAGATGGTTGAGATACTGGTTTTCCTCCTCCTGCTGGCCCTCGTCGGTTATATAGTCCTTAAGCTGACGCTGGCGGTAGTGAAGTGGCTGGCCGTCAACACGATAGTTGGGCTCGTCCTTATAGGGCTCCTCAACTTCCTGGGAGTAACAAACATCGAAATAACACCACTGAGCCTGCTGATAGTTGCCGTCGGTGGCGTTTTGGGGGTCTTCATCTTAGTGCTGTTATCCCTCGTATAGGCCTCCAAACCTTTATAAATTCCCTTTTCGTGCCCTTAACGGCGAGAAGTTTCAGGGGTGATGCTCATGTCTCACAAATCAGCCGAGATGTATGAACTCAAGAAAAAGGTGGAGGAACTCAAAAGCTATCGAGGTCGTGCGACCGAACTCGTCAGCCTGTATATCCCAGCGGGCTACGACATAAACAAAGTCATGCAGCAGCTCAGAGAGGAGTACGGAACGGCACAGAACATCAAGAGCAAATCCACGCGAAAGAACGTTTTGGGTGCACTGGAGAGAGCCATGCAGCACCTCAAGCTCTACAGGAAGACACCCGAAACGGGCCTGGCCCTCTTCGTCGGCAACGTCAGCGAGCAGGAAGGGGTAAGCGACATAAAGCTCTGGGCGGTGATCCCTCCCGAACCGCTCAAGGTCAGACTTTACCGCTGTGACCAGACCTTCGTTACCGAGCCCCTTGAGGAGATGCTCCGCGTTAAAGACGCCTACGGCCTGATAACGGTCGAGAAGAACGAAGCAACGATAGGCCTCCTGCGCGGGAAGAGGATAGACGTCATCGACGAGCTGACATCAAACGTTCCAGGAAAGACGAGAGCTGGAGGTCAGTCCGCGAGGCGTTACGAACGCATTAGAGAGCAGGAAACGCATGAGTTCATGAAGCGTATAGGTGAGCATGCCAACAAGGCCTTTCTCCCGCTCCTTGAGAAGGGCGAGCTGAGAGGTATAATCATAGGCGGCCCGGGGCCGACCAAGGAGGAGTTCGTTGAAGGCGACTACCTCCACCACGAGCTCAGGAAGAAGGTAATCGGTGTTGTTGACATAAGCTATCACGGCGAGTACGGGCTCAGAGAGCTCGTGGAGAAGGCCAGCGACATACTCAAAGACCATGAGGCCGTCAAGGAGAGGCATCTGATTCAGAACTTCTTCAGGCACCTCGTCAAGGACACAGGGATGATAACATACGGCGAGAAGGAAGTCAGAACCGCCCTTGAGCTCGGTGCCGTTGACACACTCCTGATAAGTGAGGGATACGATAAG
This sequence comes from Thermococcus thioreducens, assembly GCF_002214545.1. Lineage (NCBI taxonomy): Archaea > Methanobacteriati > Methanobacteriota > Thermococci > Thermococcales > Thermococcaceae > Thermococcus > Thermococcus thioreducens. Next base: position 907,278 of record NZ_CP015105.1, on the reverse strand, counting down.
GTCAGGGTTAGGGCGAAGTGTAATGCCTGCGGCTGGAGCGAGGAGAAAACGATGAGCGAGCAGGAGTTCCACATATACAGGAAGAAGCTCACTCACTGTCCAAAATGTGGAAGTCAGAACATCAGCTTTGAGAAGTGGGACGTTGCCGAGGAGCTTATAAAAATGGCGGAGGAGAGCGGCTCCGAGGTGGAGATAATCTCCCTTGACACGGACGAGGGCCAGCAGTTCTACAAGGCCTTTGGTGGATTAGGGGCCTTCCTCAGGTACAAGATTCAGTGAACTAGCCCAGCACCTCGGCGAGCAGTTTTCTTATATCCTCCTTCACTTCGTCTCCATCCATCATGTATGGAGGTCTGAGGACGGGTTTTATCGAGAAGCCCCTTACCGACATCGCCAGCTTTATCGCGGAGCCAAAGGAAGAAGCCATGTCGTAGACCTTGGACAGTTTTGCCAGTCTGCGGGCATACCCAAGGGCATCCTCGAAGCGCTTCTCCTGAAACGCCTTCCACACTGCGAGGTGAATCTCAGGCGCGAAGTTGGCGCAGGCCATTATACCGCCGTCGCCGCCGAGGATAAGGGTGTTCAGAAAGTGCTGGTCTAGACCGGTGAAGACCCTGAAGTCCTTTCTCTCTCCCTTCACCTCAAGGATTACATCGCGGACGTGGTTAACGCTGTCTATCGTCTCCTTTACACCTGCGATGTTTGAGTACTCCAGGGCAAGGCGCTTGATGAGGGAAACGCTGAGGGGATTGGCGCAGGAAGGGATGTTGTAGAGTATAATAGGAATATCAGTTCTCTCGGCGACTATCGAGTAGTGCCTGAAAAGGGCATCGTCATTGAGGGGACAGTAGTACGGCGGGGCTATAACGGCGTAGTCAGCCCCTATGTCCTGGGCATGCTTCGTCAGCTCGATGACCTCGAAAGTATTTGACGATGCGGTGCCGACGAGGTAGAAGGCAGAGGTTACGAGTTCTCGTCCCTTCTCGGCCAGAAACTTTTTCTCGTCAGTGCTCAGGCTCGTGAACTCTCCGGTCGTCGCGTTGATAAATACTCCGTGCACTCCAGCCTTCAGGAGGAACTCAACGTGCTCCTCAAGGGCCGGAACATCGATAGAATAGTCCTCATTGAAAGGTGTCACAAGGGGTACTATAACGCCGCGCATGGAACCACCGGGGGATTTTGGAGAAAGGAGTATTTTAGGGTTCCGGAAAAGGTTTTAAGTACCGGTACCGATACCTGGTATCGGGGGCGATACCTATGCTCTTTGACCCGAGACCAAAGGAGAGAAGGGAGGAGATGTTTGACAGAGAGGAGGAACTTGAAGCCATCCTCAGAGGCATGGGGGAGTATCCAATAACCCTTATCATAGGAATCCGCCGCGTGGGTAAGAGCTCCCTTCTAAAGGCGGCCCTTAACGAATATCAGGGAATCGGACTCTACCTCGATGCCCGCAGGCTCTACGCGGCAGGGAGCGGAAACATAAGCGCCTCAGTGATAACGGACGAGCTCAGTAGAATACTCATTGGAAGGGGCCGTTTTGGATTTCTCCGGGGCATTAGCATTGAGAAGGTGAACATCGGGGGAATCCAGATCAAACCCCGCGACATGGGGTTTATGGACATCCTTGAGGTTATCAACAGAATTGGGGAAAAAACGGGCCATAAGGTCATCCTGGCCTTTGACGAGGCCCAGTATCTAAGATTCTACGGTTCCAGGGGCGGAAAGGATCTGCTGGCTGCCATAGCCCACGCCTACGACTCAATGCCTAACTTGGGTTTTGTATTCACAGGCTCGGAGGTTGGACTTCTCCACGACTTTCTGGGACTGGATGACTACTCAAGCCCCCTCTACGGAAGAATCTACGAGGAGGTTGAGGTCAGACCGTTTCCGAGGGAGCTTTCCGAGGAGTTCCTTAGGGTGGGCTTCTCGGAGGTTGGGTTGAACGTACCGCAGGATGACATCAAAAGGGCCGTTGACGAGCTGGATGGAATACCCGGATGGCTCGTTGAGTTTGGATTCAATTACTGGAAAAAGGGGGACCCAGAAAAGGCCCTGGAAACCACGATGGCAAAGGCGAGGAGCATGATACGGGAGGAGCTACTAGAACTTGAAAGGCGCTCCCCGAGGTACGCCCTCATCCTGCGTGCGGTCTCCATCGGACTATCGAGGTGGTCTGGGATAAGGGACTACGTGGAAGCAAAGAGTGGCCCCATAACGAACGCCAGGCTGACCAATCTCCTCAGGAACTTGGAAAAGATGGGGTGGATAAAGAAGGAGAACGGCGGATACAGAATAATAGACCCCGTGGTGGAAAAAGTGTTGAGGGAGTGATCACATCTTCTCGGGCGCCTCTATGCCGAGCAGTTCAAGAGCATTGCTGAGAACCTGCTTTACAGCCAAAACTAAGAGCAGTCTCTCCTCCACTATGCCTTCCTCGGCTTTGAGCACCGGATGATCCATGTAGAACTTGTTGAAGAGCGAGGCGACCTCGTTGGCGTACCACGGGATGAGGTGGGGCTTGACGTCCTTACCTGCCTGCTCCACGATCTCCGGGAACTTTGCGAGGAGCTTTATCAGCTCTTTCTCCCTGCTGGTAAGCTTCGAGAAGTCAGCCTTCTCCATGAGAACCTTCCAGTCAGTCTCTATGTCCTTCTCCTTTGCCTTCCTAAGAATCGAGGCACAGCGTGCGTGGGCGTACTGGACGTAGGGGGCGCTCTCGCCCTCGAAGTTGAGGACGTCCTCCCACCTGAAGGTGATTACCTTGTCCGGGCTGTACTTGACCAGGTTGAAGCGAACGGCCCCAACTCCAACGGCCTCCGCGATATTATCCTTCTCCTCATCGCTCAGGCTTGGGTTCTTTTCCTCCACCAGCTCCCTCGCCCTCCGGACGGCTTCGTTGAGAACCTCGTCGACGGTGAAGCCGACCCAGGTTCCCTTCCTTCCCGAGAACTTGCCCTCCGGCCGAACAACGTGCTCGTAAGCAAGGTGGTGGAAGTTCTCCGCACTCTCCTCAAATCCAAGAAGCCGGAGGGCATAGCGTATCGCCATCTGGGGGTGCTTCTGCTCGGCGCCGATGACGTTGATGACTATGTCCCCTCCCCCAAATTTCCCGGGCATCTCATCCCCGTCGGGGGCGGTCGTCCAGGTCTCGTGCTCTTCACGTTTGTCCCATGGCTTGTAGAGCATATCGGCACTGACCTTTCCGAACTTCCAGAGATGATACGCGATGTCCTTGCCGGTGTAAGTGGCGGTCCCGTCGCTCCTCTTGAGGACGAGGAAGGGGTTCTTCATGTCCGGGAAGAGCTTCCTGAGGTCCATCACGAAGGCTCCTTTGTACTTGCCTTCCGTGGCCCAGAAGAAGTTCTCGTTGGCCTCAATGAGCCCGTAGGCCTCGCCGAAGATTCCGCTCCTCATTATGTCGCTCTCCCAGCTGAGGAGGTCATAGGTCACTCCCATGCGGTAGGTTGTCAGCATCTGGGCCCTGACAACGCGCTCGGCCAGCTTCCTGCCGAGTTCGGCTATCTCGTTGTCCCCCTCTTCAAGCCTTTTCATGAGCTCGCGGACTTCCTTGTCAACCTCCGGATTCTCCTCTATGCGCTTGTTCACCTCAACGTATAGCAGGCCCATAACGTGGTCTATGAAGTCTTCCTTCAGGCCCTTATCCCTCAGTTCAGCCTCAATACTCTCAAACTCGTCCTTCAGATGGAGATAGCCCCAGAGAACCTGGGCAAACTGCACGCCAAGGTCGTCTATGTAGTTCTGGACTTCAACGGTGTAGCCGAGCTTCCTCATTATCCTCGCCATAGTGTCTCCGAGAACTGCGTTCCTGGCGTGCCCCATATGGAGGGGCTTTGTCGGGTTTACTGAGGTGTGTTCAACGATGACCTTCTTTCCGGCCCCAACCTCACTCTCTCCGTAGGCATTCCCTTCATCGAGTATCTCGCGTACGAGGTTTTTGGCAAATATCTCGTAGTTCAGATAGAAGTTTATGTAGCCGTTCACGGCCTTGACGTCGGCAATTTCCTCGGGTAACCTCTCCCTGAGTCTTTCAACAAGCTCCTCGGCGATGAGCTTCGGTGCCTTCCTGAAAACCCTCGCCAGCTGGAAGGAGACCGTTGTTGCGAAGTCGCCAAGCTCGATATTCGGAGTGTCGTCGAAGGTTATCTCACCTTCCCACTCTTTTCCAACCTCGTTCAGCATTTCTTTCAGAGTTTCTTGGAGGATAAGCCTGATCTTCCCCTTAACCTGAGCGTATCCCATTCCCACCACCGCAACCACTTATACCCAACCTTTAAAAAGTTCTCCGAACCATTTACTTTGGGGATGGGTATGAAGCACCACGTTGGAGAGCACAAGGCCAGAAAGGGCCTGATTAGGATAGAGTTCGACGAGAGAGACGGAAAAGCAGAACACGTGAAGATCACCGGAGACTTCTTCATGCATCCAGAAGAGGCAGTCCAGGAGCTTGAAAAGAAGCTTGAGGGACACAAACTCGAAGAACTGGAGCAGATTATAGACGAGTTCTTCGCGGTGAGGATGGACATAGAGATGCCCTATGTTAACGTTGAAGACTTCAAGATTGCCCTCAAGAACGCCCTCAGGGAGTGAGGTGGGGGTATGCTCGGGCTCAAGGTGGAGGTTCCCAGAAGGATCCTCGGCTACCTGCTCATCGTATTTCTTGCAGCTTCATTCGCCGGATATCTCTTCGCCATTGGAAATCCCGGAGCGGCCATGGATGCCGTCAAAAAGCTGGCCGAACAAATAGATCCAACCTCAGATTCCAGCTTTGAGAACTTCGTCAAGATATTCACCAACAACTCGATGGTGGCACTCTTCATGCTCCTATCGGGCCTCTTCTTCGGCCTGGGACCGTGGCTGATAATGGCCTTCAACGGATTTATGGTCGGCCTCGTCGTCAGGGCCGTTCAGGAGAGCGGGGAGCTTTCATTCCCCCAGATAATCCTGGGTCTGGTGCCCCATGGAATCATTGAAATACCGGCAATAGCGCTCGCGGGGGTTTCAGGTATCATCTGGTACCGGGAGATAATAAAGGGCGAGGGAGAAACGGGGGAGCGGTTCAAAAGGGGAGCGGTGAAGGCACTAAAGCTCTTTGCACTTTCAGTGCTGCTCCTCCTTGTGGCGGCCGTTATTGAGGCCTACGTAACCCCGCGCGTTGCTGGTATCTGACGGTTCCTCCACTTTTATTGTCACGAAGGTTCCAAACTCCTCGTAGGTCTCTATCTCCCGGAGAATGACGTCCATGGGGTTCTCGAAACCGCTTACAACGCTCCTTATGTAGGCGCGGTAGCTCCCGTTCATCTCCATCATGCGCTCCGCCATTCTGGCAACCTTCACTGGGTCGGTTGAGTGGAACTTCAGGCCCTTCTCCACGAGCCACCTTGTAACGGCCAGCAGCCTTCCGGGATACGTCGAGATCGTCGGGGTTCCGAGGGCTATAGCTTCCCTGTTCATGGTTCCACCAGCACCTATCATGAGCCTGGCATAGTAGAGGAGGCTGAGGCTATCAACGGGCCTTTCGGGCATTATCACGTTGTCGAAGCGCTCGAAACGCTCCCTTTGCTCTTCCGTACGGGGGAAGAGAACTATGGGGACCTCAGGAAGGAGCGGGATAACATCCTCAAGCACGCTCTTTGGCGGCCCGTTGAAGTAGTTGGCCTTTATAGGCTCGGTGCGCATGACTAGGTACTCTCCAGGCCTTACTCCGAGTTCTTTCAAGACAGATCTGCTTGGAAGGAAACCGTAGAGGTGCGCCAGCTCGGAGAAGCCCTTAACCGGCCTCATGCCGTTTGGATCCGCACCGCATCTGAGGAGCTCGTATGCGTCTATTGCGGTGGGGTAGAGAAGGAGCGTGGTGTACGGTAGGATGAGCTTGTTCTGTGCAACGGCCGTTTCGTTGTCAACGAAACCTATTGCCGGCATCTGGAGGCCGAAGGCGACCCTTGGTGCCTCGGCGGAGTGCTTGTAAATCGCCAGGTCCGGCTTTTCTTCAATGATAAGCTTGGACAGCTTGTACATTCTCTCGGTGCTCGCCAGGAGCTTGCCCTCAAGCGTTGCACCGCCGTGCTTCCCGACCACATAGTAGTCGACTCCAAACATGTCCAGAATACCGGTTAACCCGTCAAACTCCCGCGTGGTGACGAGAATCTCGTGACCGGCCTTTTCGAGCTCCTTTATTATACCCTTGAAAAAGTGAACGTGAGGAGCGTTCGTGATGTCAATCCATACCTTCATCTCATCCACCAATTTACTGGACAACTCTGTTCAATATAAGGCTTTCCCAAAAACGATTGTGAAGCCTTCTTTTCAAAGTTTTTTCATGCCGTTTCAAAGCGAACAAACGTTTAGAACGCTTTCTTTCGGTGAAATTAAAGACATTGTTGGAGGGCATCCCGCTGAGAGAATGAAATTACGCGGGAAGCACCACAAAATTGTGCACATCCAGGAAATCCGGCCAGAAATCGTTTTCTGGAAAAGACTTTTATTCAGGCGGTGGCACTAGGGTAATGGGTGAAGGGCATGCTGGAGAAAATAGAGGGCAGGAAAGCAGAGATAGCCGTAATTGGCCTGGGATACATCGGCCTTCCGACGGCCATAATGTTCGCCAACGCAGGTTTTCACGTTACGGGCTATGAAATACGAAGAGATGTGGTGGAGAAAATAAACTCCGGAAAGGCCCATATAGTTGAGCCCGAGATAGACGACCTCCTCAAAAAGGCAATTGAGAACGGAACCCTCCGTGCAACTTCCGATCCGGGAGAGATCAAAAACAAGGACGTTTACATAATATGCGTCCAGACACCCCTCAAGGAAGACAAAACTCCAAATCTGGAGTACCTACAGAATGCCATTGAAACCGTTGCAAAGGTCATGAAAAAGGGCTCGCTTATAATAATTGAGAGCACAGTCCCTCCGCTCACAACTGCTAAAATGGCTGAACTGGTGGAGAGGATCACCGGACTCACGCCGGGTGAGGACTTTTATATGGTTCATGCCCCCGAAAGGGTAATGCCAGGCAGGATATTCAAGGAGCTGGTTTACAACTCCCGCATTTTCGGAGGAATAACCCCTGAAAGCGCCGAACTTGCTGAAAGGCTATACCGCTCCTTCGTGAAGGGGCAGACGTTCAAAACGAGCTCAACCGTCAGCGAGGTCGTTAAGCTCATGGAGAACACCTTCCGGGACGTCAACATAGCCCTCGCCAACGAGTTCGCCCTCTTGGCTCACCAGTACGGGATAGACGTTTTCGAGGCCATCGAGCTGGCCAACACCCACCCAAGGGTCAAGATCCATGTGCCCGGCATAGGGGTCGGCGGCCACTGCCTTCCGAAGGACCCGCATCTTCTCGTCTGGCCCGCCGAGAGGGACTTTGGGCTGATACGGCTGGCAAGGGAGATAAACGATTCGATGCCCCTGCTTACAAGGGAACTCCTGTTCAACGCCCTCCATGAGGCCAACGTTCCCCCGAATAGGGCTGTTGTTGCAGTTCTTGGCTTAGCATATAAGGGCAACAGCGACGACACGAGAAATTCACCGGCACTTGCCTTCATCGGAGCCATACGGGACGATGTCGCCGAGGTGAGAACCTACGACCCCTTCGTCGGTGGAACCCACAAAAACCTTGAGGCCGCTCTAAAGGGAGCGGATGCCGTCGTCATAGCAACCGACCACACCGCTTTCAGGTCCCTCGACTGGGAGAAGCTGGGCATGCTTATGAGAACACGGGTTCTGGTGGACGGCAGGCACGTCATCGATGAGCCGCCGCGAGGCTTTATCTTCCGGGGCGTTGGGAGGGGAAGGTATTGAAGCCAGCCTTCGTCTTCGGAACGAGGCCGGAGATAATAAAGCTCGCACCGGTGATAAGGGCATTCATTGAGAGGAGCGTGGAGCCGCTTTTAATCCATACCGGTCAGCACTACGACTACGAGATGAGCGCGGTCTTCCTAGAGGAGCTTGAGCTCCCACCCATAGACTACCACCTTGAGGTCGGCTCTGGAAGCCAGGCGGAACAGACTGGAAAGGCAATGATAAATATCGAGAGGGTTCTGATGAAGGAAAAGCCGGACGTAACGCTTGTGCAAGGCGATACCAACACCGTCCTAGCCGGTGCCTTAGCGGCCGTCAAACTGAAGATACCGGTTGCCCACGTTGAGGCAGGACTGAGGAGCTTTGACAGAACGATGCCCGAGGAGATAAACAGAATCCTGGCCGACCATGCGAGTGAAGTTCTCTTCGCCCCAACGGAAGAGGCGGGGAAGAACCTAGAGAGGGAAGGGATAACCGAGGGGGTCTATGTGGTCGGCAACACGATAGTTGACGCCGTCCTCCAGAACGCCGAGGTAGCCGAGAGAAAGAGCGACGTTCTTGGGAGGTTCGACCTTAAGCCGAAAAAATACATACTGATAACCGCCCACAGGGCGGAGAACACGGACAGCAGGGAAAACCTAACAAAGCTCGTCGAGATACTCGAAGCCCTTCCCATGAGGGCAATCTACCCGATGCACCCGCGCACGAAAAACAGGCTTAAGGAGTTCGGTCTATGGGAGAGGATAAACTCGATTGAGAACCTGACAATCACCAAGCCCCTCGGATACCTTGACTTCCTCAAGCTGGAGAAGAGCGCCTTCGCAATAATGACAGACTCCGGCGGAATACAGGAGGAGAGCATAATCCTCAACGTACCGTGCCTAACGCTGCGTTACAACACCGAGAGGCCGGAAACTGTAAAGGCGGGCGGCAACATCCTGGTGGGGCTGGAAAAGGAGCGTGTCCTTCGCTACCTGAACAAACTGCTTGAGGATGAGGAGTTCTATCTAAAGATGGCAAACGCACCTAACCCGTTCGGTGACGGAAAGGCCGGGGAGAGGATAGCGGAGATACTCCTGGAGCTTCACAAGAAGGGAGAACTGAAGGTCAGGAGCTCAAGGTTCATCTGAGGGCCTGAGGGTTCGGGCCCATTCTTGAATTTCCTTTCCCACCTCCCCGGCCAGGATATCCCAGCAGCTCTTATCGGCCAGCTTGCCGCGCCTTACCTCAAGGACGTTCCAGTAAACCACCTTCAGCGAATAGGGGCTTCCATCGAGGTCAGCCCTTGCTTTGGCGGTACGGAAAAGGTCGGCGGCAAAATACTGCAGGTCGTCTGTTTTTCTTGAATCGCCGGAGTATTTTTCCTCCACCGACAGATAACTCCCAACGTCGCCATTAGAGTTCATGTAAACGAGTATGCTCGCGTAGCAGTTTTCGTAGTAGACCCTGTTTTCGTGGCCGTAAAACGGAACGAAAATGATAACAACCGAGTTGTTTATCCTTGAGGGCAACCCCTCGCCCGGAAAGACCATGACCGGCCTCACGTGTGCGAACTCGGAGTAGAGAGTTTCCGATTCCAAAACCTCTGCCATAGCACTCTTCAGGGAGTCCTCAAACTGCCCGTGGTAGTCAAGCTCTGGGTAAACACCGGAAATCAGCTCAAGCTCAGGGGGCATGTCAACAACAACCTTTCCCGGAGCAGTAACGTTGGCGAGATGATTGAACTCACCCCTTGAGTCCCAGGACACTCCAGTTGAGAGGGAGAAGTAAAAGACGAAGGCATAGACCACAACGATAAGGAGTGCGAGGCTAATCCCCTGGCGATTCATCCGGCCTCACCATGTGAGAGGCTCTCAATACGGTCGACGGTAGCTTTTACCGCCTCTCTCAAGAGGTGATTTTGGTAGCCCCTGAGACCGATGATGCCCCTGGATTCATCAGAGATGTCGAGGAGGATGTAAGCTTGGAACTGGGGCCTCTCTGTTCTGCTAAAGGCCATCAGGGCTTTTTCCTTATCGGTGGCGTTCCTGTAACTCAGATAGTGGGCTGGATCGCCGGCGCTTGAATATATGGCAACGACCCTTACCTGTCCCTCCGCAAGTATAGGGGAATAGCTGACGTTGAACCACTCAACCCAGACAGCCAGAAACTGGCCGTCGCACTCAACGGGAGAGGACAGAGTCATGACCTTATGCCCTCTGCCTTTCAGTTCGGTGGCCACCATTTTTCCAAAAGGGGAGTCAGGGTAAACGCAGAAACCCTCGTTGAAGGTAGCATTGACGTTTCTCATGCTTCCAGTTTGGACACTGACGTGGGTTTCCGAGTTAGCCAGGGTAAAGCTGCCGAAGTAGAACACGAGCGAAAGGACGGCCAGAGTTAAGACAACCCCGTAGGTTTTCCTCATAACACTCCCCGGTCAATGCATCGGCGCTGATAATTTAAACTTTTTGGAGTCATGACAAGACGATGCATAAGGGGATTATAAATTAGTTATCAAAGTGGTGAGGCCCTAAACTGGGGTTCCGATGTAAATTCCATGTCTTGTCCTGACGATCTTGACCCTCACCCTATCGCCGACTTCCGCATCAGTGTTTATTACCTCTATGAGCCTGTTCCTTGCCTTAGCCAGCATCTCCCCCCGGATCCTACCCGGAAGGACTACCTCTGCCCTGACGGTTTCACCCGGACGGAAGACCAGGGGGATAAATTCCCTCTTCTCCATTCCAAAGTGCTTTGGCTTCAGGACGAGGGGCCTCATCCCGGTCTTCTCCTCAAGTTTTCTGAGCCAGGCGTAGAACTCCTTGAACGGGACGAGCTTGGCTATCGTGGGGTTCCTCCCGAACTTGTATGGGATGTAGTTCTGGAAGCCGAGGGCCGGCCAGCGCTTCCCGGCGCCTATCTTCATTGCAAACTCTATGAAGGCCTCTGCCTCGTCGTCGTTTATCCCAAATATTATGACCGGAGCAATGAGCACGTCGATTCCAGCGTTTACCAGTGCCTCCGCCATATCGAGGACGTGCTCCAGGTCGTAGTTTTTTATCCCCATGAGCATCCTCGCCTTGTCCGGATCTAGGGAGTGGAGGGATAGGTTCACCCGGTCCAGACCTGCCTCGGCCAGCTCTTCGACGAGCTTATCGTTCAGCAATGTGCCGTTGCTCTGCATGGAGATTACAGAGACGTTCGGGTGCTCGCGGAGGGCCTGCACCAGTTCGACGCGGAAGGGATAGATCAGCGGTTCTCCCTGGCCGTCGAGGTGGGCCTCCAAACCCCTCCCCTTTATGCGCGCGACATCATTGAACCACGTCATCAGGTAGTCGATGTCAACAACGTAGTCGAGCTTCCTTGTCCTTGAGTAGGGCCCCTCATCAACGGAGCAGAAGACGCAGCTGAGGTTGCAGCCGCTTACGCCCCTCACCTGGATGAGGTTTGTCCCCCGGTCAATTAAACCAAAGGCGTTGTATCCGAGGAGGGGAACGTCCATACCCTCGTGGATGTAGAGAACCTTCCTGCCGGTGTAGCGGTTTTTGAGAAGGGCACCGAGGTTGTTCTGGATGTAGATAGCGATGTACTTTTCCACATCAGGATAGTCGGTATCAATAACCATAGCGCCGTCTTTCACTGTTATTTCCGGTAATACACGATACTTTCGCCTGATCACTCTGGAAAGCTCTCTTTTTTCAAATTCTGCATAAAGAGTCTCACGCCATATGAGCCTAATGTTCTCACCGGCGTCCTCGAAACGTGTATGGGGCAACCTGACCTCAATCATATTTGCGGGTTCAGCGGAGATTTTAAAAATCCGCCGATGGATAAAAAATCCGGCCATTAGTGGGGCGTCCATGCCCACTCCCGCCCAAAGGTTTTTAAGGAGAGACCTTTTGGAGTCATGCGGGCATGGAAACATTTTAATATTATTGAATTAAACAGTCTAGTGATGGACTAGTGTGGGTGATCGGTAATGTGGGGAAAGATCGAGCATTACTTTGACGAGTATCCTGTGAGGAAGCAGATCGCTAAGACGCTCCTCAAGTACGGCCTCAGGGTTTCAGAGGATATGAAGATTAAGGCCGGGGATATAGAAGTTCCATACACAAAGATCGCGAAGGCCCTTGATGTCGACAGAAGGGTTGTTAAGGAAACCGTGGGGATGATACTCAAGATACCCGAGCTGAAGGAGATCTACGTAAACCTTGAACCGACCGTTCACATGAAGTATGTCGGCAGGCACGTTGGCTACGGCGTCATAGAGATCGAGCCGGAGCCGAGGGCGATAGGCATACTTGCAAAGATCGCCCAGAAGATAGCCGAGAGGGACATCAACATAATCCAGGTGGTCGCAGAGGATCCGGAGCTTTATCCGGAGGCAACGCTCACCATAATCACGGAGAAACCAATTCCGGGCGACCTTATCAACGAGCTCTCCAAGCTTGAGGGAGTCAAGAGGATATCCATCTACTGACCCGCCTCTTCTTTTTGATTGAAATTTCCCTCAATTTTTCACACTCACTGTAACCAAATTTGGGAACTCCCTGACTCCTCTCAAGCTATGCGCCATGAGGAACCCTTTTTAACATTAGAGAACAAACCTGGTGCCTCTATTTTAACCAAACGTTTTAAACCTTTGTTCTTCGTAGGTAACGTTTATAAGCAATTGTTTTAAACCAAAAATTAGCTTCGCTTAACTCTGTAAGGAGCACTTCCATCAACCTGTGGAGGGTTGCTGAATGGGAGAAGCAAGCAAGATAAGCCGCTACCTGTACACGGTTATCGTACTGTTCCTGATATGGCTGTTTCTAACAGCCAGTTTGGATCCACAGGAGCTAGGATTCGGCCTGCTGCTGTCGCTCATCGTCGGTGCGTTCACCTACGAGATATTCACCACCAACGGCCTCGCAAACCTCAGCCCAAAGAGGATCGCCTACGCAATAGCTTACATCCCGTACTTTCTGTGGGCCATGATAATGGCAAACCTCGATGTCGCATACAGGGTTCTGCACCCCAAGAGGCCCATAAACCCGGGAATCGTTGAGTGCAGAACCGTTCTCAAGAGCGACGTTGGAAAGCTCAGCCTCGCCAACTCAATCACCCTGACACCGGGAACCATAACCCTCGACGTCGACGGGGACAGGTACTTCATACACTGGATAGACGTCAAGGATTCGAGCGTTGAGGGTGCATCTAAGAACATAACCGAACCCTTTGAAAAGTTCCTGAGGGTGATCTTCGGATGATAGGGATAAACGTTTATCTCGCGCTTATAGCCATAGCGACGCTTCTCAGCATGTACAGGGTCTTCAGAGGACCGACCACCGTTGACAGGCTCGTTGCGGTCGACATTATGACGACCATCACCACGGGCCTCATGGTTCTCTTTGCGCTGTACTACGGGAGAATGATATTCCTTGACGTTGCACTCGTTTACGCGATACTCGCCTTCGGTGGGGTCATAGCCTTCGCGCGCTACATGGAGGGAGGCCTATGAACGCGCTCACCGCTGTTGGAGAAATTCTGGTCCTCCTTGGAACGTTCTTCTACATACTCTCATCACTGGGCCTCATCAGAATGCCGGACGTCTACAACAGGATGCAGACTGCCACCAAGAGCGCCACCCTGGGTTCGCTCGGCGTTATTATCGGTGTCGGCATCTGGGCCCTTGGAACCGACTTCGGAAGCGCCGCCTGGCTCACCAAGACGATAGTCATCGCGGTCTTCCTCCTGCTCACCAACCCGATAAGCGCCCACGCACTCATAAGGGCGGCCTATAAGAGCGGCATACCTCTCTGGGAGGGCAGTGTTGTTGACAGATACAGGGAGCACCTAGAGGCAAAGGAAAAGGAGGCCGGCTCACCTAAGAACCCCGATGAGACCCCCATAAAGGAGGGTGGTGTAGAATGAACGGTATAACATTCATCGAGTACCTCATAGTTGGCTTAATGGTAGTCTCCGCAATACTTGCGGTCGAATGGAGGGACCTGCTCGCGGCCGCCGTCGGGATGGCGGCGGTAAGCCTGTTCGCATCGCTGCTGTTCTTCATGCTCCAGGCCCCGGACGTTGCAATGACCGAGGCTGCCATAGGCGCGGCGCTCAGTGCGGCGGTGTTCATATTCGCCATTAAGAGAACCCAGCGCTTTGAGACAGAGGAGGAAGAAAAGCCCGGCTGGTGGGTGAGGTGGTGAAAATGATGAAGCGCCTCCTTGCAATAATCCTGCTCCTCATCGTGGGTTACTGGCTCGCCCAGGGTCTAGCCGGTGTCCCCTTCGGTCAGGATAAGATGCTCGTTGGACAGTACTACCTCGACAACGTAAAGCAACAGACCGGGGCAGTTAACGCGGTAACGGCCGTTGTCGTCAACTACCGTGGTTTTGATACACTCGGTGAGGTCACCGTCCTGTTCATCGCATCAACCGGTGTCGGGGCACTCCTCTGGAAGAGAAAGAAGAAGAGGAGCGCTAAGACCGAGGGCTCAATAGTCCTCACAACCGGAACAAGACTTCTGGTGCCATTCGTAATGCTCTTCGGCACATACATCTTCATCCACGGCCACCTCACACCGGGTGGAGGATTCCCCGGCGGAGCCACCATAGCCACGGCCTTCTTGCTGCTCTACCTGGCGTTCATAACCTATGAGATACCCCACAGGGGCTTCGAGAAGACCGAGGGGCTAGCAGGAATGGGCTACGTCCTTGTCGGCCTCATTGGACTTGCAATAGGTGGCTACTTCCTCTTCGACTGGATATGGCAGACATGGAACTTCGGCACGGAGAACGTTGGAAGGCTCCTCAGCGGCGGCTTCATACCGATAATCTACACCATAATCGGAATCAAGGTCGGTACGGAGCTCAGCGGGATCATCGACGGCATGATAAAGGAGGAGGTGAGCGAATGATCAGCGTCTACTACTTCGGGGCCATAGCCCTGGTTCTGATAGGTCTCTACGCCATCCTCGTCAAGAAGAACCTGCTTAAGATACTCATTGGGCTCAGCATAATGGAAACCGGGGTCAACCTTCTCCTCATCAGCATCGGCTACGTGTCCGGAAGGAGCGCACCTATACTGAGCGAGGGGATAGGCCCGAGCCAGGCCGTTGATCCGATTCCGCAGGCGCTGGTTCTTACGGCGATAGTTATCGGCGTCGCAACCACGGCCATGGCCCTTAGCGTTGCCATGCTGATCTACGAGAAGTACGGAACACTCAACATTGAGGAGATAAGGAGGTTGAGAGGATGAACGGGCAGTATGCCGCTCTGCTCATAGCCGTGCCCCTCATCAGCGCGTTCTTCGTGCCCCTGCTGAAGGGCGCTGGGAAGAACGCCATCAAGTACTTCCTCATAGCAGTCACGGCACTTCAGACTGGAATAGCCGCGCTAGTCTTCCAGCAGGTCTATACCACCGGCCAGCCGATAATCGTCATGGCCGGAGGCTGGAAGCCGCCCGTTGGAATCAACCTGTACTTCGGTCACTTCGCGGCGCTGTTCGTGCTGATAGTGGCGGTCGTCAGCTTCCTGATGGCAATTTTCAGCCTTGAGTCAATCAAGGTCGAACCGATAGACAAGTACGCCATGCTGTTCCTGCTCCTCATGCTCGGTGCAACGGGCATGATAGCGACTGGAGACATCTTCAACCTCTTCGTCTTCATGGAAATAACCGCAATCAGCGCCTACGCACTCACAGCCTACAACAAGACCGGCGAAGCCGCGGAGGCTTCAATGAAGTACATAGTCCTCGGTGGGATAGGCTCAAGCTTCTTCCTCATAGGTGTGGCCCTTATCTACGGCTCCCTTGGAACCCTCAACATGGCCCAGATAGCCCAGCTGGCTGCAACAATGAACCCGACCGTTGCACAGGTCGGACTCGCCCTGATAATCTTTGGACTGGCAGTTGAGGCCGAGATATTCCCGCTCAACGCATGGGCGCCGGACGCCTACCAGGCCGCACCGCACCCGATAACCGCAATGTTCTCCGCCTTCGTCGTCAAGGCTGGTCTCTACGCGATGGCCAGGATCATCTACCTGATGCAGGATGTAGGAAGCTGGGGCTCGGTTCTAAAGCTCCTCGTCGTGCTGGCAACCCTCACGGTTATTGTTGCCGAGCTTGCAGCTCTCAGACAGAGGGACGTAAAGAGGATGATAGCATACTCCAGTATCGCCCAGATCGGTCTCATTGCACTCGCCTTTGCCCTCGGCACCCAGAGCGGCGTTGATGCCGGAGTCTTCCACATGGTCAACCACGCCATTGTGAAGGCCATGCTCTTCCTCGCTGTGGGCTACGTTGCCATGACCCTTGGAGGGGCGGAGATTGAGAACTTCAAGGGACTGGGCAGAAGAATGCCCCTAATGGCCTTCGCGATATCCGTCGGCGCCATAGCCACCGTCGGAATACCGCTCTTCAACATATTCTGGAGCAAGGTCAGAATAATCCTCGCAACACTGCAGGTTGGCTATACCTGGGCGGCAGTGCTTGTACTGGCAGCGAGCGTCGTGGAGGCGGTTTATTACTTCAGACTGCTCCACGTCATATGGTTCGAAGGGGACGGTGAGAAGATAAACGAGAACCTGGCAATAGGGCTCATGGTGCTCTTCCTTGCGGCTCTGGTTGTCGTCATAGGCATCTACCCGGACTACGTATGGAGCCTTGCCCAGAAGGCTGGAAACGACATCTTCAACGTCGCCAGCTACATTAAAAACGTGCCACTGATGGGGGTGGGAGCATGATTAACGAACTCTTGATCATCATTTTCGCGCCCCTCATAGCGGGGGTCATAGCGTGGGCGCTCGACATCAAGATATTGAGGGAGCTAACCGGCATAGTCGGTGCGGTTATTCCCCTCTCTTACCTGATTTACCTGTACCCCACAATCGACGCAGGAAAGACCATACAGTACACTGCCAGCTTCGCTGGCTTTAAATTCAACTTCGCTCTGACCCAGCTCAGCTGGATCTTTGCCATGATGGCAGGTGTCGTTGGTCTGGCCGCGGTGCTCGGCATGGCCTCAACCGCAAGGAGCAGCTACGAGTGGCTTTTCGCCCTCATGAGCCTCACCGGTGTCTTTGGGATATTCCTGTCCTACGACCTGCTGGCGTTCTTCATATTCTGGGAGGTCATGACCTTTGGAAGCTTCATGATGGTGCTCAAGTACAATAAATCCGCCTCGCTCAAGTACTTCATCCTGAGCGTCATAGGCGCCTACGCCATGCTGATCGCCATAGGCATCATCTACGCCAGAGTCGGCTCCTTCAGCTTCATCCAAGTTTACAACGCCTTCGCCCAGGACGCCGCCCTCGGAATGGTTGGGGGAGAAACCCTGTTCAGCAGGGGCGAGATGGCGGCCATATTTGGCCTCTTCCTGGTAGCGTTCGGCGTCAAGGCAGGAACCTTCCCGCTCCACGTCTGGGCGCCCGATGCGTACAGCGAGACCAACCAGAGCTACACCGCGATGTTCAGCGGCGTCCTCAGCAAGACGGGGGTTTATGGATTCATACTCCTCTATATGCTGATGGGGTACAGACTTATGGCGGAGTTCGGAACCTTCAGGAGCGTTCCGAAGTTCGGCTACATAATTGCCTTCCTCGGAGGTCTGACGATAATCGTGGGCGGTCTTCTGGCTGCCCTCCAGGAGGACATCAGAAAGCTCTTCGCTTATTCCAGTATAAGCCAGATAGGCTACATCCTCGTTGCCATCGGCGTCGGCAGTGCCCTCAGCATCGAGGCCGGTATATACCACGCTATAAGCCACGCCCTCTTCAAGGGGCTGTTCTTCCTCATCGTGGCGACGATAATATACCGCACCGGCAAGACCGAGTTCAAGGACATGGGCGGTCTGGCCGAGAAAATGCCCTTAACCTTCGCCATGGCGTTTGTTGCAATCCTCAGCCTGGCAGGAATACCACCCCTCGTCGGCTTCGCCAGCAAGTGGCTGATATTCGAGGCTGTGATAAGCCAGAACATGCCAATCCTGGGAGGCATGGTGTTCTTCGGAAGCGCCATCGGCTTCGTATACCTCATCAGGTTCACCTACGCCGTCTGGTTCGGACAGAGGCCGACTGACCTCAACGACGTCAAAGACGCCCCGCTTCCGCTCGCGATAGGCATGGGCATACTGGCTTTACTCAACGTGGTCTTCGGTATCGCCCCGGGTCTCGTCGCGGGGGAGCTCAACAAGATAATAGGCAAAGATGTCATCGGCGGAACCATCTGGGAGCTTGACATCGGCGTCGGCAAGTACAACGGGCTTCTCATCACAATCTGGCTCGTCATCGGCCTGCTGGTGGCGGCAATAATATACTTCCTCGGCGCAAGGGTCAGGAGGGTCCCGGTCACCGACACCTACCAGTCTGGCAACCCAGTGACCATGGACTACAACCTCACCATAAGGAGGAACTTCTTCCTCCCGCTCAAGGAGGCCCTGTCCTTCTGGCTCAGGATAAGCTTCGACAAGCTCTACAGGGACATCGCCAAGACCACGGAAGATTTTGCCGACACCCTTAGGAACTATGTCTACAATGGAAACGTTCAGAGCTATGCCTGGTATCTGGCCATAATACTCCTGATACTGGCAATGTGGGGGGTGTGAAGGATGTTTGAAGTTGCGCTGAAAGCCCTCTTCCTATTACTTTACGCGACCTTCGTAGGGTTCATCTTCATGGGCATCATAAGGAAGGTCTCAGCGAGAATACACAGGAGAGTCGGTCCGCCGCTCTATCAGCCGATACTCGATACCATAAAGCTCCTCTCAAAGAAGAGCAACATAACCCACGGCCTCATCTACGACTTCGGAATCATCTACGCCCTTGGGGCAACGATACTGGCATTGATGTTCATTCCGATAGGCAGCGTCAGCATACTCAGGGCCTACGGTGACCTCATCCTCATCACGTTCCTGCTTGAGATACCGATGCTCGGAATAATGTTCGCCGCAATGAGCTCAGGGAACCCGTGGGCAGGTCTCGGTGCCCAGCGTGCACTGCTCACACTGCTTGCCATACAGGTTCCGCTCGGCTTCGCCATAGTCGCTCTTGCGGAGTTCTACGGAACGTTCAGCACGTACCAGATAGTCATGGCCCAGCAGGTCAGCGGGTGGAGCATAATCCACATACCCCTCCTGCTGGCGGCTATAGCGTACGACATAGTGCTCCAGGCAATGTTCGGAAAGGAGCCCTTCGACATCATGATCGCACCGGGTGAGATATCCCTCGGTCCAATGGTCGAGTTCGGCGGCAAGCACATGGGTATCCTCCAGATACAGCACGCCATAGCCCTCTTCGCCGAAACGCTGTTCTTCAGCAACATCTTCCTCGGCGGTGCGGTGGTTATGGCATTCGCCAGCCCGGTGCTCAACACCATAGCAGGCCTCGGAATCCTGCTCATCAAGCAGATAGCGGTGCTCATGATTGCAATATTCATCGGCAACATCTTCCCGAGGTTCACCATAGACCAGGCGGCCAAGTTCTACTGGAAGTGGCCGACCATCATAGCGGCCCTCGGTGCCGTGTTAGCGAGTCTGTGAGGTGGTGAGAAATGGATTGGAAGCTCTGGGAACCGCTTATTGAATTCGCAAGGAAAAGAAGCCTTTGGATAGTGTCCTTCTGTACGGGATGCGGCGGTATAGAAATGCCGCCGCTCATGACCTCCAGATATGACCTGGAGCGCTTCGGTATGATGCCGAACCCAGCCCCGAGAATGGCAGACCTGTTCCTCATTACCGGCTACGTCACGCCAAAGACCCTCAAGAGGATAATCATAACCTACGAGATGCAGCCGGATCCAAAGTACGTCATAGCGCACGGCTCGTGCACCATCAACGGAGGCATCTACTGGGACGCCTACAACGCCATCAAGAGGCTTGACGCCTACATACCGGTCGATGTCTACATAGCCGGCTGTATGCCGAGGCCCGAGTCCGTCATGGAGGGAATCAACAAGATGATGGAGATGATCGAGAACGGCACGGCCGACAGCTGGAAGCGCTACAAGGAGAACTACGAGTGGTATAAGAAGAACCAGGATGAACTGTTCGGAGAGGGATGGCGCGAGAGGGAGGCCAAGAGATGGCTTCCATGGATAATGGACGACCTCAAGAGGGTCGAAAAGGAGCGTGAGAAGAATGACTGACTACGAAGCTCTCGTTTCAACCATCACTGAAAAGGCGCCCTATGCTGAAGGAAAAGTCAGACGGGAGAGGAGAATAGAGTTCACTATTCCCGCAGACAGGATAAGGGACTTCCTCAAGCTCCTCAAGGACAACGACTTTGAGCTCCTGCTCCAAATTACGGCCGTTGACTGGCCCGACAGGGGAGAAATCGAGCTGATTTACCAGGTCTTCAGCATAACCCACAGGACACATACCTTCGTCAGAACCGCCATACCGAGGGATAACTCAGTGGTGCCCACCGTCATGGACATCTATCCGGTTGCGGAGACCTACGAGAGGGATGCTCATGAGTTCTTCCAGGTCGTCTTTGAGGGCAATCCAAAACTCAAGATGCCCTGGATACTGGAGGAGGAAGACAAAGAGGCCGGCCTCTCCTACAGGAAGGACTTCGACATGCTCGGCTACGTGAAGAGGAAGTATAAGATACTGGACAGGTTCGATGAGGATAAGGACACCTATGTGATCTGAGGTGAGGATAATGGTTTCACAGAGCGAGCTTGTTAAAGAGGCAAGAGAGAACGGGATGGAGCTGCTTCCAATAGACAAGGACACCTACGAACTGTTCTTCGGGCCCCAGCACATGGCAACCGAGAACTACAGCATAATCCTCAAGATGGACGGCAACAGGGTCGTTAAGGCCATAGCCAACCCCGGCTTCCTCCACAGGGGATTCGAGAAGCTGGCCGAGTACAGACCGTGGTACACGAACATAGCCTTACTGCTTAGAGTCTGTGTTCCCGAGCCCGATGTCCCGGAGGTCATATACTCAATGGCCGTCGAGGAAATACTCGGCTGGGAAGTCCCGGACAGGGCACAGTGGATCAGGACAACCGTCCTTGAGATGGCGAGGGTCTCAGCGTATCTGTTCTGGACGATGGGTATGGCCTTCAAGCTCGGTGTCTACACCGCCGGCCAGTGGGCTGCCGCCTACCGTGAGAGGTTTATGGCGCTCTTCGAACAGCTCACCGGGGCCAGGGTCTACCACATCTACACAATCCCTGGAGGTGTGAGAAGGGATATACCCAGCGACGCCTGGCTGAGGCGCCTCAGGGACACGGTGGAGTACATAAAGAGCAAGCTCCCCGACTTCGACGAGATACTCTTCGAGAACTACATAACCCACCGCAGGCTTGAAGGGATAGGTGTGATGGACAGGAAGTTCGCCCTTGATGAGGGCGTTACCGGGCCCAACCTCCGTGCCACCGGAGTCCCCTACGACGTGAGGCGCGTTGACCCGTACCTCCTCTATCCGGAGCTCGACTTCGAGGTGCCCGTCCTGAGGGACGGAGATGCCCTCGCGAGGGTCATGGTGAGGCGCTTTGAGATAGAGCAGGACCTCTACATACTCGAACAGCTACTCGACATGGGGCCGCCGAGCGGGCCATACAAGGTCGAAGACCCGAGGCTCAAGAACCTGCCGAGGTTCAAGGTTCCGGCCGGGGACGCCTTTGCCCACGTTGAGAGCACAAAGGGTGACTTCGGCGCCTACGTCGTCAGCGACGGAAAGAACAAGCCGTACAGGCTGCAGCTCAGGGGGCCGAGCATATCCCACGGAATCAGGGTCATCGAACAGCTACTCGTCGGAGCGAGAATAGCCGACGTGCCCGTGATACTCGTAAGCCTTGACAACTGCCCACCGGACATAGACAGGTGATGGAAATGGAGGTCGATTTTAAGGTCGCCCCGGAGAGCAAGATCAGGAAGAAGCCGTCCTACATAAAGCCCTGGATGGGGCTGAAGTACCTCTTCAAGAAGCCGGTCACCATAAAGATACCCCAGGAAAAGACCCAGATTGCCAAGGAGTACCGCGGTCTCCACACCCTCGACTGGAAGAAGTGCGTCGGCTGTAACTTCTGCGGCCAGATATGTCCGGCGAGGGCCATAGAGATGACCTGGCTCGAAAAGGACGGCCAGATGGAGAAGAGGCCGCACCCCAAGATAGACTACGGAAGGTGCACCTACTGCCAGTTCTGTGTTGACGTGTGCCCCACCGGAGCCCTGGGCTTCATCGAGACCTTCATGATAACCACCACCTGGCAGGAGGAGCAGCTTGAGGTGTTTGACTGGGTTCCGATACACCCCGACGAGTTCAGGAAGTATCAGGACGAATACGGCGACTACCGCTTCCCGGTCGAGAAGATAGAGTTCAACAAAGAGACCAAGGAAGTTACCTACCACCTCAGGGACGGCACCGTGTTCAAGTTCAAGATACTGGGCTACGGCATAAGACCGCCCAAGAAGCCAGCGGCTAAGCCTGCCGAGAAGAAGGAAGCCGAACCCGCCGAAAAGACCGAGGAGAATAAGGAGTGAATTCCTTTTCTCCCTTTTCTCCCGGACAGTATCCAGCGTAACCTTTTAAAGTTTTAATCCCAACTAACCTCCGGTGGTCACATGGTGGAGCTGAGGAGCGAGAGGAATCTCGGGCTTATAGGCTCGGTTCTGGTTCTTGTCGGGAGCTTTACCGGCATCATCCCCTACTGGGGGATGGTGGCTGGAGGTCTATCCCTCGTCGGGGAAATACTCGTGCTGATAGCGCTGAAAGGCCTCGGCGACAAGCTCAAAGACGATAGACCCTTCAGGTACTACCTCTACTCGGTGATAGCCACGATAGGCATAGCGGTCATTGCGATAATCTTCATGGTGGTGGGCATCGTTGCGATGGCAAGCACCGGCATGACGTTCAACGAAACCCCTGAGCAGGTTCTCGGGGCCCTGGGAATAGGGATGATATTTCTCGGTATGGCTCTTATACTGGCCGCAGTCGTGGTCGGCATCTACTACGCTGTAAAGACCTGGAGGGCCACCTATGAGCTAACGGGCGTTGAGGAGTTCGACAAAACTGCAACTTTCATAAAGTGGGGGGCAATAACCGCGATACTCCTCGTGGGAATCGTGCTCCTCTTCATCGCGGCAATCTATCAGATAATAGCCTTTGCAAAGCTGCCAGAGGAACTGGAAGGAAAGCCCCAGACCGAAACTATAAACGCCCTCTGAATTTCCCACTTTTTCAGGTAAGCCTTTTAAGAATGAACGCCGTTTTTATTTCCGGTGGTGTCTGTGGGGGTAGACGTCAGCAGTGAGAAAAATCTTGGACTGTGGGGGTCGATCATAGGCCTCGTCGGTGCCTTCGTCCCGTACCTAGGAAGCGTGCTTGCTCTGGTTGGATTTATTTTGGTGCTGGTCGCGCTCAAAGGGATAGGCGACAAGGTTAAAGATGACAGGCCATTCAAGTACTACCTCCTTGCCTTCATCTCCGCGATAGGGGTGGTTGTTATATTTGCCATCGTGGTCTTCACGAGCCTCTTTGCGTTCAGTGGCTTCGGTGTTATCGAAGAGACGCATTCCCTAGTGACAACACCTGAGGGAGAAACGGTTGTGATGCCTCCCCATGAAGTCCAGCATAGCTCACCTACCTTCGTGATAGCCGGCGTCTTTCTGTTCTTCCTGGTGGTAATGATAGTCGTTGCGTACTTCGAGATGAAGACCTGGGGCGCAATGTACGAGATAACAGGCACCAAAGAGTTTAACGATGCCTCCACCTGGTACAAATGGGGAGCGATAACGGCCATTATTCTCGTGGGATTTTTGCTGATGTTCATAGGCAGGATATTCGTCATACTGGGCTTCTCCAACATGCCAAAGGAGCTGGAACAAAAAGGGACCGGGGATTTTATTGTAGACTCCCCCATAATCTGAGCGTGTTTTTCTCTCATTTTTAAAAATTTGAAGGGATCAGAGAACCCTCTCAAGGATTATCGCCGTTAGTGCACCAACGGCCATCCCCGACTCCAGGATGCTGGCGATTATCTTCGGGAAGGCCGCCAGGAACTCCGGGGGCAACTGGGGCGCGCCGAGACCGGCTATGAGTGAAGCGGCAAGGATAAGGGTGTTTCTGTCGTTAAACTCGACCCTCTCCTTTATCAGCCTCAAGCCGGTGACGCTGATCATTCCGTACAGGGCCAAGGTCAGACCCCCAAGAACCGGCGCCGGCATTGAGGCCAGTATTCCAGCGAATTTGGGAACCAGCGAGAGCAGTATGAGGATAACCGCCCCCATCTGCACCACGTACCTGCTGCCCACTTTGGTGAGCGCCACGACTCCTATGTTCTCGGAGTAGCTCGTCGTCCCGCACGCCCCGAGGAGGCCCGCTATCGAGCAGGCCAGGCCTTCGCTGCCTATTCCCCTCGCTATCCGCTTTTCGTTTATCTCGGAGCCCGTAACGGCCGCTATCGCGTGGTAGTCCCCGACGCTCTCTATGATGCTCACCATGAATGCGAAGAGGAGCAGGATTATTGCGGTTGTGTCAAAGACCGGACTGCCCCACGGAAAGAGTGTGGGAACGCTTACCACGGGCAGGGTTTTTACCAGCCCGGAGTCCACCAGTCCCAGAGGGACGCTGACGAGATAGCCAACAACTGCGCCGACAACGACGGGCATCGCCTTCAGGCTCCCACTCGCCCTGAGGGCCACGAAGACGGTCGTCAGGAAGGTTATCATTGCCACCAGGGCGGCCTTGACAACCGCTCCGCCGGAGGGGTCGGCATAGAAATTGAAGAAGTTCTTTACAGCAACATCTGCTAGACTGAAGCCTATCAGCGTTATCGTGACGCCTGTGACCAGCGGTGTGAAGAGCTTCCTGACCTTCCCGATTATCCCAAGCCAGCCTATTGCGGCCTCGATTAGGCCGCCGACTATCAATGCCCCTTGCACCGCCGCCATTCCCAGGGAGGAACCTATGGCTATCAGCCCGGGAATAAAGGCGAAGCTCGATCCCTGCACTATCGGGTAGCGCGACCCTATTATGGTCTGGAGGAGAGTCGCTATCCCCATCGCCAGCAGAACTGCCTGTATCATGAGGGCAATTTCGGAGCCGCTCAGCCCAATGGCACTTCCAACAACGAGCGGCACTGTGACCGTCGCCCCAAACATCGCGAGAACGTGCTGAAGGCCAAAAACCAAAGCCTTTGAAGGTTCAACCCTCTCCTCGATTCCAACCTTCAGTACAGGTCCCTTCATGGTTTCAAGGGTTTCCATTGAAGCCCGCTCAACCTGTGTAAAAGTTTGTTTAAAAAGATTTCGGAAGCTGAAAAAATGGACAGAAAAATGTCAATCACCAGCCCTGAACCTTCGTCAGGACATCGTCCGGAACCCTGCCCTCCTCAACATCGGCTATGGCCTGTTCCAACCTGTTGAGGCCTTCCTCCAGGAGTTCCTCCTCTATCGTGAGGGGCGGCTGAATCCTCAGCACGTTGCCCTGGAGGAACGCAAGAACTAAACCCAGCTCGTAGGCGCGCCAGACGATCTTTCTGGCCTCCTCGTAGGCCCTCTCCTTGGTCTCCCTGTCCTTCACGAGGTCAACGCCGAGCATCAGGCCAAGGCCGCGGACGTCACCTATGAGCTCGTGCTCCTTCTTCATCTCCTCCAGCCTCTTTTTCGTGTGTTTTCCGAGCTTCTCCGCCCTTCTGAGAAGGTCCTTCTCCTCAATCTCCTCGATGACGGCTAAAGCCGCTCTGCTCGCCAGGGGATTGCCGCTCAGTGTGAACGTGTGGCCCAGGGACGGCAGGGAATCGAGGATCTCTCCCCGGCCGATTACTGCGCTTATGGGCAGTCCACCGCCGAGGGGCTTTGCGAGGGTTATTATGTCCGGCCTGACCCCGAAGTGCTCTATTGCGAACCATTTGCCGGTTCTCCCCATTCCGCTCTGAACCTCGTCCACAGCCAGGAGGATGCCGTGTTCATCGAGGATTTTCTTCACTCTTTTGAAGTAGCCATCCGGTGGGACGACCATTCCCGCATCGCCCTGTATCGGCTCGGCAAAGAGTGCAGCGGTTCCCTCCGCGTAAACCTCCCCTTCGAACTTTTCCTTGAGGTAGGAGACGCACTCCATTTTGCAGGCCTTTGGCTCCTTCCCGAAGGGACAGCGGTAGCAGTTGGGGTAGGGAATGTAGTGAACGTCGCTCAGCTCGCCCACCACCGAACGAACCTCGAAGTCGAGTCCAGTTATGCTCATAGCACCGTAGGTTGCCCCGTAGTAGCTCCTGAGGTAGCTTAAAATCGCTCTCCTACCTGTGTAAGCCCTCGCGAACTTTATTGCACCGTCGTTGGCATCGCTCCCCGTCATTCCGAAGCTGACCTTGGGACTTTCAATCGGTGCTATCTCGGCGAGCTTCTCGGCCAGGAGGAGAGGCTCAACCGGGAAGCCGTAGATGAACGTGAAGTGGATCAGCCTTTCCGCCTGGTCTTTTATTGCTTGGACAACACGGGGGTTGTTGTGACCGATGTTCTGCACCGCCGCATCGCTCAGGAAGTCTATGTACTCCCGGCCCTCGATGTCCCAGACGAGGGCGTTTCGGGCTTTCACCCCGACTATCGGGGCGTAGGTAACGCGTGCCGACCTCGGGAAAACCCGCGAATAGCGCTCCAGAACTTGCCCCTTGTCCTTAGGATATTCCATGCTCTCACCGTACTGCTATATGCGTTTGAAATTAATAGCAATTTCGCCTAAATTTTGCGGATTCCGTGGAAATATTTAAAAGGATGGCATCAAACTGGCAAAAATAGGTGGGGAATAATGCGGAGTAATGGACATCTTGACGAGCTGGACAGGATGATACTCCACATCCTTCAGGAGGACGGAAGGGCCAGCTACTCGGAGATAGCCAGACGTCTAAGGGTTCCAGAATCGACGGTCAGGCTCCGTGTGAAGAAGCTGATGGAGCGGGGCGTCGTCAGGAAGTTCGCGGCGCTGATAAACCCCTTTAAAGCGGGTTACTCAATCGTTGCTTTTATAGCGGTTGATGTCGAGCCAAGCAGGGTGAAGAAAGCGGCGGAAGAGCTTAGCAAACTGCCGGAGGTGGACGTCCTAGGCATAGCAACCGGGGCGCACGACATACTCATGCAGGTCACGGTAAAAGACCTCCAGGAGCTGGAGAGCTTCCTCATTGAGAAGCTCGGAAGAGTGGAGGGGATAAGGAGCACGGAAACCTCTATCCTGACGAGCGTACGCAAATGGGGCTACGCGAGGGTCTTTTAGGTGACCCTCTCCAGCCCGTTCTTCTTCACTATGTAGGTGTCCTCGTGCTTTATCGCCCCCTCAGGAATCATGAGGGGCGGGTGTATTATCGTCAGAACCATGTTCTCCTGGACCTTCGTGGCCCTCTGGGGGACGACTATTGTGGTTATTGGCGGCTCCTCGATGAGAAGGCCGACGCCGTGGGTGTAGCCGGCCAGATAAGCATCACCGAATCCCTTTTCCCTGAAGAACTCAGCGAGCCTCTTCTCGACGGCGCTCAATGCAACGCCAACCCTGGTTTCCTCAAGCGCAATCCTGTAGGCCTCTTCCTTGACTTCGATGGCCCTTCTGACCCTTCGCCCCGGCTCTCCGACGATGAAGGTTCTCGCCATGTTGGCGTAGTAGTGGTTCCAGTCCGCCCCGATGACGATGGTAACGACGCCGTTCTCCGGAACCCTCAGGTCGCGGAACGGTTCGGCATGGGCTCTGGGCGTCACGGAAACGTAGACCTTGGGATCCTCGCTTCCGTTGAGCATGAGCTCCCTGACCACCTCGGCCGCTATCTCAAGCTCGCTGAGGCCTGGCTTTATAATCTCCTCAGCGACCCCCATCCCCTTAACGGCTACCTTCCCTGCCTTTCTGATGTTGTCCAGCTCCCACTCGTCCTTTATCATCCTCAGCCCCATGGTGAGGTCAAGGATGTCAACTATTTCCACGGTGGGATTGAGGCGCTCGAATATCTTGAGGAATATCAGGTAGGCGTCACGCTCTATGCCGAACTCAAGGCCTACTCTCGTCATTCCGTTCCCGTGTATCCACGTTACTATACCCGCCATGAGGTCCTCAACTCGCTGGAACTCCACGACGTTTTCGATCCAGCTCTTCTCCCGGAAAAGCTCCGCTTCACCTTTGACGACGTAAACTACCGGTTCACCCTCTGAAGGGATGAGGAGGCTCGGCCTGAGCCACTTGGTTCCGGTGAAGTATATGAAGCTGGAGAGGGTCCTTACGACGGCCCCGTCTATCTCGTTCTCCCTGAGGAGCTCCTGAAAGCGCTCCACACGTTTTCGAAATACCTCGGGGTCACCCCTCATCTTTCACACCACCTTGATAACGAGGAATGCCATGTCGAGGCTCCCCCCGTTGGAGACCGCGTGCGGCACTCCCTTAGGCAGGTATACGGCGGTTCCCTTCTTAACCTCTGCCCTTTCATCACCGACCTCCACGATGCCCCTGCCCTTGAGGACGTAGATGAACGCATCAACCGGCGTTGTATGTCTCTTCAGACTCTCCCCGGGCTTCAGGGTTATGTAAAATATCTGGGCGCTTTCCCCGTCCATCAGCTTTCTCACGTCCACCCCGTGAGGATTTTCAACCCTCTCGGCCTCTTCAACCCCAACAACCTTCATCTCAGTCCCTCCAGTCCAGCAGTCTCTTCTCACCCTTAATCTTCCTGTAGGGCTCGATGTCCATTGTCATCTCAAGCGTCCCGATGTAGTTTCCGTCCCTGTCAAAGAGGGGCACGTATTTTATGTAAACGTACTTCGGCCCGAGCCTGAGCCAGAACGTTGCCTCGCTCTTCCTGCCCTCCTTGAATGCCCTGAGTATCTTGTTGACTATATGGACGCTCTTCGGCGGGTGGCAGAGCTGGACCGGCCTTCCGAGAACCGACGGCGTCCTTGTGAATATCCTCTCTCCAGGAGAGAAGAACCTAACGCGGTCGTCCTTGTCGATGAAAGTCACGTCAACCGGAAGGGCCTCGAATATCGCCTTCAGCTCTTCTATGCTAACGAAGCCCGTTCCGAGGTCGATGTCGCCCTCGCGCTTCAGCTGGCTTTTGTCAAACTCCAGAGGACGGCCTTTCAGGGCCTGCTGAACTTCCTTTGGAAGGTTCAAAAGTTCCTCAACGCTCAGTTCAGGGTTGATTTCCCATGGATGGAGCGGTTTAACGTCCTCACCGGGGTTCCAGGCGGGTGGGTTGACCTTGTAATAGCCGATCTCATCCTCCTGCATCCTTATTGCCTTCCACTCGCCCTCGCTTAGCAACGCTTTGAGCGTTGGATAATAGATGTTGTTCTCCCTGAAGACCATATCGCTCAGCGCGAAGGAAACCTCGCTGGCTTTCTCCTTAAAGCGCTCAACGAACTCTTCCCAGGGCATCTCGTCCTTCTTCCCCAAAAGCTCAGCAATCCTCTTTACCATGAACCTGATTTCGTCGTGCTTCGTCCAGAGAACCGTCGCTATGGCAGTCAAACCCCTGCGCTCAATGTAGGGGAAGGTGAGCATCTCCTCCCTGTTGTAGTGTGTGAAGCCGACCTTTCTGAGGTTGCCCACTATCTCCTCCAAGACACCGAGGATTTCAGCTTTCATGCGCTCATCTTTGGTAGTCGCCAAAGTCCTCGCATAGAGGTTGAGCATCTCGGCGTCCTTCATTATCTCCTTGTTTTCGAGGTAGAGCGTCTTGAGCGGGTGCCCGTCCGGAAGGTCTTTCTCCTCAACCTCTTCCGTCCCGGCAACCGCTTCTCTGAAGAGTTCAACGTGTAAATCACACATCTTCGCTATGTCTTTTGCCGAGATTCCCTCCTTCACGAGCTCCTGCTCTATGATGGGAATCTCGAGGGGTGAAATGCCGCTCAAGACCTGGCGGAACTCTTCCTTGAGTTTATTGACATCTTCCCCTTCGTGAATCCTGAGGAGAAGCTTCTTCAGCTGCTCCTTCTTGTATTCGCGATTGTTCAGCAACTCAGTCATCTTTATCACCTTCATGACGAGTGTCATAGTGGGTACTTTTAAGCGTTTCTGGGCAGATTTGCCCAACAATCTTTATATGTCGCACGTCATAGAAGGGAGCGGTGATGAAAAATGATGCTCGACGTTCGTGGATTACAGCCTCCCCAGCCGGCGGTCATGATTATGGAGGCCCTTGGAAAGCTCCCGGTGGGGGAGACTCTTGAAGTTATAGGAGACAAGCCCTTCGTTGACATGCTGGGGAGACTTGAGGAGGCAGGTTATCGGGTTGAACTGAAAGAAGTTGGCGGGGCATTCGTGCTCAGGATTATGAAGACCGAGGACTCCAGGGAGCTTAGGATGGAAATCAGGGAGTGCGACGATAAGCTGGACGAGATAACGGAGGAAACCAACGTGGGCAAACTCCTGAAGGCCTATCCCGAATCTCTGAAGATACTTGTGAAGTACGGATTCTCCCCCCTTGAGAACCCCGAGATGAGGAAGACGCTCGCGAGGACGATTACGTTGAAGCAGGCGAAGGAGCTCATTGGGATGGGGGACGAGAAGTTCAGGGAGATGATGGAGGAGCTGAAAGAGCTGGAAGAGGACAGATAGTTCAGTTCAAAGCATTTCCTATTGAAGTTATTTGTTTTTTCAGTAATCTCAACCTATGATGGATTATTTTTGTTAATTCTTAAAGCCACTAGACTTTTAGACTTTGGCGAGGCTGCTGCTCGCTCAATATGGTTCAGCCCCCGTTTGAGCTTTAAAGTATTCCTCGGCCCTCCTGGTTAGGAATTCGTTTTCAATTTTCTTTCCAACACGCTTGAAAACCGTTGCAGTCATGTGCAGACTGAACCATGCTTTGTCCTCGAGTAAGTCTTGGTAGCATTCTTCGTCCGTCAGATCGCTCTCCCTTACCGTGACGAGTATGTTATACCCATCCATGCTTTTAACCAGCACGTACTCTCTCTCCCCTCTTCCAGGTCTTTCAATCAGCTCGTAGAGACCATCCTCCAAGTCCAAGAGTTCTCTCTTCACAACAGTAACGCCAGAGGGAATAACTTCAAGCTTTCCCCGCTTCACAATCCCAACTGACCATTCATAGAGCAAGAATCGATTGGTATCACCAAACACCCTCTCAAGACGTTCATATCCGTAGATGTATCCACAAATGAGAACCGCTCCGATCTCCGTTAGTTTTTTGAGGAATTTAAGGAATTCAGAACTTAAGATGAAATCAAATTTGCTCATGCAGGTTTCGAGGTCAATAACTGTCACGCCGTCTTTTGAGAATACTTCGATGTCAAAGTAGTCGTGAGGACCCCAATCTTCGATTGTGTTCAGTGTAAAGTGGATGTGGCCTTTAAGCATTAGTTTGAATCCCCTTGTGTCCTCAAACTTAAACCACTCCATGTTTTCCCTCTCGTTCCCGTACTGCTTCTCGCCGAGGAACTCAAATTCCTCTCTAAATTTTTCCAACACTATTCCCCAAGGCTCATCAAACACCGCAACGACACTCTTGCAATCCCCCATACATTCACCTCCAATGGTTCAAAAATTGTAAAGAGTTAATTAAATTCCGAAATCTTCTGGACTAACTCAATATCAACCCCAAACTTAGACTTCGCCTCTCGTATGGCTGACATGACATCATAATACCCCCTGGGATTTGATGTACCCCTTGAGTAGTACACGTAGATTTTATCAACGCCATTTTTCTTGGCGTATTCGGCTTGAATTAATAGTTGATTCTTCTTGATTTGACTGAAGCTCCTTTTGCACTCTATGTAAACCTCCCTTCCTCTTTTCTTAACAATTATGTCAATTTCAGTTTTTCCGATTGAGGTTATCACGTCTTTCTCAACTTCCTTGATTGTCCACCGATTTTTCTTGAGGTAGCTAACCACTTCCGCCTCGTAGAGTGGGCCCAGTGTCTTGTCATCCCTAAGATCCGCATTGACTCTCTTAATTAGCTTGCTTCCTCCGTGCTTAACGTTGCTTGCGTCGTTGAGTACTTCTTCAAGCTTCTTAACGTCCCAGTCTCGGCGAATAACCTCCTTAAATGCATTCTTGTTAGTTAACCATTTCCTGATCCTTCTGAGGCTACCAACAACCTCATCAAAGTCCATGCCACGCCTTTTTACATATTTCTCGCCTATCTCCTCGAGGTACTGCTTGCCCAGTTCGTTTACCACCCACCTGGCGTTTTCTCTGCTGACTTTCGTGAATTCCCTAACCATTATTTTATGTCCCAGGTAGTCCTTTACGATGCCCATTGAAAACCTGGATATTTCATCCCCGTCCTTCGCGAGTATCTTGATTCCCCATTTTCCACCGCGAACGATGTCTGTTGGATCTGGAGCAAGGATTGCAGATAGTGCATCATACGCCATTGCCGCCTCAGGAGAGACGTAATGTTCGATGGCAAGACTTAACGCATTGTCCACGAGGATTGCACCTATCACCAGAACAATTCCCGGAACAGCCTGGGGCTGGACCTCATCCCCAGGCTTCCCCGGACCGAGCTCATGCGGAACCTTCACGGTGCTGTTAGTAGTCGAGTTTACGAAGCTGGCAGTCGCGCTGGCTCCACTGACCGTCATTCCAAGGAAGAGAAACACCAAAGCCAGAGCAAGAAACCTCCTCCAGCCCATAAGGGCACCTCCAGTGTTACTCATAAGGATAACAAATCCAAGCCTTAAAAAATTTTCTACTATTAGTATTAACAAAGCAGTGACAATTAAAATTAGGTCACTACTCCACAGGGAGTTCAGATTACAACCGCCGAAACATGACAATCTAAGAACAGCCAGAAGCCTGACAGAATCCAAATCCAATAACTCAAACACCAATAACCCAAAGAGAAAAAGAAGAGTTAGTTTAATCCAGCTCCTCCGCGAGGGGTGAACCCTCCTCCACGCTTATTCCCTTGCCGAGCATGTCCCTGAGGTCAGCCTCCGGGTCGCCGGTGAGCCTGAGGTCAAACTGCCTCCTGAGGATCTCAAACACATTGGGAGTCAGGAACTCTGGCGGCCTTGGTCCGATGTAGATGCCCTTGATTCCCAGGTAGAGGAGCGAGTAGAGTATCGCTATGGCTTTCTGCTCCATCCAGCTCAGGACTATGCTCACCGGCAGGGAGTTCACATCCGTCCCGAGTTCATTGGCGAGTGCTATTGCAATCTCGATTATCGAGTACACGTTGTTGCACTGGCCGAAGTCGAGGAACCGTGGAATGCCCTCAATGGTGCCGTAGTCCCTCGCGTTGTAGCGGAACTTGCCGCATGCCGCAGAGAGTATCAGCGCATCCTTTGGAATCAGCCCAGTGAGCTTCTCGTAGTAGCCCATGCCCTTGTGCGGGGTGTCACAACCGCCCACGACGAAGATGTGCCTTATCTTGCCCTCCTGGATTAGCTCTATCAGTTTGTCCTTCATCGCCAAAACGTTGGTGTGGTGGAAGCCGGTGAGGAGCTTTCCGCCGTCGTAAGCCTCCATCCTGGGGGTTTCAAGGGCGCGCTTTATGAGCGGCTCGAAGTTGTAGTCCTCGATGTGGGGAACCCCTTCAAGGCCCGCTATCCCAACGGTGAAGATTCTGTCGGCGTAAGCCTTCGTCGGCTGCTGGACACAGTTGCTTGTGCCCAGAATGACGCCCGGGAACTCCGCGAATTCCTTCTTCTGGTAGAGCCACGAGCCTCCCCAGTTGCCGTAGAGCGCTTTGAACTTCCTCAGCTCGGGGTATGCATGTGCCGGAAACATCTCCGCGTGGGTGTAGACCTTGAGCTCCTCCTCAAGGCCCATCTCCTCGATCTGCCTGAGGAGTTCATACAGAGCCTTGTAGCTGTGGCCGGTGACGAGTATGCCGTGTCCCTCCGCAGTTCCGGTCGGGACTTCAACCGGCTCCGGCCTTCCGAAGGTCTCAACGTAGGCCTTATCGAGGAGCTTCATCGCCTCAAGGTGAACCCTTCCGTTCTCAAGGATGAGCTCAAGGAAGCGGTTCTTGTCGAAGTTGACGTTGGTCAGGGTCGAGTAGAGGGCCTCAGCCAAAAAGTGGCCTATCCTCGGGTCGTCGTAGCCGACCTCAAGGGCGTGGTAGTAGTAGGCCGATGTTCCCTTTATGCCGTAGAGCAGGGCCTCCTGGAGCGAGTTGAGGTCGGGGTCTTTGCCGCAGACTCCCCTTATAGTACACCCTCCCGCCAAACTCATCGAACACTGGTTGCAGAGCATATCAAACGCTTCCGGAACGCGTATCGCCATATCCATCAACCTCCATTTTTATGACACGTGTCATATCCTTCGGTTATAGATGAAGTGACCTTCATAAAAGTTTTGCGGTTTAATAACCTAAAGCGGTTTTATGACTTATGTCATGTCAAAACCCCGGGGGACTTGGCAGAAAGGTTTAAATATTCCACGCGTCATAAAGGATACCATGAAGACCAACGCCTTTGAAGTGGCCTCGCGCTACGTGTACCCATCACTCAGGCGGAGGCTCGTTGAGATACTCTACGAAAACGGCCTGAAGCAGACCGAGATAGCTCAGCTTCTCCACATAACCCAGTCGGCGGTTTCCCGCTATCTTCGGATGGACAGGGGCGCGTTGATGGACGTCTCCAGCTATCCAGACATAGAGGAGAAACTCCAGTCCCTCGCCCGAAACATAGTCGAGAAGAAGCCGGGTGAATACGAGATACACCGGAGAATAGTGGAGATATCTCTGGAAATGCTCGGAAAGGGATACGCCTGCTCCATCCACTCCAAAGTCGACCCCGAGGTCGACCCGGGGGAGTGTAACATCTGCCTAGAACTTTTCGGATGAGCTAAGTCTTCTCGGCTTGACTAAAGCAAGGTTTAATACCTTTCGACGCCGATTTTAATGGAGGTGATTGGGATGAAAAGAGCGCTTGTAACCCTCACACCGCCGGAGAGCAAGAGGCTGATCGCCAAGGCAGTTGTGGCAATGCCCGAAGTCCAACACGCCCTCAAGCACGGCTTCGTGTACATAGCCACCGGTACAACAGCGGCCTATGTGGCCGAGGAGATACTGGGAGAGGAAATTGAAAAGGAGAAATGGACCGTCGGCGTTATAAGCAAAGGACGGACGTGTGTTACACCAAAACAGACCTGGCCCAAGCACCTCGTCCTCTACAAGGGCGAGCCCTTCGACGACCCGCTTGAGGCCCTCAAGAGGATGGGGCCGAAGGACGTCTTTATCAAAGGTGCCAACGCGATAGACATCAACTGGAACGTCGCTGTTTTCGCCGCCGCTCCCGACGGCGGAACCATAGGGAAGACCTTCGGATGGACGATAACGAAGGGGGTCTTCACGATAACGCCGGTCAGCCTTGAGAAGTTCGTGCCGACGCCGGTCGAGGAGAGCGCAAAGCTCACCGGCATCTACTCCTTCGACTGGGGAACCGGGCTTTACTCCGCACTCGTACCGATACCCCACTCCCATCCCGTTACGGAGGTTGAAGCTTACAGGATTCTGGCAGGTGTCGAGGCCATACCGATAGCGGCCGGCGGAGCGGGCGGAGCTGAAGGAAGCGTCACCCTCGTCCTTGAGGGGGACGACGAGGCAATGGAGAGGGCGAAGGAGATAACCAAAGCGGTCAAGGGTGAGCCCTACCTCAAGCCCTACACCGAGGACTGCTCGGTCTGTCCGTTCGCCAAGATATGCGGCCTCGGGAGCGGCGCTTTCTGAGGTGATAGTAGTGAAGCGGGCTCTCGTTTTCTTCCTTTTGATCCTTATGATGGCCCCCCTTGTAATTGCGGACGACAACGGTGAGGAAAACGAGTATGAGGCAGGCTACGGCGGGCTCGCGGCCCTTGGAGTGGGCCTTATTGCTGCCGGTGTCGTCTACTACTCCCTGACAAAGAGAAAGCTCGTCATAGTGCACAAGAAGTCCAGTGAGTGGGGCTTTGAGATAAGGCCGGAGCACCCGTACATGACGATATTTGGCCCGGTGTATCCCCTCACCATCCACCACGTCCTCACCATAACAGGAACGCTGCTGGTCTTTGTCCACTTCTTCTCATGCGACAACTACGCAGGACTCACGGGGGGCACGGGGCTCGCGATGGGCATCGTACTGGTTCTGCTGAACCTGAACGGGTTCATCGGCAGGTACATACATGGAAAGGTTCTCCTCGCGGCGAAGAAGCACGACAGGAAAATGGCAAAGAAGTTCGTGGGCATACTGGGCCACTGGAAAAAAGTCCACATAGCCCTGGCCGTGCTCTTTGCGATACTGCTGGCCATCCACCTTGCAACTGGTGATTAATGTCCCATGAACTCTTTTTCAAAAATTTCTTTTTAAATCCCCTCACTTTTCTTTTCTAACGGGGTGAGGGTATGGACGAGCTTGAGATGATACGGAGGAAAAAGATGCTCGAACTCATGAAGCGGGCCGGGATGATAGATGTGAAGCCAAAGAGAAAGGTGGTCATTGAGGTCATAACGTCGCCCGGCTGTCCCTACTGCCCGATAGCCTGGGCAATGGCTCAGGAGCTTGAGAGAAAATACGAGGGAGTCGTAGCGAGAGAACTGAGTGTGGCCACTCCCGAAGGCCAGAGGAAGGCCATGGAGCACAACATAATGGGCACTCCAACGATACTCATAGACAACAGGGTGGAGTTCATAGGGGTTCCGAACTTCGCCGAATTCGAGAAAAGGGTGAGGGAAAAGCTCGGCCTAAAGTGAAGCGCCCGCAAGAACCCAGACTCCGATGGCTATCAGGAGCAGACCGGCTATGACCGAGAGCTCCCTGCTGTGCCGCACCATGGCCTGGGAGAAGCGCTTGCTCTCGGTGACACTCCCCATGGCGAGCAGTATGACGACCAGTGGTAGGACAAAGACGAGGTTGTAGAGCGCCAGGAGGAGGAATGCAAGTGCTTTCCCGGCCTTGGAGATTATTATCGCATAGACGAGGTAGCTACCGGCCGAGCAGGGCAACAGCGTAGTTGATACTATAACTCCAAGCGTAAAGGCGCCTATGGCTGTCGCGTCGCTGCTGAATATTTTCCTTCTAATTTTGCTTTTGTCGCCGACGCGGGACTTCTCCATCAGACCTGTGGCTATGGTGTAAGCACCGAATACTATCGCCGCAACTCCAGCGACCCAGAGGGGAAGGTAGCCGGCGAAGTACAGCAGTCCAACGCCAAGAAGGTAGTATGATATGTAGACCGCGGCTATGAACGCTGAGCCTATGAAATACAGCCTCTTCTTTGATATCTCCCTTACGGAGAGTGCTATGAGGAGCATGGTGTATATGACGAAGGTGCACGGGTTTATCGAGTCGCTCATAGCTAAAGCGAAGAACTTGGGTACAAAGTCCACCATACCCAGCGCCCACAGCGCAAGGGAACTCACCCCGAAGGATGCCAGAAGGATTATCGCCAGTCCCTTTATCTCACTTCTCATGGGAGAAAGTTCTCACAGGGCTTTTTGTGGCTTTCTAAAACAAAAAGTTGGGAACGAAAGGTCAGCGCCTTTTCTTCCACAGAACCAGCGGAAGAACAGCGAGAACGACCGCTATTCCGGGACCGCAGATTTCACTGCCAGGATTTGTTGTAGTGGATGTTGTTTCCGATGCGGTGGTCGTTGTGGTCTGGCCCTCCCCGGGCATTCTGTGCTCAACGTATATCGCCTGAAGCTCCTGGATTATTGTTTCGTTCTTGATTATGTACGCCTGCCCACCGGTGAAGAGTATTAAGCCCCCGTTGTCAAGGGCCGCCTGCACAATCTTTGGCGTAGCTGAGACGTTGTATTCTCCTTCAACTATTG
This sequence comes from Thermococcus thioreducens, assembly GCF_002214545.1. Lineage (NCBI taxonomy): Archaea > Methanobacteriati > Methanobacteriota > Thermococci > Thermococcales > Thermococcaceae > Thermococcus > Thermococcus thioreducens. Next base: position 869,784 of record NZ_CP015105.1, on the reverse strand, counting down.
CCACAAGCTTTCCGTCGTACGCTATACCTATGGCGGGCACTCCGGCTATACCGGTGTACTTGTACTGGGCCGAAAAGAGCTTGTTGTTCTCGTCGTTGTTGATCAGCTCGTAGTACGTTAGGCTGTTCTCCCCGTAGAACTTGGGAATCTCTTCCTTCATTTTTTGACAGTGGGGACATGTCTCCAGACCGTACATGTAAAAATGGAGCTTGCCTGGGTCGATCTGGGTTTCGACGAGGGCGTAGGAGACCGTTGAGAACACCAGCAACCATATGAAAAACAACACCAACTTCTTCATTTTCTCACCTGAGCCTTATTCTCATGGGGAGTTATAAACTTTGGCCGCGGAAAGCTTAAATCCTGGGAGTTGCAAAAGTTTTGGGGATACTCATGCAGGAATGGTACCGCTCCCGGGCGCTCTATGAGGCTGTTCTTAAGCTCGTTAATTCAGGAAAAGTGAAAGAGGCCATCGAGATGGCCGGTGGCATACCAGACAAAGTGATTCGCTCAAAAGCCTTCTCCCACATAGCCGTTGAAGTCGCACGGAAGAGTCCTAACTACAAAGAAGCCCTAAATCATGCCATCGAGGCAGCACTGGACATAGAGAACCACGAGGAAAGTACAAAGGCCCTGATGAGCCTGGCCTTTGAGTTCCTGAACATGGGCAAACCGGACGATGCCCTTCATATATCCCGATACATTACCGATCTTTCCAACAGGTCAAAGGTTGAGGCCGAGGTAGCACTCGCTCTCGCAAAAGCCGGAAATATTTCTGAGGCCATGGAAATCATCAACGGAATCCTCGATGAGGACGTTAAAACCTGGGCAATGTCGAGGCTCGCTAGCCAGCTTTAGCTTAATTCTGTCTATTTTTTCACGATTTTCCGGAAATTTTAACACCAACCCATCCACAAGGCTTTTTTACGCTTCCCTCATCCTTTTCCTCCCGTTGGAGGTGAGAGAAAATGGAAGGTGGAGCGATAATAGGACTCATAGGAATGCTTCTCCTGGTGAGCTCGTGGGTTCCCCAGACGTGGGAGACCATAAAGACGAGGAAGTGCCCGCTCAACATGCAGTTCATACTGATCTACGTGACGGCCTCGACGCTGCTCACGATATACTCCTACCTGATAGGGGACTGGATATTCTTCGCCCTGAACTTCCTGGCAGCGTTCCAGAGCGCCATAAACCTTACCGTAAAGTTAATGGAAAAGAAAAGATAGGGTCATTTCCTCTCGTAGAGCCCGACGAGCTCTCCCCACTGGATAACGTGGCCTTCCATGGCCTTTTCCAGTTCTTCCCTGCTTGAGCCGGGTTTTAGGTTGAGGGTCGTGTCAAGCGCATAGACCTTGAAGTGGTAATGGTGCACCCCATGACCCCTCGGCGGACACGGCCCACCATAGCCTATCCTTCCGAAGTCATTGCGCCCCTGAACAACATGCACCGGGGCATCGACCTCCGGCTGAGGGGGCACGCCTTTGGGAATCTCCCCAAGCGGGGGGATATTCCAGGCTATCCAGTGGGTGAAAGTTCCTCCTGGGGCGTCGGGGTCGTCCATGATGATGACCAGGCTTTTGGCCCTGGAGTCTATGTGGCCGATGAAGATGGGAGGATTGACGTTCTCACCGTCGCACGTGAACTCAACTGGTATGTACTCCCCGTTGTGAAATATCGAACCGATCTCCAAATCCATACCAACCCCTCCTTCGGGCTTTTCTTGGGACGTGCACCCGGCGGCCAACGTCCCAAAAATCAAAAGTAGCACTACCGCGAATTCCTTCATATGAACAATTAAGTTTTCAAACGTAAAAATATTTCGGCGTTAGGCTTTATTAAGTTCAAAGGCAAAGAAGGGTTGGTGGTGCGTGTGGAGCTGACCGGGAAGGTTGCCCTAGTTACCGGCGGCGGAAGGGGAATAGGGAGGGCGATATCACTCGCCCTCGCGGAGAAGGGGGCAAACGTTGCCGTAAACTACGCCCACAGCAGGGAGAAGGCGGAAGAGACCGCGGAGCTCTGCCGTTCCTACGGGGTCGACGCGATCGCCGTAAAGGCCGACGTGAGCAACCGGGAAGAGGTCAGAAGGATGGTCGAGGAAGTTATTAACCACTTTGGAAGGATAGACATCCTCGTGAACAACGCAGGAATCCTTGGAAAGGCCCTGAAGCCGATGGAGGTCACTGACGAGGACTGGGACGCGGTTCTCGGCGTCAACCTCAAGGGGGCCTTTATCGTCACTCAGGAAGTCCTCAAATACATGAAGAAGGGAAAGATAGTCAACATAGCCTCGATAGCGGGCAAGGACGGCGGAACCGTGGGGCCGCACTACGCGGCATCGAAGGGCGGACTGATAGCCCTCACATTTAACCTCGCGAGGCACCTTGCACCGGATATTCTCGTCAACGCAGTCGCCCCCGGGCCAGTTGATACCGAGCTGATAAATCCTGAGATAAAGAAGAGGCTCCGTTCGCTCTCGCTGACGGGGGAGATAGCCAAACCGGAGGAGATAGCCCACACGGTGATTTTCCTCCTCGAAAACGACCACATAACTGGCGAGGTCATAGATGTCAACGGCGGCAGGCTGATGGATTGATTTTTAAGCTCCGGCTCCATTTTTTCTTGATGCCCTATGAAGGTGCTGTGGGAGAAGGAAATTCCAGCGGATGAGATAACCGTCTCCCCCAGACCGGTCTGGAAGTGCCGCTCCTGCCCCATGTACGGCAAGAGGCCGAGCTGTCCGCCACACGCCCCGGACTGGAGGGAGACCAGAGAGTGGATTGCCGCCTTCAAAAAGGCGCTGATAGTGAAGTTCGAGATAGATATGGAACACTTTGAGAGAGATAAGCGGGAAGCCCTCCTGTACCTGCTGAAAAGGGAGGAGGAGTTTTTCCGGGAGGGAAAAATGTATGCAACAGCACTGTTCCCCGGCAACTGCAACCTCTGTGATGACTGTCCCTTCGAGAGGGGCGAGCCGTGCAGGCTTCCAACCAAGGTCAGGCCGAGTATAGACGCCATTGGCATCGAGATTGGAAGGCTCGTGAAAATTGACTTCTCCGAAAGCGTTTTGTACGGGATGGTACTAATTGAATGAAGGTGTGAACGAATGAAAGCGGAGGGCTCCTCCCCCATGAAGTGGGGGATCTCGCTCATCATGACGCTCGCCTATGCATTCGGAGCGGCTCTCTTCTACTACCTGCCCGCGAGGGGCGAGCCGAACCTTGACGTGGAGTTCTGGGGGCTGTTGGTTCATTTTCTTGTTCTGAGCTTCCTCTTCTGGGTGGTCTTAATTCCTGAAAGGGAGTCAGGGGACGCCCTTGATGTCCTCATGCTCACCCTCTTAACCGTTCCCGCCGGTGCTGTGGTAGCCCTCTTTTTCATCTTTGCCGTTACATCATTTGGAATTTACGAAACATGGGGCGCCGAATACTTCGTGATGGCACTGGTTCCGTTCCTGCTCGCCTACAGGACGGTCAAGGGGCGAATCTCAGCCCTGCCATTCATTCTGGCAATAGCCTACGGTGTTTTAGCGTACGTATGGGGGCGTGGTTTATGAAGATTGCCTACATAACCTTGCTCGGCCGCTCGGAATGGGCACTGGTAAATACCTACTACGCGGTCGTCTCAAGGGGGAGAAAACCGGACCGGGTCTTCATATTCACGGAAGAGACGTACCGCAAAAAGCTTCCCAGAGTTGTGGAGGCACTGAAGGCAATATCTCGGGCCTACAACTTCACCCCCGAAATCGAGACCATTGTAATCCCGGACAACAGCTTCCTTGAGGCTGATAGGAAGTTCAAGATACTCTTCCAGAGGCTTGAAAAGGAAGGGTACACCATCGGGCTGGATATAACGTCCGGACGGAAGGCCCTCGCCACGGCGGCGGTGGTTCAGCTCAGGGAGTTCCCAGTGGACAGGATAATCTACATGGCCCTCCTCGACATGGACTTTCCGGACAGGCCTTACATGATGATACCAATCCACATGCAGCGCCTCAAGAACTTCCTGGGTGATGGAAATGCGCCGCCCTACTGAACTCATCGAAAAGCCGGAGCTTCAGGTTCTTATGAACGTTCTCGGGGAGGTTGAAGTGAGCTACCCGCTGTACGGTCTCCGCCTGCTGAGGGCGAAGCCGATAGAGACGGGCTACCGCGTTGAAGTCACCGTTAACCGAAGGGAATTCAACGACCAAGTTCCGGAGCACCTCTCCCACGAACTGCCCACTTACACCGACTTCTACGAGTGCTTTATCTCCTCGGGGATAATCCTCTACGACAACGTGGACGAGTTCCTCCAGAACCTTGAGCTCTACGAGAGGCTCAGAAAGGGCGTCTCCTTTGCCCCCGACACAAACCTCTTCTACCACCGCTTCATCTCGGGCTTCCGGCCCCTTGACAGGTATCAGATAGTCGTGGCCGAGGGAGTGAAGAAGGAGATAGAAAACGCGATGAACTACAAGTACCGCCACAGGGAGCTGGAGGAGATGAGGCGTGAGGTGAGGAACGGAAGTCTTTTGAAGGAGTTCAGCAACAGGAGGACGAAAAAGAGCAGAAAGGCGGCTTACATAGCCCTAAAGGAGTTCGAGAGGCTGAAGGACAGGATAATCATAGCGGAGAGCGCCAAGGAGCCGGCCCACAACAACGACGAGATAATAGTGAAGTCCCTAAAGCACTACGACAACATGACGCCAACTTTGCTGGTCTTCCTGACGGCCGACATAGCGATAACCGACGTGGCCGAGATGGAGGGGCTTGAGTACTTCCTCTTCAAGTATCCGCGCAAAGAGCTTGGGAGGCACGACATTACGGCCTACCAGCTCAGGACGCTGATCTTCAACCTCGCGGCGGTCTTCGGCGTCATCGAGGTGAACGGGATAACGGTGTTCGGTGAGTTCGGTGGAAAGCAGGGACTGAACGAGCTGAAGCTTGTCTTCCCGACGGAGAACAGGGCATATCACGAGTTCGAGTTCCACCTGAAGCTCAGCAGGAAGCTGATGGAGATAATGGGAGGAAGATAGAAAAGGAATCACCTCAGCATGCCCTCCAGCTTTTCCACGAACTCCATGCTCCTCCTGAGGTCGGCGAAGTACTCCTTAGCTTTTTCGATGTGCTCCCTCTCCACCCTTCCGCCCTTTGCCAGGACGCTCGCCGGGGCGAGGAGCTGGACTGCATACCTTAAGCTGGTCTTCTCGCCGAGCTCCGCGAGGTACTCGATGGCATCCTCGCTTACCTCGATCTTCTCCTCCTTAGCCCTTATCTTGATTATCTCGCGAATTTCCTCCTTCCTGTAGGGCTCGGTGTTGATTATGAGCAGCCTGTCGAGCATATCTATCGGAATGCCGTGCGGGGCTTCGAGGTCGGTGCCCCTGATCTTCGTCCTTCCGCGGTTCGTCGCGAGGATTAGGATCGGCGCCAGCTCGCTCTCCATCGCCCTCGCGAGGAAGGAGAACGCCTCGATGTCGAGCATGTGCACCTCGTCTATGAAGAGAACACCCGGCACGAGGCTGGCCTTCCCCTCTTCGATCCACTTCTTGACCGTCTCATCAACCCTCTGCCTTATCTCGTCGCTTATCTCCGCCCCCGTGCTGAAGAGCAGGCCGAAGATGTTTCCGCGGGCGTTGGCAACGTCGAGGTCGTGGAGGGTTACTGTGTAAGTGAACTCCTTTATCTTGAGAACCGGGCCGCTCGGCAGGTTCACTTTCCTCTTGAAGAACAGCCCCTCCTCCTCCTTGGTGGTGCCTATTTTCGAAATCCTTCCTGTTTCCGCGTCAATCTGTATGACGTCGCCCTCCTCGACGCCCATCTCAAGCAGCTGGTAGGCTATCTCCCTTCCTGCCCTAATCGTCTTCTCGTCGTCCTTCGTGCGGAGGGTTATGATGACGCTCTCAGGAATCTCGACGTAGGGGTTGAACGGGTGCCTCGTCCTGTTGATTTTAATCTCCCTTATCTCACCCTCGTAGACCTTCCTCTCCTCGCTTATCCTTACTCCTATCGCCCTTCTCAGGGCCTCCTTCAGGAACTCGGTCTTCTTGACCTCGGCGGAGTAAATCTCACTGCCGGCTATCTGGACGAAGGGAACGTCCTCACCGAGCTCCCTCGCTATGCCCATCGCTATCGCCGTCTTACCGCTCCCAGTCGGGCCGACGAGGAGGATTCCCTTGCCGGCGAGCTTACCGCGTTTGATGAGCTCAACAGCTATTCCAGCCGCTTCCCTCGCCTTGACCTGTCCGACCATTCCGTCTCCCATGAACCTGGCCTTTCCGTTCTCGTCGAGGCCAAGGCCCCTTATGTGGGAGTGGCTTCCGATCCTCTCGAAGCTCCTCGGCGCCACTTCCTCTATCACCGGCATGGCACCACCCCCTTAATCTTTCCAGGGGTTACTAAAAGAGATGCCTTAAAAATTTGACGGAGGCTCAGGCGGCTTTTCCGGGCATCACTCACCCCAAAGGCCAATCTCATCATCGCCACACTCACTTCGGAAAATCCCTTAAAAGCTCACCTGTATCTCAACCAGAAGTAGAGGGACGCGCTCCCCACGATGATTGAAACCGCGGGCAGGAAAGCACCGACGAATCTGGCCACGTACGAGCTCTCCCCGATGGCCAGCCACCCCATTATCAGCCCAGCCGGGACCAGGAGCAAAACCGATTTCTCGGAATTCCAGAAGAAGGCCACCACCATAAGCCCACCCGCGGCGAGATAAAGCGGATTCCCGTAGTTCAGGAACAGCAGCAACGGAAGGAGAACGCCAAGAACGAGAGCGCTTTCAGAACGCTTCGAAGGCTTTGAGCGGTTGATTATGGAAGCCCCGGAAAAGAGGGCCACAAACGCGGCCAGGAGGAGTGCAAGAGAAAGCTCCCCGCTGGAACCTTGAAGATATGCGGAAAGGCCAGCGAACACGAGGGAGAGCGCAATAAGCGCCTCACCCTTCACACTCTCACCTCAGAGGACGTTGAGGTACTTGTGAACCTGGAAGCTCAGGCCGACGTTCTTCCGGCCCATAACGAGCGAGGCTTCGCGGTACAGCTCCACGAGCTTTTCCTGACGTATCTCGATCGGCTCCCTCGGCTGGATTACGAGTGGGGCCAAACCTTTCAAAAGCTCCGCATACCAGCGGACGTTCTCGATTTTCGTCTCCGATGTAACGACGAGCTTGGCGTAAACCCTGGCCCCGGCTTCCTTCAGGATCCGTATGCTCTCGACCTCACGGAGAACCAAAGCCCTCCAGTCCCCTGTGGCCTTTGCCGTCTCGTCCTTTATGTCAACGCTCGCGTAATCGGTAAGGTGGGCAACCTCCCTAATCAGCTCCGGAAGGCCGCCGTGGGTTTCCAGGAAGTTGTCTAAGCCGAGGCTTTTCATTTTCTCCATAAGCACCTTGAGTGCCCTTATCTGGAGCGTGGGCTCGCCGCCCGTGTAGCTTACCGAGTGTACGTCACCGGTATCGAGGCGCAGGATGGCATCAACGACATCATCGAGCTCCGCAGGGTTTGGTCTGTACTCGAACTTCCCTGTGAAGGGCTCCACCTCGTAACGCCAGCGGGAAACACGAGAGGCGTCTATGTATTCCTTTGAGTCGCACCAGGCACAGTTAAGGTCGCAACCTGCGAAGCGGACGAAAATCTGCCTCCTGCCGAAGGCACTTCCGGGAACGCTCCCTCCTTCACCCTGCCAGCTGTTGAAGACCTCGGCCATCACGAGCTTCATGCCAACACCTCACAGCTCATCCACATCAACGCCCTTAACGTGTTCGCTCACGTAGCCTTCAAGAATCTCGACCCGTACCTTTCTTTCCTCGCCGGTCATGTCGGCCATAAGCTGAACTCCCCTCGCGTAGTCCCAGAGGCGCCTCTTTGCCCCATCGGTGATCCTCTCCGCCATGATGATTATCTCCCGCTCGTTGGGCCTTTTGCTCACGATTTCGATGACCTTTCTGGCATCTTCCTCGGTGAAGGTTCCCCTTTTCTTGAAGAGCATCGCCACACCTCCAGCTTTAGTTAAACAATTGCATAATTCAGCAATTACATTATCAAATATATTTCATCAGCAGTTCGAGAGCCTCCTCGAATATATCCCTGTCCCCCCCATCGAGAACACCCTCAAGGTAGTGTATGCTGAGGAGGTTCAGGATTATGTAGGCGGTGTTCCTGTCAAGGCCGAGGTCGTAGGCCTCGTAGAAGACGATTTCCCTGCCCAGGGCCTCATTCAGCATCTCTACGAAGTAGGCGATGTCCTCCACGCGGAGCTCGTCCCACTTGCTCTCCATCTCGTCGAAGTAGCGCTCCATTACGCGGAGAGTTTCAAGGTCAACCTTCAGCGTCCCCTCGAAGTATGGGAACTCTCCGACCCGGAAAATTTTGACGCCCTCCTCGTCCTGGACGCCGATGTAGTCCCACAGGAGAACGCCCTCCACCGGATTGTGGCCGTATTTGCTCGCCAGATATGAGAAGCGCTCCATTATCTCCGTCATATCGTCGAGGAACTCTTCCTCGTCTCTGAAGTGTATTATCTTGCTTATCGTTCCAGCCATGTTCTGCACCTAATTGGAGTTGGGGGTGAAGTTATAAGGGTTTGCTCGTCTTCTGCATGAGAATCGCGAGCAGAAAGTAGCCGGCTAGGCCACCCAGAACATACCAGTTGCCCGGTGAGCTGTGCCTGATTCCAATAAGAAGCCATATCAGCGTGAAAAGTCCGAAGATGAAGACACTTCTTAGAGGTATTCTGCCGTCGAGGTAAATGCCAGCCGAAGAAGAGAGAACCACCCCGCCGACAAAAGCCCATGAAATAAGGGGAGTGAACTGTAGGCTGTACTGCTTCATTGTTAGAGCGAAGACGATTATGTAAACGAGCGGAAACACCGAACCCCATACCCTTTCCATACCGTTTGCCCCCCTAAATGATGCTCATCCCAGAAGGCTTTTATCTTTTTGGCACAATATAAATCTGCCCGACGAGTATGGGGTTGCGATGACGTCGGGACCCCCAGGGGGGCGACAGCTCAAATGCCCCCCTCACAGCCCTTGCTTGCGCAAGCGCTGGCGGAAAAGTGGATGCGTTTTCTGAAATTTAGCAATTGTAGGGAGTTTCTTTTCGACTTGCTCTTTTGTGAGTGTTTCACTACACAAACAGCGTCCGAAGGACGCCAAAAATAGAATGAAACTACCTAAAAGTCCCCATCTAACGCTAAACTCGCTCTGGAATTGCTCAATTCGCGAGTGCACGACTGATTTTTTTGCCTGTTGGTAAGAAGGGCATTCCTTTGGTCAAGCTTTCCTAAAGCTTGTTCGCCTGCGCGATGTCGAGCTTTGCTCGACGCAAGGGACGACAGTCCCGCAGAGTTTGATCAAGTTGGTGATTCGTTTTGGAGGTGCTTTTTTGAGATGGTTTGCCTTGTTGGGTGTGATTTTTGGTGAAGAATTCCTTTTTGAAGGTGCTTTGTTTAAGTGGGTTTGCTTCTTCCGCGCTCCGTTGGAGCGCTTTGATGGTTTAAACCCCTGTTTTGAGGCTTGTGAAATGTGAATTCCAGCTTAAAATGGCAGTTTGATAGTGCAAACCCTTTTCAACTGCACCTTTTGGAAGAGGAATCACAAACTTTGATGAAACTTTTCGCAAGAAAAGTTTCTTTGGTGGAGCTTTTTCCAAAAGCTTCAATCACAAACTTTGGTGAAATTTTACCGGGCAAATTCTCAGCGCTTAGATAAATTTTATAAGGGAATCTTCCACCAACCGGCGGGTTTAAAGGAACCGCAAACTTTGATGAAACTTTGCTCCGCAAAGTTTCCAGGCAAAGGTTTATAAAACGTCCCCGGAAACACTCTCCAGTCGTGAAAATCGGTTGATAATTAGGGGTGATGCTCATGGGAAGGACTACTAAGGTTGGTTCAGCCGGAAGATACGGTCCAAGGTACGGTCTCAAGATCAGGAGAAGGGTAGCGGCCGTTGAGGCCAAGATGAAGCAGAAGCACGTCTGCCCGGTCTGCGGAAGGAAGGCCGTCAGGAGGATAAGCACGGGCATATGGCAGTGCCAGAAGTGCGGCGCCACTTTCGCCGGCGGTGCATACCTGCCGACCACTCCGGCCGGAAAGGTCGCCAAGCGCGTCACGGCCTCCAAGGCCTGACCCCTTTCCTTTGCTTAGTTTAGGGTGATAACTATGGTGATGGCCGTTTACCGGTGCGCAAAGTGCGGAAGGGAGGTCGAGCTCGACCTCGAAAACACCAGGGAAGTCCGCTGCCCCTACTGCGGCAGCAAGATACTCTACAAGCCCAGGCCCAGGGTGGCCAGACGCGTAAAGGCGATCTGATTCTTTCGTTTCGAAAGCCTTTTATCGATTAAACGAATTTTGAGTGAGGGCTATGATGCTGATAACGACTTCCCACAGACCCACGAGGAGGACGAGGAGCTTCGGTCACGACTTGGAGAGGGTCTTCCCCAACTCGCTCTACCTGACCAGGGGAAAGAAGACGATACAGGATTTACTCATGGAAGCCTACGACAGGAACTATGAGAGGCTCCTGATAGTCAACGTCTGGAAGGGCAACCCGCTTAAGATGACCTTCATCAAGGTTGACCCCGAGGACTGGGGCTACCTCGGCTACCTGTACCTCCACGGCATAAAGCTCCAGCGCGAGATTGGTTTCAGAGATATAAGGCCCATACGCGAGGAGATGCCGCTTGTTGTGACCACAGCAAAGCGCGTCGGCCTCGACCACGTTGCATTCGCCCAGGTTTTCGCCGAGCTGACCGGCGGGAAGTTCGTTCCGAGAAGGGAGCGCTCGCTCCTCGGAATAGCCGACAGGTACAACACCGATGTTCTGAGCGTCATCGAGAGGCACCCGCGTGGAATGGCGGTGAACTTCTACCGCCTTGACGTTAGTAAGGAGAAGGCCGTTGGCCCGCTCATAAGTGTCAAGATATGGATAATGGAGGACGGGCGGAGATGGGACTACAAAGAGGCGGCGTGGCTGAAGAAAAAACCTGGCCAATCGAAGGGGTGATCGAGGTCTCTTTTCCCGACGAGGAGACTGCGAGGATAGTTTATGAAAGCGTCCTCTACGAGCACGAGAGCGTGCCCTACCGGAGGAGCAGGATAGAGTTTCTCAGAGATGGAAAGAAAATAGTGATAAGGTTTTTAGCAAAGGATAACTCGGCTTTGAGGGGGACGCTGAACTCCTATCTGAGATGGATTAAGGTTGCCATTGACTCGCTTGAGGTTTAGAGTCTTTTGCCTTCCTTGATGTAAACCACCCTCGCCCCGATTTCCTTGGCGTGGTCGCTTATCCTTTCGAGGTGCCTCAGAATCAGCGCATCGAGGGCGCTGCATTCCCTCGGCTCCCTAAGGTTTTCAAGGGACTTCAGATAGAGCTCATCAACCTTCTCGTCGAGCTCGAGCAACCTTCCCGCGGACATCTCGTCGAGGTTCGAGAAGGCCTCAACCGCTGTTTTCACAGCCTTGACCGTCACTTCAAACCCTTCCTTTGAGAGTTCCGGCAGGCAGTCCGGTTTAACTATCCTCATAGTCCTTTCAATCTCCATCGCATAGCGGGAGATTCTGTAAAGGTCGTAGGAGACGTCAATGGCACTCTGGATGAAGCGCAGGTCACCGGCCATTGGGGAATACCTCACTAACAGCTCGGTAGCAATATCGAGGATTTCGTTCCTCAAAATGTGGAGCTTGCTGGCCGTCTCCACCGTGCCGTCGAATTCCCCATCGAGGGATTTCCTTGCCGATTCAAGCGCCTCAAGTGCACCGTTCCCCATCTCAACCAGGAGCTTCCTTATCTGCTCCATACCCATGTCGAGAAGTTTCCTCATACTATCACCTCAGTCCACCATCAGTATGGGAGTTTTCTCAAGCCCGCGGGAGCCATCGAGGTAGTAAACCCCCGCTCTGAGAAGGTGTTTGGTATGATTGAAGATTCCTTCACAGTGAATTAGAACCCCCATAACGTATGGATCATCAGTTTTCACGTTGGTCTCCCAGAATTCTTCAAAGGCAGACTCAAAGAAGGGCAACTCGTGAACCGGCGGCTTTTCGTCTCTGGTGAAGGTTGAGACCCCCCGCTCGAGCCAGGGCTGGATTATCATGAGGCCTTCAATAACCGTGCTTCTGGCGGATTCCCTGCCATCTATGGTGAGTATAGCTTCAACCCTTGAGCAGTGCCTCACTATCCTGTAGGCATCGTACGATGCGGTAAATATCGAACGGACAAAGCGCATGTCTCTTGCGAGAGGCTGACACCTTATAAGGGCCTCAATTACGGTGTCGTTAAGTTCGTCCTTCACGTCAATCGCCTTCCAAAGGAGGTCATCTACCTGTCCATACTCGTTCCTCTGGGCCTCCTTTATCAGGGTACCGGTTGCGGTCAGGGTTATTTCGCCGAGTTCCTCAAACCATTCCTTAAGCCGGGCGAAGAGCTTCCTCTTCATCCGAGTGCCCCCGTAACGTACTTCTCAGTCAGCTCGTGCTCCGGGTTCTCGAAGACCTTTCTCGTCGGGCCGACCTCTATGAGATCCCCAAGGTACAGGAAGGCAACGTAGTCAGAAACCCTTGCCGCCTGGGCAGGGGAATGTGTCACGAGCACTATCGTGTAATCTTCCTTCAGCTCGAAGAGAAGCTCCTCGATTTTCTGGGTTCCCACCGGGTCGATGTTGGCGGTTGGCTCGTCCATCAAAAGAACCTTGGGCCTCATCGCCAAAGCTCTGGCTATAACCAAGCGCTGCCTCTGTCCACCGGAGAGGTTGGAAGGGTAATCATCAAGCCTGTCCTTGACCTCGTCCCAGAGCGCCGCTTTTTTCAGCGCCCACTCCACCCTTTCATCGAGCTCTTCCTTTGAATCCACGAGGCGGTTGAGCTTAAGGCCGATGGCAACGTTGTCGTAGATGGTCAGGTGGGGGAAGGGATTTGGGTACTGGAACACCATGCCAATCTGCTTTCTTATCTCCACCGGGTCAACATTTGGCTCGTAGATGTTCTTCCCGAAGAGGAGCACTTCCCCCTCAACCCTGGCATCGTCGTTCAGGTCAAGGAGCCTGTTAAAGGTTCTCAGCATCGTTGACTTCCCGCATCCGCTCGGCCCCATAAGGGCAAAGACGCAGTTTGGCGGTATCTGGAGGTTCACTCCCTTTATGACCTCGTTATCACCGTATGAAACACGGAGGTTTTTTGTTTCTATCGCGTACATCATAGTTTCACCTCCTTAAGGCTGAGCCTCAGCGGAATGAAAACGGCAAGGAAAATTAGGAGAAGAACCAGCGATGCTCCCCATGCAAAGGCGTGGTCTTCTGGCTTTGGACTCTGGACGAGCTGGTAAACGAGGAGCGGTATCGCGCCAACGGGCCTGGTGAGTGAAGTGGGATAGCTCTCGTAAAGACCTGCTGCGGTAAAAAGTATGGGGGCAGTTTCTCCCGCGGCCTTGGCCATGCCTATGAGAACCCCTGTCAGTATTCCGCGCTTGGCCATCGGTGCTAAAAGCCTGAAGAGAACTTTTATTCTTGTCAGGCCCAGGGCGTAGCCGGCCTCCTTGTACGTAAAGGGAATCCCGCGCATGGCCTCGTGTGTGTAGATGGCCACGTAGGGCATGAGGATTATGGCCAGTGCCAGAGCTCCGGCTATGGCGGAGTAAGTTCCCATCGGCACCACGAGTATCTGCATGACGAATACCCCAACCAGTATCGTTGGAAACTCCATCATAATCTCAAGCAGGGACTTGGTCCACCTACCTATTGTGCTTTTGGGGTTCTCATAGGCGTAAACTCCGACGATTATCGCCAAAGGAACGCCTATGAGGCTCGACAGGAACGTTAGTATGAAAGTTCCGGCTATGGCCGGTCCGATTCCGCCCTCCGAAAAGGTGCCCGTGATGAAAGTGACTCCCCTGTCGAGTATCGTGGAGAAGCCGTTGGCGGTTACGGTGTAGATGATGTGAAATAGCGGGAACACAGCGAGCGCTGTCAGAAAGCCTATTAACCCAAGGAAGCATTTTTCCTGGGCTTTTCTGTCAAAGCTGAACATTCTCCTCCCACCTCCTAAGGGTTCTTATGCCGAGCAGGTTCACGGCAAAGCCTATGAGGAACAGCGCGAGCCCGGCCGCGAAGAGAACGGGGGTCATGTATCCGTAGATGAAAGCATTGCCAAACTGGTTGGCTATCAGTGATGATATCGTATACCCCGGCGCAAAGAGCTTGAACGTCATGTTGAAGGTGTTTCCGATGACGAGGCTGACCGCTACCGTCTCCCCTATGGCCCTCCCAAAGGCAAGGATTACTCCAGATACCATCGCGGGCTTTATGTATCCGAGAAGGATTTTCGTTGCCTCGTACCTCGTCGCACCGAGGGCGTAGACGGCTTCTCTATATGTGAAGGGTATCATGGAGTAGGCCTCTCTCAAAACCGCCGAAACGAAGGGGGTCACCATTATCGCCAGGAGGACCCCAGCTGAAAAGTAGCTGTAGCCTCCAACGGGAGGATAGTTGAAGAGGGGTATAAAGGAGAGGTGATTGTAGAGGGGGGTCATTATGTAGTCCCTTAGGAACGGAACGAGAACAAAAGCCCCCCAGATTCCATAGATTATGGTCGGCAAACCTGCCATCACATCGGACATCACAATTAGAGCGTTCTTGATCCTTTTAGGTGCGTAATCAACCACGAAAACCGAGAAGGCTATCGAAACTGGAAGGGATATTAAAATTGCAATCACGGATGTGTAGACGCTCCCCCATATCGCCGCCGCTATTCCATACACCTCCTCTTCCGGAACTTCAGCAGCCTTCCAGACGTTTTTGATGTATACGTCGATGCCATAGCGGTGAAACGCTGGAACGGCGTTTGTGAAGAACACCAGCAGCATTCCAGCAAAGAGGAGGAATACAAGGAGCACAACCGGAAGGGCCATGTAGTCAAAGGCGTCTCTCCTCCTCATTCTATCACCTCTGCCTTCTTTATTTTTTCAAAGCAGTGAATTGATTCGAGTATTTCATCGGGAGAGTGATAGTTTCTAATTTCGAGGATAGCTGTTGAGGGCTCTACCGCTCTCAGAAGCTTTCTTATGAAGGTCTTCCCGAGAAGGCCCTTTCCAGGGGGCAGATGCTCGTCTTTGGTTCCATTGTTGTCGTGGACGTGGGCGTGATCAACGTAGGGGGCAAGCAGGGTGAACTCGTCCATGCTGAGGCCCAGCTCCATAGCGGCAAGGAACGCATGGCCAGTATCGAGACAAGCATTCAAGTTTTCGTTGAGCAGAGTGGTAAGCTCATAGGGGAGAACACCGACGCTGGAACCGAAAAGGTTCTCAAGGACGAGCCCCGTTCCAGTCTCCTCTGACATTTTGCATATCTCATTTAAGGTCCGTTTTGTGTTTAGATAGGCCATGTGGTAGGACTTTTCGACGCTACCTCCATGAACCACAATCTTTTCCGCGTTTAGAGATGACGCCACCTGAAAAACCCGCTCCATGACCTTGATGTTGAGCCGTGAGCGCTTTCCGAGGTCAATCGAGGAGAACCTGCCAACATGAGTTGGGGCATGGATTGTAAACCTAACCCCAAGGCCACTCAGGTTCTTAACGAGCGACCAGTCCACGGAGGTTCCGATCAGAATTGGAACCTCGTCGAGATAAATTTCAACAAGGGGAACCTTCAGCTCATCTAGGCTCAGGCCTTTCCCTGAAATCTCCTTGACCAGAGACGATGTCACTCCGAGCCTCATATCAGCACTCCCCAAAGAAAAGGTTTGGAAGGGCTCAACCCTCCTGAATCATGTTCACCGCTTTAAGTCCTATCTCGGCAACATCCTTCGGAAGGCCAACGTATCCCGGAGCCAGGTTCTCCGGTTTCTGTCCTTCCGTCAGAACCCACGTTAGGAAGTCCTTGATGGCCTTGGCCTCTTCTTTCGAGTAGTGTTTGCCGTTCTTGTTCTGCCAGACTAGGAGGTGTGTGAAAGCAACTATCGGATAGGAGTTCTCGCCCGGAGCGTTGAGAAGCTGCTTGAGGTCTTCCTTGTAGCCCTCCGTTGGATTGGGTATGAAGGACTTAACTCCAGCAACAGCGGCCTTTATGGTCTCGTCCGTAGGCTTAACGAAGTTCCCCGCCTTGTTCCTGAGGGCAACAACAGGGAGGTTCTCCTCTATGGCAAAGGAAAGCTCCGTGTAAGCTATGCTGTATTTGGTGCTCTTCAGGGCCTGGACAACTCCAGGGTTGCCCTTTCCACCTATCCCCCTGCCAACCTTGTCAACCGGCCAGTCGACCAGCTTGCCCGCACCGACCTTCTCGGCGAACTCCTTGCTGACGAGGCTGAGGTAGGTGGTAAATATGGCTGTGGTTCCACTTGAGTCGCTCCTGTGAACGACGATTATCTTCTCATGCGGGAGGTTTGCGTTGGGGTTGAGAGCCTTTATTGCCGGATCGTCCCAGTACTCTATTTCACCCATGAATATCTTTGCAAGTGTCTCACCATCGAGCCTGAGTTCATCAACGCCAGGAACGTTGTAGGCAACGACAACGGCACCGACTATCTCGGGGAACTGGAGTGGCTGGTCACCAGTTGCGAGGAACTTTTTCCAGGTCGCTTCGGTAACCGGTGGATCAGTTCTGCCTATCTGCGTCAGGCCCTTCATGAAGGCCTCCTGTCCGTGGCCGCTTCCACCACCCTCATATTCAATCTTAACGTTGGGGTGGCTCTTCATGTAGATTTCAATCCACTTCTGGATCTGGTACTGCGGGAAGGTGGCTCCGGTGGTGCGTATGGTTATTACCCTGGTCGAGGTTTGAGTAGTGGGGGAAGATGTTGGGGACGACGTTGGGCTGGAAGAGCTTGTAGGGGAGCTCGTGGTTGTGTTGGTCCTGCTTCCTATACATCCACTGGCGGCAACGGAGACCGCCAGCAGAAAGACCATCAATATGGCCAGCGCCCTTTTCATGGGTTTCACCATGTTTCATGAAACCTCGTTTAAATATAAAGATTGCCGCAGTAGAATATAGTTTTATAACATGAACCAAGTGTTGGCCCATAATCTATATAGATATATAGATTATGGGTTCCCAAACTTTCTTAAACTTCCGCCCTTATTCTAACCCGGCATTACGATTACGGAGGTGTTGGTTATGCAGAACATTCCACCCCAAGTTCAGGCCATGCTCGGCCAGCTTGAGAACTATCAGGGGCAGCTGCAGCTCGTCATCCAGCAGAAGCAGAAGGTTCAGCTTGAGCTCACCGAGGCAAAGAAGGCCCTGGAAGAGCTTGAGAAGGTCGGGGATGGAACGGTCATATACAAGACCGTCGGAACTCTCATCGTGAAGACCGACAAGGCCAAGGCAGTCGAGGAGCTCAAGGAGAAGGTCGAAACGCTGGAGGTTCGCCTCGGCGCCCTTGAGAGGCAGGAAAAGAAGCTCAACGAGAAGCTCAAGGAACTCACCGCGAAGATACAGTCCGCCCTCAGGCCCACGGCGGGCTGACCTCTTCTCTTTCATTTGGAGGGATAGTGATGGACGAGGGAGCCAGCGGAAGGAGGGTTATCCACATAGGCCTGCCCGAGCTGAGCGAGGAGCAGCTCATAGAGGTCGGTGAGATCGCGCAGGAGACGATAATCAAGCACGTCTTTGATGCTCTCAACAGGAGCGACGTCAAGGACATAGAGGTTACCCTGAGGATAAACCGCGGGGAGATCCTCGACCTTGAAATTGAGGTCTACCTTGAGGTTCCGGTATTTGTGAAGGTTGATGTTGAGAAGCTCATCGACGAGGCAGTTGAGAAGGCCTACGATGCTATCGAGAGGAAGCTGAGGGAGATAGCCAATGAGGGGAAAGCTCAAGCTTAAGCGCTTCCTTCAGGGGTCAAAGGACAAATCCTTCCTTCTCCTCTGCCACCACAACGCCGACCCCGATTCCCTTGGCTCGGCGATAGCCTTTGCCCTCTACCTCAAATCCCTGGGCGTTAAAAGCGTGAGAATAGGCGTCGCCCAGAGCGTCTCCTCCTACGCGAAGAGACTGTTAACGCTCTCACCCGTTCCGCTAGAGAAGGACCCCCTTGTTAGGGAAGACGTTGTCATGATCTTCGACACCTCCTCACTGGAACAGCTCGAACCTATCGAGATTCCGCGCGGTAAGACCGTAATCGTCGTAGACCACCACTCAGAAAAGGAGAAGCCGATCAGGGCGAATATATCCGTCGTTGACTCCTCACGCACATCCACGGCCGAGATAGTCTGGGAGCTGTTTAAATATTTTGGCTTCTACGATGAGACAGCTGTTAGAGCACTTCTCGCCGGAATAGTCACCGACACCGCCAACTTCCGCTTTGGGAACGCGAAGACTTTCAAGGCAGTAAGCGAGATGCTGGGGCGTTTTCCGATTCAGATGGGCGAGATTTTCCAGCTCATCGCTCCGGTCAGCGACGAAAACATCGATCAGGCGAAGCGCATGGCCATTCTCAAGGCCTGCCAGAGGCTTGAACTCAAAAAGTTCAGGAAGTATATCATAGCGGTCTCAAAGGTTTCCGCCTACGAGTCCCTGGCATGCAAGACGTTTCTAAACCTCGGCGCGGACATAGCGGTTGTGGGAAGTGAGAAGAAAGGGGTTCGGATTTCCGCGAGGGCCAAGGAGAACCTCGTCAAGAAAGGCCTTCACCTCGGCAAAATCATGGAGAAGGTCGGACCGATTATAGACGGCTCGGGCGGAGGCCATGCCGGCGCCGCCGGGGCGAACGGGAAAAATAACCTTGACGGGGCTATAAAGCTCATCCTGAAGGAGATTGAGAGGTTTTTGAGGGAGGTTGATTGATATGGCAAAGTGCCCGCTCTGCGGTAAACCCCTCGACTGGGGTGAACTGATCGAGCAGATGCTCACCATTGATGACGCGGAGGACATAATGAAAGATCACAAAAAGTTCATGGAGGCCTTCGAGGGCTTCGTCTTCAAGTGTCCTCACTGCGGTGAGGAGTTCTACGGAAGGAACCTTCCAGAAAAAGAGGCCGAAAAGGTTTTCGAGCTCCTCAACGAGTTCAATGGATCAATAGACTGGGAAAACAAAAGGGTTCGCCTTAGGCTCAACAGCCTTTTAGCGCTCGACACGATGCTCGAACAGTGGGATAAAAAGGTCAAGGGATAGCGATAGCCTTTTTTACTTTCGTTCCCTATTTCCAGCGGTTGGTGGTTCTCGTGGAGGCCGTGGAGCTTTACCTTTCAAAAGGCGACTACAGAAGCGCG
Source organism: Thermococcus thioreducens (assembly GCF_002214545.1). Classification (NCBI taxonomy): domain Archaea; kingdom Methanobacteriati; phylum Methanobacteriota; class Thermococci; order Thermococcales; family Thermococcaceae; genus Thermococcus; species Thermococcus thioreducens. The sequence goes on along the minus strand of NZ_CP015105.1, from coordinate 850,599 downwards.
CTGAGAAACGCGCTGGAAATAGGAGATGAAATACGGCGGCTTCTTGCGTTAACAGAGGTACTGACGGCCTTTCCAAGGGAAGAAGTCCTGAGCCACATGCTGGAGACGCTCGAATCCATAAGCGGAACGCCGGAGAAGGCTTTAGCTTATTCTATCCTCGGCAGGGCCCTCTATACGCTCGACAGGGACAGGGACGCGGAGGCATACTTTGAAAACGCTATAGGTATCGCCGGGAGCATAGACTCCCCGCGGGTTAGAGGGGAGGTCCTGGCAGGGATAGCGAGGAACCTCGTCCTCTCGGACCGCTATAAGGACGGCCTGGAGCTGTTCAGGGAGGCTGTGGAGCTGCTTCAGGCCTCGCGGGGGCTGTCATCGGCGGCAACATCGTCGTTGATAAAGGTCGCCCGGCTAATTGAGAAGAGTGCCGACGAGATACCCAACGAGATGGCCCTTGAGTTCTACGGCTTGGCCAGGGATGTTTACGCCTCGATATTCTTCAAGCTTCAGGCAAAGTACATCGAGGACAAGATGGAGCTGATGAAGGACGTCCTGAAGAGGGGGAAAACAGCAGTAGAGGAGCTCCTTGAGAAGGGGGAGGTAGAGCTTGCTATCTCAATGATGCGCTTCCTCCCGCTTGAGGGAAGAGCAATAGCCATGCTCGAGCTGGCATACTGGCTCTACCTCCACGAGCAGCCGAAGCTCGGCAGGAGGGTCTTCGACGACGCCCTTGAGATAATCTTTGTGGGCAAGTTCAAGCCGACGGACAGGGAGCTGGAGGGAATAGCGAGGCGCTTCCTCCGCATAGGCTTCCTGGAGGAGCCGCTGATCCTGGCCGGCGTTATCAGGGACGATAGAATCGCCTCGGAGCTCCTTGGAGAGGTGGCTCTAGCCTATGCCCGCTGGGGCGATAGGGCTAAGGCCCGTTCGATAGCCGAGGGAATAAGGGACGAAAGCGTTAAGAACCGCGTTTTGGAGGCACTGGAGGGTGAGAGCTATGTGGGACACGAGCAAGGATTACCGCTTACTGGTGGCGGAGAAGGCGGTGGAGCTGTTCCTGAAGACGGTGGAGCACGCGAAGTTCAAGGGGAAGTGGAACAAGAAGGGAGCGATTCAGTTAGCGAAGGAGATGATTCCGGAGATACAGGCGATGAGGTACAGCTACGTGGAGCCGAAGGAATTGATTGAGACACCGCAGATGAAAGCTTTGAAGGAGAAGGCCGGCGGTATAATCGAGGCCCTTGGTGGCGAGGACTGGCACCACAAGTTCATCAGCCTGGCGGATAAGAGCGAGCGCGAAAAGGTCGAGGAGCAGGTGGCCAAAGTCCGCTTCTTCCTGAACACGATACTCGGCCTCGACAAGCGTCTCGCCCTCGGCAAGATAAACGACCCGGTCATCGCGGTGGACATCAAGGTCGGGGAAGTGATGAGCGTCGGCAAGCACCCGAACGCCGACAGGCTTCTGGTTACCAACGTGAACATCGGCGACAGGGCGATAACGGTTGTCACCAACGACCTGACGGTGAAGGAGGGCAACCGCGTGGCAGTGGCTCTGCTCCCGCCGGCCAACTTCCGCGGAATAGTCAGCGAGGGCATGTTCCTCGGTGCCGGAGAAGGCGTCCTGAAAGATGTCAAGGGGGAAATCGGAGGCCTTCCGAAGGGAATCCCGCTGGAGGCATTCAACGAGACGAGAAACCTTGTGGAGGCGTTTTTAAAGGGGTGATTTTTCGCTTTTTGTCCCGATGTATTCAATAGTTTACTCGGTTACTCTTCTTTCTTTTGGCTCGTTCTCGTCGTAAAACTCAACTCCGAATAAATTTATACTCGAAAAAAAAGGAATAGAGACTATAAATAGTAAAAGAAAAAGCTTATATATGCTAATGGTGTGAGAATTATGAAAAACTCTCGGGAGGTGAACTACGTGAGATGGAAGTCTATGTTAGCAGTCCTTTTGGGATTGATGATGACTGGAATGACTGCAGGAACGGCAAGCGCAATATCGCCTCCAATAGGGGAGGAGGGGAAGTTCTTAGTATCTCTAAAGAATAATCATATGCCAAACAGTCCAAGTGAAATCCCATTTTTTAAATATATAGGACTCAATCAAGAATTCAAATTGCTATCAGACGATGGAACAATATTCAACTTGGCTCATGAGCCTACAAACATTAGTATCAAGAGAGATCATGGAGCCACAAAAATTATCAGAAAATATCACTTAGGAAAAATACTCGTTTCAGAAATAATATTTGTTGAGAGGGGTAAACTAAAAACTATTCTTGTCGTTAGTTCCAGAGAAACGACAAATCTAACAATATTGTGGAATGTTTATTCTCCTGTCTTCAGAGATTTTGACACTGTGAACACTAAGCAAGCTCATCCCACCGGAACAATTTCCCCAACGATCATAGGCCAAAGCAATAACATTAGATTTACCTTGTCGTATGGTGAAGTATATTCAAAATTTAAATCCTCAATCATAACTCGGCAAGGCATTTCTCTAACATTTGGGCCATTTAGCATATCCCAACACGAAACACTCAATATTGGAGAGTTTGAGATATCTATTCAAAGAGCCCCTGCTAACAAGATAATCCCTATGGGATATTATTACTACACCCCATCACCGGCTAGGTATCCAATAAAAAGGTATTTCGACATCTACGACCACGATGGCAACGTCGTTGGTAGAGCCGTTGTGGCAATCTACGGAAGCAGAAAAAGAGGAAGCAACTACGCATACCTTGAGGACGGAATGGAAGGATTTACTTCAGTTGGTTATGCAGTAGCTCCCAAATATGGAAAGTTTCATTCACTATACACTAAATTTGAGTTTTGTGGAGGTTATTTGGGTTCTGGATATCCAAATGTTCCGATAGAACTCAATTACGAAGCGTTAGGTGGGCGTCGTACCAGCACACAGTTTATCGATGTTCATAGAACTCTCATAGATCTTGTTTCTAGTTACATTGAAGGGGGTGGGTTTATAGGTATCATGCTCAATGGATTGCTGGCTAGGGATGGCAGTGGGAGAAGTATCAATCTCCTCGAGAGAAGGTACTCTGGCAAATCGATTATAACCTCAAGGTACGTCAGGTTGTATTCTCTTGGGGTGGATGAAATAGGTCAGTACTATACATATACTGTACACCTCCCTTACAATCTAAATGAGGACATGATAAAATTCTGTCTCACAGTAAGGCCAGGAATTGCATTGCCCCACCCGTCTTTACCCACAGATACGTTATATACTAGGGACTACACGATACCCATATGGATATCACTCCAGAGGCCGTGACCATGTTAGGGGGCGGCGTACGATGAACATCAAGGGTTGGGTACGCGCCAACTTCAAGGAACTCCTCGCGGTCTATTTCCTTTATGTTATTCTTTTTAATCTTGTTATTCCGCAGTCGTCTCTGGTATCGGATGGTGGGGGTGTTGAACTTCAGGGGGCAGTCAGATTATTCGTAAAAGGGATGACCTACACGGGATCTCTAAATTGCTGGAATTCAACCAGGGAGTCGGTAAACGGGCCATATCTTATGTGTAGTTTTGCTATCTCAAGAAAGGCCCTGATAAGTCGGGGAATTGTGGTCAAGTTCTCCTCAACTTCATCGGAACCATTTCGCATCGAGGCCGTAAGGGAGGATCTAATAGTAAACGTGCCCCCAAATTTTACGGACACGGCAAAACTTGAGATTACAATTAGGACGTACGATGTGTGGTGGGTAGGTATAGTTGTTCCACACAGTATCAGGGTTGTTTTAGCACTCAACTGTACTGGAACAGAATGCGAGTTAAGTCGTATCGCCAGAAGGTAATGCATGCTTCCGTTCACTTGGAGAATCCTCTTGGTGTGTAGATTAGGTTTGAGCCGGCAAATAGGAGCATCGTCCAGGAAGTAATATCGGAATGCGGGAGGTGTGGAAGGCAAAGGAAAAGAAATAGAAGGGACTAAACCCGTGTCTCATAACGCTTAGGTGTTTTAATGAGGTGATCTTTCACTTTTTGTCCCGATGTATTCAATCGTTTACTCGGTTACTCTTCTTTCTTTTGGCCCATCCCCATCGTAAAACCCAACTCTGAATAGATTTATACCCGAAAAAAAGAAAGATAATCCACTAATAGTAAAAGGAAAAGCTTATATATGCTAACAGTGTGAGAATTATGAAAAACTCTCGGGAGGAGAACCTGTGAAGCTAAGTAAATCTGCCTACTACGTCGTCACGGCACTCCTGTGGTTTATGGCCTTCAGCACAATAAGTGCCTATCTCTCCATGAAGGGTATTGGGCTCCCATGGGTCAAGCAGCTGGCCGAAGGATACCAGGTGAACCTGATCTTTGCCCTGATCATTGGTGGCCTGTTAGGTGCTCTGATTGCCTACGCAGGAGATCACCTTGCTCAGAAACGGAGTAATCCAGCCTATTACTACCTTGGTCCCATTGGGGCAATAATAGTCATCTCACTCACCGTTTTGCTGCTCTACGGTGGTGCCTGCGGCTACTGCAAGAAGGTCGTCTGCTCACCAAATCCTGTGAAGGAGTGCGGAATAAACGCAAGACTTTCATGGACGCTCTTTGAAATCAAGTGCGTCTGTGCAGCGCTCGTGGCGCGTCTCCTCTCGCTCCTGTGAGGTGGGAGTATGATTTTTTCTTATTTTAATGGCCTCTTCCGTAGCCGTTTTTACCTGGCACTTCTCCTTGTTTCTGTCGGGATTGGACTCAAGATTCCGGACTTTAATCTAGATTCTGCTCCTTACGTGCTTATCCTGGTTATCGGCTTCATCTGGGTTTCAGCTCCAATAGTAGACCCCAGAAAGGTTCTTGGAATAAACGATTTCCTGCTGAATTTGCCCCTTGTCAGGGAGAGGCTCTCATTTCTTATGGCTTTGGCACTCTTACCCCTAACCGTTCCGCTTTTCCTCAAGTCCGAGGGTATACTTGTAGTTTTTCTTACCCTGCTATCTATTTTGATCTCGACTTTTCTTATCTTCGACTCGGTTTTTGCAGGTCTAATGCTTCCTCTGGCCTTTGTGTTTCCCTTTCTCCACTGCGTATCCCTGAAGCTCGCTTCTCTCGTCGCACTTACTGGACCGTATTTGATATGGGCCATTAAGACCATTAGCAAGCGACTTGCATTCAGAACGAGCTTTCGGGGTTTCCTGATCGACGGTAGATATGCAATACTGCTTTCCCTTTTGGTCTTTGTATTTGACATATTCTATGAAGGTGAGATGAAGTTTGTGGTTGCCGATTACATTGGCTTTAAAGACCCAGACTTCAATCCAGTATTGTTCATTGCTTTCATTTCCTTATCTCTTGCGTTCATTACAATTCCATACTTCACGTCCTACGGGCTCAGGGAGGGAGACCTCTACACCTCTCACATTCGAGCAATAGTCGGAACTCCCATTCGGCGTAGGGCCACGGCATTTCTCCTTGCCCTTGTCCCGGAACTTCCTGTGCTTGCATACCTAAACCTTCTGGAGCATTTCGCCGTATCCCCTGGAAATGCCCTGAAAATTGTTGGGGCAGGTGCTTTCTTCAACTCGGTTGTCCCAACAGGTAACAACTCTAAGTGGACTAGTTATTCTTTCGTAGCTTACATGGTGGCGGTTCACTTCTTAATCAAAGTGCCGGCTTGGCAGAGCCTTGCCGTGTTTTTTGTGCTCTCAATAGTTCTATATGACATTGATGTTTGGAGGTGCGTAAGATGAGAAAGCTTGCAGTGTTTGGAGAGGTGCTGTCAATTAAACTGCTCTGGCTACCCTTGATATTTGCCCTCCCGATCGCCTCACTCTGCCCAAGTAACGGGAAAAGTTTCCTTCTTTTTGGGGCTGGCATTCCAATAAGCATAGCACTTCATGAGTTCCTTCATGTGTTGCTCCTCCCTTCGGGTAGTTTTTCCCTCCGAAAAGGTGCCTTCATAGCAGTTGAAATAACAGGCAATGTTCCAGCATTTCCATTATTTGTTTCGGCGCTCTTACCGGGACTTGTTCTCGGGAGCGTTGGAGTATTACTACTTCCTCACGATGCGTTAGTTGCTTTTCCTTTTGTAATGCATCTCCTATCGGTTCCACTTGACATAGCAGGAATAGGGGGGATTAGGCTTGGGTGAAAGGATTCTCTCGCTAAGAAATCTAACCTGCGGATACAGAGTCCCTCTGCTTAGTGCTTCATTTGAACTTAAAACCGGCGAGCACCTCGTAATCTACGGCCCCAACGGGACGGGAAAAACTACCCTTCTAAGAACCATAGTAGGGCTTCTCAGACCTATCTCTGGTGAGGTTGAAATACTCGGAAAGAGAGCAAAGAGGGGAAGCCCTATCATGAAGAACGTCTTTTATCTGCCTGAGACCATCGACTTACCAGCCCATCTGCGCGCCAGAGAATACGTTGAGCTTATCTTTGACCTCTATGGAGAAAAACCTGATTTGGCACGAATCCATGAAGGGCTGAACGTTTTAGAACTTGGACCCTTTTATCAGAGGCGCATAGGCAATCTATCGCAGGGTCAGAGAAGAAAGCTTCAGCTCCTCGTCGCCTACACTCTTAAAAGGAAACTAACGGTTCTCGATGACCCTACGATAGGAATTGACAAATCTGGGAGCAATATTGTTAGATACATCGTCAATGTGCTCACCGAGAGTGGGGCAGTTCTAATTACCTCTAGAAATCCAATAGTGGGTTTAAATAATATCTCCATCGAGGAACTCAAGAAAAACGTAGAATAGGACTAAGCTCCCATTCTCTTCTTCACTACCTCCAAAGCCCTCTCGGCATCTTCCTTGAACTCCGGGTAGCCAAGTTCCTCCATGGTTTCGGGCAACGGAACGCCGAGTTCCTCGTGCCAGCCTCTGAGCCTGTAGAACTCCCTCCTCGCCTCAAGGAAATCGTTGTAGTCTATGAAGGCCTTATTGCCCTTTGCAGGACCTTCTGGCTCTGGCTCCCACCAGCGTGGTGGTATGGTGTCGTCCATCGGCGGGGTTACCCAGTCGAGGGCGTCGTGTATCCTGGCAATGCTCTCCACTGCCTGAGCGACATTTCTGAGCTTCTCAACGGTCCACTCCTCGCCGGTCGCGAGTGAGTAGAGCCTGGCTAACTCCTCCATCTTGTAGGGGACGAACTTACATGTTCCGAGCATGTCTGTGATGTAGCTCTCGTCCCTGCCCTCTATCATCGAGGGCACCAGTTCCTTTGCCGGCCCCTGATTCGGGAGCTGGTGGGGCCTCGGCCAGCCGCGGAGGTGGCTCGCACCAACGTCGGCTGTTGCATAGCTCAGGGCGTAGGTTCTCCTTCCGCGCGGGTCCCAGGCTGGGCTCTCCATGCCCTTCACGTGTACTGCGAACTCGCAGCCCCTGCCGAGCCTCTCACAGGCGCGCTTAACACCGTCCGCCAGAACTGCACCGATGCCCTTACGCTCGGCCATCAGCTTGATAAGCTTTTCCTCAGCCTCCTCGTCGCCGAAGCCCTTCACAGGGAAGCCGATTTCCTCCTCAGTGAGCAGGCCCTTCTCGACCATCTCGAAGAACCACCCTATCGTGGCCCCTGTCGCTATGCTGTCCAGCCCGAGGTCGTTCACGAGCCAGTTAAAGTAAGCCACCGCAGGGAAGTTGAAGACGCCGGTTGCAGCGCCGAGCATCGCTATGCTCTCGTATTCGGGCTTGACGCGGATTTTCCTACCTTTGTATTCCACCTCGACGTAGCGGGCGCACTTAATCGGACAGCTCTTGCCGTGGACGAACCACTCCGGCTCAGCTTCATACTTCTTGACCTCGTCTCCGGCCAACTTGCTCGCCAGCTCGTCCGGGATGTAGGGCCTTGAGAAGTTGTAGGCCGGACTCATTCCAAGCGAGGCGGCGCTCCTTAAGGCATCGGTCGTCCCGTAGTTCCTTGTGTGCTCGTATTTCGGATTTGTGGCAAACTCGTTGTAGAACTCCATCCAGAGTTTCTGGAACTCCTCGGGGTTGGCCACCTTGGGCTTTTCGCCCGGCTCAACTACAACTGCTTTGACCTTCTTGCTCCCCAGAACTGCCCCCAAACCGCCCCTTCCGCTCGCCCTTTCGGTGTCGTAGATAACGTTGGCTATCCTGCTCAGCCTCTCTCCGGCGGGGCCTATCAGGGCCATGCTCGCCTTCGGGTGTTCCTTCCAGAGCCTTCTGGCGACCTCATAGTTGCCCTTTCCCCAGAGGTGCTCCGCAGACAGAATCTCAACTTTTCCATCGTGGACGTAGAGGTAAACCGGCTCCTCTGCCTTTCCCTCGATGATAAGAGCATCGAAGTGCCCCTTCAGTTTCGGGCCGAAGGCGTCTCCACCGCTGGAATCACTTATGAGCTTGGTCTCGGGACTCTTGCTCACAGCTATGACCTTGCTTGAGCCAGGTACGAGGCCGGTTAATCCACCCGGGGCAAAGACGAATTTGTTGGCTTCGCTCAACGGCTCAGTTCCCGGAGGAACCTCGCGATAAATCAGGTAGTAGCCCAGGCCCTTTCCCCCGATGAACTTTCTTATTATCTCATCGGGCAGTTCCTCGTAGGTTACCTTTCCCGCTGTCAGGTTCACCCTTGCGAGCCTGTTGTGGTAGGCAAACATCAGACGCACCCCCTTGCCTTTTCCCTATCCTCCTTTGAAAGCCTCCAGCCCATGGCCCCGGCGTTCTCCTCAATGTGCTCCTTCCTCCCGGCCTTGGGTATTGCCACGACGTTTTCCTCCCAGATGAGGTAGTTCAAAGCCACCTGGGCTGCGGTCTTACCGTAGGGTTTTCCAATCTCGGCCAGACAGGGGTTCCTCGCGAGGGAGCCCTTTTCTAGGGGGGTGTATGCCATAAGAGCTATTCCCTCGCGCTTCATGTAGTCGAGCAGGCCGCTCGTTTCAGGCCATCTATCGCGGAGCGAGTACTTCACCTGGTTGGCCACTATCCCGTACTTTCTCATTGCCTCCTGGGAGCGTTTGAAGAGCTCAAGGTCGAAGTTGCTGACGCCGATGTAGCGGATTAGCCCTTCATCAACAAGCTCTTCTAACGCGTGAAGTGTCTCCTCTATCCTCTCAAAGTTGTCAACAGGCCAGTGAAGAAGGTAGAGGTCTATGTACGTGCCGAGCCTCCTTGCACTCGCCCGTGCGGCTTTCTTTGCGCTCTCATAGCCGAAGTGCGTGGGCCACACCTTGCTGACGATGAAGAGTTCTTCACGCTCGAAGCCTTGAATTGCCTTTCCGACGAGCTCCTCACTGTGGCCTTTACCATAGAACTCGGCCGTGTCTATTAGGTTTATCCCGAGCTCAATGCCGTACTTCAGGGCCTCAACGCTCTCCCTGTCGCGTGAGTGGTCGGGACTTTCTTTTCCACCTATGCCCCATGTCCCCATTCCCACAGCGGTAACTTTGTCCCCGCCTATTTTTTTCACGTCCCGTCTCATTGGGCACACCTGATGGGATTGGGTTTCGAACTAATTAAAGTTTACGTCTAAACGCTAAGATGGCAGACCAAACGCGGGTGTCTGTAGCGCCGGGTTAAGCCCATACAAGAAAAGATTATGGGGCTAGGCCCCGAACTTCTCGCTCCTGTTCATGAGATCCATCATTATGTGCACGATGTCGTGGCCCTTAATCCTGCCGAGGCCGCCGCGCATGCACTCGCGCTCGCCGAAGCTCTCCGTATAATCAGCCCTGACACCACCGCCGGCTATGAGAACAGGCACCGGGTCACCGCTGTGGTTCATGACCTCGCATGGTGTGCTGTGGTCGCCGGTTATGGCTATAACAACGTCCTCCAGGTTGATGTTGTTGACTATGTAACCTATCATCCTGTCGGCCTTCTCTATCATCTCGGCCTTGAGCCTCGGGTTGTTGTCATGGCCGGCGGCATCGGTGGGCTTGAAGTGCAGGAAGACGAAGTCGTAGTCCTTCAGAAGCTCGACTACTTTCCTTGCCTTGGCCATCTCGTCGGTGTTGTACTCACCGGTGGCTCCTTCCGGCGTGTAAACGTCGAATCCTATCGCCCTGGCGACGCCCTTGACGAGGGAGACAGCGACGACTGCCGCTGCCTTCACCTTCCACTGCTCGGTGAACTTCATTGGGATTCCAGGGTAGGTTCCGGCACCGCGGATGAGCAGGTAGTTGGCGATGGGCTTGCCCTCCTTTCTCCTCTTCTCGTTGATTGGGTGCTTGTCAAGAACCTCGTGGGCCTGCCTGACGAAGTCGTTGAGTATCTCGGCGACCTTCTTGCTTTCATCGTCCTCCCAAGTGAACTCATGGGGAGGTTTCCCGGCCTCGTGGGGGTCGTTCTCGCCGACTTTATAGCCTGCGGCCATGCCCTTGAGAACGAGAACGGCTCTGTGGCCTGTGGCCCCTACAAAGATGAACTCGACCGGAAGCTTAACGTTCTCCTGAATAGCTTTTGCCAGCTCGTGGGCTTCTTCGGTGCTTATCCTTCCGGCGCGCCTGTCAGTTATGATGCCGTTTTCGATGGTCGCGAAGTTGACGCGGAAGGCCAGGTCGTCCTCGCTCAGGTCGAGGCCAACTCCGAGGGCCTCAAGGAAGCCCCTTCCGCGGTAGACCTTGTAGGGATCGTAGCCGAAGATGCTGAGGTGGGCTGTGTCGCTACCAGCCGGCTGTCCGGGCTTTATTGGGTCCTGCTGGCCGAGGATTCCGAACTTTGCAAGACCGTCCATATTGGGTGTGTCCGCGTACTCAAGTGGGGTTTTTCCGCCGAGTTCTTTTATCGGCCTGTCGCCGAGGCCGTCGAGGATTATGAGAAGTCCCTTTCTCTGCTTCATACCTATCACCTGGAGTGAGTAGTGTGGTGGAGTTAAAAGCTTTGTTGGCCGGATTTGGATGGTTCTCTCTTCAAAAAAGCTTTTAACCCCTCCTTCTTTCTCCCACTGGGGGTGAGGGAATGAAGATAATGTGGGCACCGTGGCGCATTGAGTACATACGCTCACCGAAGCACGACGGCTGCATATTCTGCGACTTCCCTAAGGAGAACCGCGATAGGGAGAGGCTCATCCTCTACCGGGGGAAGCACGCTTTTGTCATCATGAACAACTACCCCTACAACCCGGGCCACGTCATGATAGCACCCTACCGGCACGTCGGGAGGTGGGAAGACCTCACCGACGAGGAGCTCCTTGAGATCATGAAGCTCTCCCAGCTCATGATAAAGGCCCTGAAAAAGACCATGAACCCCCACGGCTTCAACATGGGCGTGAACCTCGGCCGTGTCGCCGGGGCAGGGATAGACGACCACGTGCACCTCCACATAGTGCCGAGGTGGAACGGCGATACCAACTTCATGCCGGTGATAGCGGACACGAAAGTCATTCCAGAGTCGCTTGAGGAGGCCTACGAGGAACTCAAGGCGGCAATAGATGAGATAATTGGTGAAAAAGCGGAAGAGAAGGCCTAAATTTTTCTAACCTTTATCTTAAACGCCCCGTCCAGGGGGAGGCCTTCAAAGAGCTCCGGGGTTACCTCCAGCACAGGGAGGTCGGCCTCGACCACAGTCTCTTTATTAAGCGGATCCCTCACAGTGAGCCTAACGAGCCTCCCATTTCTAACGGTTGCAGAGAGTTTAACCCCCTTCTCAGAAATACCCTCAAGGACGAAGTCTTCCCCTCTGAGCTCCCAGACGATCCTCTTGATGAGCGCGGGGGCGCTTTCGGGGCTCACATGGTGGACCACACCTTCCTCAGATTCCAGCTCCAGCACCGGGCAGGTCGCCTGGGCACTGCAGAAGTCCCTTATCGCTTCCGCTATCCCCCTGGCGAAGATTTCAAGCGGCTTGCCCATCAGGAGTTCGCCGAATCCAGACCAGCTGGCGGTAACTTTAAGTCCTTTCCCCTGCATCTCAAACGTAACGGTCAGCACACCCTTCTCTCCGGTAAAGGTATAGACGGCACCGTTCTTCATGAAGCCAAGGGCAAGCTTGAACTCGTAACCGAAGTCAAAGATGAACCGGGGGACTTTGAATCTAACAGTATCACCGTGAAGGCTCTCGAAGTACGGGAAGAACGGAAGGGTCTTTTCGGGTTCGCTGATGACTACCTGAAGACTGTCCCATGAATGGGGCAGTTCCACCTCATAACTCTTGATTTTCATGATTACTCACCGGGAACTCCTGAGAAAAGCCAATAAAAAGGTTTTCTTAAACCGTTGGTTTGGAACCCGTCAGGGCTTTCCACCTCTCCCTTGTCCTCCTCCAGCAGCCAGGTGGCATGAGTTCGCCCTCAGGACAGTAGCCCAGCTGGACGCATCTGGGTCCGAGCTTTGCCCACTTGATAATCGGCCTCAGGTCATCATTCTTCGCAATCTCTTCCAGCATCTTCCATGCAACCTCTCTTATCTCCCACTGGGCCCTTTCACAGGTTCTCAGGCCGAAGAAGTGCTTGAGCTCGCGGAGGTTCATGGTAACAACGATTTTAGTTCTAACCGCTTGGGGAAGAATGAAGCGCGCGTCCTCCTGGTGGAGGCCTGCCTTGTAGCTCTCCTCGTAGAGCTCTATAGCTTCTCTCATGAGGCGCTTCCATTTCTCGTAGAGTTCTGGCCTCTGCTTCACAGTTTCAGGAATCACGAAGGTCTCCTCAACGTCGTCAGCGTTGAGCTTGATGTAGCGCTGGCTCTGCTGGGTGTAGCTGGCTATCCTGTGGCGGACAAGTTGATGCGAACAGACCCGAGAACATCCCTCGAGGGCAAACGTCAGAACCGCGTGCTCAAGGATTGACTCGTGGCCGTAGCCCAAAACCTTCGGCAGGTGCATCTCGACGTCCTTCTCGGTAATCCGCCCGAAGGCCTCGCTCTCCCACTCGTCCCAGTAGCTTATGAGCGCTGACCACGTGACGGTTTCAAGGGGTTTTTTCGTATAATTGACAAGGGTAACCTTGATTCCACCGCTCATTTGCGCCACCGAGAATAGAAGAGGGCCAGGTTTATTAGGTTTACCCGAAGGGGCGCCCTCCTTACCCTGGGTTGGGATATAAAAATTTCAAAATACGGGCAAAGGAAGTTCACGCGACTGGAGGGAGCTCTTCTCCGGGCTTCTCAATCTCATCTGGGAGGGAGAAGAAAGCTATTATCTCCAGGATTGCCGCTATCAACACGAGCAGCCCACCTATCAGGACTATCATCAGGATGGCACCGACGATGTAAAGCAGCGCCGCCGTGTGGAAGGCTCCAACCCCTGTCTCCTCCGAAATCATGTCGTAGCTCTGTTTCATGAACCAGGCCCCGACTATCATAAGCACCGCCGCGAGCAGGCCGCCAACTCCCATCATGCCGAGGCCAAACTCGGGCGCCCCATGCGCGGCCATTCCCATTATTGCCCCCCACCAGCTCGCCACGAAAACGAGGCTGGCCAGAATTCCAAGTATCGCAGCCCAGAGGTACTTGCTGAATATCTCCTCCCTTCCGGTGGCTTCTGCGATGTTCTTAACGGCAAGGAGCTTCAGGATAAAGCCCACGAAGCCCAGTCCGACAAACGTCAGGATGGCACCGATGCCGCCCATCAGCTTTGCATTCCTCAAATCCGCCACGCCAATCACCTCGACATTTATTAGGGGATTTTTTTATAAAAGAGTTTCTACTCAAAACTGTAAAACCGCCGCCCATTTTCCATCCGAAATGCATTGGGGGAACAAAAAGAACAGCGATGCACATTACATTTGGAAAGTCGGTGCTCGGTAATGCTCAAAAGATTTCAGTTAGCCACGATTTTTTCCGACGAAAGGGTTATTAAAAGGGAGCGCCAGCATTAAACGGTGATGCACATGGTGGTTAGCCTTGCTGGAAGGGACGTTCTCTGCCTTCAGGACTTCACGAGGGAGGAGATTGAAACTATTCTCAAAACCGCCGAAATGATGAAGATATGGAACAAGATAGGAAAGCCGCACCGCGTCCTTGAGGGGAAGACGCTGGCAATGATATTCCAGAAGCCCTCAACCAGGACGAGGATTTCCTTCGAGGTCGGCATCTACCAGCTCGGCGGCTACGGCCTCTACCTCAACGCGAACGATCTTCAGCTCAGGCGCGGCGAGACGATAGCCGATACCGCCCGCGTCCTCAGCAGGTACGTCGACGGGATAATGGCCCGTGTTTTCGACCACCAGGACGTTGTTGACCTCGCCAAGTACGCCGACGTTCCGGTCATCAACGGTCTGAGCGACTTCTCGCACCCGTGCCAGGCTTTAGCGGACTACCAGACCATACTTGAGAAGAAGGGCAGGATTCAGGGACTTAAGGTCGTCTACGTCGGCGACGGCAACAACGTGGCACACTCACTCATGATAGCCGGGACTAAGCTCGGTGCCAACGTCGTCGTTGCAACTCCAGAGGGCTACGAGCCGGATAAGCGCGTAATCAAGTGGGCCGAGCAGAACGCGGCCGAGAGCGGTGGCAGCTTCGAGCTCCTCCACGACCCGGTTCAGGCAGTTAAAGGTGCGGACGTCATCTACACCGACGTCTGGGCGTCAATGGGTCAGGAGGCCGAGGCCGAGGAGAGGAGGAAGATATTCCAGCCGTTCCAGGTGAACAAGGAACTAGTCAAGCACGCCAAGCCGGACTACATCTTCATGCACTGCCTCCCGGCCCACCGCGGTGAAGAAGTTACGGACGACGTCGTTGACTCCCCGAACAGCGTCGTCTTCGATGAAGCGGAGAACAGGCTCCACGCCCAGAAGGCAGTGATGGCCCTCGTCATGGGCGGGATAAAGGTCTGATTCTATTCTATTTTCCCGTTTTGAAGTTCAGCAAAGAAACCCTTATAAACAAAGAAACTTACTCTAAAGTATGATACTCGTGAGTAAGTTTATTGACCGCGAGCCGGAGCTGGAGTTCCTGAGGAGCAGATACAGTTCTGAAAGGCCCGAGCTGATAATCCTCTACGGACGGAGGAGGATAGGAAAAACATACATCCTTCAGAAGTTCCTTTCCGAAGTTGATGGGGTCTATCTGCTCGCCGAGGAGAGCGAGACCATCCTCGACGACTTCTCCGAAAGGCTCGCCGAGTATTTCAAAGACCCGTTCCTCATGGAGAATCCATTTCAGAACTGGAGGGCTTTCTTCACTTATCTCGCAGGAAAAAGCTCTGAAAGGCTTGTAGTGGTAATAGATGAGGTTCAGTACATAGCGAAAGCCCAAAGGGACTTTCTCAGCGTCCTCCAGAAGTACTGGGATATGCATCTCTCCAATACAAAGATAATGCTGATACTCTGCGGTTCGCTGGTTTCGTTCATGGAGGGCGTTCTTTCAGCAAAGTCACCGATATACGGAAGAAGAACCGGGGCGTGGAAAGTTGAGGAAATGGACTTTTTCAACGTAAGGAAGTTCCACCCCCTAAGCACCGAGGAGGCCGTCCACGTCTATTCCGTCTTTGGAGGAGTCCCACAGTACTGGGCTGATTACGATCCAGAGCTTGACTTCTGGGACAATCTAAGAGTTCTTCTGCTGTCGAAGGGTGCGAAATACTATGATGAGCCAAAATACCTTCTTAAACAGGAGCTGAGGGATGTTTCGAGGTACTTCTCCATACTGAGGGCGATAGCACTCGGCTACAACCGCTTCGGCCAGATAGCCGACAGAGCTAAGGTTGACCTTAACTCGCTCGGCAAGTACCTCAACGTCCTTGAGGGGATGGGATACATAAGCGAGGAAAAGCCCCTCGTGGGACGGGGAAGGGGCATCTACAAAATAACCGACAGGCTCTTCAACTTCTGGTTCCGCTTCGTCTATCCGAGGAAAAGCGAGATCGAGATGGGGTTTGACGTCGTTGAGGACATCAAGCCCAAGTTTAATGAATACCTTGGCTTCGTTTTCGAGGAAATAGCAAGGCAGTTCTTAGTTGAGCTCAACAGGGCCGGAAAGATACCCTTCAGGTTCACGAGGATTGGAAGGTGGTGGCATAAAGGGGAGGAGATTGACATTGTGGCGCTGAATGAGAGGGAGAAAAAAGTTCTCTTCGTGGAAGTGAAGTGGAAAGAGCTGAAAGAGAGGGAAGCACGGGAAATCTTGAAGGATCTGGAGCGGAAGGCCGGGCTTGTCGGTCTCGATGACTGGGAGAAGGGCTATGGTCTCGTGGCAAAGCACCTTGAGGGTAAGGAAGAGCTGATGGATGACGGCTGGATGGTTTGGGACCTGAGGGACTTTTAGGGAACCTGAGGAAGAAACGGTTTTATACTTCTGGGCCGAAACATTTACGGGCCCAGTGGGGTCGGTGGTAAGACGATGCTGCTGATGAAGAAGGAGCCGAGGAAGGTAAAGATCAGGGAGAAGAAGGGGCTGTTCGGGCCGGTGAAGGAGTGGGAAGCGGAGTACGTGGTGGTGAGGGATCCGGAAAGAGAATACGAAAGAATGACCGATAGGATCGCAGCGGCGGTCGTCCGGGGCCTGGACATACCGAACGACGCAATTACTGCCATAACACACACTGGTGGGAACACGCAATAAGGGAAAAAACGAATGGGAATGAGTACAGGCGCGTATATCTCGTGCTCGAGGGGGGCGAAGACATACCGCCGTGGAGGATATGGGACTACCACAGGAAACTGGAACTGCTGAGGGCAACGATCGGGCTTGCCACGTTCGCCGCCACGTATAAGCACAGGGAAACCGGCATATTCGGCAGGTTCGTGGATGATCCGGACCCGCACCACGTGACGGGGCGGGCGCTCACGAAGGTGGCGAAGAAGAAGGTGCACGCAATACCCGGCGACGTGAATGACGAAGAAGCGGCAAGACATATAAAAACAGATCCGGAGCCGAATGCGTACGTCATACCGGAGCCGGACGAACTATTCGAGAACGAGGAGAACGTGGAAAAACTTGCGGAGGCACTGAGAGACGAGTTCTACCACGCATACAAGATCCTCATACCGGATGAGGACATCGCCTACGCACTAAAAAAATCCTACGAGATCGTGAAGAAGTTTGCAGACAAGGAGAGTTTCAAGGAGATCATGCAGGCAAGCCCCAGCGAAAAGGCCGTCATGAAGCACCCCGCATACAAGGAACTCATCAGGTTCCTCGAAGACTTCACCGGAGCCAAAAGGAGTGTGGAGCGTCCCAAGGCAGTCCAGGGGAAGAAGGGGGATAACGGAAAGGAAAGCGGGAACTCGCTTACCGTTGAGGTTCTGACGATGCTCCAGGCATTGAAGCTCCTGAACTACAGCGAAGAGGCCGTGAACAACGCGGTTAAGGACCTTGAGAAGAAGATTAGGAAGATAACGGAGCTCGATTACCCGACGCCCGAGGACGTTTACAGGCTCGGCCTGTACTACCTCGCGCTGTCCTACATAAGGAACGGAAAGTTCGAAAAAGCGGAGGACGTCTTCAGGGGGCTTTAGCGCACCAGCGCCTCAAGGTCTTCCAGGTCCATCATGCCTTCCCCTTTTTTCATCGATTTTTTCGGCCTTCTGCCACGAGCTGGGGTTCTTTCCTTCCCCTTCCTCTCAAGGAACTCCAGCTCCAGCTCTCTGTCCACGAACATTGGCTGCTAAAAATGATGTTGACAGAGTATAATACTTTTCCTACAGCATTCTGATTTCGGGAAGGGTAAACGTGCAGAACAGCAATTTATAAATGGTTGTCCAGCATACTGGACAAGGTTTATAAATGATGAGGGGGTATTAATCTCCATGAGGGAGGATTTGGCCAAGGTCTTAGTGGAGTGGCAGGAAACCTGGACGCCCGAGCTCGTCGAGAGGGACTTTGATGTCTCCCTGATACCGGATAAACCGAGAAAGGTTGTAACCTTTGCCGGCTGCCGGAGGTCAGGCAAAACGTACCTGATGTTCCAGCTCATCAACGAGCTGTCAAAAAAAGCTCCGAGGGAGGAAATATTCTACATCAACTTTGAAGATGAAAGGCTCGAAAAGAGAACCGAAACTCTAACGGAGCTCATACCAACGATAGAGGAGCTCTACGGAAAAAAAGATGGGCTGTACCTTTTTCTGGACGAGATACAGAACATTCCGGGCTGGGACTCGTGGGTGAGGAGAGTCCATGATTCGAGGAGAGACGTGAGGCTTTTTTTAAGCGGTTCTTCCTCAAAGCTCTCCAGCAGAGAAATCCCCACCTCACTCAGAGGCAGGGCCCTGACGTTCGAGGTTTTTCCCCTGAGCTTTCGGGAGTTCCTGAGGTTCAAGGGTTTTGAGGTGCCGGAGAATTTAGATTTCAGCCCAAAAAAGCCAGCCTTACTCAACCTGCTGAGGGAGTACCTCCTATACGGAGGTTTCCCAGAGGTGGTTCTAACCAGCGACGTGAGGGTCAAGCGGTTGATAGTTATGGACTACTTCAACACGGTAATAGCCCTCGATGTCGTGGAGAGGTACTCAATCAGAAACCCGGAAGAGCTCAGAGCTTTCATCCGACTTCTCCTTAACTCCGAGTACGTGAGCCTGAGCAAAACCGCGAAAACTATGAGGAGCATGGGCTACTCAATATCCAAATCAACGCTCGCCAGCTACCTGAGGTACCTTGAGGAGTGCTACTTTGCATTTCCCCTTGAGGTGTATTCCCCCAAGGTGAGGCTCAGGATGCAGCACCCCAGAAAGATATACTTCGTTGATACGTCCTTTTTGACGTTTCTTAGCGTGAAGTTCAGCGAGAACATGGGGAGGCTTATGGAGAACGCCGTTTTCATCGAGCTCCTCCGGAGGAGAAAGGAAGTTAATTATGCCCTCGGGAAGAACTGGGAGGTTGATTTCGTCCTGCCTGAGGAGGAGACACTGATCCAGGTGAGCTACGATATCAGCGGAGAAGAGACGTTTAATCGTGAGGTGAACGCTCTCAGAAAGGCTTCGAGAGAATTCGGATTTAAAAACGTCCTGCTGATTACATGGGACGTGGCGGGCAGGGTAAAAGGGAAGGACACCACCATAGAGATGACCCCCCTGTGGAGGTTTTTGATGGGTTCCACCTGAGCCGGCAGGCAACCGTTTTATATGTTTTTAACATACAGTCTGTGAGGGGTGAAGAATGGCGCCGATCGCAGAGATGGGGTGGGGAGAATTTGAGTACGAGGTGCCGAAGGGGTGGTTCGGAAAGGAGAAGAAAAAACTGAAGTATGTGGAGTATAAACCAGTTTTT
Source organism: Thermococcus thioreducens (assembly GCF_002214545.1). Classification (NCBI taxonomy): domain Archaea; kingdom Methanobacteriati; phylum Methanobacteriota; class Thermococci; order Thermococcales; family Thermococcaceae; genus Thermococcus; species Thermococcus thioreducens. The sequence continues at coordinate 831,527 of NZ_CP015105.1, read as the reverse complement.
CCAAAATCCACAGGCTCCGAAATACTAGCAAAGGCAATAAAGGAGAGTTTAGATCTGGATCTCGATGGGCGGATCTCCATAGATGCTGCCCTAACACACACACGAGTCAGAGATGGTAGATCCCCCGATCCCCGTGGTGAAGAACCCAAAACTGCACGAGCCGTCTGACTACGAGCGAATGAAGGGAGGGTTCTACGAAGCGGGGAAGTGGTCGACCTTCCTGCACCTGCTAGTAACGCCAATAATTGCAAAGTACGGGTTTGGGAAGATAAGTGATCTCGATTACAGGAAAAACTTCGTAAAAGCATTAAAGGAAGCGTTGAGCAGGGTGAAGATAGCGGACGTGAAGGCATATTTACATAACGCAAGTTTAAAACCGGAAAGAGTAAACGATCTAAAAGATGGTTTCCTCCTCCCACCGCTGGAAGAGGTTCTCCAGGGCCCCAAGAAAAGGGACGAGTTTGTGAGTTGGCTGCGGGTAGCACTCAGAGATGTAGGAGTAAGAACATACGAGGAGGAGATCGACAAAATGATTGATAGGGTATATCCGCTTGCTATGAAGATACACGACAAGTTCGTTAGCAGGTGGGGCGGCTTCGATGAATGGGGCCACCCAATAACCACGGTAGCGAGCGAGGAAGTAAAGAAGTGGGAAGAGTTCGAGGAGTACCTGAAAATACTCCAAGAATTCGCTGGTGTTAAACTGAAGCAACCAGAACCAACTATCGCTGAGAAGAAGGCACAGCCGGTCGAGAGAATACAGACAGAGGAAAGAACTATTGGGACATCCACAGACCTCACCAGTGCGAAGCTCGAAGTCCTTTCCATGCTCCAGGCCCTGAAGCTCCTCAACTACAGCGAAGAGGCGGTAAACAACGCCATGATGGACTTCAAGAGGAAGATTATGGACATCATAGAGCTCGAAAACCCCACGTTGGAAGACCTCTGCAGACTCGGCATGTACTACCTTGCGCTGTCCTACATAAAGGAAGGGAAGTTCGAAAAAGCGGAGGAAGCCTTAAGGCACCTCTGAGTTCTCCTGCATTCTCTACAGCCCTTCACCATATTCGAGCCCTCAGGAAGTGCCGTTTTATGAGAGTACTTCCACAAAAAGGGCACTTTATGAAAGCGGGCTTTCATAAACGGTGCAATCTATGAAAGTGAACTTTCATAAAAGGGACATTTTGTGAAAGTGCACTTTCACAAACCTTATAAGTCATGAAAGCGTACTTTCACATATGGCGGTTAAGATAGTAAAACTCGTCAGGCACAACCCCTGGTGGAAGGGAGCAGACTGGGAGAGGGAAGACCCGGACCTCTCACGTGTGGAGGATGTGATTCCCAGGAAAGAAATCGTGATAAAGGAAGGTTCAGTAACGCTCCTCAGAGGAATTCGCCGTGCCGGCAAGAGCTTTTACATTAAGACCATGATAAAAAGGCTGATTTCAGATGGTGTAGCTCCCAGGAGGGTCGTCTATATACCCTGCGACAGGTTCACAAAGAGAGAGGTCAGGGGCTTCATAGACGAGCTGAGACTAAGACACGGGGAGCTTTACGTCTTCCTCGACGAGATAACGTACCTCGATGGCTGGCGTCTCCTCCTCAAAGAACTCGGTGAAGACAGAATAACTACAGTCGCAACCGGCTCTAATCCGGTAGAGATGAAGAGAGAGGCCGAGCTTTTACCCGGGAGGGGCATCGAGGGAAACGAGTACTACTTCAACCCCCTGAACTTCAGGGAATTTGCGCGGTTTATGAACCCTGAACTGCCGGATGTGTCTTTTCCCTACAACGAACCAGCCGTTGATAGCGTTTTCCCCTGGTACGAGGAGCTTGAAGGGCTTTTCTACGCGTACATTCTTACTGGCGGTTTTCCTGAGGCAGTTTTGGACTACAAAAGCTCTGGAACCATCGGGGAGGAGCGGTACGAGGAGATAATAAGGCTGGTTCTCGGCGAAATTGCCAAATCTGGAAAGAGTGAGGAGATTGCAAGGGAACTCCTGGAGGCGATTTTCAGGCTCAAGGGCAACCGCGTTGATTACGTAACCCTCGCTGGAGAAGTCGGAGTTTCCCACCCGACCGTTAGGGAGTATCTCTCGACCCTTGAGAGCGCGAGGGTTATTTACACCCTTGAGGCCTGGGACATAGCCAAAAAGAGGCACGCCCACCGGAAGGAGAAAAAGATAGTCTTCCAAAGCCCCCTCATAGCGACGGCACTGGCGGTTTATCTCGGTGAGAATCCGGTTGAGTTCGTTGAGGGAAACGTTGAATGGCTTGTCGAGAACATCGTTGCCTCTCATGTCATCTGGCACATCGAGGAACCAATACTCCGGGAAAAGCACTCCTTCGCCGGATTTTACTACGACAGGAACAAGGAGTGCGACCTCGTTGTGCGGGAGGGGGGAAAGTTCTTCGGGATCGAGGTGAAATACGGAAAGGTGAAAAGAAAGCACTACCCGTTCCCGACCCTTTACGTCTCGAAGGATGAGCTTGGTGAGGACACCGTTCCCGTCTCGCTGTATCTTCTCGGCCTGGAGAAGAGCGGGAGGTCAATATGATTTTAAACCCCTCCCCCAACTCCCCACCATGCTGGAAAAGTTGTTTTCCCTCGGCTACTCGAAGACCTTCGCGGAGCGCTATTATGAACTCTGGGGCGAGAGGGCATTAAGCATAGCCGAGGCGATGGAAAAGCCCCTGCCGAGGTGCTTCCGCATAAATACCCTTCGCATCGAAGTTCCAAGGCTCACCAAACTCCTCAACAAGAAGGGCTTTCAGTTTAAGAGGATTCCCTGGGCGAGGGAGGGCTTCTGCCTGACGAGGGAACCCTTCTCGATAACCTCAACGCCCGAGTACCTCAGCGGTCTCCTCTACATTCAGGAGGCAAGCTCTATGTATCCGCCGGTGGCTCTGGAACCGAAGCCCGGCGAGATCGTTGCCGACATGGCGGCGGCACCGGGAGGTAAAACTTCTTACCTCGCCCAGCTGATGGAGAACGAGGGCATCGTTTACGCCTTCGACGTCGGAGAGGAGCGCTTGAAGGAGACCCGCCTGAACCTCTCAAGGCTTGGAGTCACAAATACGGTGCTCCTCCACAAATCGTCGCTCCACATAGATGAACTCAGCGTCGAGTTCGACAGAATCCTCCTCGATGCACCGTGCACCGGCTCAGGCACAATCCACAAAAACCCTGAGAGGAAAGCCAACAGGACGATGGAGGATGTAAAGTTCTGCCAGGGACTGCAGATGAGGCTCATTGAGAAGGGCCTAAGCGTGCTCAAAAGGGGTGGAACCCTCGTCTACTCCACCTGCTCCCTTGAGCCCGAGGAGAACGAGTTCGTGATCCAGTGGGTTCTTGATAACTTCGACGTTGAACTGCTCCCGCTTCGCTACGGCGAGCCGGCTCTAACGATGCCCTTTGGAGTCGAGCTGAGCGATGAGATAAGAAAGGCGAGGCGCTTCTACCCCGACAAGCACGGCACGAGCGGCTTCTTCGTTGCAAAGCTCAGGAAGCTTTAATCTTCGACCTTCCTGACCAGGACTTCCTCTATTCTGCGGAGCCTCTCAAGAACCTCTTCACTCAGGTTCTTCTCCAGCTCTTCCCTCGCTTTTTTTGCAAGCTCGAACTTCGAGCTGAATTTTCCCAGTGAAGTCCATGAAATTTTCTTTTTCTCGATGAAAACGTCTATGTCGCAGAGCCTTTTGTAGCCCCTGTACTCAAGCCCCTTGAGGAGAAACTTGACGCGAACTGGATCTTCCCACGTCAGAAGCTTGAGCTTGTAAACCGGAACGCGCATGAAGGGCCTTGGATAGTCCCAGTCCCAGCCCTCGCCGACGACGAAGCCGAGATCGAGGTCCTCTATTACCATCATCAGCCTCTCGATGTTCTCCTCGTAGCGCTTGTCGGTGTCGTAGATTTTGATGGTAATCTCCTTCCACTCGGGCATCAGCCTGAGCAGGAGAACGGGGACATCAAGGGTCAGCTCACGGTAGACCTCCAGGAAGTCCCTTCTGATGAGGACCGCACCCTCAATATCCTCCGGGCCGATTGGGGAGTTGAGCTTCTTCCTCGTTACCCCTATTATCGTGTCCCCTGCCTCGCCCTCATCGAAAGCAGTTCTTATATCCATGATCTCCCCGCCGTACTTTTTAGCCAGAAGCTGAAGCCCCTCCTGAACCTTGTCGGGAACCCGCATGAGGATCAGCGTGCCCTCGACGTGAACCTTCTCCACCGGGAGTTTCCGGTTCACAATGGTGCTCAGAACAACAGGAGCGTGGCAGCCCAGAAGGAATGCCCTCTCCGGGGGAATCGTTTCCTTCTTCCACTCGTCTGTGACAAATACTATAGTCTCAAACTCACTGCTGTTCCTTATAGCTGCATCGGTCGGCATCTCCTCGACACCGAAGACCTGGGAGATTGCCGCCTTCACGGCCTCCCTGTGGGGAGTTCGAAGGAAGATTATCGACGGCCCAAAGCGGAGAACCCTCATCACATACCCCTCCACATCTTGTAGCCTCTATCGAAGTCCGTTCCTCCGGGATACTTCACCCTGTAGGTCTTTCCGCTCGGGAGGAGGACGAAGTTGACTCCAAGAACGCCGTTTAGACCCCTCTCGATCAGCTTGAAGTTGTGGCCGTAGAGCCTGAAGTCGGCTTCTTTCTCCGCAACTTCTCGCCAGGTGTGGCCGAGGGCAAACCTGCTACCCTCGATCTCGATGACCGTGCCTGGCTCGACGACGGAATCGCCGAAGAACTCCCTGAGCAGTTCAGGGTCGTCTTCGTTGCCCGGAACGATGTAAAGAACCGCGCCGGAGCCTTTAAGGACACGTGCCAGTTTTCTCAGGGCACCCTTGTAGAGGGGCACCAGCTCCGGCCTCCTCTCAAGCTTCACGTTGTCGGCCAAGTCGCCGGTGTGGATAATGTAATCCGGCCGGGTTTTCCCAATAATCCCATCGAGGAAGCGGTAGACACTTTCCGGCGTGTCGCTTATGTGCATGACCTTGGTCTCATCGGAGGAAGCGAGCACCTCAAGGACTTTCTTCCGGAAGATGGGTAGCTTGAACGGCATTAACAGGGGTAGGAGCAGGGCTTATATATACCTTCCCACAAGTTCCAAGGGGTGTTACCATGAAGGTTCTCGTTCTCGGTGCCGGAAACGTTGGGAGGGCAGTAGCATGGGATTTGAGGGACGAGTTTGACGTTCACGTGGGAGACGTCAGTGAGGAGAGGCTGAAGGCCGTTTCTGAGTTTGCAACTCCCTCGAAGGTGGACGCGGCAAACTTCGATGAACTTGTCGAGGTCATGAGGGGCTTCGAGCTGGTCATCGGGGCCCTGCCTGGAAGGTTTGGATACCGATCCGTAAGGGCGGCCATAAGGGCTGGCGTTGACATGGTCGACGTTTCGTTCATGCCCGAAAATCCGCTGGAACTCCGGGACGAGGCTGAAAAGGCGGGGGTAACGGTGATAGTTGATGCCGGCTTTGCTCCGGGGCTCAGCCATATCCTGATGGGGCGCATCTGGCAGGAGATGGACGAACTGAGGGAGGGCTATATCTACGTCGGGGGCCTTCCGAAGGAGCCGAAACCGCCACTTTATTACAGAATTACATGGTCACCTAAAGACTTAATTGAGGAGTACACGAGGCCAGCACGCGTGATAAGGAACTGGGAAGTCACCACAGTCGACCCGTTTGAGAGGATTGAACGGGTCTCCATCGCGGACTTCGAGTTTGAGGCGTTCATAAGCGACGGTCTGAGGAGCCTCCTGGAAAGTGTAAGGGCGGAAAGGCTTGAAGAGTGGACGCTCCGCTGGCCGGGGCATCTGGAAAAAATGAAGGTTTTGAGGGAGCTCGGATTTTTCAAAGAGGAGCACGTTGATAAGACGCTTGATGTCATAGCCCCGCTCATGACCTACGAGAGCCCGGACTTCTCCATAATGCAGGTCCTGGGGAAAGGAACGCTGGACGGAGAGAGGAAGGAGATCGGTTACCTGCTCTACGACGAAGAGAGGGGAGGGTTCACGTCCATGGCTCGCGTTACAGGGTTCACGGCGGCGATAATAGCGCGCCTCGTTGCCGAGCAAGGGTGCATCTTCGGAGTTATCCCCCCGGAGATACTGGGGATGAGGATAGACACCTTCACGCGCATAACTGAGGAGCTTGGAGAGAGGGGGATAAAGATTGAGAGGTGGGAGAATGCTCCACCTGGTGATAGCTGAGGCCGAGCTTGAGCTGGCGCCCAAGAGTATACAGAACCACCCGGCAATAGTCAACTACGCAAAGCGGAGGGGCAAGAGGCCGGATGAGGTCATCCTGGACGCCACATACCACCATTCAGCCCTGAAAAAGCTCGAAGACGGTGAGAGGCGTGGAAGGCCGGATATAGTCCACGTCTGCCTGCTCAACGCCCTGGAGAGTATAGCCAACAAGGAGGGCCTGCTGAGGGTCTACGTCCACACGCGGAACGACGAGGTGATATACATAAAGCCGGAAACCCGGATTCCAAGGAACTACAACCGCTTCATCGGGCTGATGGAAAGCCTCTTCAAGAACAGAGCCGTTCCCGAGAACCTTGAACTTCTTCGAATAGAGGAAAAGCCGCTTGGAGAACTCATAGAGGAGATAGGCCCGGATGAGGTCTTCGTGATGCATGAGGAGGGGGAACCCACAAAGCCGATGGAGTTTGGGAAAACCCTTTCAGAACTTAAAAACCCACTCGTGGTTGTTGGAGCATTCCCTCATGGGGACTTCAGAAGTGAAATCCCGGGCAAAAAAATAAGTCTTTACAAAGAACCGTTGATGGCATGGACAGTTGTGACCGAAACAATCGTCAATTTTGAGCAGTGGGGCCTCTAAATTGAGTAGAAAAAGCACACAATGTTTTTATATTAGTTTTCTCTTATTTTTTCTGCAAATCTCGCCTAAAATATGGGGCTGAACCTCCATGGGGGTGTGAATCTATGCGAAAAATAAGCTTCCTGATGGCGTTTTTGATAACGGGATACATCCTCGGCATCTGGAACTTTCTGGTGCTACCAAAGTACTACATAAACTTTGGACTGAAGGGGTTCCTGATATCGCTGATACCGATGCTCCTGGCGCTGTTTCTGATATACAGTGAGGCAGAGAGCACTAAACGCACGAGGTACCTGATATACGAATTGTTCTTCAAGATATCCCGCACTCCAGCACTGATATTCGTCCTCATCATGTTCCTGCTCGTGATGCTCGGAATCACAACCTACTACTCCTCGTACAGCATCATATACATCCTCGGCATCGCTCCCAGGTATGTCCCCGTAATAGCCCTCGGAACGATACTTGTCTCCGTGGTTCTACTTCTCCTTGCCAAGGGCAGAACTCTGGAAGTTATCTCAGTGCTCTCGGTGCTTTTCGTGCTCTTTGCAATAGTTTCCGCGGTCCTCGTCAGGAACCAGGCCCTCAACACAGTCACCGATCCCCAGGCAGTTCACTACATGAAAAACGCGGTCTCGGCAATAACTTCCTTTGGACAGCCACTCTCCCTCAGGGGAGTGCTCTACATGTTCATCTCGGTGCTCATGTCCTTCGGACTTGGTGCCGGCGTTTATTATGTGGTTGGAAGCTTCACCCCGGAGGAACTTGACCTCAGGAAGGTTCTTGCCGCTGTTTTTGTCCTCCAGATAATACTGAGCTTCGCCGCGGCTTTTACCGTCGCTTACTCCCTCGGTGCAGCCTACCAGGGATTTGGAAAAGCCTTCCACAGCCCCAACATCCCAGCGGAGGAGTCCATGAGGCTCTACCTCGGATTTCAGGATCTCAGGGAATACGCTACGAACAGTGAAAAGAGCCCGATGGACTCAATTGAGGTGTTCTATTCAATCCCGTACGTACTCAAGGGCAACATCGCCAACGCCAGCAGGTTGATATCTCTGCTCATGCTCTCGCTCTACTTTGCCGGGCTGACCACGATCATCGTCCTCATAGAGATGGGCAGCCAGATACTCTCAGAGGTCATGCAGCTTGGAAGGAACAGAAGCCTGACTCTGGTGGCGCTCCTTGGCTTCCTGCTCTCAGCAGTGATGGTCATAGGTGACATCAGGACAATGTTTCTTGTGGTGCCGTTCAGCGTGGGTGCAATAATAGCCGCTATCGAAGCATATCCCCTCCTCTCGGAGGAACTCGCGCACAACAGGGGCGCCGTGGCGGGCACAATGATCGTCCTCTTTCTCATGGGCCTGCTCACACTGTACTACGCGTTCAGAGCGCTGGGCACCACCGTTAAGATAGGCGCACTGCTCGGTCTCGTCCTCCTGGTGCCCGCGCTCATGAACAGCATGCTGATGAAGGGCCGGCGCTGACTCTTTCTTTTATTCAAAAATTTTTTAAAGACCCTTCCCAATCGGTTTTAGAACGCTTATGGGAGGTCTGAAAAATGGGAGACAAGACCAAGGTTCAGGTTAGCAAGCTCAAGCCGGGAAGGTACATCCTCATCGACGGCGAGCCCTGCAGGATCGGCAACATAACCGTTTCCTCGCCCGGAAAGCACGGTTCAGCCAAGGCCAGGATCGAGGCCGTTGGAATCTTCGACGGAAAAGTTAGAAGCATCGTCAAGCCCACCAGCGCCGAGGTTGACGTCCCGATTATCGACAAGAGAACCGCCCAGATAATAGCCATGACCCCGGACACCGTCCAGATCATGGACATGGAGACCTACGAGCTCTACGACGTTCCCATCGAGACCGGCGTCGCCGACGAGATCAAGGACCAGCTCAAGGAGGGTATCAACGTCGAGTACTGGGAGACCCTCGGCAGGATCAAGATAATGAAGCTCAAGGGCGAGTGAGCTCTTTTTTCACCTCTTTAAACCAGACTTTTCTTGGGAAATTAGAAAATCTAAAGGGAATTCAGAAGATCCAGATACCTTTCTAGGTGCCGAGTAATTAAAAATTTCTCCAGCACCCTTTTTCTTGCCTTCATGCCCATGAGGTTGGTCTCTCTCGGGTGTTTCAGCAGGTAGATTACTCTTTCGACGGCTTCTTCAACGCCATTCACGAGGAAGCCCGTTTCCCCATCGACCACTTGGAATTTGATTCCCCCCACGGCCCTGCCAACAACAGGCTTACCCTTCCACATCGCCTCGGTAACCGTTAACCCAAATCCTTCCCGGATAGACATCTGCAAGACAACGTCACTAGCCCGCTGAAAGGCGTTAACTTCTCTGGCATGAACCCCAGTAAGGTTCGTCAGAACTTTAACGTCGTAGTCCTCGCCAATCTTCCTCAAGGTCTTTTCGAAGTAAACCCAACCTTCTGGGTCGTCAGCCGCCATGACCCCGACGAGAAGCAACTGAACCTCCGGAATCTTTTCCTTCACTTTCCGGTAGACCTCAATAACGTCGAAAACACCCTTCCAGGGATCGAAGCGGGCGACCTGTATGATTATCGGCCGGTCCGGATCGACGTCGAACCTTTCAAGCGTTTTCAGGACCTCCGACTCTTTCAGCTCCATGTTCTTTTCGCTCAGCGGATCGATAGACGGCGGCATGATGACGGTTTTCTCCGAGCTCAAGTCTGGCTGAACGTATTCCGGAAGGTGGAAGATGTACCTGTCGTATCTTTGGATATACTCCCTCAGAAACACCCAGAATTGCCTGTTCGGGTCACTTAAGTCGATATGGCACCGCCAGATCCAGGGTTGGGTTTTCTCGTAGAAGTCTATGAGCGCCGCGGGTTGTGGGTCGTGGATGAGAACGTAGTCAAATTCACTTAGGTCAGCTTTCTGAGCGTTCTCTTCGTTGGTTTTGAGGTAGAGGTTCTTCATTTCCCCGGTGAGTTTGAGGTCTTTGTTGCCCTGGAGGGCGTTGTGAAAACTCTTCGTGACATTAAAGAACTCGTCTGAGCCTCGAATGACGAACCATTTGGCGTCGAGTCCTGTGTCTCTCATAAGGGGCACGAGATTGTGAAGTATCTCCGCAACACCTCCTCCAAAGGACGTCGAGTTGACGTGGGCAAACTTGGCTCCCAAGAGCCTTTCCGCCTTGACCTTTATCCTTTCAACGGCATCCTCTCCGATTATTCTGCCGTAGTCCTTCAGACTCTTACCAACTCCTGTGAATTCTCTAACCTCTAGCATCACGTCATCCCCCCACTTTCAGTGAAAGTTCAATAAAGAGAAATGGCTGATTCAAGGCAGACAGCGCGGTAATCAGCCGTACAGTAGCTTTCCACTCTTGGGGTCGAAGATGTACATCCTGTCCATCCTCGGCCTCCAGTAAACCTCATCTCTGCCTGTCTCTACCCCTTCCGGAAGCCTGAGTACCAGCTCCACACCACTGTAGGCGATGTGGCCGTAGCTCTCTACGCCGAGCCTCTCAACACCGAGGAGCCTGCCCTTCACAAAGCCCTCCTTTGGTTCGGAGCTGACTTCAACGTGCTGGGGCCGGAAGCCGAGAACCGCGGTGTCGCGGACGTCTATGCTGGCGGGTAGTTCAAGTGTGAACTCTCCCGCATCGAAGAGCACTTTTCCGTCCCTCTCAACAACCTCCCCTTTCACAAGGTTCATGGGCGGGCTTCCAACAAACGTTGCAACGAATGTGTTGGCGGGTTTGTAGAATATCTCATCCGGCGTGCCGACCTGCTGGAGGACGCCCCTGTCCATGACCGCTATCCTGTCGGCCATCGTCATGGCCTCAACCTGGTCGTGGGTAACGTAGATGGTGGTTATTCCGAGGTCGTAGCTGAGGAGCTTTTTGAGCTCGAAGCGCATCTGGGTTCTTATCTTGGCGTCGAGGTTGCTCAGCGGCTCGTCGAGGAGGAAAACCTCTGGTTCCCTCACCAACGCCCTTGCCAGGGCAACACGCTGCTGCTGGCCGCCGCTCAGTTCGCTCGGCTTCCGGTTGAGAAGGTCCGCTATCCCAAGGAACTCGGCCACCTCCTTAACGCGCCGTATCCTCTCCTGCTTCGGAACCTTCCACATCCTCAGCGGAAATTCTATGTTGCCGAAGACCGTCATGTGAGGATAGAGAGCGTAGCTCTGGAAGACCATGGCAGTGTTTCTCTTTGTGGGGTCTATCTCGTTGACCAGCTGGTCGCCTATCCATATCTCGCCTTCGGTGGGCGTTTCGAGGCCGGCTATCATTCTGAGTGTCGTTGATTTTCCACACCCGCTCGGCCCGAGGAGCACCATGAACTCCCCGTCCCTGATCTCAAGGTTCAGTCTGTTGACAGCAACTACCTCTCCAAACTTCTTGGTAACGTCCTTAAGCAGAACCCTCGCCATCAGCCTTTCCCTCCCGTAATAACTATACCCCTAATGAGATACCTGTTCAGCACGAGGAAGAGCAGTATCGTTGGTGCCGAGGCCACCAGCGAGCCGGCTATGATGGGGGTGTACTCCGTCCACATGCTCCTCTGGAAGGCGAAGCTGAGACCGACCGGCAGGGTGAAGTTTTCCGGCGAACGGAGGAAGATGAGCGGCCCGATGAAGGCGTTCCAAGAGCCGAGGAACTGGTAAACGGCAACCGCACCTAGGGCAGGTTTGGCCAGCGGTAGGGCTATGTAGAAGAACGCCTTTATCGGACCGCACCCATCCAGACGGGCGGCTTCGAATATCTCGTTGGAAAGTGAGGTAAAGTACTGCCTCATGAGGAAGATGCTCGACACATTTACTATTCCCAGCAGCGCGAGGCCGAAGATGTTGTCTATGAGGCCAAGCTTGTACATGATGATGTAGTTTGGAACCAGCGTGACGAACATTGGGATCATGAGGAGCGAGAGCAGCGCGGAGAATATTACGTCCTTTCCCGGGAATTTGAGTCTGGCGAATGCGTAGCCAGCCATGCTGGTGAAGAGCACGTTGCCGGCAACGATTAGCCCAGCGTAGAGCGCGGTGTTGCGGATCCAGCGCGGGAACAGGTCAAGCCTAAAAAGCTTCTGGTAGTTCTCAAGCGTGAATGGATTGGGAACCCACTCAGGGGGATAGGCCGAAGCCTGGGCCCACGTCATAAACGAAGCGACCAGCGACCTGATGAAGGGCATCAGATATACCAGCGCAAAGGTTATCAGCACTGCGTAGGTTATGACAATCCAGATACGGCGGATGAGCCTCTCCTCCTCTTTGGGGGTCATCTCATAGCCCTCCCGTACTTTTTCTGGAACAGGTATGTGGTCGTGAATATTATCGCGAACAGGAACCAGCTTTTGGCCGCGGCAACACCGGGACGTATCCTGGTGAACGCCTCGTTATAGATGTCCAGCGCGACGGTATAGCCTGCTCCACCAGGACCGCCGTTGGCCCCCGCCATTATCCACGCGAGATCGAACATCTGGAGGGCCCCTATGAGCCCCATGACCACCACGTAGGTTATCATCGGCCTGAGCATCGGGATCGTTATGAAGAAGAACCTCCTTATCGGCCCTGCACCGTCAAGCATTGCCGCCTCGTATATCTCCCTGGGAATGGCCTGCATCGCCGCCAGGAAGGACACCATGAAGTGTCCGCTGGTCCCCCAGATGGCGACAGTAGCTATGGCGAAGAGCAGGTAGTCCTTGTTGTTTATCCAGTCCACCGGCTCAAAGCCCGGGATCACGTGGACCAGGACGTAGTTTATGTAGCCGTTCTTCATGAAGAGCCAGATGAATATCAGGGCCACGATAACCGAGGAAGTCGTCGCGGGCAGGAAATAGGAGACCTTGAAGAACTGCTGGCCACGAATCTTCTGGTTAGCAAAGGAGGCCAGCACTATTGCCAGGAAGGTCTGGATGGGCACGACGATGAGCGTGTAGAGCAGTATGTTCTTCAGGCCGGTGTAGAAGGGCACGAGAAGATAGGGAGCTCCGTGAAGTCCCCTGATAAGATCCCTTATCACAATCTCAAAGTTTTGAAGCCCCACAAACTGCATCTCACCTATGTAATCCCACTTGAAGAAGCTCAGGTAGAAGGCAAAGAACATCGCGAAGTAACCGAAAACCAGGTTCAGAACAACGGCAATCGAAATGAGAGTTAATCCTGCTACAATCTCCTTATTTCTAGCCTTCTCGTAAAAGGAAGAAAAAGACGAAAACATGTTCTCACCTCAGCTGCTCAGCTCTTCCTGAACGACCTGCTTCATAACCTCAATGGCCTCGTCCACGCTCATCTCGCCCCTCATCGCTGCGGCCATGGCGTCGCTGAACTTGCCCTCAAGCGGTCCCGACTTCGGGCCCCAGAGGAAGACTATCATCTGGTCGTACTTGAACGAGAGTGTCTTCTTGTGCTGCGGCCACATGTCCGGGTCGTTCTCGAATCCCTTTATGCTGGGCAGGGTCTGGCCGCCCTTGACGACGAGCTCCTTCTGCCCCTCCGGCCCAAGGAGGAACTCAACGAACTTCCAGGCCTCCTGCGGGTGCTCAGTCTTGGCGTTTATTCCCAGGATGACTGTGTAGACCATGGTCACCCTTCCTTCCTTTCCGGCCGGGACAGGGGCTATGTCCCAGTCCTCACCGTACTTGAAGTCGGGGAACTGGTCTGCAAGGAATGGAATCATCCAGTTTCCGCTGATGACCATTGCGACCTCCTGCTGGCCGAAGGCGTCACCGAGCCAGCCGGCTCCGACGTCACTAGGTTGGACTACGTACGGGGTAAGCCCCTGGTTCTCCCTCTCAGTCTTGCCCTTCCGGTAGAGGTCGATGTACCACGTGAGGGTCTCCTTAACGGCTGGATTATCGAACCAGGAAGCGTCTTCGGGCTTCTCGAACCAGGGCTTGGGGGCGCCGTTGCTTACGGCAACTGGGACGTACCTGTTAAATCCGCCCAGATATATAGCAAGTCCGGGCTTTCCGGTCTTGTCAGCTATTATCTTAGCATACTCCTCAAGCTCCTCCCAGGTTTCGGGCGGCCTAGTCAGGCCAGCCTGTTCGAAGAGCTTCTTGTTGTAGAAGAGGGCCAGCATGCTCCAGTCCTTCGGCAGGCCGTAGAGCTTTCCATCCTTCATGAAGGGCTCAAGAAGGAACGGATAGAACTGGTCAATGAAGCTCTGGTCGGCGAGGTCGGATATCGGATAGAGGGCACCCTTGTCGATGAAGATTGGAGCCCATGCACTGTCAACGTAGAATACATCGGGGGCAACTCCGGCACCGTAGGATGCCAGGATGTTCTCGTGGAACATCTGGGTGATGACCTCGTACTTGATGCCGATGTTGGGGTTCTGCTCTTCGAAGGCTTTAATCATCTTCTCGTAGTTCTTCATCTCGGTTTCTCCGGCACTCCAGCCGGCGAACCTTACGAAAACCTTCTCCTGCACTTGGGTCTCAACCTTGGTCTCAGTTTTAACTTTGGTCTCCGTGACGGTCGCCGGCGTCTGGGTTCCGGTCTGCCCTCCGCCGCCGATGCACCCGGCGGCCACTACCGCCAAAAGCAGAACAAAAACCAAAAGACCACCAGCAAGGACTTTTTTCATACCTCCTCACCCCTCGACATACGTGCATGGAATAATATGGGCATTCAATGTTTATACTACAATACTATTATATAAACCTTACTGAATTAGTATCCAATATATTTAAATAGTATTGAAGCTCAAAAATACATAGTAGCAGTGACCTGTGGAGGGGTGCAGATGGAAAATTATGCTTTTTTGATTGAAAAATTGCAGGAACTCGGGCTCACCAAAAGGGAGGCTGAAGTTTACCTGACGATACTCATAAAGGACGGCGCCACCGTGAAGGAGCTTCTTGAGGCCCTCGACATCCATCAGCCCCAGCTCTACAACATAATCCAGAGCCTGATACGAAAGGGATTCATAAGAGCTTCCGCCGGAAGGCCGAGGGTCTACACGGCGAGCGATATAGGGGCCCTTATCGACATTCAGAAGATGAAATTTGACCTCCTCCGGAGCGTCCTTCAGGAGGAACTTATGAAGATTAAGGGGAGAACAGAGGAAGAGGGGCCCTATATCTCGCTTGTGAGGAGCCTGGAAGGTGTCTTGGCGAGCATTATCGAGATAATAAACTCCGCGGAGGTCGAGATTAGGGCCGAGCTCCCCTACCCTGTCTTCAAGGAGCTCAAACCCTACCTGCTGGGAGCCCTCCAGAGGGGGGTGAACCTGTACCTCCTGATCTACCCCAGCATGGGCACTCCAGAGGAGTTCGAAAGGTTCAGGGATCAGGTCAAGATACGTACCTTTGACCTTGGAAACTTTCTCCTCGTTATATCCGACCTCTCAAGCGCTGTCTACTCAAAACGGCGCTTCTTCAGCGTCCACAAGCTCCCGATTTCCAGCAACGAAATCTACGGATACGTGATACAGGAAAAAGACCTTCTCCTCAGACTTCTCAACATCCACAATAACCTCTGGCTCAAGTCAAAGGAGGTCATAGGCTGGATTCCCAGGCCGGAGCTGTATCCCAAGGTGTTCATAGAGTTCTCGATGGCGCTCAACGAGCTTGAGACCCTGCTGAAGCTCGGCTACACCCCGGTGGTGACCGTGGAGGGCAGGGACGTTAAGAGCGGCTATCCAGTGAGCATTACCGGAAAGGTTCGCTCGATAAACCGCTTCGGGATAGTTAGCAACTTCGTCCTCGAAAGCGAGAACGGAACCTTTACAGTCGGAGGTTTTGATGCGGAGGTGGAAGACATAGAGGCGCAGAAGATTGTTATCAGGGAGATAACCAAATAAGGTGGCACTGATGGCCAGAATAGCACTAATATGGGACTTCGACGGGGTTCTCGTTTACACACCCCACGAGGAAGCCTGGAGAAAGGCGGCAAAAATCTATGGGGCTGAAATCGACCACGAGTTCTACGTGAGGTACGTCTCAGGGAAGCCACGCTACGAGGGTGCGCACAACATACTGGAGCTGACGGGTATCTACGAACGCCACGGCGCGGACACTGAAGAAAAGAGGAAAAAACTGCTCACGGAGTTCGCCGAGTTCAAGAACAGGATGGTCAACGAGATGTTCGACAGGGGAGAGTACGAGGTTAACCAAGGGGCAATAGAGTTCCTGATGAAGACAAGGGAGCAGGGGATACCGAGCGCTCTGGCTTCTGCATCAAAGAACGCCCCGAAGCTGGCGGCCAAGGTTATGGTGGGGGAGAAGAGGCTGATAGACTTCTTTGACGTTAACGTCAGCGGCATGGCACCCAGCAAGAAGGAGGTATTCCGACTGGCCAGGAAAAAGCTCGTGGAGATGTTCCCGGAGGTGGAGTCGTTTTTCGTTGTTGAGGATGCCCCCGCAGGCGTGAAAGCCGCCAAGGAGCTCGGGATGCTTGTTTTGGGATACGAAAGAGATACCGAGCTGGAGGGCGCGGATCTGAGGTTCAGAGACTTTGGAGAGGTCTCCATCGAGCGACTGTTGAGGCTGAACGGAGGCAAGGGGGGAGATTGATGAAATTCCGGTTCAGGCTTTCCGGGTATTCACCCGAGGAGGAGGCAGTCTACGGGACGGTACTGACCCTGGGAAACGGGCATCTTGGTGTTCGGGGCGAGGTTGAGCTTGAGCCGACGATATACGGCACGACCATAGCCGGTGTTTATGATGATGCCCCCTACTTTTACCGTGAAATCGTCAACGCCCCCAGGGTCGTGGGTCTGCAGCTGATGTTCAACGGTGAGCCCTTAAACCTGAGCACGCACAGAATTCTGCGCTACGAGAGGGAGCTGGACATAGAAAAAGGAACCCTAAAAACTTGGGTGGAGCTCGAAACCAGAAAAGGCGTCAGAATCGACTACGAGAGCACGCGAATAGTCCACGGAAAGAGAAAAAACCTCATTATTCTAAGGTTCAGGCTCAGGGCCAGCCAGGACGGCCTCCTAACGATACTGAACCCGATAGAACTCGACACGGCCAATCCCTCCTACAGAGGGGAGATACTCGTCAGGCACTATTCCGTGGAGGAGCTGAAATGCGATGGGGAAGCAGTGTACGCCCACATCAGGACGCTGGATGGGAGGTACCATGTCGGCATAGCGAGCTCAATTTTCACCCCCTGGAACCACGAGAGAAGCACCGTAAAGAACACGAGGCTCATAGGGGAAGTTCTGACGCTGAACGTTGAGGGCGGAAAGGAGTACGAGTTCGTGAAGTACGTTGTAGTGTCCTCAATTGGCCGAGGCGACATGAGAAGTGCAGTTCTTAGGGAACTCAGGGAGAGCAAAAGGAAGGGGTTTGAGCGGCTGTATGAGGAACACGTGGAGTACTGGAAGAAAATCTGGGATAGGGCCTGGGTGGAGATAGAAGGCGACGAAGACGCCGAGAGGGGACTTGCATTCAGCCTCTTCCATCTGGTGCAGTCACTTCCCCGTGACGGCCGCATATCCCTGACCGCAAGGGGGATACACGGCTTTGGCTACCGCGGGCACGTCTTCTGGGACACCGAGATCTATGCACTCCCCTTCTTCATGGCAACAATGCCGGAGGAAGCCCGCAGAATGCTCGTTTACAGGTACAACAACCTCAACGCGGCCAGGGAAAATGCAAGGCTCAACGGCTACGAGGGCGCGCAGTTCCCATGGGAATCGGCCGACGACGGCAGAGAAGCGACGCCCCCCCTCGTGCCGCTGGACATGAGGGGGGGAAAGACGGTCAGGATATATACAGGTGAGGAGGAGCACCACATAACGGCCGACATAGCCTACGCCGTTGACCTATACTACCGCCTTACGGGGGATGAGGAGTTCATAATTCGCCACGGCCTTGAGATTATCATGGAAACGGCGCGCTTCTGGGCAAGCCGGGTGAGGTACGACGAGAGGAAGGGCTATGTGATAGAAAAGGTGATCGGACCGGACGAGTACCACGAGCACGTTAACAACAGCTTCTTCACCAACCTGATGGCCAAGCACAACCTGCTCCTCGGGGTCTCGTATTTCAGAGAAGGCCTCGGGAAGAGCTGGTGGGGGGAGGTCATTGAGAGGATCGGGGTGACCGAAAGGGAAGTCCAGAGGTGGCTTGAGATAGCCGAGGGGCTGTACCTCCCACCGCAGAGGGACGACGGAGTTTACGAGGAGTTCGACGGGTATTTTGCACTGATGGACTACACGGTTGACCCCTACGGCCTGGGCGAGGGAAGACTGCCGGAGGACGTAAGGGAGAACCTCGGAAAGACCCAGCTCATTAAGCAGGCGGACGTTATAGCCGCCCAATACCTCCTGAAGGACTGGTTTGACCTGGATACCATCGGGAGGAACTTCGAGTACTACATCGTCAGAACCACCCACGCGTCCTCACTCTCAATGCCCACCTACGCCATAGTCGCATCGTGGCTCGGGAACATGGAGCTCGCCTACGACTACTTCATGAAATGCGCCTATATAGACCTGAAGAACATTTACGGAAACACCGCGGACGGATTCCACCTGGCAACCGCCGGCGGCCTGTGGCAGATACTCTTCAGGGGCTTTTGCGGTGTTGATTTCAAGGGAGACACCCTGAAGGTCAGCCCGAACCTCCCGGAAAAATGGAAGTCTGTAAGGCTGAGGTTCTTCTTCAGAGGCTCGTGGCTTGAGCTGAAGGTGAAGCACGGCGAAGTTCACATAAAGATGTTGGAGGGCACGAAACCGATAGGCGTGGAAGCCTTCGGGAGTGAGGCGGTTCTTCAGCCGGGGGGAGAGGTCGTACTCCGGCCTTAGCCCCCACAAAGGTTTTTAATCGTGCCCTCGGAAATCTCCCCGGTGGGAGAGATGGAGTTCCTGTACACCTATAAAACGCTCAAGCTCGAATTTCCGCTTTCCGAGCCTGAAAAAGCAAAGTTCGTAATTCTCGGCATCCCCTTCGACGGGACGACCAGTTTTAAGCCCGGGGCGAGGTTTGGACCAACCCTGATCAGGCACGCAACGCTCAACCTCGAGAGCTACATACTTGACTATGACGTCGACATAGCCGAACTCCCCATAGCGGACATAGGGGACATTGCCGTCGTCGCCGGCGACCCCCGAAAGACCGCGGACAGGGTCAGAGATACCCTTGAGGAGCTTAAACGCATAAATCCCGACGCCCTGCCAATACTCCTGGGCGGCGAGCACTCCCAGACCCTCGGAGCCGTTGAGGCACTCAGGCCGGCCAGCTACGTCGTCTTCGACGCCCACCTCGACCTCAGGGACAGCTACGAGGACAACCCATACAACCACGCCTGCGTGGCGAGAAGAATAGGGGAGCTGGGAGTGAGGGAGGCGATGTTCGGAATACGGAGCGGAACAAGGGAGGAGGTAGTCTACGCAGAAGAGAACGGAATCCCGTGGGTGCACGCGAGGGACTACGACTTCGATGCTTTCGTTGAGCTGGTGAAGCCCCTCCCCGAGCCTGTGTATCTCTCGGTTGATGTAGACGTCTTCGATCTTTCGCTCGTCCCCTCAACCGGAACCCCCGAGGCGGGGGGACTGGGCTTCTGGGAGGTCGTGGAAGCCATGGAGTGGCTCGTGGAAAACAAGAGAATAGCAGGCTTCGACATCATGGAGGTTGGGGGAAACGAACTCGGGGACATCACCGCCCTGACAGCCGCAAAGCTCCTCTTCCACTTCATGGGAGCGAAGGGCAGCCTCTGACAATCATTTTCTTTCGAGACTTACAACGAATTGAAATTGAAAAAGAGAAATTAGGAAGCTTTCAGCTCGTGCTTCATCTTCTCGTAGTTCTCCATCCTGTCCTGTACAGTCTCGGTTCTCAGGAGCTTTGCCCTGAGGAAGGGCAGCCACAGTGTCTCGGTTATAACGGAGGCGAGGACAACTATGACCGTGGTAGCCAGGATTACATCGCCCCAGTAAACGCTGAGCTCTCCACCCAGGTACTTCACTGCCAGAGACAGTGGGAGCGCCGCCAGAGCGGAAGGAACTATGCCCCTGGGCCCTTCGAGGGCTATGAAGAGGTATTCCCTTGGGTTCCACCATTTGAGGAGGGGCAACGATGCAAGGGGCCTCGCAACCGCCATAATAAAGAAAGCGACAAGTACACTCCTCAGGACGTTTCCGGTCAGGAGGTCGAGGTTCAGGCTGGCCCCGAGGAGCACAAAGATGAACACCGTGGCTATCGCTGCGAGGCTCTCGTTGAACTCGACCTCCTTCTCCACCGCCCTGAGAACCCGATCCATGATTGCCGGGTTCTCTCTCTTTCCGATTATCTTGTAGTTTCCGAGCACTATTCCAGTGACCGTTGCAACGAGATATCCTGAAGCCTGAAGGGACTCCCCAAGAAAGAAACCAGTAAAGGCTAGGAGAAGAGAGAATATCTCTATCTCCGGGAACTCGAATATAGCCGTCTTCTTGATGAACCAGTAACCGAACATTCCAAGAACGAAGCCGACCGCGATGGACACCCCAACCTCGTAAAGGAAGTACAGAACTGCCCCCCCGTAGAGGCCAGCAGCGGAGCTCAGGGAGGCAAATATGCCACCGCTGGCCTGGGGAACGAACATCGCTATCGCAACGGTTGTCAGGACTATGCCGAGCGGGTCGTTGAATATGGACTCGGTTACTATGGTCGTCTCGATGTCCTGCTTAACCCTGTGCTGACGGAAGAGGGGTATCAGCGTCGCCGGGTCGGTGGCGCTTATTATAGCACCGAAGAGAAAGCCAACCAGAAACGGAGCATCAAAGACCCACGAGAAGAACCATGCGGAGAGAAGGGCTGTTATGAGGAGTCCAACAGTGTCTAGAGTCACTATCGTACTCATGTTCCGTTTTAGCATCCTCCAGCTCAGGTTGTGCCCCTCAGTAAAGAGTATCATCACCAGACCAAAGACCCTAACGTAGTCAAAGAGCTCATGCGCAACCGGCCTCGGCATCCACGCGGTTATCGGACCAAGAACCATTCCGAATATTATGAAGAGGGGGACGTAAGATATGTTAAACCGTCTGCTGAGAAGCATTGAGAGTATGCCCGCACCGAGTACTGCTATGAGCACCCTGGCTATAACATCCGTTGGCACCATTGGAACATCCTCCGTTCTTTGGCCGGGGTTCTACGAGAGATATTTAAACGTTTGGTTTGTTTGACACTCTCAGATGGGGCGGATTAACTGGTACAATGTTCTAAACGTTGCTCCGGTGCCCCCTTAGGCCCACAAAGTCTTAAATAGAATCGTTTTCATCCTTCAGAATTGGTGGTGAGAGATGGAAGTCGAGGCGGCCCTCGAAAGCTTTCACTCCCTCACTCTGGCTAACATCATGCCCAGACTTGAGACAATGCCCGTGGTCACCGCAGATGCAGACCTCCTCAGCGTCCTCAAAATACTGCGGAGCAGGCACCACGTCTGGGTTGTTGAGAGCAGGGAGAACATGAAGCTCGTGGGCGTCATCCGGTACATCGACGTCATAGACGTCCTTCTTCCCCCTGAGGCGCACAAGTTCAAACTGGGCATGACCAGCAAGATAATGCGCTCTATGCTCGGGGGCGCCACCAAGGCTGAAGACGTCGCCGAGCGGCACGTGCTCACTATAGACAAAGATGCCACGGTTCTCGATGCCCTTATGAAGATGCGCAAGTACAGGGTACAGGTGCTGGCCGTCGTAGAGGACGGAAAACTTGTGGGCGAGGTGAGTCTTCGCATACTGATAGATGAACTGCTGAGGCTGCTCCGGGTGGGTGGGGCACAATGGAAACAGTAACCTGGCTTTTGTTTTCAATAGGGGTATCCCTGATCCTGGCGAAGATAGGGGACAGCATAATAGAGAGACTTGAGCTACCGGGAGTCCTCGGAGAACTCCTCATGGGGATGCTCCTCGGAAACCTCGTCTATTTCGGGATAGTCGCCCCCCAGTATCTTCCGATAGTCAGCGGAGAGGGCTTTACCACGGATTTAACCGTTGTTTCCAACTTCCTAGCCAAGCTGGGTATAATCTTCCTGCTGTTCCTCGGTGCCCTCGACGCTGACATCGAGCAGCTCAAGAAAACCGGGCTTACTGCAACGGTCTCCACGCTCCTTGGAGTCTTTGTACCGCTCCTCATAGGCTGGTTTGCCCTCATGGAGATGGGGTACCCGAGCAGGGAGGCCTTTGCCGGGGGTGTTCTGCTCACAGCAACGAGCATCGGGATAACAGTCCGCGTCATGATGGATTTGGGCGTTCTCAAGAGTGAGGTCGGGGCGGCTTCGCTCAGCGCAAGCGTTATGGACGACTTCTTAGGCATAGCCCTTGTGATATTCGCAGTCGGAAGTGGAAGCCTGATAGAGCTGAGCGCCAAGATAGTTGCGTTTTTCATAATAACCGGTGTCATCTGGTGGTTCCTCGTTGAATACTATATAAAATTCGCCGAGAGGCTTCACGTGGAAAAGGGCATACTGGGGACAGTTCTCGGTATGATGTTCCTCTTCGCCGCCCTGGCTGAGGGCTGGTTTGCAGCTGCCATCGAAGGAGCGTTTATGATGGGCCTCGTGCTCTCAAGGCTCCCAGAAGGAAAGCGCATTATGGAGGACGTAAAGGCAATAGGCTACGGTTTGCTCATACCGTTCTTCTTCGTCCACACGGGGGCGATGCTGAATCTCACGGTGTTCGAGAACGCGAAGGCACTCGTTCTGGCGGCAGTCCTGACGGCCATAGCGGTTTTTGGAAAGGTCGCAGGAAGGGGATTTGGGGCATGGATAACCGCATGGGGCCGCGGCAGGGACTTTCTCTTTACCAGGGAGAACTTCTGGATGTCCCTCCAGATGGGCATCGGTTCGGTTCCAAGGACTGAAGTGGCTCTCGTTGACCTCATGGTGGCAATCCACGGTGGTGCGATAAGCCCGGAGCACGCCCCGGAGTTCATAGCGGCGACGCTGATATTCATAACGGTATCGGTGCTGATAACCCCGCCCCTGCTCAAATGGGCGTTCAGGCACGAAATAGAAACGGCCAGAAGCGCAAAGGCCGCCCGGAAAGTCGAGAGGATAGAGAGCACGAAGAAGAGGATAAAAGAACTGAAGGGAGCTCAGTAATTTACCTCCCACTTTTCCTTGCATCTTAGCAATATTTTTGGCGTTTGTATGGAAAACATTTATACACTTTTCTGGACATAGTTAAATACAGCGGTGGAGCTTTATGGGAACAAAGCTCGGGATTGCGATCATGATGGTGGTTCTGGTTTTGTTATCTCATCCAAACTTTTTAGGAAAGGGTTCCGCAGATACCGTTACCTGGATTCCCGTGAGCTCATGCACCCTCATAAACCAGTCCGGATACTACATCCTCACCGACGACATAACCGAGAGCGAGAATATGATATGCATTCTGATAACCGCTAGCAACGTTGTTTTTGACGGCATGGGGCACAGAGTTGGTGGGTTGGGGAACTACCACACGATAGGAGTCTATGCTCAGGGTTCAGGGGCCTTGGTCAACGTCACCGTCAGAAACCTGGTGGTCTTTGAATGGTTTCATGGGATATACTACAAAAACGTTAGGACGGGGGAAATCGGAAACAACACCGTAACATCGACCTATGGAGTGGGGATATTCCTGTGGGACTCCAATGAAGTCGTGGTGAGGGACAACACCGTGGACTCAAACTACGGTCAGGGGATATTCCTCCACAATTCCAGCCACAGTGCAGTGGTAAACAACAGTGCGAACTCCAATTACGATGGAATAACCCTCAGCGACATGAGTGATTTCAACCTCGTTTCAGGGAACAATGCAGGTTCCAACGCCAACAAAGGCATCTCAATAGACGGTTCAAGCAGCAACACCTTAACCAGCAACTATGTAAGTGGAAACGGATACGTGGGTGTGTCCCTCCAGAAGGCAACGGAAAACAGAATATACTGGAACAGGATAGCCTCCAACCGCGACCACGGGATCCGGCTTATTTCAAGTCGGAACAACTCAATCGCCGGCAACGATGTGGTGCTGAACGGCAGAGACGGAATTGCCCTTGAGTTGTCCACCCAAAATACCATCTCAGGGAACATAATTACCGAAAACCGTTTCCGTGGAGTCTCCCTCTGGAGGCACAGCGGGCACAACCGGGTGGCCAGCAACACGATAATGAGCAACGGGGATGTAGGGATATCGATTGACTCCTCCAGCGGAAACACCATTGTCCACAACAACGTTAGCTCCAACGAATACGGGATCACCATCATCCTCTCCAAAGACAACTTAATCTACGACAACTACTTTGACAACACGAAGAACGCACAGGCGGACAGGCAAAACCGGTGGAATATCGAGAAGACTGTCGGCACGAACATAATCGGGGGCCCCTGTCTCGGGGGCAACTACTGGAGCGACTATTCCGGCAGGGATACTGATGGAGACGGCTTCGGGGACACCATGCTGCCGTACACTTCCGGGGGAAGCATTTTGAACGGTGGAGACTACCTCCCCCTCGTCCCGGTTTCGGAAAACGCGTCCTGCGCCCCCGCTACGACCGTATCAACGACATCAACGGTTTCTCCTTCCCCCACAGCTTCACCCATCACCACCTCATCCCCTACTCCCTCCACAAGCACCGTTAGTTCACCAAGCACAACATCATCAACCTCCATCCCCTCGATAACCACTCCAACGACGACTTCGGAAGAGGGTGAGAGCACAACCTCGGGCACAAGTAAGGAAAAGACAGCTATATGCGGTACTGCTTTGCTGTTGGGGTTGACGCCAACACCATTCATCCTTAGGAGGCTGAACGGAAGAAATAGAGAATAGGGCCAAACCTCAGCCGAAGAAAGCTCCCATGGCACTCATTTCCTCTTCGCTCATGCTTTTTATCCTGAACTCCGGCATCTCGGGAACCAGCCCCTCGTACTCCTCCTTTGTTATCTCCTCAGCCCGTCCGTTCTCGACGAGGTAGAAGATTCCGTAGTCCTGGTCGCGGTAGGCAACAAGGAATTTCTCAACCTCGATGTCGCCAAAGTCCACGAAGATAACGTTTCCGCCGGTGTAGGGGCGCTTGCACTTGAAGGGGAAGCTTGAGGAGTTGAGCATCGCATCTCCAAGGGCCTGGTTGGCCTTCTCCCCGTTTATTTCGGTCCAGAACTTTCTGCCCTCAAAATCGCCCTCAACGACGATGAGGAACCTCTTGCCATCGAGCTCAGCGATGGGGGCACCTTTCTCTGCGAGTATCTTAAACAGCTCGCCGATGGTCTCGGCATTCCTTAGGGAAGCGACAAATCCTTCAACCTTCATAGTCCCACCAGAGACCCTTCCGATTGAGGGGTATAAAAGCTTAAGCTTTTTATTTGGGACACCCATTCCCCATTGATGACATCGAAACGCGACTATCTCAAAAAGTGGGGCCTTGTCATCGCCTTCTCCATTCTGGCCGGCCTGGTGGGTGGCTTAGGTGCGGTAGTCTTTAGGCTATTCATAGGGATGGTTCACGGGTTTTTCTTCGAGCGGCTTCTCCCGATCGTTTCTTACAACGTGGAGGGCTTTAACATCGGCTACGTTCTCCTACCAACCCTCGGTGCGTTCATAGTTACGTTCTTCGTGATCAAGTGCCCCGAAATCAAGGGAAACGGCATTCCGGAGGTTGTAGAGGCGGTCATATTTAAAGGCGGTAATATCCCCGGAAAGTTTGCCGTTCTGAAAACGATAGCCACCGCCATAACCATAGGCTCTGGGGGAAGCGTTGGACGCGAGGGGCCAATAGGCTTCATCGGCGCGGCTTTAACGTCAATCCTCGCCCGCTGGTTCAACCTGTCCAAGGAAATGAAAAAGCTCCTCGTCACCTGTGGTCTGGCGGCAGGTATAGCGGGCACCTTCAACACACCTCTGGCAGGAGCGATGTTCGCCCTTGAAGTCGTCTACATGGGCGCTTTCTCGATAAACCTCGTGCCCATATTCATCGCCGCCGTCACCGGCAACGCACTTACCCTTGCCGTCCTCAACAGGGCGGTGGAGATAGATGTTCCGGGCGGGATAGGGCATACGCTCTTTGAGCTCCCACTGTTCTTCCTCCTTGGACTGTTTCTCGGTATCCTCGCCGCGTTCTATGCCCGGTTCCTTTACGGGATGGTTGACAGGTTCTCAAAGGCCAAAGTGCCCGAAATGATGAAGCCCACAATAGGTGGTTTTGGTGTCGGCGTTCTCGGAATGCTGTTTCCGGTTTACGGCATATTCGGAATAGGCTACGAAGGTATGAGAATGGCCTTCTACGGGGAGCTGGCGATAGGGCTCCTCGTAACTCTCGGACTGGTCAAGATGCTGGCCACCGCCCTGACCCTTGGCTCGGGACAGAGCGGCGGCGTCTTTGCCCCGAGCCTCTACATAGGGACGATGTTTGGGGCGGCATTTGGCCAGATCGTAAAGGCATTTCTACCGGCCCACGCGTCTAACCCATCCGTCTACGCTTTAGCCGGAATGGCGGCCTTTTTCAGCGGTATGACGCAGGCACCGCTGACTCAGATACTGATGGTCACCGAGCTGACGAGGAGCTACGCCGTTCTGCCCGCGGTGATGACCTCCGCTACCATAGGCTTTCTCACGGCAAGGTTCTTCCTCAGGGGAGAGTCCATCTACACCCTCAAGCTCATCAGGAAAGGCTACCACGTAATGACGGGAAAACCGGTCATCCTTGAGACCATCTCCGTTGGAGAGATAATGACCCGCGAGCCGGTTTACGTCACCGAAGACCAGACTCTCTTTGACGTGGAGCACCTGATAGGGGAAACCGGACACGACTGCTTCCCCGTGGTCAACGAGAACATGGAGGTCGTGGGCATAATCGGCATAAAGGACGTCCTGAAAAAGTCCCCCAGCGTTAAGAGGATGCCGGTGAAGCGATTCATCCGCCGGCCTTACGGAGTAACGTACCCGACTGAAACTGCTGAGGATGCCTTTGAGAAGCTCATGGCCTACGACCAGAACCTCCTGCCCGTTCTGGAAAGCCCGGGGAGCAGAAAGCTCGTTGGTGTCGTCACAAAGAGGGATATATACCGTGCCTACTACCGCGGCCTGGAGGGTATGTACATAGAATGAGGTGATACCATGCAGGTTGATGCCGACCTTCACATACATTCCCGCTACTCGAAGGCGGTCTCAAAATCCATGACGGTTCCAAACCTCGCCGAGAACGCCAGGTTCAAGGGCCTTGGAATAGTCGGAACGGGAGACATACTCAACCCAAAGTGGGAAGAGGAACTGTTGAGATACACCGAAAAGGTTGACGAGGGAACCTACGAGAGGAACGGAGTCCGCTTCATCCTCACAGCGGAAGTTGAGGACAGGAGGAGGGTTCACCACCTTCTCATTTTTCCGAGCATCTCAACCGTCCGGGAGATGAGGGAGGAGCTGAGGGAGCATTCAGGGGATATAGAGGCCGAAGGGAGGCCGAGGATTAACCTTTCCGCGGCGGAGATAGCCGAGGTAGCGAACGAGCTCGGCGTCCTGATAGGGCCGGCACATGCATTCACGCCCTGGACGGCCCTTTACAAAGAGTACAACAGCCTCAAGGAGGCATACCAGGGAGCAAAGGTCCATTTTCTTGAGCTCGGCCTCTCGGCAGACTCTGAGATGGCCGACAGGATAAAGGCCCACCACTCGCTGACATACCTCAGCAACAGCGACGCCCACTCACCAATGCCCCACCGCCTCGGGAGGGAGTTCAACCGCTTCGAGGTCAAAGATGCAACCTTTGAGGAGATACGGAAGGCCATTCTCAAAAGGGGAGGTAGAAAAATCGTCCTCAACGCCGGCCTTGACCCGAGACTGGGCAAGTACCACCTTACCGCCTGCTCCCGCTGTTACGCAAAGTACTCGCCGGAGGATGCGAGGGCGTTCAGGTGGAGGTGTCCGAAGTGCGGCGGCAGGATAAAGAAGGGTGTCCACGACAGGATCCTTGAGCTGGCCGACATTGAGGAGAGGCCAGAAGACAGACCTCCATACCTCCGCCTGGCTCCGCTCGCTGAGATAATCGCAATGGTTATTGGAAAAGGAGTCGAGACAAAGGCCGTAAGGGTTATCTGGGAGCGCTTTTTGGAGGAGTTCGGGAGCGAGATAAGGGTTCTCGTCGATGTCCCGCTTGAGGGTCTGGCCGAAGTCCACGAGGAGGTTGCAAAGGCCATCTGGGCCTACAGAGAGAACAAGCTCATAGTGATTCCCGGTGGCGGAGGAAAATACGGAGAGATAAGACTGCCGGAGGAAATAAAAAGAGCCAGAATAGAAGACCTCGAAGTCCTTGAGGTCGAAGTTCCAGAGGAGGAATACCGGCCGAAGCAGACGAGCCTCATGAAGTTCCTCGAAGGAAGCCGGGAGGTTAAGTGAAGCACCTTCCTCTTGCCCCGATTCTTTTCACTGCCTTCTTACAGGCCTCTTTTAGCTTTTCTGCATTCTCTTCAGGAGCCCCATCGTAAGTGAAGTCCCAGGTTCCCATTTCTATTCCCGCGGCGTACTTGATTCTGCCGTTATCCCTCAGGATTGGGTAGAACTCGACGTGGAGGTGATAGAAATCGTAACTCCCCTTGAACGGCGCCTGGTAGGCCATCATCGTGTAGGGCATGTCCCGTTCCAGGACCGTGTTGAGGGTTCCAACTGCAACTCTGAGCGCGTCGGCCAAATCCGTGAGCTCTTCCTCCGTCAGCTGGGTGAGCCACTGGACGTGTCTTTTCGGGTAGATGTGAACTTCAAAGGGCCAGTTCGCGAAGAATGGCAGGAAGACTGCAAAGCTTTCGTTCTCGTATATCGCCCTCTCGCCTTCCATCTCTTCTCTCAGAATCCTGCAGAAGAGGCACTCGCCGGTGCGTTTGAAGTATCTCCTTGAGTTCTCGACTTTGAGGCGAACCTTGAGGGGTATAAACGGTGTCGCGTAGAGCTGGCCGTGGGGGTGGGTCAGGCTGACGCCAATTTCCTCCCCCTTGTTTCGAAAGATTGCGACGTAGGCAACGTGGGGGTTATTCTTCAGTTCTGCGGTTGTGTTTTTCCATAATTCAACAACCCGGGTTACGGCACCGAGGGAAAGCCTGTCTAGGTCTCTAACCTCGTGCTCAGGCGTTTCGACTATCACACTGCACTGGCCGAGAGCCCGTGCCTTCCTGTAAAACCCATCTCGCTCTGGCCGGGGGGCATCAAAGGACAGCATGGGGAACCTGTTTGGAAGCAGAAGAACCTCCCACCCATAGCCGGTCTCCTCTCCCCCTGGACAAAAAGGGCAGAAGTCTCTCGGCCTCCAGGGGCGTTTCCTCCTCACAGCGGAGACCATGACCCACTGACCGGTCAGGGGATTGTACCTAAGCTCCTTCATACCCACCACAAGACTACATTGGGGCCAATGGCATAAAAGCTTGGCGAAGGCTTTAAATCCCATGACCCAACTGGGAGTGGGGATAAAGGTGGAAAGGGAGATAATCGAGCTCTTTATGAGGCACCTCAAAATCCAGGGAGACCTGCCCCTGGGCGACGACGCGGGAGCCATCAAACTCGGAAACGAGTGGTTTGTAGCGACGAACGATATGCTCGTGAGAAAAACGGACGTGCCGGATATAATGACGCCAGAACAGGTCGGGTTTAAGGCCGTTACCATGAACGTCAGCGATGTCGCCGCCATGGGTGCAAGACCGGTGGGGTTCCTCTTCTCCCTTGGAGTCCCCGGGGACATCGATATGGACTATCTGGAAGGTGTTGCAAGGGGAATTGGAGATGCCCTCGAATTCTACAACCTTCCCGTCCTGAGCGCCGACACTAACGAGGCCGACGATTTGATAATAGACGGGATAGCCCTTGGAAGGACGGGGAGACTGCTCACAAGGAGCGGGGCGAAGCCTGGAGACCTCGTCTGTGTAACCGGCGATATAGGACGGGCTCTGGCGGGGCTCCTCCTCTGGAGGTACGGAGTCGATGTGTCCGGGAGAATACGGAGACCCCTCTATGAGAAGCTCCTTGAACCGAGGGCGCGGGTTGCCGAGGGTATTGAACTGAGCGGCTATGCAAACGCCGCAATAGACATCAGCGATGGACTCTCCAAAGAGCTCCACCTCCTGGCAAGGATGAGCGGTGTAAGGATAGAAGTCGATGCCGAGAGGCTCCCAGTGAGAAAGGAGGCTGTCGAAGCCGCCCGGATGCTCGGAATAAGTGCCGTCGAGATGGCTCTCGCCAGCGGTGAGGAGTTCGAACTCGTCTTCACAATACCCGGGGAGGTGGCAGAGAGCCTTCGGGTAGAGTTCACAGTAATAGGACGCGTCGAAAAAGGAAACGGTGTATACGTTACCATCGGTGGAAAAAGGGAGGAGATGCCCCTCCTTGGATGGGAGCATCTTAACAGGAAAGTGTATGGGACATATAGAGCTTTGTTCCGATAACGTTTTAAAATGTCAAACCGGACTTAAGGTAGGTTGTGACTATGCTTGAGAGTATCGCAACATCGGCACGGCAGTATCTCTCAGTCGTAGGAACCGCTTCCATTAAGTATCTGACTCTGGCGTTCCTCACGTATTATGTGAGCGTCGTTCTCTACGGCATCCGCTGGAAGCTCGTTCTGAAGGGTGTCGGTAGGGACGCCCCTCTTCACGAACTCGTCAAGGCAATCCTCGCCTCGATTTTCATGAACAATGTTACTCCAATGAGCAGGAGCGGCGGGGAACTGCTCAGGATGGCGTGGGTGTCCAAAAAGGCCAACATCCCCGCTGGAATCTCTGCGGTCAGCATAATCTACGAGCGCATACTTGAGACGATCCCGGTGTTTGCACTCTTCCTCACTGGAATGGCATACTTCTCATCGGAAGAGCCGGCCACCCTTCTGATTCTTGGGATGGCGGGAATATCCTTGATCTGGATTAAATGGGACTCCTTCGTCAGTCTCTCACTCCGCCTGTTCAGAACCCCAGTGACCCATGAGGAGATGAAAAAGATAACAGCCCTTAAAAACATGCACAGTCTCAACATTATCGCGATTCTGCTCAGCTCCACAGTCTGGCTCCTTGATGTAGTCAGGCTAAAGCTCATAACACTCGCCTTTGGTCTGAACTTGGCCTGGACCCTCATAGCGGTGGTTTCAATAGCCAATCTCCTGTTCGGTCTGATAGCCTTCACCCCCGGCGGTGTTGGAATAATAGAAGGGGGCCTTGTGGGAACACTCACCTACTTTGGAATCCCTACGGCGCTCGCGGTTTCAATAACCCTCCTAGAGCGCTTTGTATCGTACGTTGCCAGCAGTCTAGTGGGACTAGCGGTGCTCCTGACGTCCGGAGGGGTCGAAATATGGAAGGCCTTAAAATCGCAATAGCAAGTGACTGGTTCTACCCTAAAATCGGGGGAATAGAGTCCCACATTGATGAACTCGCCCGCAATCTCATCCGGATGGGGCATGAGCCCTACGTCCTGACCCATGATTACAGATACATGAAACCATATATCGACAGCTTTCCATATCCAGTACTCAGGTTTCCTGCAACCCTGTATTTCCGCAGTTATCACTCCAGTGTGGGCTTTACACAGTTCTGGAGGGTAAATGAACTCTACAAGGAAATAGGCTTTGATATAACCCACGTCCACAGTATATACTCCCCCTTTGCGATTGCCGTGTCCAAGATATCCCGGGGAATACGGAACGTTCCCGTTGTGGCCACAAACCATTCGTTCTATGGGAACCCGCCCCTTGACTTCCTTATTGGAGCCTTTGTTAGGCACCACCTCAAAAGGATAGACACCTTCATAGCCGTCAGCACTCCAGTGGCCGAGGACACGCGGAACCTGCTCGGAGAAAAGCTCCGGGGACGCCCAGTCGTTGTGGTGCCCAACGGGATAGACACCAGAAAATGGCGTCCTCCAGAACCTGAGGAGAGGGAGAATGCCAGAAAGAGCCTCGGCGTCAGAGACGAAATCGTAGTTCTGTATCTGGGCAGGATGACCGAGAGAAAGCAGGCCCACAGGATACCGCTCATGATAAAAGGGGCCCTAAAGAAGAGCGGTCTCCCCAAGAGAAGTGTAAGGCTTGTCATGATAGGTGACGGTCCTATGCGGCCTCTTCTTGAGAAGAACCTGCGTGAGACCGGTATCGGCGAAATAACCGAACTCTACAGCTTTATCGAGAGAGGGCGGCTTCTGCCCCTTTACTGGGCCGCGGACATGGTGCTGATGCCCGGAATACTTGAAGCCTTTCCGGTAGTTGGGCTGGAGGCCATGTCAACCGAAAGGCCTGTAATCGGGAGAAACGAGAGCGGTCTTTCAGACATGATAATTAACGGGGTTACTGGTCTTTTAGCAGAGAGCGAGGAGGGTATGATGGAGAACCTTGCCACCGCGTTTCTGGACAGAGAGGGGCTTATAGCGATGGGCAGAGAAGCACGCAAACGTGCGGAGAAGGAGTTTTCATGGGATGTTGTTTTGGGCAAGCTCCTCAGGATATACAAACGCACAATCGATATGAGGGACGAGGTTGACAGGAGATACGTCTTCTACAAACTGGTTCGGGGGATCGGTTCATGATAGTCTCAATAACCTTCGATGTGGAGCACGACTGCCCACCGTATCTAACCACTACAAAGGGAATGGAGAAAGGACTTCCAAAGCTCCTCGACCTAATGGCGGAGAAAGGGGTAAAAGCCACGTTCTTCTTCACCGCGGAGATGGCAAGGCGCTTTCCCGGACTGGTCAGGCGTGTCATCGATGAGGGGCATGAGCTGGGAAGTCACAACTACAACCACGAGAGGCTCGACAAGCTCACCAAGAGCGAAGGTGAAAAGGCCATCAAAAAGTCCCTTAAGGTACTGCGTAAGTTCGGTGATGTGGTCTCGTTCCGTGCCCCCAACCTTCAGTTCCCTAATTACTATTATGATATACTGGCAAAAAACGGCATCCTGGTGGACTCGTCAAAGGCCGTCTATAAGGGCTACCGTGAGGGTGTGCGGTTCTTTGGGGAGATCCTTGAGGTCCCCGCTTCAACCACATCCTCAGTCATACGGCTCCCCTGGGGAATTCAGAGGATTATCCACTCCCGCCTGAGAGAGCCCCGGGTCTACTTTGCCCACCCGTGGGAGTTCGTCCCCATGCAGAAGGAGAGGATACGGTGGGACTGCAGGTTCAACACGGGAGATAGAGCACTTGAGCTCCTCGGGAGGCTGATAGACCACTACAGGAGAGAGGGTGCGGAGTTCCTGACAATGAGGGAGTACTACGAAAGGTACCAAAAACTTAAACGGAAGTGAGCCTACTACCCTCTGGTGAGGCCTATGCGAGAGGCCATGTACTGGGAGCCGCTTGAGGGAGGAAGGGTTAGGTGCAGGCTGTGCCCCCTCAACTGCATAATAGACGAGGGCCAGCGCGGCTCCTGCCGAGTGAGAAAAAACATCGGCGGAAAGCTATACACGCTCAACTACGGCAAAGTATCGGCCATAGGAACAGACCCCGTCGAAAAGAAGCCCCTCTTCCACTTCTGGCCGGGTTCCTGTGCCCTGTCCATAAGCTCCGTAGGGTGCAACATGCACTGCAGGCACTGTCAGAACTGGGAGATAAGCCAGGCGGATGAGGACTTCCCGTACCTCCACGCGGCTACACCAGAGGGAATAGTCGCCCTTGCTAAAAAATACGGGTGTGAGAGCATAGCCTACACATACAACGAACCGGTCATCTGGTACGAGTTCGTTCTTGACACAGCCAAGCTGGCCAAGAGGGAGGGGATACACAACCTGCTGATAACTAACGGCTACATAAACGAGGAGCCCCTCAAAAAACTCGCCCCGTACATCGATGCCATGAACATCGATATCAAAGCCTTCAGCGATATGTTTTACATGAAGATAGCAGGCGTCCCGGGTGGTGAACCGAGCAGAAGAACCGCGGAGATAGCCAAAAAGGAGTTTGGAATTCACGTTGAGTTAACGTACCTAATAATCCCAACGTTGAACGATGGGGAGGATGAGATAAGAGCCTTTGCGAGGTGGGTGGTTGGGGAGCTCGGCGACGATACCCCCGTTCACTTCTCTAGGTTCTTCCCCCACTACAGGCTGAGCCATCTGCCCCCAACCCCCGTCGAGACTGTTGAAAGGGCTTATCGCCTCGCTAAAGATGAGGGGCTCAGGTTTGTCTACGTCGGCAACGTCCCTGGCCATGAGGGGGAGAACACCTACTGTCCCGGCTGTGGCAAACCTTTAATAGTCCGCTGGGGATTCAAAATTACCGAGTACCATGTGAAAGGGGGAAGGTGCGAATACTGCGGTGAGCCCATCCCCATAGTGGGTACGTATCAAAAGAAGCGATATAACTGGATGTGGTGGTGAAATTGGCCGAGATTGAGGTTATTTTTTACATTGAAGGCATAGGTAACGACAAGAAAGTTTTAGAAAGGGCTCTGGAGGAGACTGCCAAAAACCTCCAGAATGAAAAGGATGTCAAAATTAAGTACGTAAATCTCGAAGAGGTCATGGAGAGCCCGGAGGAGGAGCTTCTCAAGTATTCTGGGGTCATAGAAGCCCAATTGGAAGGGACGCTTGGAGATATAGTCCGTCTGACCCTCCAGTACTCTCCAGCCGTTGTGGAAGTCCTGAGACCCGGAAAGCTGGAGATCGAGTCAAAAGACCTTATGAAAACACTCGGAGAAATCTCGCTGTTTATGGGGAAGCTCATGAAGCAGTTCGGCGGTCTGGCAGTTTATCCCAAGCTCGACGACATTCCTGAGCCGAGGATAGGCTATTCCAGGGAGGAGATTGAAGAGCTGATCGTTGAAGACAGGAACATTCTCTACCGCTTCGTTGTTGAGGTCTTTGGGGAGAACGAAGAGGGCATAAAGACAACAATGGCCAAGGCACTGTCGATAGAAGGGTGCAGGATAAACAAGCTCCTCGTCCAGGGGCAGATTGAGGGGGAGGAGTTCAAAGGTCTTCTAGCGGCCGAGCTTCTTTCACCGTTTGAAACGCTTGTTCAGCTGACCGCAAAGTACGCCCCCGTTGCCATCTCAATAATAGAGCCCGAGATTATAGATATCACCGCCAACGAGCTCCAGAACACATTAACTGACCTTGGTGGCTTCGTTAACGAGCTGGTTACAAGGCCTGTGAAGAGGCAGCTCATGGAGAAAAAGAATACTGAGTTCAAATTGAACCCCTGATATTATCGGCAAAAGGCGAAAAGCCTATAGGCATTTAATTAAGCTCCCTTTCATTTTTACGGCAATGAGCGAGCTTTTTTTAAGCAGAGAAAGGGTCTGAAAGCGAAAAGTATATATACCCTAACCGGGTAGAAAGTCATTGACAATGCATATTAGACCATCCTAGGGCGTAAGCCCAAAGTTAAGGAGGTGTTGGGAAAATGAAAGTGAAGAAAATCGCGGCCCTTGCAATTGGTGCCGCAATGGTTGGAGCCACCATGGGCTTTGCCAGCGCTCAGCCGACCGTCCCGAACATACCGAAGGACTTCTTCGTTAACGCCGATGGAACCCCGAACGTTAAAATCGTCGTTGGAAGTACCGCTGCTGCTATGGACGTTGCCAGCGCCGCCGACATTGCCGTTGCCCTCGGCAGCCTGCTCTACACCACCGAGCAGGCCGAGGTTCAGAACGGCTACGTCAAGGTTAAGGCCGAGTACCCGCCCGCCACCCTTGCCGAGTGGACCATCTACGCCTACAACTACGACACCATGACCGTTGACCACGGTCTCACGATCAACGGCAGCGAGAACTGGGCCACCAAGTACGAGGAGCTTCCGGGCGACTACTGGTGGAACGGCGCCGCCTACGTTGACACCTACGCCCAGTGGAAGGACTGGTTCACCGTTGACACCACCCTTGCCGACAAGGACAAGATCAACGACGAGCAGCTCATCGACTGGCACATCACCCTCAGCAAGATAGGCCTCAAGTCCAAGGACCCGAGCACCTGGGACGAGACCAGGCCGCCCAAGGACGCCGACCTCGTCGTTACTCCGGGCAACGTCACCGTCTTCGTTGACTACAAGCTCTACAACTACAGCGTGACCACCACCGAGCTCGTCAGGGACGAGTACCCGGAGTGGGGCGTCCCGGCTGAATACCAGAACGTTACCAACTACTACATCGGAGACGCCATGAACGTCGCCGCCGACGGCGGAACCATCGTCAGCACCTACAGCGAGGGCGTCGGTGCCGGTGACACCTTCACGGTCTTCGGCGAGACCTACTACGTCCTCAGCGTTGACAACGGCCAGTTCACCGCCGGTCTCGACAAGGGCACCGCCTGGTACCAGGTCGGCCAGCCGCAGGCCATTGAGGGTACCGACTGGATCGTCACCGTCCTCGACATAAGCATCATCGACCAGAGGGCCCTCGTCGTCGTCAAGAACGCCGTCACCGGCCAGGAGAGCGACCAGATCATCCTCACTAAGGACTCGGCCGTTGACGTCTTCGGCGACGGAAGCGTTATCCTCACCCTCAGGGACACCTTCGTTGGTATCGACGGCCACCTCATCGCCAGCATCGAGGCCCAGGTCGACGTTAAGACCTACCAGAGCGCCGACACCATAACCTACGACGGCAAGACCTGGGAGATGACCATCAGCACCGCCAACGTCAGCGGCACCTGGTACATCACCAACATAACCCTCACCAACAAGGACACCCTTGAGGGCAACCCGGTCGACATCTTCGGCACCTACGACCTCTGGTACCACTTCCAGCTCAAGACCCTCAACGAGAAGGACGTTGGATACGACATCGACGGCAACGGCACCATCGACGACGTTGACCGCGTCGTTGCCTACGCGCACATCTGGCTCAAGGAGAAGCAGGGCACCGTCGTCGAGAAGGAGCTCGCCGCTGGCGACCAGGTCCTCGACACCGACTACTACGTTGAGGGCATCTACGGCGACGTCACTATGATCAAGCCGGTCGCCCAGCCGATAACCCTCATGGACTACGAGGTCAACATGGACGACCCGGGAAGCAACCTCATCCTCATCGGTGGTCCTGTTGCCAACAGTGTCACAAAGTACCTCGTTGACCAGGGCATAAGCCAGGTCGACTGGTACAACAGCCCAGGCGACATCGAGTACATACAGGGCGCCCTTGGCGGCTACGACGTCGTCATCGTCGCTGGTGCCACCAGGGACGAGACCAAGGCGGCCGCTGAGGCCCTTATGGAGTACCTCGCTGGCCTCTGAGGCCCTTCCCTTCTATTTTAATTCCCTTTTCTGGGGGTTTTAGCATTGGTTCAAAAGAGACTCATAGCGGTTCTTATAGTCCTTATAGTGGTCGTGGCTCCAATCAGCTACGTGCTTTACTCGTACCACAGCTTCAGCGGAGTGATCAACCCAAGAGCACCGAAAGCCTCAACCCATTACGTAATGATATACACGTCCTCAGGTCAGTTCTATGCCCTGACTGCGGAGCAGTACCAGAAGCTGATTGAGGAGGGCACGAAACCCCCGGCAGGCTCAAAGCTTTTCAACATCACAGTGGACAGCTACATCACGGGTAGCCCCGAGGTCGACCTCAACCTGACAGTCAGGAGCTTCTACAAATACTTTACGATCGTGATGGGAGACCCCTCTGTAACCAACTGCAAGGACTCCCCCCAGCTGTACGTGGGAGACTGCAAGTACAGAACCCTCGCCGTTTCGGAGATATCCGGTGTTGTTTCGAACATATTTACAACGAACTACTACCTCAAAGGACTCCAGCTGGGATACGACAACGCCACTGCCAAACAGTATGCCTTTAACCAGACGTGGCTCAGGTACAGAAAAGTCTACCTGAACTTCTGGATCAAGGTGGACATCGGTCGCGGCAAAATAGGGAACGAGAACCACCTCGCCGTTATCCTTATCGGCCCTGCAGAAGGTGCCAAGGAAAACAGGATATTTGCCCCCCGCAGGGGCGTGCTCGTGATAGAGGGAACCACAGACGAGGCACTGAGGGCAGAGGTCATCCTTATCGAGAACATCATCAGGTTCTCATGGCCTCAGAACGGCACGGCCACTACAGGCTGATTATCTCCTCCAGCATCTCCCTTTTCTCCCTCCCCACAACCTCAAAAAACTCATCTTTGCTCTTAAACGGCCTCCTAGAGAGTATCCCCACGATGTTTCTTTTCCCTATACTTGGGAGATACTGGAGAACCTTTGAGGATTCAGTGTTCACATTCACTGGCACGGGGATTCCGGTTATGCTCCTGAACCCGTGGTCAACTATTAGAACGTCGTAAAATCTGTCCAGTTCAACCTTCTTGGGAATGCCCACTATCAGGGGATAGCTTCCTATCTGTCTTCCATAGGTGAGCCCGTTCTCAAACACTTCGGCACGGACATCCCGAAGCACTGTTCCAACGGGGACGACGCGCTTCAGCATTGGAAGGTCTATCTCATGCCGTATTTTATACTTGTAGTGCTGGATGAGCTTTTTGTGCTTTTCAGTCTTGAGCTTACCCTTTAGATGCCACAGGGGAGTTCCTGGAAAGACCACAACCTGTCTGATGTTTATTCTCCTTACCATCAGCCCATCGTCCAGTATGCGCTTCAGGAACTGGAACGTCAGCTCGTAGCTCCTCTTGGTCTCCCCAGGCAGACCAAAGAGGATGTTTATTCCGGGAAGAAGCCACGGCATCCCGTTTGGCCCTCTTCTTCCGCCGACCTCGTTGAGAATCCTAACGGCCTCGTAGGTTTCTTCAGCGGTCGCGTTTAGGTTGTTCAGCCTGGCCACTCTTGGGTCGGCACTTTCGAGACCGAAGGCAACCACATTACCTGGAGTCCCGTATTTTATCAGGGCCTTTGCTATCCTAATGGCTTCCTCCGGGTAGTTGGCTATAACCGCCGGATTGGCGTTGTCAACATGGAGGGTCTTGACGCGGGGTGCGGCGGAACGGATTCCGGCAAAGAGTTTCTCAATTGCCTCGGGATTTGGAATCGGAACACGGCCGTTCGGCTCCGCCATGTATGAGAATATGCAGCTCTGCCGTCCAACACGGAAGTGCTTAACGCCCAGTCTGTAAAGGACTTCGACCTCCTCCACTATATCTTCTATTGGCCTGTCCTCGATCGAGCTGTACCTCACCGGTTCGGTGCAGAATGAACATCCGCCAATTCCAGCCGCCTTTGGACACCCGCGCTGGGTCTCAATCTCAACTATGACGAAATTGGGATAATCCGGAAACTGTCTAACGACTTCGGCACCGAGGAGGGCGTAATCCCGCAGTTCCTCATAAGTCCTAAAACGGAAGGGGTCTGCATCATTTGGATTCTTGATGAAGTCGTGGAGAAACGCCTCCAAATCCCCGTAGACAACGTGGTCAAAAACCGCACTGGCCAGCATCAGCTCACGGGAACCGATCTTTGTGCCGCCGCCGTGCGCGGAGCCCATGAAAGCGGGGCCACCGAGTATTTTAATCCCCGTGAAAGGTTTAAGAAACCTCGCAACCTCCTCCACCTGCGACGGCACGGCGGAGAGATATTTACCTGGAGTGTGGAGCCCACCTATGTAAACGAGGACGTCGGCCTTTTCTAGTATTCTCCTCGTCTCCGGGAAGTTTGGAGTTTTATTCTTGGTGGCTACCCCCCCCTCCCCCTCGAACGTTGCCCTGAGGTCATCTATGGTCAGGTAAAACACTTCGGCGTCATGTCTGGCCTTCTTGATGGCGCCGTAAGCATAGCGGGGGTATATACCCAGATACGGGGGGACACCCAGCCCAGCGGGCTCATCAGTATAGCCATCGATAATAGCTATTATCATGGTCTGGACTTCTCGGATTATCTTAAAAAACAATCGCTGGCGAAAGGTATAAACGCCCTAGTGCCCCAAGTATTTATGGGGAACTGTATGGGGAAAGTTCGATACAGGACCGAAGGGGAAAAGGCCAGGTTTAAAAAAATACTGGAAGCAATTTCCAAACTCAACCACATGGAACTTCTTTCATATTGGATGGAGCAGGAGGTCAAAGAGGCTGAAATGTACTACAAACTATACCAGCTAAGCAAAGAGGTAAACTGGGATGAACGTGTTTCAAAACTTTTTTACCAGCTTTACAAGGAAAGCCTTGGACATGCAGAAACGCTACTCAGGATGTTTCATGAGATGTTCCCTGGCAAGAAGCCCCCAAAAATTAGCCTCCCTGCCTTGGAAGTGGAGCTCTCCGAAGAACAGCTGAGGGATATGGCATATCGGGGAGACGTAAAAGACATCCTGGAATACCTTATGGGGACCGAACGCCTCGCCCACGATGTGTATAGATACCTCTCGGATAAAGCCGTGGATGAAGATTCCAAAGCAACACTCATATGGCTGGCCAATATAGAAAACGGACACTATCAGAAACTACGCCGTTTATACGCCACTCTGTTCGGAGAGGAAGCATCGGGGTGACTACTTAAGGAGCCCCTCTGCCCTCAAAAACTCCTCGATGTCCCTAACCTCCTCGGGGGACAGCTGAAAGACGCGCTTCCCAGCATGGGGCATCCCCGAAAACGCACCCTTAACCTTTTTGAATTCCTCCCTGCTCAGACCCAGCATGTGATGGGACTTTTTTAGAGCCGCCAGAGCCGTACTTCTGCGGTGCTGGAAAAGTGCCCTTACCAGGTTTTCGTGGAGTTCTATTCTCTCATCCGGAGGCTTGGGTTCTAGTATCACAACTGCAGAGTCCACCTTCGGTCTGGGCCAGAATGCGCCTCTACCGATCTTCTCCACAAGCTCAGCGTGGGCCTTTGCCTGAATCATAAGGGACAGGCGGGAGTAATTTCTATCCCCTGGCTTTGCCACCATTCTCTGGGCGAACTCCAGCTGGTATATGAGAACTGCCCGTTCAAATTCATACCTCAAAAAGCGGAACGTTATGGGGGACGAAATCTGGTACGGGAGGTTTGAAACTATCTTGTTAAACTCGGGGAACTCGACCTTCAATGCATCGCCCTCTATTATCTCGACGTTCGGCCAGTCATACTCTTTCCTTAGTATCTCAACGAGGCGGTGGTCTTTTTCAATGGCGTAAACTTTTTCGGCGTGTCTGCTCAGAGCCTCGGTGAGAACTCCGAGGCCCGGGCCAATTTCGAGAACGCGGTCTTTTTCGTCCAGTTCTGCCCTTTCAACGTTCCTTTCAATTATATCCTGAACTACCAGAAAGTTCTGACCGAGGTCTGAGCTGGCCTTCAGATTGTACTTGGAAATAAGGGAAAAAAGGCGCTCCCTCATACGCGGAATATCCTCCTTGAACCGACGAAGAGTCTGTATCTGTCCTTACCTTCGAGTTCATCGACGACTCTCTTTGCTATCATTTTCGCCGGATCCGGGAGCCCCTTGACACGGTGACGGAGGTCTTCAAAGTTCTTAAACGGCTCCTTCTTGCGCTCGTCGAGTATTTCCCACATGTGCTTTTTCCCTATGCCTGGAAGCAGTTCCAGACTGTGAAGCCTGTTGGTTATGGGGGGAGCAACATTGAAGAACTGAATAAAGCGCTCCTCATTATTCTTGACTATCTCCTCAACAACGTACGGGAGTTCGGCCTTAGCGGTGGCAGTGAGGTCATCGTAGTGAATCTTTTTGTTTATCATAAGAATCTTATCCCTCTGCCCCTTACCGATGAAAACCCTCTCATAGAGCATGAGATCCTCCTTGGGAGCAACTTCAAGGAGTGTGAAGGCCTTTTCACCTATAACCTGCGCCACGGGCTTCCCGCTCCTCCTTCCGGTGCTTAAATCAGTGTAGCCCTCCGGCAGATAGTCCAGCACGTAGGCGTACTCCTCATACTCAACATTCCGCCTCTTCTTTTCGAGGCTTTCCCTGTAAGAATGTCTCCGGTACCTATCCATAGTCTCTCCCCCAGAAATTATATCCCCAAGGAGTTTTTATACTTTGTCTAGGAAAAGGAAAAGAAGAGGTCACTTCCTGTAGTCGTCGAGGAGCCTTATTATCTCCCCGGCTTCCTCTTTGGTGGGCATGTAGTCCTCCTTGCTGAAGATCACCCGTATGTCAAAGTAGTCCTCGGGCATCAGGTCGACGAGCTTCGCGGCGAGCCTCTCGTCCATCCATTCGAAGAGCTCCATGAGCTTTTCCTTCAGCTCAACCGCCTGCTCGGGTTTAAGCTTGGCAAAGCGCTCGGCATGCTCAAGGCTGACCCTGGCCTCGTAAAACATCGGCTCCTCAGGGTTCTCTTCCATACCCTCTGCCTTGCGCCTTTCGAGGAGCTCCTTGGTTTCGGCTACCGTAAGGTACCGCTCCTCCAGTTTTTTTCTCCCGATCATGATCATCCCTTCTGGGCCCTGAGGTGGACCGGGTGGATGAAGAAGGTCTTAACCTTTCCGCCGTCCTTAATCTGGACGATGTAGGCATCGCCGCGCTTACCAACTACAGTCCCGGTTCTTCCGTGGAACCTCGGATCGGGCATTCCCCTGTGGTAGCTCGGCTCGATGACTATGTGGACCTTCTGCCCGGTCTCAAACTCCTGAAGGAACCTGGTGAGAGGCGGAAGCCCCCTCCTCCTGGGGCTCTTGCTGAGCTTCCCGCGGGTCTTCCTCCTAAAGCTGTGGGCCTTTTTGACCATTCCTACCACCTCACGGATTTTTATCCATCGCGCAACGGACGCAAAGACGTATCCAGCTTTTCGAACCTTTTCAGCATATCAACTAAGCCTGTTATGGCTTCGCTATCCAATCGGCGAGAACCGTTTATAAAGTTTTCAGTCATCAAGAATGTTCAACACGTCCAGTCTTTCACACCACGCCGACTTTCCGAGGAGGTCACTCACAGAGGGCTTTGTTCTGCCCTTATCCCCGGATATAAGCTCCTTGATGTAGAGGCCCCCGTCAGTGACGAGCCGGAGCTCAAAGTGGTTCTCATCCAGCCACCTTGCCTCAGCCTCGTGAACCCTCTTGACTCTGACCCTGTCCGCTCTAGCCTTTCTCACGCGCCAGGGAGTCCGCTGATGAACTTCAAGGCCTCCGAGCTCCCGGGCAATACGTTCAGCTTCCTCGGGTGTTACCCCCTCGTCAACACGGACGAGGGCAAGGTATTCCTTGCGGTGATTCCGGGTGAGAACTTCCCCAGCATCTTTTGGTGAAACGAAGCGCAGGTTCAGAACCTCCACCTTTCCGCTCGCGTTTATTTCCTTCGCTATCGAGTCAAGATCGAGT
Source organism: Thermococcus thioreducens (assembly GCF_002214545.1). Lineage (NCBI taxonomy): Archaea > Methanobacteriati > Methanobacteriota > Thermococci > Thermococcales > Thermococcaceae > Thermococcus > Thermococcus thioreducens. The sequence continues at coordinate 788,649 of NZ_CP015105.1, read as the reverse complement.
CTCCTCCGTTTGGGACGCTTGATTTCAACTATGAACGGCCTCCCGTTTCCGAGCATCCGAACGTCAACGTCTTCCCTTCCCGCCCCCTTGAAGACGCACTTTCCGCCGGATACCCTTGAAAACGCACGGCAGATTATTGATGCGACGCTGTCTTCGAAGTCAGGCAACGGTGTCTGCGGAATGCCACGCAGGAGCTTCCGGTAGCGGCCGTAAATGTAGAGGGGGTTTATTTGGAGTTCGACTTTCCTGGAGTAGGGCTCAACTATGAAAACGAGGTCCGGGTTCTTGGCAGTGTCCTTTCCGGTGGCCAAACCAAAGGCCTTCCCAAGCTCGCGGTTGAACTCGCGGTTTATGGGCTCAGCAGTCTCCACCCCAAACTCCCTCCAGATGGCCTCTTCCCTCTTGCGTACTTCTCCTGGAAAGCGGGAACCGACGAGGAACGTCTCGAACTCGATGCCTTCAGCCTCCTTTTTCATATCCTCCACAAGCTCAGGGATTTTGTCAAAAATGTTGCCGCACAGCTCGCACGTTTCGGGCTCTTCAATCGGCGGCAGCCCTTTAGCTGAGCGCTCCATGTTGAGAACAAATCTTATCGCCATTCCACGCTCATCGTTCGTTCCTCTTCCGAGTCTTGCGAAGAGCCTGCCCAGACAATGGTTGCAGAGCCTGTGGGACTTAAGAACCACTTCGGCATTCTCGATTATCATGCTCCCACCCTAAGCTTTATATCCCACCGCTCAAAGCTTCTCGCGATGATGACTCGTAGACAGCGCATAATAAATCTTTTGGAGGGGAGGGACTACTCGCCAGGGGAGCTTGCATTGGCCCTCGAACTGAGGGGAAGGGGAGCGAAGAAGGTCATCATCGAGGATCTGAAGGCAATTCAGAGAACTCTAAAGCGTGAGGGGAAAGTGCTCCTCATAAAGCCCGCCGAGTGCAGGAAGTGCGGCTTCGTTTTCAGACCCGAAATCCACGTTCCCTCCCGCTGTCCGAGGTGCAAGTCGGAGTGGATAGAGGAGCCGAGGTTTAAGATCGAGGCCAGATAGTTGTCATTCCGGCAAGATTCACTGGGAAATTCGGCCGATTTTTGTCACCTGTCCAGCCCGAAGGTTTATATTGGATTGAACGCACTATCCCCCGGAGGGAGAGCTATGCGCAAAGTTGAGAGGTTTATGAAGGATAAGAATCTAGAGGTCGGAGATTACGTCCGGATAATCGAAAAGGAGAACGGAAACACGAGCGTCTATGAGGGCATCGTCATGAACCCCTACGAGCTCTCCAGCGGCGAGACCCTCACGCTGAAGCTCGACAACGGATACAACATCGGAATACTGGTTGACCAGATAGTTTCAGTTGAAATCATAGAGAAGGCCGCCCCCCGGGAAGAGCTGAAGTTCGAGGAGGTCTTCCCCAAGAAACCGGGACTTCCAAGCGTTGCGATAATAGGAACCGGCGGAACCATAGCGAGCAGGATTGACTACAAAACGGGCGCCGTTCATGCGGCCTTCACCGCGGAAGAACTCGCCAAGGCCGTTCCCGAGATATTCGAGATAGCGAATATAACGCCGAAGCTCCTCTTCAACATAATGAGCGAGGACATGCGCCCGGAGTACTGGATTAAAATAGCCCACGAAGTAGCCGAAATGCTGAACAACGGTGAAGACGGTGTGGTCATCGCCCACGGAACGGACACGATGGCCTACACCGCCTCGGCGCTCAGCTTCATGCTCCGCGACCTGGGCAAGCCGGTTATTCTAGTCGGTTCCCAGAGGAGCTCCGACAGGCCGAGCAGCGATGCGGCAATGAACCTTATATGCTCAGTGAGGATGGCGACTGCAGACCTCGGAGAGGTTGCCATCGTCATGCACGGCGAGACCGGCGATACCTACTGCCTGGCCCACCGCGGAACCAAGGCAAGGAAGATGCACACCAGCAGGCGCGATGCCTTCAGGAGTATAAACGATATCCCTCTCGCGAGGATATGGCCTGAAGGTAAAATCGAGTTCCTCAGGAGCGACTACAGAAGGAGAACCGAGAGCGAGGTATGGGTGGACGACGAAATGGAGGAGCGCGTAGCCCTCGTCAAAGCGTTCCCGGGAATCCAGCCTGAGGTCATAGACTTCTTTGTTGATAAGGGATACAAGGGAATCGTCATCGAGGGCACCGGACTGGGCCACGTCCCGACTTACCTCATAGACTCCATAAAACGCGCCACTGAGGAAGGCCTCAGCGTCTGCATGACCAGCCAGTGCCTCTACGGCAGGGTGAACCTCAACGTCTACTCTACCGGCAGAAGGCTTCTCAAGGCGGGCGTCATACCGTGCGAGGACATGCTCCCCGAGACTGCCTATGTTAAACTCATGTGGGTCCTCGGCCACACTGATGACCCAAAGGAAGTGCGCGAAATGATGCTGACCAACTATGCCGGCGAGATAACACCCTACACGAGGTTTGACACTTTCCTGAGGTGATGACGATGGCGTACGATTACGAAAAGCTCGGTCTCAAGGTTGGCCTTGAAATCCACAGGCAGCTGGACACCAAAAAGCTGTTCTCACCCGTCCCAAGTGAGTTCAGCGACGAGGTTGACTTCACCTTCCAGCGCAGGCTCAGACCAACTATAAGCGAGCTCGGTGAAGTTGATCCTGCCGCGCTTGAAGAGTTTAAGAAGGGCAGGACATATGTTTATGAAGGAAACTACGGGCTTACCGACCTCGTTTACATGGACGAAGAGCCTCCCCACATGCCGGACGAGGAGGCACTTAAGGTTTCCCTCCAGATAAGCTATCTCCTCAACGCCACCCCGGTTGACGAGGTTCACTTCATGCGCAAGATAGTCATAGACGGCTCAAACGTTTCCGGCTTCCAGAGAACCGCGATAATAGCCATGAACGGAAGGGTTGATACGCCATGGGGAAGCGTCGGCATTCCGACGATCTGCCTGGAGGAGGACGCATGCAGAATCGTCGAGAGGCGGGATAAGGAGGTAATATACCGCCTCGACCGCCTCGGCATTCCGCTCGTTGAGATAGCAACAACGCCGGATATACACCACCCCGAGCAGGCGAAGGTAGTGGCCAAGTACATAGGAGACGCACTGAGGGCAACGAGAAAGGTCAAGCGCGGCCTTGGAACCATCAGGCAGGATCTGAACGTCTCCATCAGGGGAGGGGCAAGGGTCGAAATCAAAGGTGTGCAGGAGCTGGACATGATCCCAGTTATCATCGAGCGCGAGATTGAGAGGCAGCTCAACCTGCTCGCGATAAGGGACGAGCTGAAGAAGCGTGGAGTCAAGCCCGAGGACATAAGGGAAGAGTTCCACGACGTCACGGATATATTCAAAAACACCGGCTCGAAGATAATAGCGAGGACGATAAAGAGGGGCGGAAAGGTTCTGGCAATAAAGCTCCCCAAGTTCCGCGGGCTTATAGGCAGGGAGATACAGCCCGGAAGGAGACTCGGCACCGAGATGGCCGACAGGGCCAAGAAGTACGTGAAGGGCATATTCCACATCGACGAATTACCGAACTATGGAATTAGGGAGGAAGAGGTCAAGGCTGTCGTTGAGAGGCTTGGCCTTGGTGAACTTGACGCCTTTGTCCTCGTTGCCGCGGAGGAGGAAACCGCAAAGAGCGCCCTCCGCGAGGTTCTCCAGCGCGCGAGAGAGGCCATAGAAGGCGTGCCAGAGGAGACGAGAAGGGCTCTGCCGGACGGAAACACCCAGTACATGCGCCCCCTGCCGGGGAAAGCCAGGATGTACCCTGAAACAGATATACCCCCGATACTGATAACGGACGAGATGAAAAGTGAGATACTTGCAAATCTGCCCGAGCTCCCACAGGAGAAGGTTGAACGCTACATGAAGGAGTACAGAATAGACAGAAGCCTTGCTGAGACCCTCGTGAACGACGAGCGCGACGAGCTCTTCGAGGAGTTAATTGGGAAGGGCGTCAAGCCGTCCTTAGCTGCCTCAATACTCGTGGTGGTTCTCAAGGGACTCAAAAAGGAAGTGCCGGTGGAGAACATCACCGACGAGCACATAAGGGAAGCATTTGAACTGTACCTCAACGGAAAGATCGCCAAGGAGGCCTTCGAGGACATATTCAAGGAGCTGGCGAAGAGCCCCGAGAAGACCGCAAAGCAGGTCGCTGAAGAGAAGGGTCTGACGCTCCTCAGCGAGGAAGAGGTCGAGAGAATAATCGACGAGGTCATTCAGGCGAACATCGAGGTCATCAAGGCCAAGGGAATGGGTGCTATGGGCATGATCATGGGCAGGGCGATGGCGAAGCTCCGCGGAAGGGCGGACGGAAAGCTCGTCAGCTCGCTCGTGAGGAAAAAGATTCAGGAGGCCGCGCCCTGAGGCCCCTCTTTTTTCATTAAACCCCCAGGAACTTGCGGACTTTGAATTTCAGATAGCCAAAAAACGCACTGTTGAGGTATGAGTCCGTCGAATGGGTGTAGAGCGTTCTTGCTATCCTGTGGTCTTTAAAGTGGAGAAAGGCCAGCTCCCTGAAATCCTTCTTATCAAACAGCAGAATCGTGTTGGCGAGCACCCGGGCCCCAAAAGCGTCCAGCGGGTCATAACGTACCCTGGCGAGCTTTCGGGGAGTTCCTATCCTAATCCGACGGTAGTTCCTGGCGATTATCTCGTCGATGAGCGTAAAGGTCCCTTTCCTGAACCCCGCGGGATGGTCTTTGATCTCGATCTTTGTGGGCTGCACCACCTTATCGAGCACGTAATACTCCGGGAACAGCTTTTCGCGAATCTTGATCAGATCAAGAAGGTTGAAGAGTGCGGCAAGATACGTCTCAATAACAGTTTCAGGTGTTATATCCATGTAGTAGAGGTCGTCCAGGAGGGCTCCTTTTCCCTCCGGGCACTCCATTCGCAGAAGCTTTGTCCCATGGGAATCAACGATATAAATGCCACTATCGACGAGAAAGCTCTTGTACGCAGGGGACTGAATAACCACGTCATCAAACAGCAGCTCGAACAGCTTGGAAGTTGATGTTACGAACATCGATTTGCAGGCGTGCCCATCTATTTCAACCTGGATCATTGGAAACTACCATATACGTATCCGGCAACTTCCTAAATTAACTTTTCTCCGAACTTACATTAGAGAGATTGTGAAAATGGCAACAAAAGCCGGCGAAATCAGGCTAAAAATCCAGAGGGTGTTACAGTACAGGATAGTATGAAATATGATAATACCACTTTCGGCCAAGAAATGCAGCAAAATGAAAGAAATTTCCCACCAATAATAACACCAGACTACCAGTAGCCTTTATGGGGAGTGAAAGTTTTAAACTCTAAGGGGTATTTTTACCGATGGCTTTAAGGAAGCGTATCAAAAGAACGCTTCATTTAATGAGCGAAGGAAAGATCCTCAAGTATGCCAGCGTTAGGTGTGGTATTCTTTCAGAATGCATAAAACCCGTGGAGGAATACCTAGACTCCAAGAAGATACACTACACCAGGCTGATCGACCCAGACCTGTATCTGCTGGAGACTGTGGGGGCTTCCATGTATGAGAGTGGAAGTTTTCTTGGAGTAGTAGAGGTAAAAACCGACCTAAGCCGTACATTTTATCTGCTCGAATCAGACGTCCCGATGGATCTTGGGGGTATTCCCGGGCTGGAGTTCACCCTGGCCTTTAGGGTGCGGAAAAAAGAAGGACTGTATGAACTCTTCAGAATCATCGGGGAGGGAAAAATCGGCGGCATAAGGCACAAACACCGTTCAACACTGAACTTTTTGATAAGCCTCTTAGGGGGCGTTGTTTTCTCCTCTGTGATGGAGCTCGGAAGTTACTTGATGGGATTCCTCTCCACAATAAGTTTCGCCCTCATTGTTTATCTGATACTTGACTATCCGTTTTCGCTGCTCTATTTCAAGGGAGTGGAGGTTGTTTCCACCCAGAGCCACGAGGAAAAAGTCCTGATAGTCAAAATAAAAAGGCCGAATGATAGAGGCATTTAGGGCATATCAGATAAACCGCGCACCTCCAAGATCCGTATCCTGCCAATAGATGACTGAACTCGCATGCCCTGCAGAGAAATTCCGAGGAAAATGAAATAAAAACATCAGCTACCGGCTACTGACCGTATCATAACATTCACTGTCGAGTTCCTGGATAAAATCAGCTTAATATCAACAGACTCCAAGTTTCCTCCAGAGAACTGCTCCCTGAATGTAATCATATGTCCAGCATACGTTCCCTCGTACGTTCTTCCACTGATGTCAAGCCAGGAAGTTTTCTCGGAAAGCTGGGACTTTTCCAGCATCCCCCTAAGCCTTGCCTGATAACCTGACCGGATAAAGGAAACCAGCTCATCCAACCGTATCATCGTTTTATTCTGCCACTCCATGGAAGTTATGTCATAGCGGGTTCCATTAACGATGGCATAACCGGCCACAGAGCCTCCCTGCAAGACCACATGTATCTCAAATCCCCATACGGTTCGTCCGTTGGTCTTATATTGAACCCTGTCATGGTACACGTACACATCCCCTACTTTCCTGAGTGACCTTGTATAGTTTGTGAGAAGATCCTCAAACGAATTTCCGTTAACTGAAACCTGCCCCTGAGCAGCATATAGCACGCCGCTCTCATATATCTCGTAGTCGCCTGCCGTCATGAGAGCAATGGCATCCGAAGGCGTGACTGATGGGGGCTTTATTGCGGTGGTATAAACTATACCTCCAAACAATAACAAACCAATCCCAAACAAAAGTGCTATTATTCTACGCTTCATTTTGTCACCACCTCATGGATAGGAATTATAGTGCCATCCAATTTGCAATGAAAACCTTACTCCCTTGTTAGTATAAGGGATATCGCGTACAAAATCTGCAGAGTGAAAAGCTATTCTATAGTCGAATCCAATGGAATCCTTCGCAATAATTGCCGTGGCACTGTAGGTGTACAGGTATAATCCAATTCTAATGGTACCTTCTGGTCCGTCTCCATCAACAGTTACTATCCCGGGGGAATCGGGCATAATAAAAGCCATCCATCTCCATTTGTAGGCCCCATACATTTCTTCATGACTTGCAAACAGGGTAGGACAGTATGTCAATGGGTCTGGCACATCAGTGCTTCTGCACATTAACACATCCCCGCCAGCTCCCACAAAACCTCCCCAGAACACGTAGTTAAACTGTCCTGAGCCCCCACAGTAGTCCCAAGAACTTCCAAGTGGTGCCCATAACAAAGCTATTAAAAAGGTCACAACCACAATCCACTTCCGCATTCGCCCCCCCAGAGGACATTCACTCTTATTATTAAGATCGACAGTATTTAAACTTTTCTACTTTTTCTGTAAAATTAAGCACGTACAGGGATAAAAAGAACGAGGCTTAACGCCCCAGCTCCGCATGTGCCTTCGCCAGGTGCTTTGCTGCTATCGCCGCCAGAAGTGAAAGCTCCCCTGCAAGAACGGCACCAGCGATTATCTCCGCGAACTTCTTGGCGTTCGTTCCCGGCGGATCTCCGCCGCCGGCGACGCCCATTATACTCAACGCTTCCCTCTGGGTTGGAACCCTCGTTCCTCCACCGACCGTTCCAATCTCAAGGCTCGGCATGGTGACGCTGATGTAGAGGTCGCCCTCGGGGGTGACCTCTGCAAGGGTTATGCCGTGCGAGCCCTCGGTAATCTGGGCCTCGTCCTGGCCGGTTGCGAGGAATATTGCACCAACTATGTTGGCAAAGTGGGCGTTGAAGCCGTAGGAACCGGCCTGAGCCGAACCGACGAGGTTCTTGCGGTAGTTGACCTCGGCTATGAGCTCCGGCGTCGTCTTCAGCTTCTTCTCCACAATCTCCCTCGGGATTACGGCCTCGGCTATGACGGTCTTTCCTCTTCCATTGATGAAGTTCATGGCGTTGGGCTTTTTGTCGACGCAGAGGTTGCCCGAGAGGGCGAGGTACCTCACGTCCGGAAAGTGCTCCTCGATGACCTTCATGATCTCCTCACTCGATATCGTCACCATGTTCATGCCCATGGCATCGCCAGTTTCGAACTCGAAGCGGAGGTAGAGGTTGTTGCCGACAATGTAGGGCTTAACGTCCCTAAGCTTCCCGTGACTGGTGACCTTGCTCACGGCCTTCTCCTGGAGGTAGTCAATGTTGGCCTTGACCCATTCGGCGACTTCCCTGGCGCGCCTCGCGTCGGGGCACTTGAGGAGAGGTGCACGGGTCATCTTGTCGCCAATTATGGTCGTCTTGACGCCCCCTGCGGCGGTCAAAGCGGAACAGCCCCTGTTTACTGAGGCAACGAGTGCGCCCTCGGTGGTTGCGAGCGGTATGTAGAACTCGCCCTTAGCGTACTCGCCGTTGATTTTAAGCGGTCCAGCGACGCCCATCGGTATCTGGACGACGCCTATCATGTTCTCGATGTTCTTGCCTATCAACCTGTTGGGGTCGATGGAGTAGTGGCCGATGTTCTCAAGGCTGACGCCGAGCTTCTTTTCAAGTGCCTTTCTCCTTATTTCAGTGGCGAGTCTCTTATCGCCGTCCGTGTACTTTTCGACCTGGTGGAGCTTTATCTCTCCGCTGGCTACCTTATCCACAAGCTCTTCCACGTTCATAACAACACCTCCAGAAATCAGCTGAATATCCATTCCTCAAGTATCTCCCCCGTTTCGCGAAGGGCTATCGCCGCATCGCTTTCAGGGAGGTATCTGACTATGGGAACCCCCCTGTTTATGGACTCAGGAACGTTATAATCGAAGGGAACCCATCCAATAACTGGAACGTCCAGGTCGCTCTCCACTGCGTTCACTATTTTCTCAACGACGTCGGCAGATTCCCTCACCTTGTTCAGTATAACTCCAATGTTTAGGTTGTACCTCTCGCCCAGAACCTTCAGCTTCTCAATCTCGTTTTTCACCATGGTCTCGAAAGAATATATCGGCGAACGCTCGATTTCAACAACAATCAGCTGGTAGTTGGCGACCTCAAACGTCGGGAGGGTGTCAAATGGTATACCCGTGGGAGAGTCCACAAATACGGCGCCAAACTTGTATTTGACCCTCTCCAGTATGTCGACGAGCCTCTTGGGCGAGATGCCGAGAACATCTTGAAGCTGGGTGCTCCCGGGCATGACATGAACTCCGGTCTGAGGGTGCTTGTATATCGCCCACTCCGGATCGATGTCCGGATTTCTCAGAAGGGAGTGGAGGGTGTACTTTACGGTGTCGAGAGCAAAGTGAAAGCCAAGATTCGGGAGGTAAAGATCACCATCAACCGCCAGAACACGGTACTCCCTCATCGCGAGATACGTACTGAGGTTTGCGGTCATTGTGGTCTTTCCCGCACCGCCCCTCCCCGTCACCACTATCAGCGCCATCGTTAAACCCCCTTACCACGTAGAAATACTCAAAAGAGGATATAAGGTTTCCGATGGGCATTGGAAACATCCCCCACCGTATCTATGGCCGCAAAAGGTTTATATCGTCCCCCATTCAGATTTTCATTGTAAGGTTAAGGAGATGATTGCCATGGCCGAGAAGATGCCCGCCATTGTAAAAACCAAGCCCGCTTACGGCGCTGAACTCGTTGAAGTCGATGTCCCAAAGCCCGGACCGGGGGAGGTTCTCATCAAGGTTCTCGCGACGAGCATCTGCGGGACTGACCTCCATATTTACGAGTGGAACGAGTGGGCCCAGAGCAGGATCAAGACCCCCCAGATTATGGGGCACGAGGTCGCCGGCGAGGTAGTTGAGGTCGGCCCGGGTGTCGACACCCTTGAGGTCGGAGATTACATAAGCGTTGAGACCCACATCGTCTGCGGTAAGTGCTACGCCTGCAGGCACAACCGCTATCACGTCTGTCAGAACACAAAGATATTCGGCGTCGACATGGACGGTGTTTTTGCTGAGTACGCGATAGTCCCAGCCCAGAACGCCTGGAAGAACCCCAAGGGCATGCCGCCGGAGTACGCCACCCTTCAAGAGCCCCTCGGCAACGCAGTTGATACTGTTCTCGCAGGCCCGATAGCGGGAATGAGCACCCTCATAACCGGTGCCGGGCCACTTGGATTGCTCGGCATAGCGGTCGCCAAAGCGGCGGGTGCTTACCCTGTTATCGTAAGCGAACCGAGTGAGTTCAGGAGGAAGCTGGCCAAGAAAGTTGGAGCCGACTACGTGGTCAACCCCTTCGAGGAAGACCCGGTTAAGTTCGTGATGGACGTGACCGATGGGGCTGGTGTGGAGGTTTTCCTTGAGTTCAGCGGGGCGCCAAAGGCCCTTGAGCAGGGATTGGCGGCAACAACTCCCGGAGGAAGGGTTTCTCTGCTTGGACTCTTCCCGCGCGACGTCACCTTTGACATGAACAACCTCGTAATATTCAAGGCCCTTGAGGTTCACGGCATAACGGGCAGGCACCTCTGGGAGACCTGGTACACCGTCTCAAGCCTAATCCAGAGCGGCAAGCTCAACCTCGACCCGATAATCACCCACAAATACAAGGGCTTTGACGACTTCGAGGAAGCCTTCGAACTGATGAGGGCAGGCAAGACCGGAAAGGTCGTCTTCTTCCCTCACAGGGGCTGATTGATTTCTTCTTCTCTTCCACCGCAATTTTTAAGTAATTCCCCTCAAACTCAACCCAAGGAGGTGACCCTATGGAGCTAAGCTATCAGGAAAAACTTACTCTCATAAAGCTCAACGAGGTTAAGAAGGTCAAATTTGAAGATCTCGTCGGGAGAACCGGCCTTGATCAGGTAGCCGTTATGCGTTCCCTCCTTGGACTTCAGAGCAGGGGGCTGGCGAGGCTTCAGGAAAAGAGCGAGAGAATAGCGAAGCTGACCGAAACCGGGAGAAAGTATGCCCAGATTGGTCTTCCCGAGTGGCGGGCACTCGCGGTTCTGAAAGAGAGAGGGAAGATAACCCTGGACGACCTCAGGAGCGTCCTCAGTGAAGACGAGCTGAAGCCCATAGTCGGGCTTCTAAGAAAGGAAGGCTGGGCATCTGTGGGGAAAGAGGACGGAAAGCTCGTTCTTGAAATCACCGAAAAGGGAATGAACGCGAAGGAAAGGCCGATTGACCTGGCCCTCAAGCTCCTTGCCGAGAGGAAAGCTGTCCCTCTGAGCGAGATTGAAAAACTTGTCCCGGCCAAGGAACTCAAGAGAAGAAAGATAGCCGTGGAAGACACTGTAACAGAAAGGCTCGTTGAGATAACGCCCGCGGGAGAGGAACTAGCCCCAAACATCGAGCTGAAGGAGGAGGTCTCCACCCTAACCCCAGAGCTGATAAAGTCCGGTAAGTGGAGGGAAGTTGAGTTCAAGCGCTTCAACATCCATGCCCCCGTCAGGAAACTGCACCCCGGCAAGAAGCAGCCGTATAGGGCATTCCTGGACAAACTGAGGAGAAGGTTAATCGAGATGGGTTTCATAGAGATGACCGTTGACAGCCTTATCGAGACCCAGTTCTGGAACTTCGATGCACTCTTCCAGCCCCAGAACCACCCGGCGAGGGACTGGACAGACACGTATCAGCTCAAATACCCAAAGAGCGGCCACCTGCCGGCGGAGGAGCTCGTCGCCAGGGTTAAGGCCGCCCACGAGCACGGTCTGGCGGGTTCAAGGGGCTGGGGCTATGTCTGGTCCCCTAAGAGGGCCATGCTCCTCATGCCGCGTGCCCACGGAACCGCACTGGATGCAAGGCAGCTCGCCAAAGGGGTGGAGATTCCCGGAAAATACTTCACGATACAGCGCGTTTTCCGTCCAGATGTCCTCGACAGGACGCACCTCATCGAGTTCAACCAGATCGACGGCTTCGTCGTCGGGGAAGACCTGACCTTCAGGCACCTGCTCGGAATACTAAAGCGCTTTGCTGTGGAGATAGCTGGGGCCAAGAAGGTCAAGTTCCTGCCTGACTACTATCCTTTCACAGAGCCGAGCGTCCAGATGAGCGCCTACCACCCCGAGCTCGGCTGGGTGGAGTTCGGCGGTGCCGGAATCTTCCGCGAGGAGATGACAAAGGCTCTTGGAGTTGACGTTCCAGTTATAGCGTGGGGGATAGGAATAGACAGACTTGCCATGTTCAAGCTCGGGATAGACGACATCCGCTACCTGTTCAGCTACGACCTGCGCTGGCTGAGGGAGGCAAGGCTCGTCTGGTGAGGTGATAATATGCCGAAGTTTGACGTTTCCAAGGCTGATCTTGAGAGGCTGGTCGGGAAGGAGTTCAGCGTTGAGGAGTGGGAGGACCTCTTCCTCTACGCCAAATGCGAGCTGGACGACGTCTGGGAGGAGAACGGTGAGATATACTTCAAGGCCGACTCCAAAGATACAAACAGGCCAGACCTTTGGAGCGCAGAGGGCATAGCGAGGCAGATCAGGTTTGCCCTCGGCCTGGAGAAAGGCCTGCCGAAATATGAAGTCGAAAAGAGCGACGTTACGGTTTACGTCGACGAGAAGCTGAAGGAAATCCGTCCCTACGGTGTCTACGCCATTGTTGAAGGACTGAGCCTCGACGAGGAGGCACTCAAGCAGATGATCAACCTCCAGGAGAAGGTCGCCCTGACCTTCGGGAGGAGGAGAAGAGAGGTAGCGATAGGCATCTTCGACTTCGACAGGGTGAAGCCGCCGATATACTACCGCGCCGCAGAGAAGACTGAAAAGTTCGTCCCGCTGGGCTTCGATGAGGAGCTGACGCTGGAAGAAATCCTTGAGAGGCACGAGAAGGGCAGGGAGTACGGCCACCTCATAAGGGACAAGCCCTACTACCCGCTCCTCGTTGACAGCGAGGGCAAAGTCCTTTCAATGCCCCCGATTATAAACTCCGAGATAACCGGAAGGGTAACCACCGAGACTAAGAACGTCTTCGTTGACGTGACTGGCTGGGATTTGGACAAGATAATGCTCGCCCTTAACGTCGTCGTTACGGCTTTAGCGGAGCGCGGGGGCAGGATAAAAAGCGTCAAAGTGGTCTACCCTGACTTTGAGATTGAGACCCCTGACCTCACCCCGAAGGAGTTCGAGGTCGAGCTGGACTACATCAAAAGGCTCACCGGACTGGAGCTGGGTGACGAGGACATCAAGAACCTCCTGGAGCGCATGATGTACCAAGTCGAACTGACCGATGGTAAGGCAAAGCTCCTCTATCCAGCCTTCCGCGACGACATAATGCACGCGCGGGACGTCCTTGAGGATGTCCTAATTGCCTACGGCTACAACGAGATAGAACCTGAGGAGCCTGAGCTGGCAGTGCAGGGCAGGGGAGACAAGTTCGTCGAGTTCGAGGACGCGGTCAGGGAGCTGATGGTGGGCTTCGGCCTGCAGGAGGTCATGACCTTCAACCTCACCAACAGGGAGGCCCAGTACGGGAAGATGCGTATCGAGGCCGGCCGGGACTACTCAATGCCCCCGCCGGGGGAGCTCGTTGAGATAGAGAACCCGATAAGTCCCAAGTGGTCGGCCCTCAGGGTATGGCTTACCCCCAGTCTGCTGGATTTCCTGGCCCAGAACACCCACGAGGAGTACCCGCAGAGAATCTTTGAGGTTGGAAAGGTCACCCTGATCGACGAGAGCAGGGAAACAAAAACCGTGAGCGAGAGCAAGCTGGCTGTGGCCCTTGCTCACCCGCGCGTAACATTTACAGAGGCCAAGGAGATACTCGAAAGCGTTATGCGCCACCTCGGCTTTGAATACGTGCTGGAGGAAATTGAACACCCGAGCTTCATAGAGGGCAGGGTCGGAAGAATAGTGGTGGACGGGAAGGTGATAGGGATAATCGGGGAAATCCACCCGGCGGTCCTAGAGAACTGGGGAATAGAAATGCCCGTGGCGGCCTTTGAACTGTTTTTGAGGCCGCTCTACAGGGAGCCCTATCTCTAGTCCCTCTTTTCTATGCTATTTTGGATTAGGATGCACATTATTTCAAAGTTCGTTAGGTTCGTCAATATCTCCGCGTCCCATATCATTTCCATGCCTCTTCACCCCCGGGTTTAGTTAATTTTCGCTATTTATCAATCTTTCTCCCCAATGATTGGACTGGTTCCAAAATTATAATTTATGTTTGTAAATTATTTTGTCGATGTATCAATGCTGATAATGGGAAAGGCATTTATACCCTCCCCCAGATTCAACAACCATGCGGATGGCTCTGAGAATAGCGTATGACGGAACGGCGTTCTACGGCTTCCAGAGGCAACCCGACGTAAGGACGGTCGAAGGGGAACTGCTGAGGGTTCTCGAAAAGCTAAGGATCATCGAAGACGCATGGGGCTCGGACTTCAAGGGCGCATCCCGAACGGACAGGGGTGTCTCCGCGTTTTTCAACGTTGTGGCCTTCGACATTGATAGCAGACCGGACCTCGTTCGGGGCGAGGTTCTCAACCACCACCTAAAGGACGCATGGGTTCTTGGCGTTGCTGAGGTGCCCGAGGATTTCCACCCGCGTTTTTGGGCAAAGTCAAAGACCTACAGGTACTATCTCGTCGATGAGGGCTTTGATGAGAACCCCATGAAGGAATGCGCCTCAATCTTCGTGGGAAGGCACGACTTTTCAGCCTTTTCAAAGCTGGAACCAGGAAAAGATCCCGTGAGGGAGATCACCAGGATCGAAATCACCGAGAGGCCGGGCTACTATGTCATCGAAATAGAAGGAAAGAGCTTCCTCTGGGAGATGGCGAGAAGAATAGTCAACGCCATCAGATTCTGCGGTCTCGGCCTCATGGAACCGGAAGATGTTGAGAGGATGCTCGCGGGGGACTACAGAAAAAAGGTGCCTCCAGCAGCTCCAGAAGGCCTAATCCTCTGGCACATAGAATATGAGGGGATAAGCTTCCGCATGGACGAAAGGGGGCTTAAAAAAGCGAAACGTGACATCTTTGAACGCTACTCACGGGTGCTGACGAGGGCGGCCCTTTTTGGGGACGTTCTCCTCAAGCTTTGAAGCCATTTCTCTGTCATAGTCCCTGCCGTAATACTGCTTGAGGGCCTTCTGCCTCTCAATGAAGTGTGTGAAGAGCAGGGGATCATCGTCCTGGATGTCAACAATGACAGCCTTCATTCCCCTCTTTGGCCTCAGGGCACGGCCTATCGTCTGTATCGTCATTATGTCGCTCTTGCCGCCGCCGGCTAGGATTATCGCGGATATCTCAGGTATATCAACACCCTCTTTGAGGAGCGTGGAGACGAGCACCGGTATGCTGCCCTCCTTAAAGCCTTCAAGGATGCCCCATCTGTCGGGACTCTGAGAGCTTAGAAACTCAGCCTTTATCCCCTCCTTTTCGAGCATCTCCCTCAGGATTTTGCCGTGCTCTATGCGTTTGACGTCTATGAGAACGCGGTGGCCTTTTCTGGCCAGCTCGGCGGCTTTTTGCACTATTGCCCTGTTCCTCTCTTCATTGTTCATTATCATGTCCTCGTAAAGCTCCTTGTAGCGCTCGCTGAACGAGGGCATCTTTGACTCGTAGGTTATTATTTCGAAACGGGGCCTTGCGAGAAACTTCTCCTTTATCAGGTCTTCGGCTTTGACCTCGAATATGGTAGGACCGACGACGGCTTCAATCTTTATCTCCTCACCGCGAACGCGCCGCCATGGTGTCGCCGATAGTCCGAAGCGGTAAACCTGGGGGAGGCTGAGACCCAGCCTGTAGAACTTCTCAGCGGCGGAAGTCCTGTGGCATTCGTCGAACATCACTATAGCGTACTCGTTCTGGAGCTTATCCGCCCCCCTGGAGAGGAGGGTCTGTATCATGGCAACCGTTACGGCCCTCTCCTCCCACCTGTTGTCCCCAACTATTCCCGGCTCAATGCCCAGAACTTCCGTAACCTTCTCCGCCCACTGGTAGAGGAGCTCTTTGGTGTGAACTACTATCAGCGCGGAAAGGTCAAGCTCGTGGATTATGCGCAGACCCACCACAGTCTTTCCACTTCCCACCGGAAGGGAAAGAACACCCATCTTTTCTTTCAGAGCCTTTTTTATCGCCCTCTCCTGATATCTGCGCATGAGGTAGTTCTCGTTCCACGTGGAGTTGAGCCTTACACCCCCAACCTGTCGCTCGTCCCTGACCCTCACCCGATAGCCCTTAGAATTGAGGAACTTCTTAACCCTCGGAAGGACACCCACTGGAAACGTCCGCTCATAGGGGTCGTAGAGGCTCTCGGGCTTCTCCCACTTCCCGAAGTCCTTCTTGTAGCTCAGTAGCTCGTATATCTTGAAGTAAACCTGAGGATCAGCCTTCTCAACTTTCACCAGTGCCGAACCATCCGGAATCCGAAGGACTACCATAGGCATGGCCAATCACCGGGAGTTTGGAAAAAGGCTTTATAGACCTTTTGGAACACCCATCTAAGGTGGTGAAATGCTGAGGGAAATCATCGGCCGTTTTGAGGATACCATCATCGTAGAAGAGCCCGTGAGCAAAGAGCTTGAGGTGACCAAGTATCTCGTGAAGTACCGCGACAGACCGGTTCTCTTCAGAAACGTGGACGGCTGGAGCTTGGCAGGGAACATCTGGAGCACCAGAGAGAGGATAGCG
Source organism: Thermococcus thioreducens (assembly GCF_002214545.1). Taxonomy (NCBI): domain Archaea; kingdom Methanobacteriati; phylum Methanobacteriota; class Thermococci; order Thermococcales; family Thermococcaceae; genus Thermococcus; species Thermococcus thioreducens. The sequence goes on along the minus strand of NZ_CP015105.1, from coordinate 772,156 downwards.
GGTTACCTCGGGACTGAAAAGGAGAAACTTCTGCACTTTATAGCGAGTGCCATGGAAAATCCGGAACCCTGCAGGACGGTTGAGAGTGCACCATTCATGGCAAACTCCACCGCGGACTTTTCTCTCCGCGAGCTCCCTGTTCCAAAGTACTATCCCCGGGATGGGGGCCAGTACTTCACCTCCTCCATGGTCATAGCCAGGGACGAGGAAGGCTTTGTCAACATGTCTTTCCACAGGATGATGGTCATTGACGATAAAAGAGCCGCCATAAGGCTCGTTCCGAGACACCTGTACGCCATGTGGAAGGAGAAGGCAGAGATGGGAGAGGAACTGGACGTCAGGATAGTCGTGGGGAATCCGATACACCTCCTTCTGGCTGGAGCGACGAGCGTCGCCTACGGGACGAGCGAGCTTGAAATAGCATCCGCGATGAGCAGAATGGCCTTTGGAAAGCCCCTCGATGTTTTTGACCTTGGTGGAATCCCCGTCCCAGTCGAGACGGAGTTCGTCTTCGAGGCGAAGATACTCCCCGAGCTGACCGACGAGGGGCCGTTCGTTGACATAACCGGAACCTACGACCACGTGAGAAAACAGCCTGTGGTGGTCTTTGAACGCATGCACCACGTGGACGAGCCGGTCTTTCATGCCCTCCTTCCGGGAGGCTACGAACACTATATGCTGATGGGACTTCCCAAGGAGCCGCAGATCTACGCGAGTGTTAAGAGGGTCGTGCCCAGAGTTCACGGTGTAAGGCTGACCGAGGGCGGTGCGATGTGGCTCCATGCCGTTGTCAGCATAACCAAACAGCATGATGGAGACGGGAAGAACGCAATACTGGCCGCCTTCGCTGGCCATCCAAGCCTGAAGCACGTCGTTGTCGTTGATGGAGATATCAACATTTACGACGACCGCGAAGTGGAGTGGGCGATAGCGACGCGCTTCCAGGCGGACAGGGACCTTGTGATTATTCCCAACGCCCGCGGCAGTTCCCTCGACCCTTCGGCTGAGAAGAGCCTAACCGCAAAATGGGGCATCGATGCAACCAAACCGCTGGAGAGGAAAGAAGACTTCGAGAGGGCGGAGGTTTAATTTTTATCCCTTTACTCCTGCAGTTTCCCCCAGTCTAAATTCCAGCCTATCGAGAATTCTAACCTTTTCTATCAGATACCAGAGGGCCAGAAAGCTAACCCCCGTGGAGAGGAATGGGTTTAAGAGATAGAGCGGCGTTAGCAGGGCAAAGACGACATAGCCCATGAAAAACGCGGAGAGTGTGTATGCGACCTTCCCAGTTCCCAGCCTGTATGCCGCATAGATGCCCGCAAGGGCTATGGGTATCTCCCACGGAACGAGGATGAACTTTCCCCAGAGGTGCCAACCAAGTCTTGGAAAACCGTACCAGACGCCGTCAGGGAAGAATGGAATGCCCCCGGTAAATGTATCTGCCAGCAGATGAAGTCCGTTTCCAATGACACCCAATGGACCAAATGGAAGGACGTAGAGGAACGAAACCCACCCATGGTTGAAGAAAGTCCTTGTGAAGTCTCCCGTGGCGAGCGGCATCTGGATGAAGCTGTAATCGGGGGCGGAGTTCGCCACAACGAATACCGCCAGGAGCTTTTTGTTCCAGCCCCTCCAAGCGCCTATCATATAAGCAACGAAAATGTGCATGGGAAGGAGCATGAGACTCACCTTTAGGCAATCCGAAATTCAGTCGAACGGCCTAAAAAGATTTTGGTTCGAATTCTGAATAATGTGTGAAAAACAAGAAAGGATTCACTCAACCATCTTAAGGAATATCTCCTCAAGGCTCGGAGCCTTTATCTGCATTGTAAGCACCTTGGCTCCCTGAGCAGCGACGAAGTCATGGATCTGCTCTCTGATGTCCTCCGGCGCCACTATGCGGTACTTCTTCTCACCGAGCGGCGTGACCTTCCACTCGACGCCGGTGAAGTTGATGGGGATGTTAGTTTCAAGGACTATGGTGTATCCAGCCTTCCTGAGGAACTCCCTCTTGATGCTGTCAAGCTTGTCCTCCACGCGGAGCTTGCCCTTAACTATGACCCCGACAGTGTCGCATATCTCCTCGACGTGGGCCAGTATGTGGCTTGAGAAGAAAACTGTCTTTCCGGCCTTCCTCTGCTCTTTGATGATGTCCTTGAACTCGGCTATTCCCGTCGGATCAAGGCCCGTCATCGGCTCGTCCAGAATGAGAAGCTCCGGGTCGTTGATGAGCGCCTGGGCAAGGAGGAGCCTCTGGCGCATCCCCTTTGAAAACTTGCCGACCTTTCTATCCCTGTCCTCCCACAGGTTGACCAGCTCAAGGAGCTCCCTGATGCGATTCTCCCTCTCTGACTTTGGAATCCCGAAGGAGTCAGCGATTATCTCAAGGGTCTGAACGGGTGTAAGAAACTCCCAGAGGGTAGCGTGCTCCGGCATGTAGCCTATGCGCCTCTTGGCCTCAACGAGGTTTCCCTCATTGAACCTGCCGTTGGCGAAGACCTCAAGGTCAAAGAGCTGAATCCTCCCTTCCTGGGGGAATATAAGGCCCAGTGTGCTGAGTATCGTTGTACTCTTCCCGGCCCCATTCGGCCCAAGGAAGCCGTATACCTGGCCGGACCTGACTTCAAGGTTAAGACCATCGAGGGCACGAACGTCCTTGTAAACCTTAACGAGATTTTCAATCCTTATCATCGTCATCACCTCAGATCCATGCGGAGGAAGCGGTAGAAGCCAATTCCCAGGTAGACTATCGTGAGCCCCACGAGTATCCCGAAGTTAGTGAGGTTGTTTCTGATGGCATACGCCATGCCGCGATACTCAGCGGCGACATTGGAGAAGCCTCCGGGAGTTCCCGTCAGTGTCCCTACATCCCTCGTTATGATACCCACCTGAGACGTCGGAACATAGAACAGATACTTCGTGGTGTACTCCTTCTGGAGCTGCATCATATCCTGGTTGGGATTGTTTATGGTGTCCCTGATGACCAGATAACCCACAATGTTGGGCATTATGAGGAACATCACGAAGGCGAGCACAAGGGCCGCTCCAAGGGCAGAGCTGGAAGACCTAATGAGCGTGGAAAGGATGTAGCCCAGAGCAACGAGCTGAATCATCGCCAGAAGGAGCAGCATGTTGAGCAGCAGAACGTCAACGACGAGCTGACCGCTCAGGGGTGCTCCGAGATAGACCACTCCGAGCACGCCGACGAGGGTCGATATCAGGAGCGCCATGAGCAGAACGGCCGAGTGTGCTAGGAACTTGCCACCGATGTAGCTGAGGCGCTTTATCGGCTTACTCATGGCAACCCGCAACGTTCCCTTCTCTATCTCGCTGTTTATTGCCGTGGCACCTATCAAAAGGGCAAGAATCCCTATGAAGAAGCCGGCCATCCCTGTAACGAACTGTATCAGGAAAGTCATTGCTCCCTCAACGGTGAGATCCTCAACCCCCGAGCGCTTCATGATATAGAAGACCGGAATGTAGAGAAGTATCATAATCCCCAGTATTACCCAGAGCTTTTTCGTCCGAAGGCTCTGCTTAAACTCAAGCTGAAATCCCCAAAGCATAGGCATACCCCCTTATTGCGATATTGGAGTGAACACCATCACTCGAACTACAACTAACACAAGGAGTATAAAAATTTTGTCCATTGAGTTGGAGCGGCGAGGCCTCCACTCCGTTGCCAAGCAAAGCCCTATGGGCAGTTATAATGAACCTCATACCTTTCACCCCGATGCATCGAACTTCGAGGTATTGTTGACATCAAGATATTTAAGTCTTTTGGGTTCAGACCTGGCTCAAAGCGAGGCCAGCTTCAAAACATCCTCCCATTCCGGGCAGTGCTTCTTTAACCGCCTGAGGACTTCCCCGTTCCCTCCCAGAACCGGCCAGAGTATCGAGTCTATGTGGAGCGGCGGGATTCCTGTTTGCTCTGCAATTCTGCCCCAGAAGCTCACGGGGGGTTCGTTCGTAAACCTCTTCGTGTAGGCGTTTATCCTGACGTCGTCGGGTATCTCAATGGCCATCGGGTAGGGGACAAACTCACCGAAGACAATTCTCCCCGCGTAGCCGAACATCTTGACCGCGAAAACCACCGTCTTGGCGCTCCTCTTCGAGTTCAGGGCACTGGCCAGGTCGTCCCTGAGACCGGCCATTCTCCAGAAGTAATACCCTTTGAGGGCAGGTAGGCCGAGGGATTCGAGGAAGGGCTCCAGCTTCTCCAGCCGCCTCACCTTTCCTTCAACGAGGCGCCTGTTGGTTCTCGAACCGGGGAGGAACTCGGCGTAGGCATCGGCGATGCTCCCTTTCGGGGGATTCTCCGAGAAATAACGTGAGAACTCCCACCACCACTGCTCTCCCTTGGCTGAGAGCTGGTAGCTGACTATGGAGTTTGCTATGACCAGCTTGATGAAGAGCTCGTTGTCTCCCAGATTGTCGTGGAGATTTTTGAGGGCATCGAACTGGAGGTCAACCTTTTCCTCAATGGTCTTTGCGCAGTCGAGCCCAAGGCCGCTGAGAATTCTTACAAGCTCCCGGATTTTCTCATCGTCGGATTTGTACTTCACCCTGATGAAGCGGTCAAGGGTCACCTCACTCACCCGCCACGTTTCGTATCAGCCTTTCGATAAAGGCGCTCTCTCCTATTATCTCCGCTCCGGTGTTGTTCGGAAGACCGAGCTCGACCTTCGCCTTTATCCCGTGCTCACGCAGGAAGTCATGTGCCTCTGCCCTGAGTCCCCCAAACTCCCCCCTTCTGATCAGGCCGTAAACCGTTGGCCCCCAGGAGCTCTGGCCACAGCCGTAGGTTTTTTCCGCCAGGAAGTCGAGTATAAGCTTAACGTCCTCCCGGAACTCACCGCCCTGGTACGGCTCAAAGTGCTTTCCAACGAGCCTCTGTATCGCGGAGAGATGTTCGCCAAAGGTTCTCACGTCCCTCTCCTTGAGGGCCGGCAGGAGACCGAGCAGTATTCTGTGGCTTATCTCCATCGCCACGTCCACCCTGCCGACGACCCCGGCCATAACGGGCTTTTCCTCCTCTTCATCGAGTCCGGGCTTGAGTTCAGGAATAACCAGGAGAAAAGCCCAATCCTTCGGGAATTCCTCGCGGAATATCAGGGGCGGAATGCCGTTCCTAACGCCGCCGTCTATGACGAACCCGCCGTAGGCAAAGGAATAGACCCCAGCGCCCCCGTTCCTCCCCCTACCAAGAACCCTCGCCAGCTCCTCAATTGGGACGTTTAAGTTGTTAAGTCTCGCTATGGCAGTACCGACCGCCAGGCTGAGCTGGGTGGTGGAGCCTAAGCCAACGTGCCGGGGAATGGCTTTCCTGACCTCGACGATGTAGTTGACCCCGGTTTCGTAGGCAGAGTTCATCCTCTTTATGGCGAACTCGATGGTTTCCCTGTCCTCCCCCTCGGCGGCTATCTCCATGGCCTCGCCCTCGACGATTCTGACCTCATAGCCGTCCTCCAGGGCAACACCGAGGCTTCCAAAGCGCCTCCCCAAGGTGGCAGATGGATCAATGAGACCGAGATGAAGCCTCCTCGGAGTGCGGATTATCATGAACACCACCAGAACTGGAAGGGCAAAAGTCCTTTTATACCCAGCGGCTATTTTTAGGCGGTGAATACCATGAAGTTCGCCGGAGTTGACCTGAGCGAGCCGAGGATAATGGGCGTCATCAACGTCTCCCCCGAGAGCTTCTACAAGGGGAGCGTCAGGGACAATGAAGATAGGCTGATTGAGACCGCTGTAAAGATGGCTGAGGAGGGTGCATCCTTCATCGACATCGGCGCCAAATCGACGGCCCCTTATCTTGAGACCCAGATTCCTCTGGAGGAGGAAATCAGGAGGGCGGTCTGGGCGGTTAAGACCATCCGCGGCCACGTCGATGTTCCGATAAGCATAGACACAACCAGCGCGAGGGTCGCAGAGGAGGCCCTCAAAGCCGGAGCAGACGTCATAAACGACGTTACCGGCCTGAAGGGAGACCCGAAGATGGCAGAGGTCGCGGCTGAATACAGCGTCCCCGTGATAGTCTGCGCCCACGGCGAGGTTAGAAACCTCAGCGACCCTGTTCACACAGTGGTGGACTTCCTTCAGGAGAGCCTTGTAATAGCCGAAAAGCACGGGGTTGACGAGGTAGCCATAGACCCGGCGATAGGCTTCCTCCGCCCGGAATGGCCGCCCTGGTATGAGTGGGACTCAAAGGTCATAGCCAACCTCGATATTTTCAAAATCTTCGGAAGGCCGATCCTCGTCGGGATATCGAGAAAATCGTTCATCGGAGCCATAACTGGCAGAAAAGACCCTGCGGAGAGACTTCCTGGAAGCTTGGCGGCGACAGCAATAGCTGTCCTCAAAGGGGCCCACATCGTCAGAACCCACGACGTTAAGGAGACCCTGGACGCGGTCAAGGTCGCCCACTTCATTCGGCGCTTTTCACCTTGACCTCTTTCCATTCTTCCACCAGCGTTGCCAGTAGCGAAAGTGCCACGGGGCCGATTATGATGCCCACGAATCCAAAGGCAAGATAACCGCCAAAGATTCCAACGAGTGATATGAGGGCGTTGACACCCTTCTCCCTCGTCCCCAGCCTGGGCCTCAGGAGTACATCTGGGAGGGGCGAAATGAAGACGATTCCGTAGAGGACAAAGACAACGGCGCCGGCAACGTTGCCGCCCTTGAGCATGTAAACCGCTCCGGCGAGCCAGACAACCCAGCCCCCGAAAACGGGGAGGAGCTCAAAGATTACGGTGAAGATTCCGGCGGCTATGGCTCCGCCGGGTTCGGCCAGTCCGAAGAGTACAAAACCACCGGCGGTAAATACACCTTTGATGATGCTGATAGCCAGCCAGCCGCGGAGGAGGCCGTGAAGTGTCTCGCCAGCCTTTTCAAGGAGTTTTATCGCCAGCTCTCTGTTCTCCGGGGGGAGGAGCGAATAAACTTCCCGTCTGATGGTCCTGGCGTTTATGAGCATGCCGTAGAAGGCGAAGACCATTACTATCGCCTGAAGGGAAAGCTTGGGCAGGGAATACGTGTAGCCGAGAACGTATTCCTCAAAGCGTTTCGGAATGTCCTCAGCGAGTTTCTGAAGGAGTTCATAGACGGCATCTGGGAGGTTCCATGTGAGGAGCCACTCAAAGAAGGCGTTGATGTAGTACGCGAGGGAGCTTTTAACGTCGTTTATCCAAAGGGCAAAGCCGATTATGAAGAGAAACGTGACAACGGTAAGGATTGCAGTAATGGTAAACGCTGAGACCCTGTTGCCCGTTCTCTCCGCCAGCCTCTCATGGAGGGGATAAAGGATGTAGGCGAGAGTCACCGCAAGGATTATTGGAGAAAGGATGGGGCTAACCGTCTCCCATACGAGGTAGAGAACTATGAGCGAAACCGCTATCCATATCCCCGCCTCAAGCTCCATCGAGCATCCCCAGATACTTCAGTATCAGCTCCCGCGCGCTCGGCTTGTTGAAGACTATGAGTGTCTTTCTGCCCTCGTCAAGGATGAAGTTCTTTCCTAGTGCTAATAAACCTTTCTTGAGCTTGTGAATCTCCGCCTTCTCGAAGTCTATGCCCTCCCTGACTTCTCCGGGCGCTCCGGTCTCCTCTAGGGCTTTCTCAAGCCTGTTGAGGACGCTCCGGTTGAGGAACTTTATGGGGTTCGGCCTGAACTCCTCAGCAACCACCTCACTCCCGTCCATGTGGATTCCCCAGAACTCCTTGGCGCACTCGAAGGGGTAGACGTAGTCCTCCCCATAGTCGGGGAGGTACAGCTCCCGGATTACTGCAAGGAGAAGCCTTCTGGCGTCGTTTCCGTAGAACTCCACCTCAAGGTGGAACTTTCCATCGGCGAAGCCGTTCTCAAACACCTCAAGCTTCTCCTCGCAGAGCATGCCGATCACCCCGTTTTTATGTAGGCGTTAACGTATCTAGGATCGAGGAGAAGGGCGGTGCTCCCGAATATGCCGAAGTCGGAGGGAGTGGAACCTTTGTAGATGACTATCCTCGGTTTGGTGACGTTGAGCATCTTCTCAAGTACGCTGACGGCGTAGTCCAGGTCGCCGGTCTCGTCAACCAAACTGCCGGTAACGTTCATAGCAAACCATGTCCTTCCGGTCGCGTATTCCTTCGTCTCGTTGATGCTCATGCCCCTACCGCTGCTCACCGCTTGAAGGAAGCCCTGGAAATAAGTGTCGACCATCTCGGTTATCATGGCCCTCTCCTCGTCGGTGAGGCCGCGCCATTCCGCACCCATGTCCTTGTAGGGCCCGGTCTTGAAGACCTCGACCTTTATTCCGTTTGACTCGTAGTTCTGCTGGAGGTTGTAGTGGACGTAGATGACGCCGATGCTCCCGACTTCCGCCAGGGGGTCCGCTATTATCTTCTCCGCCCCTGCGGCTATGTAGTAACCGCCGGAAGCGGCTATGCCCCCAGTGTATGCAACAACCGGCTTCACAAAGTTAAGCTTCCGGACAGTGGAATATATCTCCCTCACGGGCCCAACGTAGCCGCCGGGACTCTCTATCCACAGAACAACCCCAGCTATGGAATCGTTTTTGGCGATTTCCCTAAGAGTGGGAATGACGCTGAGGGCCGTGTAGTCGTCAATGAGGCCAAAGATGGGGACTATGGCTATCGTGGCGTTGCCCCCGGGCAGGTTCTGCCCTCTGAGCTGGGCCTTCAGAAAATCAATCTGTCTCTGGAGGTCGTCTATCTGGAGCTGGTAAGCCGTTGAATTACAGGTCACATTTGAGGATCCTTGGACTATTACCGTGGTCGTCACGTTTTCAGGCTTATAACTCCTCAGCTCGGAATTCTGCATGTAGAGCAGGACGACGGCTACGCTCGACGCTGCGAGAAGGAGTATGAGAACGGCAGCAATGTACTTCCAGATGTTTTCTCTCATTCACTCACCCACCTATATCTCCCACCGAAACTTTTAAACCCTGCCCCTCGGTAAGCTTTTATATCCGGCACCCAACTCTTCCCTAGGTGGTAGCATGGAGATAGGCGTAACGATTTACCCGCACTTCGTCACCAAGGACAAAACCCTGGCATCGGTCTTGGCAGACGTCAAAATAAAGAACTATGATTTTGTCTCAATATTCCCGCACACACTCGGGCTTATCATGAACGGCGTTGTTATTGAGAAGAAGCTTAAGACCATCGAGACGACGCTCCGCGGCGTCGGCATTGACTACATAATCAGGATGCCGACGTCAGTAAACCTCCGCGACCACATCTATTACACCAGGCACTTCCGCGTTGCGAGGGCAATAGCGGACGTTGCCATAAAGCTCGGTGCAAAGGTCATTGTAATGCAGAGCGGCAGGACGGGGAGGCTTGACCTTGAGATAGAGGCGATCCAACAGCTCGCTGACATGGTGGCGCCGTTCAACATAAAGATAGCCCTTGAGAACACCTTCAGCGTCAAGGACACGCTCTACGTCGTTGACAACGTTGAGAGGGAGAACGTAGGCTTTGCCCTCGACGTGGCTCATGCGTTCCTCAGCGCTCAGGGTGATGGGGACAAGCTTCTCGAAGATGTGAAGCTTGGAACTGACAAGACGGTAATACTCATGATACACGACAACTTCGGAAAGCTCTTCCCGCAGGTCGAGCCGGAAGATGCCCTCGCCTACGGTGTCGGCGACCTTCACCTCCTGCCAGGAGAGGGCGGCATACCCTTCGGAAAGGTTCTCAAGCTCTTCGGAGACGTTCCTCTCCTCCTCAAAGTTAAGGATCCGGAGAAGTTCGCGAAGGTTCCAACGAAGCAGGGGTTAATAGAGCTGCTGACGAGTTTGTGATTTTCCGTTTTTTGCTTACGTTTTTAAGTAGTATGCTAAATTTGAATAGAAAAAGTATTTAAACCCACACTTGTTACTTTTTAGGGTGATTTAGAAGTGAAGCGTTGGGGTGGAATATGGCTAATATTCCTGATCGTTGGAATGAGCCTGAGCACGGCCTTCTCCAGCAGTCAGGTAATAGCGGCAAGCAGTGACCCCTACCAAGAATTCTGGGATATTCTAAACAGGGAGGCGGAACTTGTGGTTGGCATTGAAAACGGCAATCTCAGTCTTGCTCCAGAGTTGATTCAAAACTCCCGCCTCGGTGCTGAGAATGCAGCCAACATTTCAGCCTTAATCTGGCAGGCTTTGGAAGAGTTGAAAGCCTCTGGAGTCAAAACTTATTACACTGCGGAAGAACTCCGCGAAATGGCTCAGAACATTAGCGAGAACGGTCTGCCACAGGAGACTGTTGATGCTCTAAAAGCTCAAGGCTGGACTGATGCTCAAATTCGGGCTTTGGAAGAGTACATTGTTCAGAACGGGGCAAACATTACAGAAGACTTCAACATGACGGCCTTCCTTGAAGAATTCTCCATGGCTTTTATTAGCGTGGCCTTCAAATACAACCATTACGAAGCCTGGGCGCTGGAGAAATGGAAGTGGACCCACCCGCTGAAGCTCCAACTGGGAACAAAGGGGAGATAATAAACCCAGCACTCAGTGGAGACTGGGTTATACTGTACTTGAGGTACTCACAGAAGGACTACCAGGGGATGGATCCTGCGGCGGAAACACTGAAAGAGTCAATGTACAGGCTAATAATGGGCACCGGCGGAAGTGTTAACCTGCTTTCCTATGAGCGAACCACTTCCCTGTCCCAGCTCCCTGGCAGTGTGGATTCTGTCAAGTGGTCCAAAAACGGCGGCCTGCTTTTTACTGTAACGGCCAGGAGGATGACTACGAGCGAAGTCATAACTGAGAAGAAAACCTATTACTGGCCAAATGCACTTAGAGCGTACGAATTGATCAGCAATGTTATCGCACTCGTAAAAGCAAGGAACTATGGGAACAACAACGCCAAGATCGACTCTATACTCAACCAAAAGATTGCGGAGCTTAAGGATGCTCTGAAAGTTATCGAAGTTTCCAGTGAGGTCACGAAGACCCCCATACTTCTCCTAAAGTCCACTTCGGGAACCGCTACGACATCCAGTATTACAGGTGGTGGAGAGGTGATAGTGAGTGGAGTCCCGGTGGATGAGAGTGTGCTCGTTGAGGCGCTCGATACTCAAAACGATTCCGGTACGCTCGTGATAACTGATGTTTCAGTTGTTGTTGACAAGAACGTTCCTAGCAGTGTTGAGTACCACGTTGAAGTCTCCTTCAAGGCCGAAGACAACGCGGTGAACAACATCAGAATCAAGGTCAAGGACTACACAGCCAGAGATTCTGACTCTGGAACGGTCTCATTCCTCAACGCGGGGGAGAGTTATACGTGGAAGAGCAGCAGGTTCACTTATACTCACTCATCCGGCGGAGAACTCAATCTCAGTGGAGAAGTGGAGATAACTTACACTCCCTCCTGTGGGGCTGTTCCACTCTTACAGGAGAGCCCAGAAGCTTCTTCAACCTCTCCAAGCTGTGGGGACAGGACTATCACAAAGGATTATTCTGCAACTGCTAATTTGACTTCTCCAGTTGACTGGAGTAAGGTGAACGTCCGGGTGGAGGCTTCAAGGACGAGCATCACTGAGGGTGAGAGTGTCACGTACAGGGTTATCGTGGAGAACAACCAGAATGTGGAGCTCGATGGTGTGGAGTACTCGGTGACGATTCCGTTTTCGCCCACGAATTCGAGAACGTACTCTGGAAAGGTTGACGTTCAGCCGAATGGAGAATTGGTTATTTTGGAGAAGACCGTGACTTACACTGATGCCAGCACTTACACAACTCATGCTTCAATTTACTGGAACGGGCACTCAAAGAGCGCTGAAACGAGCGTTACCGTGATTTCGGACCAGAATGATCAGAAGTCCATAAACGGTGCCTTTAGTTTTTCTCCTTCAGTAGTGTACATAGGCGATACTGTAACATTCCATTATGTGATAACCACCTCGAAGGGGCAATTGTCTGACCCAACAGTAACTCTTGAACTTGACAATGGTCAGAAAATAGTTGAAAAGACGTATTATGGGGTGACGATAAGTCCTGACAGTCACCTTGAAGATCGCACAACTTACGTGTTCAATAAAGCCGGCACGTATAGAATAACATTGAAAGTCAATGGTCTTCCCATATATTCAAAGACCATTGAAGTAAAAACTCCCCCTGAGCTGGCCTTAAGTCTTGAATGCCCTAACGAGCCAGTGTTACTCGGAGAGACTGTGATATGCAACATTATAGTAAAAAAGAATGTCTTGCCATCTGACGTACCCTACGCGATAACAGCCAAGACACTTGACGATGACAAGGACACTTCAAGGATAATCAGCACTAATATCATCAAGGACATTATTCCGGCAAGATTTACTGGCAAAATAGCAGAGGTGTTTGTTCCGCTCGATGAGAGAATGGCTGAGGCTCTTGGGCTTAACGACGTAAGGGATTTGACTCCCAGAATCAACACATGGGTGTGTGAAAATGGATACTGCCACTACACGCTTGAAAGGGTTGATACCCCACATTACCTAAAACTGAAAATAAGGCTGAACTCGGGTGAGTACATGAGCCTTGAAGGCGTAATCACGGCAAGATACACAGGAAGCAAATACTGGAACGAAGATGCGAACAAAGGTATAGGAACTGCTTCTACAATGATAACACTGCCTATTGCAGTTAGTTGGAAGCCAGCATGGTTTCTCGTTTCGGTTGGTTCAGCAAATTCCAATTTCAGTGACCTAGTCGAAAAGGTATCCTTTTTGAAAGATTTTATTGACTTTACAAAAAATGCTTATAAGTCGATATGGGGGTGAGTAGATGGGGATAGTTGATTCAATTTTTTTCGTTTTTCCACTGGTTGCTTTGATAATTAGTTTTTACTGGAGAACACTTAAAAAGCTGAAAAACCTTGAAGAGAGGTGGTGTACTTGATCCAGATTTTGGCTCCAATATTTTGGGGACTAGTTTTGGTAGGATACCTCTACCAGAGAATGGAACACCTAAAATTAAATAAATTTGAGGGGCTTATGCTTCTTTGGTATCTGCTTAATGTTTGTTACATCTCATATTATGATCCTTTTATCACTCCATTGGTAAGTTTGGGAGTTCTATCCGTCGTTCTTGGAACTATTGAAGAAATCAATATCAAACTGGAGGAGCTTGGGGAAACAATTGGGAGGTGGGATACGAAATGAATGTCTTTTATGCAATGGCTGGAGTATTATTGTTAACTTTCCTAGTCAGATACCATTTAAATCAAAAAATTTCGCATCTAAGGTCTAGATGTCTAGCACGTAGCCAAAATTGGCAATAGAAAATTAAATGACACTGAGACCCCCGCAAAACCTGAAGATATCTTCTAGGGGGAAATTATAATGAAGGGTGGCGACTATGTTATCCTACTCACCCCTTGGTTTTTCTATTTTTTAATGATATTCTATTTACGCACAACCGTATATAAAAAGTTGAAAGAGATAGACAAGACCCTGTCAGAACTTAGAAGCACTCCAAAGGAGGGATCATAAGATGATTACGATAGACATCTCAACAGCTGTAATCGTGGCTCTCTATACTTTGGTAGGGGTAGTATTGATAAAAAAGAACCCACATAAGGCTCTGTCTCTCCTGTTGATTGCCTACATAGTCTCGGCAATAATTACATCAAAGATTTCAGAGTGGTACTCGTTTTCTTTACTCATACCATTGTTGTATTATGGGATATTCCTCCAGATAACCCAAAATATCATCAAGTATCTTGAAAACAAACCAAAAAAAGGAGGGAAGAGGTATAAAAATATGAAAGGCTACAGAATACTCGTGTTTATCCCAAGTTCCCTGGGTATAGTAAGCATTCCGATGATACTAGAAACTTCCCCTTTTGGAGGTGTCCTATTGTGGTTCATAATATTACTGGCCCCTATCGGACTGATCTGGAGCATGCTATCAAAGATCGACGAACTTGCGTCGGAAATATAAGACAAAATCAAAAACAGATCAGAGCCATGATCACGGCAAGATACACAGGAAGCAAATACTGGAACTATGACGCTAACACAGGAATTGCTATTGGGGCAACAGCACTGCTGACCATAGCTGTTACAGTGACTTTGGGGACTTTAAGCATAACCGGCGTTGACGTTTCACCGGTGAATCCAACTCACGGGGACAGCGTGAGTTTTGACGTGAGCATTAAGAACCCCGTTTCCAGGTCGAGGAGTGTGACGGTAAAGCTTTTCATTGATGGCGTTGAAAAGTCAAGCAGGAGCCTCACAATCGGTGGTGGGAGCACGGGGAGCGTTGCTTTAACGTGGACTGCCCAGGCTGGAGAGCACGAGTATAGAATAGAAGTCTGGGAAAGTGGTAAGCTGGAGGCATCGAGGAGCGGAAGGTTGAGCGTCTCTGGGGCCCCCGGTAGTTCCTTTAATGTTGTTTTAACTGCTTTCCCGAGGGAGCTTGAGGGTGGTGGTGAAGTGTATCTCCAAGTGAAGGCGTGGAATTACGATGGATCGTTAATCCCAGTTAAAGGATTCATTGAAGTTGATGGGGACAGGATTAAAAACATTGAAACCAAGATTCCAGCGAATGCTAACGGTGACTCAATACTGGCACTCTCGTATAACCTCGTTGGAGTCGGCACTCACTCAATCAAACTCTTCCTCGACAATTACGATGGTAAACCCAACGGAAAAGGAGAAGAACACTGGAGCGAGGTGGGGGTGGAAGTGAAGGGTTCTGTAGTGTCCCCTAATTTGGACTGTACTCGTGAAGTATTTCCAGGGGAGAAAGTTACTTGCATAGTCTCATGGAATCCAAAAACGACTCTTAGTTCACTCACTCTGGAGGAGGTCTGGTTTGGAACAAAGAAGGTATGGGATATCGGGTTATCAAGCGTGGAACTCGTCAAAGGACCAACATTAACTCCTTCCGGTACTATTCAATTGGAAATAAAACTTGATGACAACTTTGCCAACTACTACTTTGGAGAAAGGCCTTGGGATCCCATTGATAGGGTATTCAGCTCATACAAGGATCGGCTTGCAGGATACACATACAAAGTTAAGTTTATCTTTGATGACAATGTGACTGCAGAAGACTTAATAATGGTCAAAGATAGAGGAATCATGGATGAAGTCAAAAACTTTTACAATGACTTCAAAGATAACATTGACGCTGGAAACTATGCCGCAGCGATGTATATCTTTTTAAAAGGGGGAGAAAAGCTCGGAAAACAGGGTGCCAAAAGGGCCGGAGGACTACTAACTGCAGCTTTGTTAGTTCTGGATATTCATGATTGGCTCTTTGGGCCAAAACCAAATACCGGCACAGACAATAACGATGTTGTGGGGGGATGATCTGTGAAAGGCTCAATCACAAAAGGTGTCGTGATCACTATATCTGTTTTTTCGATTATCTTTACTTTTTGGTGGGGGGAAATTACGAATAGCCAATATTATTACACCCTGCTCTCTCTTATATTCTGGAGCATAGCTTTTGGGGTATTATTTTGGTCTACCAATTGGGAGAAATTCTTTGAAATGACGACCTTCATTCCCTACTGGATCACCATTGCAAACTTAGCAGCAGCGTATCTTGAAAATCCCATCTTGTGGCTTCTTATTCTGTTTACCCCATGGCTTTTAATAGATAAGACCTTCACAGAATGGGAGATTGTGTTACATGGGCTCGGGATTTCCTCAACTAGAAGGGCACGTGTCTTTATGTTTACATTTTTACCCTCTTTGCTAGCACTTGTAATTGATGGAGTTAATCTTGGTAGTTTGTATCTGCAAGTCCTTGCTACGATGTACTCTGGAATGCTTGTCCTAAACTCTTCCTCAACAACACTAATGGAAAACTCAACGGAGCAGGAGAAGAACACTGGAGCGAGGTGGGGGTGGAAGTGAAAACTGGCGATCAACTTAAACATGTAACATCAGAATGTGATCCAATACACTTCAAGTACAATATGGGAAACTATGAGGCAACCCTCACTTGTCGATTAACGATTTACAACGGATACAGTTACGACTTAAAAGTGACAGGAAACATCGTTTCGGATATTAATGTTTCAATATTAAACAAGTATCTGCAATTGCCATCAGGAAGCTCTTCACCAGTGGTCAGTTACATTGATCCCAAAACAATACCCGCCGGAGGTTACGCCACCATAACTTCCACCGCACACTTCAAAATATCAAAACCCGATATCTTTCTCATTGGGGACATATTCCCCTATTGGGAAGATGCGCGGAATGATATTCAGGTGGAGGGGATTTATGGAGCAAGGGTTCCAGTAAAAATAATTCACGACGTACCTTTTGATAAACTTGGGATTCGGCGCTTCACTCTTCAAAGCAGTGCCTACGTGGAAGTAGACCACATAGCAGTAGCTGCAGACATTGCTGCCGATACATACTTAACGTACAAACTTGGATCAAAAGTTCAGCCTATTGCTAATATCAAGTTTATCGAAGATGCCCTCAATAAGCTTCCACCAGGAGTCAAGGAGAAGGTAAAACCAATAATCGGACAGATAAGTGTCAATTGGCTTGCCAATTGGATGAAAGAGTATGCTATAACATGGTGGAGGGGATGATGAATGTCAGAAAGGGTATCATCCAGGGGGATATGGAAGTCCCTCTTTTTATTTATTCTTTCACAGTTAGGAATTGCAATTCTCTTGCATCATGAAGGTGCTCATCCAACCAAAGTTCTAGGATTGCTGACAATGCCTGTAATTCTAATCCTGTTTTTCTTAGTATACGTTGGAGATGATCCCAAGTTCGCAGGGTTCTTCTTTTATTGGTTAGGTTTTTTGATGGCCGCAAGCATAAAAGCATCGCTTCCTGTTAGGATACTTATTTTTATTGGTTTGCCAGCATTCTGGTTTTTCGTGTATTTGGATTTAAGGAACGTACGCTGGACTTTGCTCTTGGAAGGGGTTTTCAATATGGGTAAAGTTGCCCCTTTGCTTCTTGCGATAATAGCCATCGTAAGCCTTGTGGGGATTAATTACAAACTGTTCGTCATCTCAGAGGCATCTGTGTATAGGATTTTCCTCATTATCTGTGAAGTGATAGTATTTGTAGTCCTTTACAAATTAGCTAGCTCACAAAATGAATCCACCAAGAAGAAAATCATCAAACTCACACCGTGGGTTTATATATTCTTGTACATCCAATTAGTTCCGACTACAGTGGACCTTTGGGCAGGCCTTTTACTGCTGATTGTCGGCCCCATTGTATGGGCACTTCTCTTAACACTTGTGATGATGACATCACTAAGAACAAAAGACGTCGAAGGAGGCAGAACATGAAAGGACTGTCCAGATACATTCCAACCGCCATCGGCCTGCTCTCTGGTTTATTTATTTTACACCGGCGACTGTTACGCTGAAACTGCTTATCCGTTGCTCCAGCTGAACTTGTATTTAACGGCGCTGGTTATAATGCTCCCATGGTGGGAGGATGAGCGTTTTGGATTTGAAATAAAGGTGTTTGCTCCGTTATGGTTGTCAATGGCGGCAGTGATGGCGGGAATGGAGTTCTTGGGAGGCCTTGCAGCAATTCTGTGGTTGGCATGGCTATTCCTGCCACTCTTCAAGATTGATAGTGTGCTTATCTTCCTAAAGGAATTAACGGAGGACTTAAAGCTAAAGGAGAGTCCGATAAAAGCATTATCAATGGTGTTAATCCCACCGCTATCCATTGTAATGTGGTACCATGTAATTTTCGGGATACATGTGGTTATCTTAATTGCCATTATATTATTTATCTCCTCCCAACAGAACTCAGGAGGTTCAAAAATATGGAGAAAGAAAAAGTAAGCAAAAAGTGATGACGATGATAAGGATAATTGAAGCCAAAATTCCAGCAAATGCTAATGGTGACTCAATACTAACGCTCGCGTATAATCTTCCTGGAGTTAGTAATCATGCGTTTAAACTCTTCCTCGACAACACTAATGGAAAACCCAACGGAAAAGGAGAAGAACACCGAGCGAAGTGAAAGTGGAAGTGAAACCAATGAACGGGAAGGAGTTAAAGCAAGTGGCATTTGAGTGTAGTGATTTGTATTTCACTAAAATAGTCACGGGAGTAAACCTAGAGTCTGCAAAGAATATTCTCCTGAACTACCAGGCCGAAGTTAAATGTATCGCGACAATATACAACCCAACTGACAAAAAGATAACTATCGAAGAGTTAATCATCGGGCAACCCATAGCTACCCCAACTGCATTAGATGTTGGACTGAAAGAGTTCAATGGCGAAATCTCTTCCAACGTAGTGACCCCCCATAATTATGTTATCATCAAATTCACTTCGAGTGCAGAGGTTCCCCTTACAGTACTGGAACTCGGACTCTGGGGAAGTGTATATTCTTTACAGTTGCCCTACACCTTAAAGACGTCCCAGGGTACGTTTGAATTCAGGGGCTATGGTAGTGGCAGGATAACTCAAAGCAACAAAGTAGTCACTGCAGATATCACTATTACACTGGTGTTCTTAAAGGGATCAAACAAGGTAATAGTGTGGACAAGGAACGCAGTCGAGTATTCACGGAGAGTATTTGGTTATCTTGACTACATTACGGGGTGATTGCGAATGGACGTCATTCACCTTATCTTTCTCATTCCGATTTTAGGACTCATGGCATATCCTGACTGGAAGAGGGTACTTCAGCTTTCTTTTGCTTTTTCACTGCTATCTCTAGAAGTACTAACACTTAGCAAGTCCTTTGAGGTTCCTCTTATAGGACTGGGATTTGGAATTCTCTCATTTGGGATACCCTATTCTCTGATTAGAACCCAAAACAAGAAAAGCAAAAGATCTCCAAGTGATCACATTATTGTACTTCTCGTCTGGTTTATTGGAGTAAGCTACATGGTAATCAGAGGGGATGCCAAAGACTCCACCACTGTTCTCAAGGTAGCATCTATAGCCCTGCTAGATGGAATTGGAATAATTTCCCTGCACCAAGGGGCCAAAAGAATATCTGTGACACTTACGCTATTAGGACTCTGGATCTTAATAGTAACTATCAGGGACCACGGAGCATTGATTTTAGGGGTGATAACCACTCTGTTATATATTGCACACTATCAACATTAGTATAGAGAGTCCAATGGAAAAGGGAAGAACACTGGAGCGAGGTGAAAGTGATGAGTTTGATTAACATATGCCAGCGGGGAGCATGCTACAATTCAACAAGGGTATATCATCTGCCCAAGGACCACACACCATCAGCCTAAAAATTTACAAGGCAATAAACTTTATGCCAACAACAGAAGTACTAACACAAAGCGAGAAAGAAGTCATCACAGTCAAATACGACGGATACGTTGAAAAGGGATATACAAAACATCTTGTATCAGTTTCAATGTTTGCTATCACTTCCCTCTCAGGAACAGGACTTGCCATTGCAGTTTTTGGAGAACTCGCCACTACTACTATTGGAGGAACGTTATTGGGGGGACTCATAGGTGAGATAGTTTCTTTTAGTCTCAACAAACTACTCGACGATAATAGTCCCGGAGGCGATGTCGGATGATCATGTCTAAGAGGAGTATTTTCAAACTTTTTCTGGTCATATTTTTGTTTTATTTCGTCCTTCTATTTTATATAACCAAGTCAAAAGTGTGGGCAGGCATCCTGGCCACTGTTGCCACATCACCGGTAGTAATACTTTGGTGGTTTTTCAGTTGGCTAAAAAGGATGAGGCAGGTTCAATATAGAGAACCATACATCATCGGGAACTCAACCGAAATCGAATACCTGGCCCCAGAAGAACTGGAGAGAAGACTACGGAACGGAAAGGGGGATAAAAACCATGAGTTGTAGCAGGGGCTCTGGAGTAGTTATCTTAACGTGAATTTCCCTGACAGGAGAGCACGAGTATAGAATAGAAGTCTGGGAAAGTGGAAAACTGGAGGCATCGAGGAGCGGTGGGATAACAGTGCCTGATCCCCCGACTTCAGCCTGCTTGAGCGGTGTCCCCCTAGAGGGCCACTTGGAGGTTTATCCAGAGTGGGTTGAGGCTGGAGACAGCGTGAGTGTTCACATTACCGTCACTAACTTGGACCTGAACTGTGCGCAGGGACCCTTCGACATTGAGCTGGTCGATGATTCCGGGGCATTATGGTGGCCAAGAAAGGACATGGATTACGGGTGTAGTGGTTGTGGTTATATAATCCAAAATGGAGCATTAAAGATATATGCAGGCAAGACTATGAGTGAATGGACGGATTTCAACAATATCGGTCAGGCCACTACCCTGTACTTAAAGGTTGGGGGCAAGCCATTGGCAAGTGCGAAAATCAACATCAAGCAGAACGGGCCAGTTAACGCAAGCATGGAGTGCAAGCCTGCCATTGTTCCTCTTGACGGTTCAACCACTTGTACTGTGTACTTTGAGCTGAAGAGCGCTGACACTGTAACGTTGAACTTGGAGGAGGTTGACTTTGGAGGCAAGAAAGTGTGGCCGAACGGGCCAAGTAGCGTTACAGTTAATAAGCAAACTGTAATCCTAACTCCAACCAACATGCAGGAGGATTTAACAATAACCCTAGATATAAATAAGGAGTTCGTAAACTATTATCTTGACTATCCTCTCCTTAACTATGGGTACAAGATGACTAAGTATTCATACCTGATAGTCGCCAAGATTAGCGATGGACTCAGAGTTTCAGATGTGGTTCAACTGAGTGATCCAGTAAATGTTCAAACATTTGAAGATAAAGCTAGAAAAGCATACGGGATCGCCAAAACAATAAAGAGCGCGTACGACGATGCTAAATCTGGGATAATCGGAATACTTGAAACAGTAACGGTCAAGGGGGGTAAAGAACTGGCATGGATATTACACTACCACACATTGCTTGAGGATCAAGAAACGCCTAACAATAATATTATCGGGGGTTGAACGTATGAACAGTGGAGATTGGGGTGTACTGGTGTTTGAAATCCTCTGGTTTTTTACCCTCTTTTTAGTAGCTATACTGATAGCTGCCAGGTATATGACCGGTGATTCTCGGAGGAAGAAAATCCTGCTGGTGACAGCTCCAATCCTAAGCCTGGTAATCTCAGTGTTTGCAATGGTGGCATATTACCCGCCGGAGCAACCGGGCATTCTTTTAGCGGGAATTGGGGCCACATACGTCATCTACAGGGTTCTCACCCGATTTGAGCAGATCCTAAGATGGGGAGGAACCCTGTACAGGACTTTCGAAATCACAATGTCCCTGCTGGAGTTAAGCACGTTCAGAACTCCACAACTGTTCATTGTGAACATGATATTTGCAGCAGTCACGCTACTGCTCCTGGAAACCACGAGACGAAAGCTGGAAGCCAAAACCAGTAGAAACAATATTGAAGGTATGGGACTCCAAAGAAAAACGTCATTAGAGGGTTAGATTATCGGTCGGAGTGTCCCATCACAACCCCACCCTCTCCCCTATTACTTTGAAAACCTCGGCAAAGGCCTTTCCTATTGCCTCCTTTCTCCTTGAAAAGTGCGTAACGTCTTCGGTGAAGTTCTCTCTCAAAATCCTGGCGGCTTCCTCGGCCGTTATCTTCCCTTCGAGCCACGCGTAGGCGAATATCGCCTCCGCTATGTCGCCCTTCCCGTGCTTGTCGGTTCTCGGTGGGACGACATGCCTCAGTCCGGCCAGCTCAAGGGCTATGCTCAGCGACGCGTTCGGAACCCTTTCGCCGGTGGGCCTGTCCAGATACTCGCTCAAGGCGAGCGAAAAGACGAAGTTGACCAGTGAGTCTCCGAACTTCGCGAGCCCCTTGTCCGTGAAGTCTCTCTCGTACCTCAAGTTCTCACCCGTTCCCTCTCCGAGAGCCAGGCTTTAAGGTTTTTGAGGTAGGGAATTGTGGAGGACAGTATCAACGCGTAGAGGAGAAGCGTCAGACCAACGCTGTAGGCAACGTAAGGTTCATCCGAGAATATCCTGAACGTTATGGAGTCAATGAAGTGGACGAGCGTCCAGTTGGGGTTCTCCATGTGCACGTGGAACCAGAATGCGGAGGGCTGCATTATCGGCCAGATTCCGGCGTACACAACGGTAAACAGTGTGAGAATCGTCACGGCACCTTCTTCAAACGCGGCAAGGAGTATCAGGAACGCCACTATAGGAACGAGGTACTGCGGGTTGACGCGCCAGTAGGTGGCGGTGAAGACGGCGTAGGCAAGGGCAGTAGAGACGACAAGATTTCTGTTAAATACATGCCTGATGAGAACCAGCGAGAGAAGGATAAATGCTGAAACGTACCAGTATCGGAGGAGGAAAAGAGTGTCCCTCCCCTCCGTCATGTGAAGGTAAGTTGCGAGGCTCGAAATCCCGTTCATACTGTATGAGACCGGAAGGGTGTAGGAAACTTCCATCCCCCTGAGCAGATCCGGCAACTCCCTCAGGCTCGATGGGCAGAAGAGCATCATCGGCAGAAATGGGGTTAAAGCGCCGAGCAGAAAGAAGAGAACTCGTGAGATGGCCCTCCTCCCGTTTAAAAAGGCATCCCAGATGGAGAGAAGCGCCGGGAATACCAGCGTGTGCTTGACCGCCAGAGAAAATCCGTAGAGGGCATAGGAGAGGCGCTCCCTGCGCGTCAGATAAAGGCCAAGGAGGAAAAAGGCGAGCGCAAGATCATCAAACATTCCGTAAACGGCCGAGACGTGAATCGTGATCGGGTTGAGGTAGTATAGTACAGCACCGAGGACGGCGAGCTTTTCGCTTTTCTCACGGATTAAAAGATACAGAAGAAGGGCCACGGCTGTATCGGCGAGGATAAAAATCAGCTTGACTGAGAAGGCCCATGTCGGGTCGATGTAAACGTAGTAGTTCCCGTCGCGCCAGAATGCGTTGATTGAGCCGCCGACAAGGTACCTGACCGCGGCGAGCAGGTATGCCATGACCGGACCGTAGACGTAGGGCCATGGGTAGGGCCAGCCCTTGATCCAGAAGCCGCTCGCGTCGGCGTAGGAGTAAAAGCACGCGCGGTGTTCCAGCATAGTCCCGGCAAAGCCGTAGAACTGGGCCAGATCGCTGCCGGCCGAGTAGGGGGCCAAGATAAGCCTTATTGACAGGCCCAGCAGGATTATGACAATCATCAGATGACCCGAACGTTCCAAGCATTCCACCCCTGAGGGGGCCTTTAATTTCAACTTAAAGTTAGAAGAGTTCGACATTTAAGGGTTTGGGTAGGGGGTGGGGAACAGAAAATGGAAAAGGCTCACTCGCTTATGGCGGCCTTCCAAGCCTCAAGGACCGCCCTGGCCCTGTCGAATATCTTTTGAGCGGCCTCCTCAAGGGCCTTTTCCGGCGTTACCTTGCCGTCGGTGACGACCCTGAACTTCGGCTTCCTGGCCATGAGAACCGGGTGCTCAATGGTGTAGCCCGCGAAGGTCACGTGCTTGTTCTCGTGGAGCACCTCGTTGAGCAGGTTGGCGAAGGTATGGTCTTCACCCTCAAGGTAGAACTCAAGGACGTTTTCCTCACGCTTGATGACCTCAATCTTCATTTTCCTCACCCTCTAAGTGCTTAAGGAGCTCTTTCATCGCCTGCTCCTTGTTCTTCACCAGTTCGTATTTAAACTTATCCTCCTTCCATTCCGCCAGACCGAGTTCAACGAGCAGGTCGATGACCTCCACGGGGTCGAGATCCTTGAGAACCGCCACGGGGAGTATGACCTCCCTTATCTGCCTGGTGGTCTGGAGGGAGATGTCCGAGAGGTACTCGCCGAGGGTTCCAGTCAGGGAGACCAGCTCTTCCCACGGCATTGACGTTATCAGCTCGCCCTCTCTCAGTTCAACGGTTTCGCCCAGGAGTTCTAAGGTTTTCACAAGTATCGGGGTCGAGACGCTCGCCCCTGCCTCCCTGAGAATATCGTCTATCGTGTAGCGGTAGAGGCCGCGCCTGTCGGGATACAGCTTAGCCCTGACGCGGCCGTGTATCTCCCGTATCTTGCGGATGGCCTCTCTGATGTCGTCCTTCGTTCCCTGGACGTTTATCTTGAGGTCGTTGAGCTTGGCGTGGACGTAAATGAACGCCGGGAGGCGGAGCCTCTGAATCTCTTTTAGGAACTCCTCCTTCTCCCTCTCGTCGCGGACGTGAATCGTTATTACCTTCTTTGCCCTCGCCATATTCACACCTTCAGTTTTCTATAGTAGGCGGAGAGCTTTCTGGTCTCAACGTGGCCGCAACGGGGACAGATGAGCCTGTCACCGCGCCGGACTAGGGGTGTCCTGCACCTGGAACAGAGGGCGTAGATGACACCCAAGTCATGCCCCCGGGTGGAGAGCTGTATGGGACTCTTCTCGTTCGCTATAACCCTGGCCCTTACGATATCACCGATCTTGAATTCGTTGGACATGCCGTCCACGTAGCCCTCCCTCACCTGAGAGATGTGGATTCCTGCGAGCTTCGACGTGGCTATCTCCCTGTCGTTTCTTCCCTCTATTTTAACGAGCTGGACTATTGCCGCCTGGGGCTTGACCTCTATAACCTTGGCTATGACTATGTCTCCAATCTGAGGAAGGGGCGGTGTGTCGGTTACGGGTTCAACGCTGATTTCCATCCTGTCCGGGTCTATCTTTACTTTACCGGCTCTGATGGCGTAAAGCTCCCCATTATCCTCCTTAACGCCCTCGCCGGGAAAGTACTCCTCGATTACACCGAGATAGTCTCCTGGGAGAACCAAGTCACCGTTTTTTACACCTTTCTTTTCATCCATTCTTCCACCTCCATGAAAGTTCCAGCCCGGATTTTTTAAGCCTTTGCCATCTGGGGAGGATTTATAAATCCGAAGGGAAAAGTTTTAGTAATTCCAATTGAGCCTATGGTGGTGGTTAAGGATGAGAATGCTTCTGATACACAGCGACTATTTGGAATACGAGGTAAAAGACAGGGCCCTTAAGAATCCCGAGCCGATAAGTGAGGAGCAGAAGAAGGGCAGACTCGACGAGGTTCTGGCTGTATTCATAAGCGTTGAAAAGGTCGATGAGACCAACCCGGAAGAAGTCGTTGAGAAGGCTCTCACCGAGATTAAGGATGTTGCCGGCCAGGTTAAGGCCAACAGGGTCTTTGTGTATCCCTTTGCGCACCTCAGCAGCGAGCTTGCAAAGCCGGATGTGGCCCTTGACGTCCTCAGGAAGCTTGAGGAGCGCCTCAGGGACGAGGGCTTCGAGGTCAAGCGCGCCCCCTTCGGCTACTACAAGGCATTCAAGCTGAGCTGCAAGGGACACCCGCTGGCGGAGCTCAGCAGGACGATAGTTCCAACGGGAGAGGTAAAGGCCGAAGAGGTTCCTGAGGCCCTGAAGAAAGAGGAGGAGCTCGTAAGCTACTGGTACATACTCACCCCAGAGGGCGAGCTGATTGATGTCGACAAGTTCGACTTCACCGGCCACGAGAACCTCAGGAAGTTCGCCAACTACGAGATAAGCAAAAGCAGGATAGCCGACAGGGAGCCTCCCCACGTCAGGATAATGCTCGACCACGAGCTGGTCGACTACGAGCCCGGAAGCGACCCCGGAAACCTCCGCTATTACCCAAAGGGCAGGCTCATCAAGGGACTGCTTGAGCAGTACGTCACCGAGAAGGTCGTCGAGTACGGAGCCATGGAGGTCGAGACGCCGATTATGTACGACTTCGAGCACCCGGCGCTTGAGAAATACCTCAACCGCTTCCCTGCTAGGCAGTACGTCGTCAAGAGCGGAGACAAGAAGTTCTTCCTCAGGTTTGCAGCCTGCTTCGGCCAGTTCCTCATAAAGAAGGACGCCACGATAAGCTACAGGCACTTGCCGCTCAGGATGTACGAGCTTACGAGATACTCCTTCAGGCGCGAGAAGAGCGGTGAGCTTTCGGGTCTGAGAAGGCTTAGGGCATTCACGATGCCCGATATGCACACTGTCGCCAAAGACCTCCAGCAGGCCATGGCCGAGTTCAAGAAGCAGTACAAGCTCAGCATGGAGGTTCTCCGCGGCGTTGGTTTAACGCCCGAAGATTACGAGGTGGCAATACGCTTCACCAAGGACTTCTGGGAGGGCAACAGGGACTTCGTCGTTGAGCTGGCGAGGATAATCGGCAAACCGGTTCTCATAGAAATGTGGGATCAGAGGTTCTTCTACTTCATACTCAAGTTCGAGTTCAACTTCGTGGACAACCTCGACAAGGCGGCCGCGCTGAGCACCGTCCAGATCGACGTCGAGAATGCAGAGCGCTTTGGAATAACCTACTACGACGAGGAGGGGAAGGAGAGGCACCCGCTCATACTCCACTGCTCCCCGAGCGGAGCAATCGAGAGGGTCATGTATGCAATCCTTGAGAAGCAGGCAAAGCTACAGGCCAAGGGAGTAAAGCCAATGCTCCCCCTCTGGCTCAGCCCGATACAGGTTCGCGTAATTCCAGTCAGCGACGAGGTTCTTGACTACGCGCTCTATGTTGCAGGAAAGCTCGAAGGCGCCAAGATCCGCGTTGACGTCGACGACACCGGGGACAGGCTCAACAAGAAGATAAGGAAGGCGGAAAAGGAGTGGATACCCTACGTCATAGTTGTGGGCAGGAACGAGAAGGAGCAGAACACGATAACTGTCAGAAGAAGAAGCGACGGAAGGCAGACAGAAATGCAGCTCGAAGACCTGATAAGGGAGATAAGGAGCCAGACCGAAGGCTTTCCGTACAAGCCAAGGCCCCTGCCGCTCCTCCTATCAAAGAGGCCCAAGTTCAGGGGCTGATTTTTCTTACCCTCAGCTTTTCCATCCCCTTTCTCTTTGTAACGCGGAACGAGTACATCTCCGGTTCAAAGTCCTCGTAAGGTGCGGATATCAGATACAGTGCTTCTTTAAGCCCCGTTTCTTCAAGCCAGGATTTGGCAAGGATCACATAATCGCTTATCCCCGAAACCCACGCCACAAACCGGGTCGAGACAACGTCCCTGTTGAGGGCCAGCACCAGTATGGAGTCTGGAAGCTGGCGGGTTCTGGATGCGAGGGTCTGGTTGAGAAGCTTCAGGGTATTGTCCTCCCCGAGGAGCAGAGAGACTCCATCGAGGGTATAAACCAGACGGAAAACCGGTCGGTCTTGAATGAGGCTCTTCAGGTGGGTGTTGTATATGCGGTCTATCTTCGGATTGAGGGTCTCAGGCTCGACTTTGTCCAGATAAAAGACGTTTGAAATCGACTCCCTTGAGCCATATCTAGTTCCAAAGAGGTCTATAACAGCCACATCACCCTTCTGAAGGGCTGTTTCCATATCAAAGCCAACTGTGCTCGCTTTCCTTATGAACGACCTGATGGGGCCCAAGTAGTTGGATATTATACCGACGCGGCCGTTCTCAACCGCGTGCCTGAGGAGAAGGAGGGGTATCCTCCAAGCGGAAGAATAGGCGTCGTAGATAATGCTGACGGTGGAACCCGGGAGGTATTCCTCCCGAAAGAGGTCGATGACGTTCATCTCCATCCGCCTTCCCCCCATGGGGTTGAGGGGAAGAACACTGTAAATTACATCACGTCCCCGCCATACCCGCCATTATCTCGTCGAGGAAGTCCTTTGCCTCCTCGCTGAACTCCTTAAGGGGCACCTCCTTACCGTACTTGTCGTAGATTTTGCCGTCCCTGAAGTTTATTTCAAAGACCTCGTAGCGCTCTTCACTCTGCTCGTGGTGTTTTATCCCGTGCCCCTTGAGGTGCCTCTCAAGGCTCTCGACGTCAACGTACTTTCCGCATTCCCTGCACTTGTAGAACTGCCAGAATACGTAGTCCTGGCCGGCGAGCATGTTGTTCTTGATGTGGTTGATGAGGGCCCCGCCGAGATACTCGTAGAAGTCCTCCTGGATTAAACCCTCACCGTCCTCGATTACCTTGAACCCGCTCCAGACCATGTGGTCGTTGATATCAGCCAGGGTCGCCTTGAGGTAGCGGTATGTGAGTATGAAGACCCCGTTGTGGACGAAAAAGACGCTCTTGTCTGGTATGGCTATTATCCTTATCCCCTTGGCCCCCTTTTCGGCCATCTTCTCAGCGTGCTCCCTGTTGTCGGCGACCTCTATTGTAACCCTGACGTTGCTCTTCTTGTGAACCCCGATGATCCTCTCACCGTTTATCTCCCAGTGATAGTCATCCAGGTATCTCACTTGGGCATAGACCTTCTTGATCCTCGGACTCAGCTCACCGTAGGCCATTAATCACCACCGTGAGGAAATCGTGCCCAACGTTAATAAGCTTTAGCGGAAAATTTTAAAAAGGGTCGTTCGGGGTGGGAAGCGGACGATGGAGAAGCGCTACCTCCCGAAGCGCCTCTGCCTCTTCTGGTACTCGCGGATGATTCTGAGGAAGTCTATCTTCCTGAACTCGGGGAAGTAAACGTCAACAAAGAAGAGCTCGCTGTAGGCGATTTGGTACAGGAGGAAGTTGCTTATCCTCTCCTCCCCACCGGTTCTTATGACTATGTCCGGGTCGGGCATGTTGGGGTAGTACAGGTACTCCTTTATGAGCTCCTCGTCAACGTCCTCGGGCTTTATTTTTCCTGCCAGAGCGTCCCTCACGATGTCCCTCACAGCATCGGCTATCTCGCTCCTCCCCCCGTAGGCGAGGGCTATGTTGAGGGTGTAGTTGCCGTACTTCCGCGTGGCCTTCTCCGCCTCCTCCGCGGCTCTCCTGACGTTCTCAGGTAAGAGTTCCTTCCTCCCAAGGACGTTCACCCGGATTCCGTACTTGTGAACCCTTTCATCCTCCACGAGCTCTTTGAACTTCTCCTCGAAGAGGTTCATGAGGGCGTTTACCTCCTCGGGAGTTCTCTTGAAGTTCTCGGTGGAGAAGGCGTAAACCGTGAGCGTCCTTATGCCGAGATCACGGCACCACTCGAGTATCTCCTCAAGCTTTCGGGAGCCGAAGAGGTGGCCGTACCACGGGGGCTTCTCCAGCTTCCGCGCCCATCTCCTGTTTCCGTCCATTATTATGGCCACGTGCTTCGGGATTCTCCCGGACTTAACCCTGTCCAGAAGGTAGCTTTCGTAGAGGTCATAGACGGGCTTGAATAAAATGTGGGGAACGTGGGAGAGGAGGCGGGAAATCATGACCATCACTCAATCTTCTTCCTGCCTGAGATGTGCATCTCGGCAAGCTCGATGTAAATCTCAGCGTTCTTCTTTGTCCACTCGATTTCTTCCTCGCTGAGCTGCCTGACCACCTTACCCGGAACTCCGACGACCAGGCTGTAGTCGGGTATCTCCTTGCCGGGCGGCACGAGAGCGCCGGCGCCGATGACGACGTGCTTGCCTATCTTAGCTCCGTCAAGTATGACGGCACCCATGCCTATGATGGTGTAGTCGCCTATCTCCGCACCGTGAACCACTGCATTGTGGCCGATGGTGACGTACTTCCCTATTATCGTGGGCTGTCCGTGGGAGGTGTGTATGCTGACGTTGTCCTGGATGTTGGAGCCTTCGCCTACATGGATTCTCTCTATGTCACCCCTCAGAACAGCTGAAGGCCAGACGCTCGTCTTCGCCTCAAGAACCACATCGCCTATGACCGAGGCGGTCTCATCGATGAAAGCGGTCTCGTGAATTTTAGGCTTCTTTCCGGCCAACTCGTAAATCGCCATGTCAATCACCGGCCTTAACTCCTCGACATAGCTTATAAACCTAACCGGGCAATATAGGATGAGGGAGTGCAATGAAGTACAGAAGGGGTGCAGGCGCGGAAAGAGAGCTTATAAAGATGCTCGAAAAGGCTGGTTTCGCGGTGGTGCGCTCCGCCGGGAGCAAGAAAGTTGATATAATTGCCGGCAACGGAAAGATCCACCTCTGCATAGAGGTCAAAAGTACCAGGGAAGAGAGGCTGTATTTCAGCAACGAGGATTACGAGAAGCTCGTCTCATTTGCAGAAAGGTTCGGCGCAAAGCCAGTTATCGCGGTCAAGTTCATAAACAACGGCTGGCGCTTCTTCCTCCCTGAGAGCCTTAAAAAGAGCGGCAAAAACTATAAGGTTAGCCTGCAAACAAAGAACTACCTTACCTTTGACGAAGTTATCGGGAGGCAGAGGTCCCTCGAAGGGGTGGTAAAGGGTGAAGTTTAAGGCCATACTGCTGATAATCCTGCTGATCCCGATTTTTCTCCCGAGGGTGAGCGCCCAGTCGCCTCTTGTAATCGTCCCGCTCAACGATGACTTCACAGGTGTCCCGGGAGATACCATAATAATTCCCTTCCAGCTCAGGAATCTGGGAAACCAGACTGTATCAAACGTCACAGTGTACGTCACCGGCCCTGCAGAGGGCTTTCTCTACGGGAGCAAGGTTATCAGGGAGCCCATTGAACCGAATGGCACAATTCAGGATACAATATCCGTCAAACTCCTCAACCTCGACCCGGGAAGGTACAACTTGACCATCGTGGCCAGAGCGGGTTCAAGCTACTCGGAGGCCAGGATAACGATCAGCGTGAAGACTCTGGTGGACTACACCCTGAGGATAGACGTCAACGACGAGTATACCTACGGCAGCAACGTTACGGCACTGCTTAAGATAACGTCCCAGGCAAACGGGGTCATCATAGGCAGACTCGGGTACACCCTCTCACGCGATGGAACCGTTCTGGAGACGTTTACCACGACCATATATCTCAGACCCGGAGAGAGCTGGGTTAAGGAGCTGAAGCTAACGACTCCCAGAGTCGGGGACTACTCGGTGTACTTCTGGGCCAACTTCAGCGGAAGGTTCAAGAGCAAGAGGGCAACGTTCCGCGTTTATCAGAGAAATCTGAGGTACGATGCGTACTTCAAGGATGGGGCAATATACGTCCACGTTTACGACGAAAACGGCCAGGGAGTGCCGGACATCTCCGTTAAGATAAACGGAATCCCCTTCAAAACAGACGATGGTGGAACGGTCTCATACCTTGTGGAAAAGCCGGGAACATACGAAGTCGTTCTGAATCTCGATGGAAAGGTGGTGAAGACCTTCGTCGAGGTCAGAAAGCTCTTTTTGAGCGCCACCCAGGAAAACGAGACCCTCCTTGTGAGGGTGGTGGACTCGACCGGAAAGCCGGTTCCTAACATAACCGTCACCGCTTCAGGGCCCCTCGGAAAGGACTACTCGGCAACGAACTCATCCGGTATCGCAGAGATAGACCTGAAAAAAACGGGTTACGGAACCATAATGCTCCGCGCGGAGAGCAGCAGGTACATGGGAGGGGAGACCAGTGTGAAAGTTGCCCCGCCGGCCAAGCCAACACCGACCCCAACGACTACCACCACTCCACCGGCCGCCACAACGACGACTCCGGCGAAGCCCCCAAAGAACCACGGACCGCTGGCGGCGATACTGCTGATAGCAGGGGTTCTGCTGGCTGGAACCTCGTACGCCGCCTTCTTCAGGCCGATAATCCAGGAGGAGATGCTGGACAGGTATTACTTCGTCAAAGTTAGGGCTCCGAAGCTCAGGGGCATGGAGGGGTTCAGGTTCGAGAAGGGCGTCAACGCAATAGAGGTCAAGGCCACCAAGGGGAGGGCGGAGATCAAGGACGGGCTCATTGTGTGGGAGATAGAGCACCTTGAGCCCGAGGAGGAGGCCTACCTGCAGGTCATCCTGGGCTGAGTCCCCCGATCTTTTTCTTTCGCAAACCTTATTAACACGGGCGAACACATTCAGATGGTAATCTAAAGGAGGCGAAAGCCATGGTGGACATGGAACTGCTTAAGAAGGTCGTTGAGGCCCCCGGAGTTTCTGGGTATGAGTTTCTTGGAATAAGGGACGTTGTCATTGAGGCCCTGAGGGATTACGTCGACGAGATTTACGTCGACAGGCTCGGCAACGTCATCGCCCACAAGAAGGGAAACGGCCCGAAAGTTATGGTGGCGGCGCACATGGACAAGATAGGCGTTATGGTGAACCACATCGATAAGGAGGGCTACCTCCACATCGTCCGCGTCGGCGGGGTTGACCCAAGGACTCTCGTCGCCCAGAGGATAAGGTTCTTCACCGAGAAAGGCGAGCGTTATGGAGTGGTCGGCCACATACCGCCTCATCTCCAGAAGCCGGAGGACAGGAAGAAGGCCGCTGACTGGGACACCATCGTTGTGGACGTTGGGGCCGACAGCAAAGAGGAAGCCGAGGAGATGGGCTTCAAGGTCGGGACCATCGGCGAGTTTGCCCCTGCCTTCGTCCGGCTCAACGAGAACAGGATTGCCACGCCGTATCTCGACGACCGTGTCTGCCTTTACGCCATGATAGAAACGGCCAGAGCCGTCGAGAACCATGAAGCGGACATATACTTCGTCGCTTCCGTCCAGGAAGAAGTTGGACTGAGAGGGGCGCGCGTTGCCAGCTATGCGATCAACCCGGAAATAGGCATAGCAATGGACGTCACCTTCGCCAAGCAAGTTGGAGACAAGGGCAAAATAGTTCCGAAGCTTGGCGGCGGGCCGGTTATGGACGTTGGCCCGAATATAAACCCGAAGGTTCGTGCCTTTGCCGACGAGGTCGCCAAGAAGTACGAGATTCCACTCCAGGTTGAGGCCTCCCCGAGGCCGACGGGGACCGACGCCAACATCATGCAGATCAACCGCGAGGGCGTTGCCACGGCAGTTCTCAGCATCCCCATACGCTACATGCACAGCCAGGTCGAGACGGCCGACCTCAGGGACATCGACATGACGGTTAAGCTTGCCAAGCACTTCCTTGAGGAGCTCCGGGAGATGGATCTCACTCCGTGAGCGACCTCACTCTGTAAGATTTTTCCTCCTCTTTCTTCCCGGGAAAGGTTTATCACCTCTGCCACGAATTAGATACTGATGTGGGGCGTGAACACCGGACTGAAAGAGGACTTCCCACCACTTACTCGGACGATACTCCTGACGCCGATAGGGGCCGTTGAGGAATATATTCTGGGGGCAGTCACCAGGTTTGTTGATTCATACTACTCAAGGTTCGGTTTTTCCATCGAGAGGGCCGATGTCCTTCCTGAAGAAGAATTCCTGGGAGCGTATAACCCCCTGAGACGCCAGTACATTGGAAGGGCTTTCCTTTCGGTGCTCCGTGATATCGGTAAAAAGGAAAGGGCGCGTGCCGTGCTGGGGATAACCCGGCTTGACCTGTATGAGGAGGGCCTGAACTTCATCTTCGGCCTCGCCCACGCAGGACTCAGAACAGCTATCGTCTCAACGTTCAGACTGAGGCCGGAGTTCTATGGAGAGGCGCCGGACAAGGAGCTCTACATAGAGCGGACGATCAAGGAATCGATGCACGAGCTGGGTCACGTCTTTGGCCTACCCCACTGCCCGAACAAGAGGTGCGTAATGCACTTCTCAAACTCTATCATTGACACCGACATTAAAGACGCCCTTTACTGCCCCACCTGTCTGAAAAGGCTTGGAAAAAACCTGGGGGAGGAACCATGATAGAGATCGAGGTTAAGGGATACGCAGACGACGGGGTCTTCGAAAGGGTTCGGGAAAGATTTAAGCTGATAAGAACCGAGTACCATGAAGACACGTACTTTCGCCACCCCTGTCGGGACTTTGCCGAAACGGACGAGGCGCTGAGGATAAGGATAAGGCGCTTCAACGGACATTTTGAGGCCTTTCTAACGTACAAGGGGCCAAAAATAGACAGGAACTCGAAGACCAGGAAGGAGATAGAGGTTCCGATAAGTGACCCGGATAAGCACCTTGAAATTCTGGAGAGCCTAGGCTTTGAGGAGGTTCTCACAATAGAGAAGACCCGGGAAAAGTACTACGTGGACAAGGGCATCATAATAGGCCTTGATGAAGTCAACGGCCTCGGCAAGTTCATAGAGATCGAGGCACTGGCCGAGGGAGAGGAGGTAGTGGAAGAGACCGTGAGGATACTCAGGGAGATTTTGGAGTCCCTGGGGGTTAAAAAGTTCGAGAGGCGCTCGTATCTGGAACTGATGCTCCAAAAGGAGGTGAACCATGGGGAAGCTGGATGAGTTCTTCAAATCCCTGAGTGAAAGGAAGAAAAAATCGGAGCTTGATGTGCTTGAGGAAATTGAAGATGCCCTCAGAATGGGTGAGATAGATAGGGCTATTGAACTCACAGGAGAACTTGAGAGTGAGTCCAACCTCTTCCTCGCCCTGAGGATGCTCCTGCGCTCAATACTTGAGAGACTCAGGAAAGCCAGGGAAGAGGGAGAACTGGACGATCTGGGACGGATGACTGAGAGGGTAAAGGAACTTATACCAACTGTTAACTCGCTCCTCAATCCACGTTACAGGGCGCTGCTCCTGGGGGATCTGGCTGTTCTGTTCTATCTTCTCAACGATGAGCTCAACGGGGATATTGCCCTGAGAACCGCAATAAACCTCGCCAGAGACAGCGCCGACATAATCAGGGACATCCTGATGGAGCTCATAAACTCAGGTCTCCTCAGAAAAGCCGGCTACGCCATGAAGATGGTCCGCGAACCTGAAAAGCTGGACGTTGTGCTGGTTCATCTGGCCGAGATGTTCTACCGTGCGGGAGACGTTGAAAAGGCCAGGCTCATAACCGAACACATCTCAAGCGCATTCCACAGGGCGATGGCTCTGTACTACCTGGCCGAGATTGAGGGAGATAGAAACAGGGAGGAAGCCCTCAGAATACTGGAGGCGGCATTCAAGACCGCAGAGGATATAGAGGATCCCGAGGCAAGGTTTGAAGTCATGCTCAAACTCTACGACCTCAAACACTCCCTACTCGGGCAGTCGCTCAGTCTCAAGGATGTCCTGTCCAAGAGAGAAGCTCCTCCTCAGTAAGGGCAGGAGCTTTGATAACCCCCCTCTTCCTAAGCTCGTGGGAGATCTCAAGGCTTGGGGGCAGTTTTATCCCGAGTTTCTTCAGAGTTTCGACCTCCTCCGCAAGCTCCCTTGGGGTGCCCTCCATTATCACATGCCCACCGTCCATAACGAGAACCCTGTCGGCAAAGCGGAGTATGTAGTCCGTGTGATGCTCGACTAGGATCACCGTCATGCCGTGCTCCTTCCGGAGAAGGGATATCAATCCCAGAACCTCTCTTCTCCCGACGGGATCCAGCTGGGACGTCGGCTCATCAAGAACCAGAACCGCAGGCTCCATGGCCAGGACGGAAGCTATGGCAAGCCTCTGCTGCTGGCCGCCGCTGAGGTTGGGCGGAAATTCTCGCTCAAGACCCCTCAGTCCGGTTACCTCCAGCACCCAGCGGAGACGCCTCAGTATCTCGTTCCTTTCCAGCCCGAGGTTTTCGAGCCCAAAGGCTATCTCCTCCTCGACCGTCATGTTGAAGAGCTGGCTCTCCGGATTCTGAAGAACAAGGCCAATTACCGTAGAAAGTCTTGAGACGGGTGTTTCCCTCGTGTTGTACTCCTCACCCGTCCTTGGATCCCTTATCACCACATCACCCGAGAACTCCCCCTTTATAGACCGGGGAATGATGCCGTTGAGGGTCAGACAGAGGGTCGATTTTCCACTTCCGCTCGGCCCGATTACCCCCAACAGCTCTCCTTTCCTGGCCTCAAAGCTGACATCCCTCAGTGAGTATTCAGCGGCCCTCCTGTACCTGAAGCTGAGGTTCTCCACGGTGATGACGTTCATCTCCTGCTCACCATCCTCGGGGCCAGGAAGAACACGCTTATTATGAAGACCAGGGTCGAGAATATCTCCAGCCTCCCTATCCACATGTGGAGTATCAGAAGTATCTTCATGTCAACCGGCAGTGCCGGAGAAGTTATGCCTACGCTGAGCCCAACGTTGCCCTGGGCAGATGCGACCTCAAAGAAAGAATCTGTGAGGCTTGTCCCAATGCGGAGCATTGTGTAGACGGTGCCTATGAGCAGGAACGCAAAGTATGTCATGGTGAAGCTCATGACCTCCTGGATGTCCTCCTCGCTGAATATATAGTTGCCCACCTTTCTCTTGATGACGGCACCCTTTGGCAGTATGGCGCTCTGGAGGGTCCACTTCAGGCTCTCGTACATCAGTATGACACGTATGAGCTTTATACCGCCCGCAGTACTTCCGGCACCGCCGCCTATCACCATGAGAATTCCCAGGATGAACTTGCCCAGCTCGGGGTACTTGCTCAGGTCTGCGATTCCAAATCCGGTACATGTTATAGCCGAAACCGAGTGGAAAACCGCCTGTCTCAGGGCATCACCTATGGTATCTCCGACCTGGGTTAGACTGAGGGCTATAACCGCTATCGCCGGGAGCAGAAAGATGAACATGTACCTAACCTGAACGTCCTCGAAGAAGGGCTTGAGATGCCTGTCCTTGAAGAGGCGGTAGTGAACCGTGAAGTTTACGGCACCCATTATCATGAGGAATATCGTAACTGTCTCTATCGATGTGCTGTTGAAGAATCCAATGCTCAGGTCGTGACTGCTCATACCACCCGTGCCAAGACCGGTCATGGAGTGTATTACCGCATCGAAGAGCGGCATGCCGTTGATGTAGTAGAGGTATACGCCAACCAGCGTGAGAACCAGGTATATCTGGAAGATGACCTTCGATGTGTTGACAAGGTTGGGAACTATCCTCTCGCTCCGTGCCTCGGCACGGTAGAGCCTTGCGGCGGCAACACCAGGGCGGATGAGAACCGTCAACGCGACGAGCACAATGCCTATACCACCGAGCCACTGCATCCAGGAACGCCAGAAGAGGATTATGTGGGGGTAGCTCTCCAAGTTGCTCATCATAGTAAGGCCCGTTCCTGTCCAGGCGCTCATGCTCTCGAAGTATGAGTCCACGAAGGACATCTTGGCTATGTAAATGAAGGGTATAACGCTGATTAGTGAAGCAAAGAGCCACGTAAAGGCGGCAGAGACCATAGCCTGCCTAAGATTAACGTCCTCAACCTTCCCCATGTGCCTCGCCAGCCATGCCCCCAGGAGTATCGAGAAGACTCCGGGGAGGGCAAAGTAAACGACGTACCTTATTTCATCGGGGTAGAACCATGCGAGCAACACCGGAAAGAGGTATGCCAGTCCCACACCCTGAAGGATCGCCCCGATGAGATTCTTAACCACGAAGATGTCATCTGAGATGTTAATGTACTTCCTGAGCTCTAGCATGGGCCCACCGTAGAGGTAGGGTCTGCATTAAATAAAAGGTTTTTCCCGGAGTGGAAAGGTTTAAGGGGATATGTGGCCTTTTTATCCCGGTGATAAAAAGTGGAGGAGAGAGATGCTCTCATAAAGGCGGGAGAGATAGCAAGGCGGGTAAAGAAAGAAGTCTCAGACATGATAAAACCCGGAGTAAAGCTCTACGATATTGCTGAGTTCGTGGAAAGGCGCATAGTGGAACTTGGGGGAAAACCTGCCTTCCCCTGTAATCTCTCAATAAACGAAATCGCGGCCCACTACACCCCATACAAAGGTGATAACACCGTACTTAAAGAGGGAGACTACCTCAAGGTGGACATAGGTGTCCACGTTGATGGGTACATAGCAGACACGGCAGTAACGTTCAGGGTTGGTATGGAGGAAGACGACTTAATGGCGGCATCAAAGGAAGCCCTCGAAAACGCCATCAGCGTGATACGCGCGGGCGTCAAAATCAGCGAGATTGGGAAGGCCATAGAGGAAACAATACGGGGCTACGGCTTCAACCCGATAGTCAACCTCAGCGGCCACAAGATAGAGCGCTACAAGCTTCACTCCGGCATAAGCATACCAAACATCTACCGCCCTGCAGACACCTACGTCCTCAGGGAGGGGGACGTCATTGCAATAGAGCCCTTCGCAACCACCGGTGCCGGACAGGTTATCGAGGTCCCCCCTGCGCTTATATTCATGCACATCCGCGACAGGCCGGTACGGATGGCACAGGCCAGGAGGCTTCTCATGCACATAAAGAAGGAGTACAACGGGCTCCCCTTTGCCTACCGCTGGCTACAGGGGTTCATGCCAGAGGGACAGCTCAAACTGGCCCTGGCCCAGCTGGACAGGGCTGGTGCCGTGTACAGCTACCAGATACTCAGGGAAGTCCGCGGCGGTCTGGTGAGCCAGTTCGAGCACACGGTTATAGTGGAAAAGGACGGGGTGTATATAACGACCTGAATCTCTTTTCTTTTCTGCTCAATGGCTTCAAGACAGACGGGAATTACTGTTAGAATTGACGGGAAGGGATGAACCCCTCACGGGCCCGGCAGTTGGCGCCGGGGCAGGGATTTGAACCCTGGTGGGCGGACGCCCACGGGATCTCGAGTCCCGCGCCTTCCCAGGCTAGGCTACCCCGGCGCGGTTGGGAGTTCTCGGTGGGGTCTTATAAATCTTTCCGCGAAAAATTTATTAACTCGAATTAACTAAAAATCTCCCGGTTGCAAAGGTTTAAATTCTCGGCCGCCCTAATAATAAGTGAAAGGAGGTGGCAGAAATGGTCGGTATTCTTGTTCAGGAGGTTATGACCGACAGGTTCCAGAAAATAGACATCGACGCCCCGCTTTCTGAGGCGATCGGAATCTTTGAGAAGGAAGACCCCGACCTTATTCTGGTCTTCGACGGAAACCTGTACAAAGGAGTCCTGACCCAGGACCTTATAGTACGCTCCCACCTCAAGTGGGACCCAACCAAGGCCAAGGTTAGGGACGTCTACAAGACCGCCCCGGTGATCAAGCCGGATGAGGACCTTAGCAAGGCCGCCAAGCTCATGATTGAGGTTGACCTGCGCTCCCTCCCGGTTGGGGAGAGCAAGGCTGAAATCATTGGAGTCATAAGCGATATAGAACTGCTCAAGAGGGTAGCAGGAGGGGAGTTCGGAAAGAGGAAGGTCGAAGAGGTCATGACCAAGGACGTCATAACCCTCAGGCCCGACGATACCGTAGCAAAGGCACTTGCAACGATGCGCGACCATGCGATATCAAGGATACCGATAGTCAACGAGGAGGGCAAGCTCGAAGGCCTTGTCACGCTCCACGACCTCATCATAAGGTTCATCAAGCCCCGCTTCAGGGCCCAGTACGGTGAGGTTGCGGGAGAAAAGATACCCCCGTTCAGCATGCAGCTCCGCGACGTCATGATAAGGGGGGTCATAACAATATCCCCCGACGCCAAGCTCAGAGAGGCCATCGCCACGATGATAGAGAACGACATTGACGGCCTGATAATCGTCGACGAGAACAACAGGGTTAAGGGCGTTCTCACGGTCAAAGACATGCTGCTGCCCATATCAAGGATGGTCGAGAAGGAGGTTCGCTTCTACCTACAGCTGGGCGGTGACGCCTCAGTACTCAGCGACTTTACCAGGGAGAGAATAATAGAGGACGTAAGGCGCTTCGTTGACGGCTACGAGGACCTCCTCGGGCAGGAGGGCATAATCTACCTCTACATCAGGCGCTTTAACGAGCGCTTCAGGGGAGTTCACCTCTACCAGGCCAGGATGCGCGTTGTCACCGACAGGGGAGTGTTCATAGCGACGGGTGAAACCTGGGGTGCAATACAGGCCGTCCATGACGCCCTCAGGGCGATCGAAAGACAGCTCCTTCAGAAGGCCGAGCTTGAGAAGGACACCCACTACTACAAGCGCTTCCTGGAAAAGATGGGACTGGAATGAGGGGATTACTCCCCCGGAAATTCTCTTTCTAAAATTCTTCTCTGCAGGGGATCCAAGGCCTCTGGATCCACCACCAGTATTATAGTCCCGTTCGCTACCAGCAGGCGATCCTTTACATTTAGAAGGAACTTCAGGGTGTTTTCAAAGCCGTTCTCTATTATCAAGTACTCCACGGCGTCTATGTACAGGACGCGGTAGCCGCTTTCTACTGCCTTGGCTATCAGGTCGGTCAGTATGTCGATCTTGGTTGGGCTTATCGCGTATATTTCGGGGAACTTATGTATCTCCCCCTCAATCACCCTCGTAACCCAGAACACCAGAGCGCTCGGATGAAGTTTTCCCCTGATACTGTCAAGCTCCTCCCGGGTTATCACAATCAGGTTTGGGAGTGCTTTGATATTTCCAAACTTCTCCGAGACCTTCTCTTTGGAGGGGTATACAAAAGCCCCCGGATGAGGTGTCTTGGAAGATGGAGGTTGGGTTTCTGCCGGGGGAAACGGTATGAAGACGAACTTAAACGCGCCAACCGCGGCAACAAGTCTGAAAACAGCACCAAGGAAAAAGGCGCTTGGGGCCAGCCACTCAACGTTCCTGACTACTGGATATGTAAAGTTGAGGAGACCCAGAAGTATCAGTCCCCACGGGAAAAGCGAATCTATACTGCGGGTTGATATCTCCTTCTCAATCAAGATCCTGCTGAAGTATATGAGGGCAAAGCTGTAGGCAAAAGCCGGAAATACCGTTTCCACCACAAAGTTGTCATTGAAAACGTTGGCCGCCAGCAGGAACAGCCATACGTACGAAGCGGCCAGAAACACCGAGATTAAGACGACATGCTTGAGCTTGCTCGTAGCGTATTTGAGGTGGATGGCCCCCCAGAGGAGAAGGGTCGCTATAAAGAAGTTCGGTATCTGCGAGGCAACCCTGTACGCCTCATGGGCCATGTGAATTCCGAGGGGCCTGAATATATAGCTCTCAACGTCCAGAGCGTTTATGAAGAACGCCGTGCTCAGAAGAACCCAGCCCTTGTCGCGGGTCTGATAAGCCTTGTACGCAACGGCGATGAACAGAACCCACCTAGAGAAAAAATTAACATAGGGGACGGCGGCTTCCAGATTCATCTTTTCATCACCGCCTTCTCCTGTTTCATGACCACGAGACTCCCGCTGGGAACGTTTCTATCGACTATCACCCCAGGCCCAACAAACGAGTTGCTCCCTATCTTCCTTCCGGGATATATGCTCACGTTTATGCCGACCTTGACGTTGTGGCCGATTATGGCTCCGAGCTTCCTCCTCCCGGAGTCCTCAAGTTTTCCTTTGACCTCGACCTTTATGGTGCCCTTGTCGTGTCTCAGGTTTGCCGTGATGGTGCCGGCACCGAGGTTTGTGTTCTCCCCGATTATTGAGTCGCCGACGTAGTTTAGGTGGGGAGCGTTGCTGTTGTCCATTATTATCGAGTTCTTGACCTCCACAGCGTTGCCTATATGGCAGTTGTCGCCGATGCTTGTGTAGGGCCTTATGAAGCAGTTGGGGCCGATGCGGGAGTTTCTTCCTATCTTCACCGGCCCAATGAG
The DNA here is from genome assembly GCF_002214545.1 of Thermococcus thioreducens. Taxonomy (NCBI): domain Archaea; kingdom Methanobacteriati; phylum Methanobacteriota; class Thermococci; order Thermococcales; family Thermococcaceae; genus Thermococcus; species Thermococcus thioreducens. The sequence continues at coordinate 731,113 of NZ_CP015105.1, read as the reverse complement.
GTACGCCCCGCTCCTTACGACGGTCCCCTCACCTATCTCCACAGGTGGAACTACCGTGGCGCCTTCCTCAACTATACCCCTGATGCTGTGCTTCAGCTTGTTCTTCAGGAGGTATTCGTTGAGCTCCAGAAGATTCCACGGCCTGCCAACGTCGTTCCAGTAGCCGGAATAAACCGCGTAGGCAACCCGTTTTCCGTCCCCTATCATGAGGTTGATAGTGTCTGTTATCTCATACTCCCCGCGTTTGCTGAGGGGGGTTTTTTGAAGGAACTCAAAGACGTCGGGTTTGAAGATATAGACACCGAGGTTTGCATAGCCGGAAACACTGCCCGGCTTCTCCCTCACCATGGAGACGAGGTTTTCCCTGACCTCGACCTTACCGAAATGACTCAGATCGTCAAACTCCTTCACCAGAAGCGCGGCGTCTGCCTTTTCCCTCTTGAACGCTCCAACGAGCTCCTTCACTCCCTCTATCTCGAAGTATATATCTCCGTTGGCGACTATAAACTCCTCATCGCCAATCTGCTCCCGGGCTGATTCTATGGCCTTGGCGGTGCCTTCGCCAGGGAGCTGGTCAACATATGTCATAGGCTTCCCATTGAACTCGTCCCCAAGGCCATCGATCAGCTTTTCCTTTTCATAGCGGACGATTATTATGAATTCATCCACAAAGGGATCCAGATTCTCAAGCACGTACTCAATTATCGGTCTGTTTGCGACTTTGAGCATGACCTTTGGCCTGTCATCCGTCAGAGGACGAAGCCTTTCCCCTTTTCCAGCCGCGAGGATTACGCCCTTCACAGAACCACCCCCACTAAATAGACGAACACAGGTATCAGGCCAAAGAGGGCGAGGAACACTCTCTCCCCGAAAACTTCAACGGCCCTAAGAAGGCCCTTCATCGTAACTATGCTTGTCACGAATGCCGATAGAAAGGCCGCAAAGAGCAGTGGAACAGGAAGCGCCGGATCCCATCCACCTACGAAGGCGAGCTTCAGTATGAAATAGACAGGGGCTATAAGAAAACTCAGTTCAAGGGCCTTCTTGGGGGTGACCCCCGTAACGACTAGGCCGAAGAACACGAATCCGCTCCTTGAAAAGCCGCCCATCAGCGTCCCTCCCTGCAGCAGGCCGGAAACTATGGAGTCCACAAGGGTCGCCCCGTCGTCCTCCTTGATTTTCTCCTTAGCCCCACCCAGGAGAGGGCGGAAGCGACCCATGAAGAGAGCGAACAGAAAGATCGCAAATCCGAGAAGGGCGTTGATGAAGTCGGAAACCTTAGGATCGATGACCACCCCCAGACCAACCAGCAGGGGATAACCGATAAGGAGTGTAAAGAGGGTGGTGTATAGAAGATATTTCACGTCCGGGTCAAGACTCCTGCGCAGGGCCCTCTGAGACCCAAGCGCGATTTTCTCCTTAAAGTAAAACAGCACAGCAAACGTCACACCGAGATACGCAGGAACAAGGTAGTCCACATAGGCCGGCGTTACACCTTCCAGAAATCCCATGATTGAATAACCCTCCGGACTGGTGGGAAGCCAGGATGAGAGCGCCACGACAACGCCCGAAACCAGGGGAGCTATGTATTCACCGATGTTGACCATGGCAACCACACCAAGGGTTTTAACTCCCAAGAACATAAACTTTTCGAGGGGGTGTGATGAAACTCACGGTAACCTACGAAAACCATTCGGGATTCAAAAAGGTCTCCTTGGTGCGCATGGCTTTTCCGTCCTCGTCGAACATGAAGGGCTGACCTCCTCCCCGCCCTGAAGGGCGAGGCTTGTGAAAAGAAAAAAGTCATCGCCCATCCCGGAGTGTTCACAAAAAGAATCTCCATGAAGCCAAGGCGGAGAGAGATAGGCATACCTTTCAGCAGGGGCGAGCTGGAGGAACTCGGGGCGGAGTTCTTTCTCAAGGAAAAGCCTTTCGAATTTGCGCCGGGATTCTGGAGCTCTGGAGAAATACTCAGGCGCACGTGGGATAGGACGGTGGGCTACATCGAGGAAAGAGGGAAACTACAAATGGACTCGATTCCGGACGACATCGCCCTTATAGTGGATCTGGGTGAGAGTGTGGCTGTGATAACGGGCTGCGGTCACTCCGGAGTTCTTAACATAGCGTGGCACGCGGAAGACGTCAGCGGGAAACCGGTTAAAGCCCTCATCGGAGGGTTTCACCTTAAGGGGGCCAAAAAGGAGACTCTCGATGAAATCGCCGGGAGAACAGATGTCGAAAAGCTCTACGCCGGCCACTGAACGGGCATCGATTCATACGCATATCTGAAGAGCAGGCTCGGTGGTAGGATAGAGCCGCTGCACGTGGGCAAGACCATCGAGCTTTAGCGAACCTTTAAATACCCAGCCGAAAAGCTAAGCACCGCGAGAGAAAAGGAGAGGTGGGAGAGATGAAGAACCCGTTCGAAAAAATGCCGACCGTGCTTACCGCTGACGAGCTCATTGACAAGGCATTCAGAAGGGCCGAAAAGGCCGCTTCAGCATTCACCCCAAAAGGTGGCCCGAGGGCCAAGGCGAGACAGAGGGAGGAGCTCAGGGTTAGGACTGTCTCCAACGTTGTGAGGGACAACCTCAGAAAGCTCCTGGACAGAACGCCGGGAGTTTCGGAACTGCCAGCGTTCTACAGGGAGCTGGTTGACACGCTCGTTGACAGGGATCAGTTCCACCGCTCTCTTGCGAGGGTCAACTGGGCGATAAAGACGATAAGGAACCTGGAGCAGCGCTATGTTGAAAAGATAAGGTATGAAAGGGATCCAAATGAGATAGCCAGGCTCAGGAGGAGCTTCTACGGCCGCGTTGCAGACATATTAAGGGACACAGCGGACGACCTTGAATACCTCAACCGGGCAAGAAACGTGCTGAAGGACCTTCCGGTCGTTGACCTTGAGCTTCCGACGGTCGTCATCGCCGGCCACCCCAACGTGGGCAAGAGCACCCTTCTGAGGGCCCTGACCAACGCCAAGCCAGAGGTTGCGAGCTATCCCTTCACCACAAAGGGCATAAACGTCGGCCAGTTCGAGGAGCACTACCTCAAGTACCAGGTTATAGACACACCCGGCCTTCTCGACAGGCCGCTGAGCGAGAGGAACGAGGTTGAGAGGCAGGCCATCTTGGCTTTAAAGCACCTCGGAAGGGTCATCGTCTACATCTTCGACCCGAGCGAGTACTGCGGATACCCAGTAGAAGAGCAGATGCATCTGTTTGAGGAAATATACAGTGAGTTCGGCGAGTTTCCGTTCATAGTCGTCCTCAACAAGGTGGACATAGCGGACGAGGAGAAAATAAAGACTGTTGAGGCCTTCGTCCGCTCCAAGGGGCTCGAACCCCTCAGAATCTCGGCCCTGAACGGTGAAGGTCTGGATGAGCTGAAGGAGCGCGTCATAGAGCTCGTAAAGCCCATGGTCGAGGAGCAGACGAGGAGAATAATGGAGAAGGAGCTGAGAAAGTACAGGGAGGAGTTTGAGCTCTGACCCACGCTTCTTTTATCTTCGTTAAACCCCGTAAAGCCAGAGAAGTTAACGGTAGCGTAAAGTTTTTAGGGTTAACGGTACCTAACGATGGTATTTAAAAGGAGAAAAGAATTCAGGCGCTCTCTTCTTTTATCAGGACAGCGTTGACGACGCCGTCCTGGCCGGGCCTGCTGGTGACGATGGCCTTTCCGGCCTCGGTCTCTATGATGGCACCCTTGGTGATTATGTTTCTCCTGACGTACTGCCTGTTGGCGGGGTTCTCAATAACCCTGATGATTTTGACCTTCTTGCCCTTGCCGTTCTCGAAGACGTTGGCGTAGAGGGCCTCGATAAGCCTGACCTTCCGGTTTCCACCGTAGGTTCTGATTATCTTCCTCTTCTCCCGCTCCTCAGCGACCTTGGTGAAAGCCGGCTCCCTTCCGAGCTCCCTCTTCCTCTTCTTCCTAGCGAGGATAATCCTTCCGCCTGAAGGCTTCTTGAGTGACCTTCCCTGCCAGATAGCCATTTATCTCACCTCATGAGCTTAATACTCAACCTATCGCCACTTTGGGGGGTTCGTTTATAAGCTTTTCTGGAAGAATTTTTAAATCCTTGTCCCCATTACTTCATCAGGTGGTGGTATGGGAGCGATCGAAGCCTTCACGAACGCGTTCTCACTCGTCATCAGGAACAAGAGGCTATACCTGCTTGTATTGCTCATGAGCCTCATGATGGCTCCCCTGGGGGCGTACCTAATTCCCGGTGACATCGGCTACGAGTATAATCAAACGAGTATGCAGAAGGGGAACGTCATAATTGAGGAATATGGAACACCAATAGACGGAAACGAAGTGGACATGCTAATAGAGCTCCTCAAGGGGATTATCATCTATTCCGTCATCGCCCTAATCGTTGGAGCGATTTTTGAATATGGAATCACGAAAGGGGTATTCATGCATCTGAACGGTGAAGAATACTCCCTCGGCAGTCTTATGATGGAAGGCCTGAAGCACTTCCCCGGGGTTATCTTGATAAACTTCGTCTACGGCCTTATAATGATGGTTTTCATAGGCGTTGCCGCCGTTCCAATAGTGCTTGGGGCCCTTTTCCTTCCCGCTGGAGCGGTCTTGGTGTTACTGGGTATCATTTTGATATTTGCGAGTGTAGCTTTCGCCCTCGGCCTGTCCTCCCTTGCAGTCCCGTTCTACGTGGACAGGAGAAGCATTGGGGCGGCCTTTGAGGCCTTTGGAGCGGCCTTCAGGAACGTCCTCTCAACCATAGGTTTCGGAGTGCTCCTTGGGGTTGGAGTTATCGCCATAATGATGGTGGCAAGTCCAATAGCCTTCGTAACGCGGATGGTGCTTCCGGAGAACATGGCCCTCTACGTCTCGGCGTTCCTTCAGGCACCCTTCGACGCCCTGCTGTACCTCTTCATATGGACTGCCGGGGTGGCGTTTTACAGGGAAATACAGAAGATGGAAGAACTAAAAAAAGTTGACGAGGAGTTGCTTGAGCTTGGAATCGATGTTTAAAGGCCTTTCTTTTCTTTTGCCGCCTTCACGAGCCCTCTGAAGACCGGTGCCGGGTTCATAGGCCTTGACTTGAACTCCGGGTGGAACTGAGTAGCGATGAAGTAGCTCTTCTCCGGAAGTTCAAGTATCTCCATCCTCCTACCGTCGTCCCCGGCTATTCCGCTGAATACCAGCCCGGCCTCCTCAAACTTCTCTATGTACTCCGGGTTGACCTCCCAGCGGTGCCTGTGGCGCTCGTAGACCAGCTCCTTCCCATAGAGTTTCATTGCGAGGGTTCCCGGTTTTATCCTGACCGGATAGGCACCGAGCCTCATCGTCCCGCCGAGCCTGTCCAGGTCGCGCTGTTCGGGCATGAGGTCAACAACCGGATACGGTGTCCGGGGGTCAATTTCGGTGGAGTGCGCACCCTTCAGCCCCAGAACGTTGCGGGCAAACTCAACAACCGTGAGCTGGAAGCCGAAGCATATCCCTAGGAAAGGTATGTCGTTTTCCCTCGCGTAGCGGGCGGCCATCATCTTGCCCTCCGTTCCCCTCGCGCCGAAGCCGCCGGGAACGATTATGCCGTCAACACCTTCGAGGAGCTTGAAGCCGTGCCTTTCAAGGTCTTCGGCCTCCACCCAGCGTATTTTGACCTTCACGCCGTTGGCAACGCTGGAATGCTTTAACGCCTCCTTTATGCTCAGGTAAGAGTCGGCGAGCTTGACGTACTTGCCCACTATGGCAATCTCAACAGTATCCTCAAGGGACTTGTACCTCTCGACCATCTCACGCCATGCATCGAGTTCCGGCTCCCTCTCGGGAAGGCCGAGCCTCTTGGTGATGTACCTGGCCAGGCCCTCCTTTTCGAGCATGAGCGGAACCTCGTATGTGTCCTCAACATCGTAGGCACTTATGACGGCCTCTGGCGGAACGTTGGTGAAGAGGCTTATCTTTCTTCTCGCGTTTTCCTCCAGAGGATCCTCGGAGCGGGCCACTATGGCATCGGGCTGGATTCCAAGGCTTCTCAGTTCCTTGACGCTGTGCTGGGTAGGTTTGGTCTTCTGCTCGCCGACGACTTTGAGCTTCGGCACGTAGGTGACGTGGACGAAGGCGACGTTATCTCTGCCCTCTTCAAGCTGCATCTGGCGGGCTGCCTCAAGGAAGGGCATGCTCTCTATGTCGCCAACGGTCCCGCCTATCTCCACCACAACGACGTCGTAGTCCTTCGCTATAGTCCTTATGCGCTCCTTTATTTCGTTGGTGATGTGGGGAATGACCTGGACAGTGGCGCCGAGGTATTCACCCTTCCTCTCCTTCTCAATGACGGCGGAGTAGACCTTACCCGTTGTTATGTTGTGGTCAAAGGTGAGGTTCGTATCGAGAAAGCGCTCGTAGTTGCCGAGGTCGAGGTCAACCTCGCCTCCGTCATCGAGAACAAAGACCTCTCCGTGCTGGTAGGGGTTCATGGTTCCGGCGTCGTAGTTGAGGTAGGGGTCTATCTTAACGTTAGTTGTTCTGAAACCGCGAGCCTTCATGAGCATCCCGAGGGATGCGCTCGTTATCCCCTTCCCGAGACCGCTGACCACACCACCCGTGACGAAGATGAACTTTGTCATGGCAAAACCTCCACAGGTTATGTCGTTGGTTGATTGGTGAGTGCTTAAAAGCTTTGTTGGTGGGAGGTAAGAAAAGCTTAAAAGGCCCACATCAATACTATCTATCGGTGTAACTATGAAAACCGTCAACCTGGATGTATTAGCAACACTCAGGAATAGAAAATTTCTCGCCCTGCTAGCCGTAGCACTTCTGGTGACCTATGCACTGCCGTTCCCCCTCATAAACGGATTCCTTCAGGACTATTCGAGGCTCAAGCATATCAGGGAGCGAATGCTCAGGGAAAACGAGGCCATAGTCTGCCACAACGTCTTTAACGCCGACCCCGACTTCTTCGGTTCGCATGGGATGAAGTGCGACGAAGACTACTACAGACCCAACGAGCAAACAGTTAATGTGGACGGCCTCAGCGTCTACGAGGACACCTACTACGAGTACCTAGAGGCGAAGAAAAACCTCCGGGAAGAACTGCCCACCTTTGTAATCTTTGTTATATTCGAATTTCTGTCGTTCCTGTGGTTCAGCTACGCGATGGTGGATTTTGCCGTCGAGTTACCTAGAGAGAACGAAAAGAGGATTTCAGACTCAATTCTATCGGGACTCCGCTCGCTCCCGGCGCTGGTGACCTCGGAAATACTGGTTTTCTTCGTAATGATTCTAGTCCTAATACTACTTGCAATACCGATAGCGCTTTTAGGACCCTTTGGAGGCTTCATAACAGGCCTCATTGCTTCCCCCGCATTCGCCCTCGTAGTTCCAGCTTATTACTTCACGGGGAACATAGCTCCCGTTGGGGAGATTTGGAGGGTGGCGAAGGGCAACCCCGGGGGATACTTCACACTGGGACTTGGGCTCTCGGTCGTTGAGACCTTAGCCATTGTCGGGTACACCACATACCTTGGTCTCGGCACGCCCTTCATGATGCTCATTACCGGGAGCCTGAGATACCTTCTCAGCAGTCTCGGCGCGCTAGGGGTTTACCTGGACACACCACTAAAGGAAAATCAAGAAAAAAGGCCGTCAGTCTAATTCGACCCCGTCGCCCTCTTCCTCCTCTGTAAGTTCCCTTATCTCATAGACCTTAAGCGGAACCTTCTTGAGGGCCTTTCCGATGACTGCCTTGGCTATTCTCTCAGCGTGCTCGATGGTTTGAGCGTTGTAAACCTTTATCGTGAGATACATCCCAACCAGGCCGACAGAACCTATAACGAAGGCACTCTCGAAGTGGGCCCCGCAGACAGGGCACTGGGAGTAGCCTATCTCAACCCTCACAAAGTCGAGCTTTTCCTTGTTGAGCGCCTTTGCGACCTTGCTCACCGCGACGTTTATCGCGTCCTCGCTCGTCTCGACGTCCCTCACTATAATGGGTGCCTCCAAAACAACAACGTAGTCTCCCATAGCTCCCACCTCAGCCAAAGGCAAACAGCCTGTCGTCCTCTCCCTTAAAGACTCCCAGCCTTACACCTGCGTCTATAAAACCGTGGGCATAGTTGAGCGCGGCAAAGGCAGTTACATAGTCGCCTTTCTCGTAGTAGTATTTGGCGTCCTCAAAATAGCTCCTCGCCATGGTGAGAAAGTCCTGGGCAACTCCCCTCAAAAGGCTCTTCTCATGAACAGCTATTTCAAGGGTCTCCAGCGCTTCAGCGGTGATTTTAAAGTACTTCTGAAGCTTTTCCTCGGTTATCTCCCGCCCCACCGGTCTCGCCTCACGGTTGGTTGGGGGGGAGTCTTATAAACCTTATCCTGGATTCCATGTACTTCAGCTAACCAACGTTCACAAGACCTGCCGTCAGTTGGGCGCTCTTACCTTCAAAACGCTCGGAGGGGAACATAGAGGCAAGGGAGCAAAGCGTAAAGTTTATAAAGCCCACCCGATGATAGGTAAATGCCCGCACGGGTAGGCCCGGAGAGAGATGAGAGCCGGGTTTTAGGGCCGTGCGGAGCTGTTGGGTGTGGGCCGGTAGCTCAGCCTGGTATGAGCGCCGCCTTGGCAAGGCGGAGGCCCCGGGTTCAAATCCCGGCCGGTCCACCATCCTTGGGTTGGGCCCGTGGTCTAGACTGGTTATGACGCCACCCTGACAAGGTGGAGGTCCGGGGTTCGAATCCCCGCGGGCCCACCATAGAAACTTTTCTGGCGAAAAGTTTGATCAAAAGGTCGTGATTCCTTTTGAGTGGTCAGTCCTTAGGGGATTTTTTGTTTTAGTGGCTGGGTGTACTTTGGGTTCATGTCGAAAGGGCGTTCTTCAACGGGTTCGACGTCAACGCGCTCCGAAGGAGCGCTAAAAAGCCCGAACCCATTTTAGACGCGTAGGCCAAAAGAATCCCAAACAGAACTGCCAATTCAAGTGAAAACCTCTCCAAACAGCAATCCACGAAAGAATCACAAACCTCGACGAAACTTTGCACAGGCAAAGTTCCAGCACTGGCAAAGAGTGAGTGGTTTTCTGAGAGTCCCTAAGAGTCGTGGCATTCATTAAGACACTCATCGAAAAGTTAATATGGGGGTTTTACAATTTTAAGTCCAGGTGAGACCATGAACCCGCTCGAAGAAGCCCTGAAGATTAGGGGGGAGATAATAGCCTGGAGAAGGGACTTCCACATGCACCCGGAGCTCAAGTACGAGGAGGAGAGAACCTCAAGAATAGTGGAAGAACACCTGCGCGAGTGGGGATACTCCATTAAACGTGTCGGAACCGGGATAATAGCGGACATCGGCGAGGGTAAGAAGACGATAGCCCTAAGGGCCGACATGGACGCCCTGCCAGTTCAGGAGGAGAATGACGTTCCCTATAAATCCAGGATTCCCGGAAAGATGCACGCCTGCGGACACGATGCCCACACGGCCATGCTCCTCGGGGCGGCGAAGATAATAGCCGAGCATATCGATGAGCTCAACGGCAGGGTGAGGCTAATCTTCCAGCCGGCCGAGGAGGGCGGCAACGGAGCGGTGAAGATGATAGAGGGCGGTGCACTTGAAGGAGTGGATGCAGTGTTCGGCCTCCACGTGTGGATCGACATGCCCAGCGGGGTGATAGGGATAAGGGAAGGCCCGTTCATGGCCGGTGCGGGCATATTCAAGGCACGGATAATCGGTAAGGGCGGCCACGGGGCATCGCCACACCAGACCGTTGATCCAATTCCCATAGCGGCGGAAGCAATACTCGCACTCCAGACCATAGCGAGCAGAAACGTACCTCCAATTGAGACTGGCGTTGTAAGCGTCACTGCTGTACAGGCTGGGACGGCCTTCAACGTGATTCCAGAGGGAGTCCAGATGAAGGGAACGGTAAGATTCTTCAAGCACGAGATAGGCGAGCTGATTCAGAGGCGTATGAAGGAGATATTCGAAGGTGTCACCATGGCACACGGGGCTTCCTACGAGCTGTCGATAGAGGAGCTCGTCCCGCCGACCGTTAACGATAAGGGCATGGCGGCTTTTGCCAGAAACGTTGCCGAAAAGTACGGGCTGAGGCACAGCGATGTCGAGCCGACTATGGGCGCCGAGGACTTCGCCTTCTACCTCCAGAAAGTCCCCGGAGCGTTCCTGACGCTTGGGATATACAACGAGGAAAAGGGGATAATCTACCCGCACCACCACCCCAAGTTCGACGTTGATGAAGAGGTTCTCCACCTCGGCACGGCGATAGAAGTCGCCCTTGCCATGGAGTTCCTCAGGTGAGTTCCTTCGCGAGGATCTTAATTTTTCCCACCTTTTCAGCGCCGAAGCTCTCAACGTCGCCCGGCAGGAGTGTCAGGACCCGCTCGAACCCGAGGACCTTTGCCCTGCCGAGAACAGCCTTCAAGTCCCAAATCCTGCCCCAGAGAAGGAGTGCAGCGCCCTCCCTCCCGGGGAGACTCTTGAGGGCATAGTACGAGCCGCCGCTCCTGCCGGATTCGATCGTATAGTGAATCCCGGCGATGTTGTCCTTAAAGGCCGAGAAGAACATGCTGTAGGAGCTCTGAAATCGGCCAGCAACCAGTTCAAGGTTTTTAACGTCCTCCCAGCCGAACGCCGAAGGCTCCACGGTTCCTCTGCCCCTCGCCGGAACCCATACGGTTGTCCCCGTGAAAAGCTCAGCGTCAAAGCCGAGCTTTCTGTAGAATCCCTCCGCATCCTCATCCGGCTGGACGGTCAGCATCTCGACCTTCCGCTCCTTAGCGACCTCCCCAACGAACTCCATCAGAAGCCTTCCGATTCCCCTGCCCCTGTAGTCGGGGTGAACCTCGATAACGTCCACGTGCCCTATTTTCCTGAGCCTTCCACCAACGGGCTCCTCGGAGAACAGAACCTCGACCTCGCCAACTATAATACCTTTTAGCTCGGCAACGGCCACGAGCTGGTCATCAAGGAGGAGGTTGTTCAGATGGATCGCGCAGGTCTCGACGCTCATCCAGGGACCGCCTCGGGTGTAGCGTTCGTAGAGGTTGCCGCTGAGCCTCTCGTTGGCAGTGTGGAGTGCAACTATTCCCCCAACGTCATCAAGGGTCGCCAAGCGGATCCGCATCCTCCTCACCGAGATAGCCGGACTTCTTCAGCACGTGAAGAATTCCCTCGGCTCCACCGGCCCCGTAGGTCTTTTTCGTCACGTAGTCGGCTTCCCTTTTCAGGCTCTCCGGGGCCTGACCAACGGCGACGCGGTAGCCGACGACCCGGAAGGCATCGAGGTCGTTCTCGCCGTCACCTATGTGGGCAACCTCCCCGGGCTCTATCCCGAGCACCTCGCAGGCTTTCTCTATCCCCGTCCCCTTGTTTATCCAGGGCTTCTTGACGTGTATCGCGAAGCCGGAATCAACGGCGACGAGGTTGAGACCAAGTTCTTCTATTATGCCCCTCACGGCCTCGACTGGAATTGTTCGCAGAATCACGAGGCCCGCCCTCCGCTCAGGCATCGAAAAGCTCATAACGGCTTTTGGATAGCGCCTCTTCACCTCGCTCCAGAGGATCCACTCCTCGTCCATCTTCGTCAGATAAACCCTCTTCCTCAGCCGCCCGTCCTTTATGGACAGGGCCCCCCCGTCCTCAGCCACAACCGGCCCGCTGGTGCCTATCATTATTGCCATTGCCTCCGCAAAGGGGACGGAGTTGCCTGTGACAAGCATGACGGGAACGCCCAGGCTCTCGGCGAGCCTTATCGCCCTAAGGGCATCTTCATGGAGTCGCCTGTCTGGGTAGGTGATGGTACCATCTATGTCAAGGGAAATCGCCTTTATCCTCATAATTCCTCACCACTGGAGTGCCAGCAAAAAGGTAGAGCGCAGGCGAATAAAAAGCTTTTTTAACATATTTATGGCAATCAGTGGTCCTTCATTATCTCCCTTAAAACTGTGGTCGCGTAGGTTCCTTTCGGAAGGAAGAACCGGAAGCACATGCCAGTGCCGGGGATGTAGCCGTAGGTCAGGCCGAGGGGCCTAATCAAAAGCTCCCTCCTGCCGCCGGGCTCAACCATCGGTTTTGGAAGCTTTCTGAAGACCTCGAGGGATATCCCTTCCGCCTCAAGTATCTCCTCCTCCAGCCTTCCGGGAAGCCCTTTAGCGCGCCTCATGGCGAAGCCAAAGAGGGGGCCACTCACAGCGGCCTCGCCGCGCCGTATCTTCTCGTTTACAAAGCCTATATTAGTCCCGGTGACGCGGTACGTTCTGTCGCGGTAGGGGATTCCTCCCTTCACCTGGACGACGATATCGCCGACGAGGGCCTCGTTCAGGGGAATACCTCTTTCAATCCTCAGGGAGATGTAGAGGTTGAAGAGGTAGCTCTGGTAGGCGTGGATGAAGATACGCATTATGGGAAGTGGAAGGCTTAGAAAAGCCCTCTTCCAGCTCCCGGTCTCTTTGTAGCGGTGGAGCATGGTTCTCTCATAGCGCAGGAAGTTCGGAAATTCCTCCAGAGCTTTCTCAACATCACCAGTCTCCCAGAAGTGTCTCCTGGCCTCGTCCCCTTCCATACCCCCCTCGTGCGCTCCGAGGAACAGCCTCGCGGCACCCTCGAAGTCCCCCTGCAGGAGGAGCTTTCCGATCAGGTGGTTCGTGACACGTCTCTCCCCGAAACGCTGGTAGCCAAAGTAGTTGGGGAAGCCGCCTTTACCGCGCAGCTCTCGGATTATCTCCCTGCTCTGTTCGAATGCATTTTCGTCAACGTCTCTCACGATTATCCTGAACCTGTTTCCACGGAGGTGGCCGAGTTTGATAAACCTACCGTAGGAAACGAACCTCAGCTCTATGTCCCTTATCTGGACGTTCTCAACCGCCTCCCTCGCTCCGGCCGGCACGCTGATATACTGGTAGGTCACCGCGTGCCTGTCCTTCGTCCCGGCGAAGCCTATGTCCCTGTAGCTAATCCCGGCCCGCTTGGCTATCTCCTTGACGGCGCTCATCGTATCCCAGTTTCGCTTTTTGAGGAGGAATATCGCATGCCTCTTCCCCTCGAAAATCGAGGGGAGGGGCTCTTCAATTACCAGGAAATCATCGGGATGAACCTTTATCCTTCCTCCAATACCTGTTCTCTCACTCAAGTACACGAACTGGGAGAAGAACTCGCGGTAGTCCATCTCAATCACCTAAAATCTCCAAAAATTCGCGAAAGGATTTGCAATTCCGTTTGAGCTTCTCAAAGTCGAGCTTGTCAGCATACTTTGGAAGATTGGATTTGGTGTAACGCTCTCTCTTTTTCAGTTCATCGGAAGGTTTGGTACTCCAACTGTAGCCGAGGCTTTTGCATATCCATTCTTCAATCTCGTACTCAAAGAGGAAAATCTTAACCGGAACCTCCGTTTTTTTAGGGATATGTTTCGCAATGTCCCGTTTACGTGACCCATAATTTGCAGGATCATCCCCATCGTAAACAATAAGTATGAATTCAGGGAAAGCACTCTCAGCAGCCTTGATAATTTTGGTTAACTTATGATTGCAGAGATAAGGAGCATGAATCGGATTCCTTCTTCCAGAAAGCTTCTTGAGTTTGATGTTAGCAAGCCCCTCATGGTTCAATCTGCCCAAGAGACGTTTGAAGAACTCTCCCCCGTAGGTGTCCTCAGTAATGATGACTATCTCTTTTGCCATGCCCATCACTGCTCTTTGTTCTCAAAGAGTGAACCGTAAAGCCATCCCTCACTGAGGGTGATGCCCCTCTCATTAAGGAACTCTTTGATTTTTTCGGGATCTTTTATTCTTTTGAAGACAGTCTCACCATTCTCCTTATCGACGAGCACAAGGTCAGAAGGCTCAACGATATCAACGACAACCGGGGAGTGGGTCGTAATAATAACCTGGCTCTCGCTTTCCTTGAGTGTGTCGATGATAAGCTCAAGGGTTTCAGGATGGAGGGAATTCTCTATTTCGTCGATTATTAGGAGAGGAGGCTTTAAATAGGCCGCAGTTAGTATCGCGAGGACTTTGTAAAATCCGTCCGAGATGCTCGGGGGAGCGAGCTCAAGGTTGTTCTCAAAGACCTTCATCATGACCCTGCCGTCTTCAGTAAGCTGGAAGAAAACTCTCGTATTGGGAAACGCTATGGATAATGGACCAGTTATCCCCTCGGGTAATCTACCCTCACGGAGCCAGATGTTGTAGAGAAGGGGGACAAGGTTGGAGGCATCTTCGTTGAGGATTGTTTCTTTGCGGGGATATTGGGGTGTTTTGAGAGCCCTAATAAAAATTTGCCTTAGTATTAATTGTTTCTTTAAAAATTCAAGCCCATAAAGATCCTCTATGCCCAGTTCCATATATACAGGTATCCCAACAAATTCATTATCTCCTGACTGTAAAATTTTAGTTCTCGGCCACATGACCGGAATTTCAACAAAAAACTTATCTCCCTTGGGAATTTCAATAGTCGTGTATGCACTTTTTATTGACTTCCAATTGGCGATATCTCCTAAAAGAACCGGTCGCATAGAAGTATAATCCATAAGAATTTCGAATAAGGATGCATCTTCCAAGTCTTTTGGTAACTTTTCTCGTATGATTCCTAGATTTAAATCTGAGAACTCTGAAATCGTAGGGTACTCTAAACCCGAAAAAGCCATTTTTAGCCACTCTTTATCATGAACAACCTTTAGAAGATGGCCCTCCTTCTCGATCCTTACGTAACCAGAAACCTCAATAACCTCCTTCAAAATCCCAAAACTTCCTCCTGTTCCCGTAAAAGTCGTCTCAAAGTAAACATCGTAGCCCTCAACGTCAAATAGCATTCCCACAGTTATCGGCAGTTCCTCTTTCCCGGCCCAGACAACGTTGTTGTAACCCCACCATTCAAGGAATGGATTTGTGTCTTTTTCAACATAGATTTTCCTAAGAAGCTTGAAGACCTCCACAAGATTTGTCTTGCCCGAGGCGTTGGGACCAATGATAACGTTGAACTTATCCAGTTCTACTTCGCAGTCCCTGAGACTCTTGAAGTTTCTAACAGTGAGCTTCTTCAGCCTCACGCTCTCACCGAAGATTAAAACGGCTAAATGATTAAAAGACTTCCGCTCACACCAGCTTCAGGTGTCCGGTAACTTTGTCAACGAGCTCCTCTGGGGCCGGACCAATCGCCAGAACCGTTATCGTCCCCGGCGGAATCTCGGTTAAGCCGGCATCTCTGATGAGCGCCGTTGGAATGCCGAGCTTTTCAGCGTGAGCCTTCAGCTCAAAGAGCTCCCTCTCGTTTTCGGCCTTGACGACTACCTTCTTCTGCCCCTCGTGGAACCAGGCCTTGAACCACTCGGGCTTCTCCTTCTGGGCCTTGAGAGCGGCGGTAACGGCCCCGTGGGCCACCTGGACGGCAAACTTGCCCTTGCTGAGCTTGAGATCCTTCCGCGAGACTATGACCTGCTTGTACCTGAACATCTTCCATCCCGGAGGGAGTGAGAAAAGGAACTTATAAATTTAAGGAAAGGGGTCAGAGTTCGACTATCTCCGTGCTTTCATTCTCCTCTTCCCCGCCCTTTTTGGGAAGTCCTCCTGGGCGCCTGCTCTTCTTTCTCTCCAGCTTCTCCCTGAGCTTCTCGGACTCGTCCCAGTACTTGTAGGTGACCCCGGCGAGCACGAAGGCCACTATGATGAAGAGTATCGCGAGCGGCTTCCACGGGTTGCCGGTCGGGCTGTACGCCTCTGCTATACCTTTGAGCTCCTCCGCGAGGGGAGTTGGATCGCTCATCTTGGCGAGCGTCTGGTTGATGTAAGCTGGAAGCTCCTCAGGAGTTGGCCAGACCTTGACCTCCTCCACGATGACCTTGGGTGGGATGCTGTTGATAGTAATGAGATTGCCGAGCTCAAGCCTGTGCTCGTTTCCGAGCGGGTCGAGGTAGACGAGCGTCGCCCCTATGTTGGTGAGGTTCTCCCTGAGCACGGTCAGGTCTATCTGAACCGTCTTGGTTTCCCCGGCCTTGACGGTTCCTATCCTGACCGAAGAGGGCCCATCGAGGCTGGCCGGAAGGTCTAGGAGAAGCGTGGCGTTCGTTACAAACTCATAGTTGGGGTTCCCATCGCCGGCGGAGAGAGTGAACTTGAGCTTAACGGTATCGCCGACCTTTGCACCCACATAGTTGCCCCAGGTGCCGTTGTAAGCCTGGGCGGTAACCTCTATGGCCGGTATGTTGTAGACCTTAATGCCGCCGAGAATCGGGGAGTATATCGTCCTCTTCTTCCCTGTCTCAAGGCTCTTGTCATCGTAGAAGGTAACGATGGCCTTTCCAATCTCAAACTCGCCGACCTTGGTTGGCTTGAGGACATAGATAAGCGCCGGCATGCTGGTGAAGGCCGGGAATGTCTTGAGGGTCCAGGTCTTGGTCATGCTCACGAGCTCAAAGTCGTTGGGTATCGGCGCGGCAACGCTCACATCGTAGGCGTCACCCCTTCCAAGGTTCTGGACGTTTATCGTGACCACGAGGTTGTCCCCAAGGAGCATCGCTTTCGGGAGGGCGTCGATTTTGGCGATAACGTTGGCCTGCCTGAGAATCGGGGTCACCTGTGCACCGGCAGGGCCGTAAACCCTGATGATGGCCCTCTTGTAGTCGGGCTCAACCTTCTGAACCGAGAGCTTTAAGGGGGCGTTTGGAACGTTCTTCGGCTCGTCGCCCACCTCAAGGAGCATCGTACCGAGGCTGTTGCTTCCCCTGAGAACCTCGACCTTAACGACGTCCGGTATTGTCGAGACGAGCTTGACGTAGTACGTGGTGTTATCAACAGTAACGGGTAGCTTCTCGTTAACGTAGAGGAGGTCGTTGTAGAGGAGAACCGTCTCAACCTGCTCCGGAGGGTTGACCTCACCGCCTTCCTTGACGATCTGGAAGTTCGTGGACGCGATTTTTGGAACGTAGACGTTTATCGTTGCCCCGTTGTTAACGGTGTTCGTGACCTCTATGGAGAGGTAGTTTGCATAGGAATGCGTTGAATCGAGCTTGTACCTCACGCTACCTGCAGAGCCCTTGTCTATGGTGAGCGTGTACACGTCCCCGTAGGGCATGGTAACCTTAAAGGACGCCGTGTCACCGGAAACCGCGGTCAGCTTTATTTTTATCTGCGGGAATCCTTCGGGCAGGGTGATTTCATCCCCGACTATCAGGTTTTTGCCTGAAAGAACTTTCTGGAGCGGAGACTTAAGCTCCAGAAGTATAGACTTGGTATCATACCTAATCCACACCAGGCTCACATTGAGGTAAACGTTCGCGCTCGACGGGTAGAGGAGGTATCCGTCCTGACTGACGACGTACCTCAGAGGTCCCTGGGGACCGTCAACCTGAAGATAGATCTTGCTCCAGTTCGGATTAACGTCGGCAAACTGGACCTCAAATGGGCCCAGAACTGCCTTATCGCCAAGACCGAGGGAAACACCGGATATGCTGGCGGATTCTGGCACGCTTGCGGATTTTACTAGATGCACCATGGGTGTCAGGGAGAAAATCATCAGGCCCAGCAGGATTAAAGCGGCTACCTTTTTCATATCTCCAGCCTCCAAAGAGTAGTTAACTAATCACCAAAAGGAAAAGGTGATATAAAGATGTTACGGTGTTAGTCTTCTCCTGTCCCTTGGGAACAGGATGACTTCCCTGATGTTGTTGATGTCGAGCATCTGCTTTATCAGCCTCTCCGCACCGAGACCGAAGCCGCCGTGTGGGGGCATTCCGTAGCGGAAGGCCTTGAGGTAGAACTCAAAGCTCTCTGGGTTGAGTCCCTTCTCCCTGATCTGCTCGATGAGGACATCAACCCTGTGCTCCCTCTGGCCGCCGGAGGTTATCTCTATTCCCCTGTATTCAAGGTCGAAGGAGCGGCTGATTTCCGGCCTGTCATCATATTTCATTATGTAGAACGGCTTTGCCTCGCTGGGATACTGGTATATGAAATAGAGGGGCGCGTTTTCATTTTCGAGCATGTACTTTCCGAGGAGCTTTTCCCCCTCGGTATCTATGTCCTCGCCCCACTCTATAGTTTTGCCGAGGTCGGCGAGTATCTCAAGGGCCCTCTCATAGGTAACGCGCGGGAAGGGCAGCCTCGGCTCCTCAAGTTCAAATCCAAGAGCCTCAAGCTCCTTCGCGTTGTGCTCGCGGACGTATTCGATGGCATGGGCGACGAGCCTTTCAAGGAGACTCATTACCTCCTCCTCGTTTTCTATGAACGCCATCTCTGCATCTATGCTCCATGCCTCGTTGAGGTGCCTGGTGGTGTTGTGCTCCTCGGCGCGGAATATCGGCGCTATCTCGTAGACCCTGTCCAGGCCTGTAGCCATCATTATCTGCTTGTAGAGCTGCGGGCTCTGGGCGAGGAAGGCATCTTTCTCAAAGTATTTCATCGGGAAGAGTTCGGTTCCGCCCTCGGTGGCGGTTGCGATTATCTTCGGGGTGTGAACCTCAACGAAGCCCTCGCCGTGGAAGAAATCCCTGACGGCCTTAAAGACGGTGGAGCGTATCTTGAAAATCGCCATTACTTCCGGCCTTCTGACGTCCATAAACCTGTTGTCGAGCCTCGTGTCGAGCTCCGCCTTGACCTTCCCCGTTGGGTCGAGCGGGAGCGGGCTCTCCGCCCTGCTGAGCACTTCAAGCCGCTCCGGAAGGATTTCAAAGCCCAGCTTCGCCTTCGGGGTAAAGTTCACGATTCCTTCAACGGCTATAACGTCCTCAGCGTTCAGCTTGGGTATTAGCCTGAACAGCTCGGGATCGACCTTCTTCTTGGGGGCGGTGACCTGAACTATGCCCTCCCTGTCCCTTATCCAGAGGAACTTTATCCCACCCAGGTCCTTGATCTCCCAGACCCATCCGGCGACCTTAACCTTCTGGCCGTTCAGCTCTTCAGTAATCTGGCTTGAGTAGTGTGTCCGGTACATACCATCTACCTCCGGTTAATAACGGTGAGAAAGAAAAGGAAGTTTAAATAAAGTTTATCCTGACCTCTTCCCCTGCTATTTGGGAGAGTATGCTCTCAAGCACATCCCCCCTCTCCGGGAGCTTCCTTCTGTCCCTGCTGAGCACGAGGACTTTGTAGTAAGTCCCACCGCCGGGCTTGTAGACGATGTTGACGCCAAAGACTCCGGCAGGATAGAGGAGGTCGGTAGCGAGCTTCTTGAGGTCGTCGGTCCCCTTGACCTCAACAGCCTCAATGACGCGTATCCTCTTCCCAAGCTCCCTCATGAGGGCCTTTATGTTCTTACCGCCCTTCCCGATTGTTATCGGGACGTCGCCTTGTCCGACCATGATGACTATCAGGTCACCGGCCTCGACGGCCCTCTTAAACTCCACATCAGCGTCACCGATAAGCTGGTACAGGAGTCTCGCGACCTTAACATCCAGCTCAGATATAACACCCTCCTGGAGTTTTTTCTCGTCGGCCGGGCACAGAATGTCGTCGGTCTTCAAACACACCTCACAGATTGGCGCCTTCATCTCCTCACCTCCCTTGCCTGAAGAATGAACTTAAAGGGCTAACCCTTAATTCTGAAAGTCATTTAAAAACCTTATTATGGGGGAAAGGACGGGAGGAAGTTCAGATTTCGCCCTCTATTTCACGCCTTATGCGCTCGATGAATTGGACGGTAAAGGCGTGCCTTTCCTCGGCGATCCTTCTGGCGGTTTCGGTGTACATCAGGTCTTTGAGCCTCAGTATCTTTTCCTCAAAGTGCCTCAGAGAGGCCTCAATGTCCCTGCCGTGCTCGCCCGAGTACATGAAGACCCTCGCAACACCTATCGCACCTATGGCGTCAAGCTTGTCGGCGTCGCTGAGTATCTTTGCCTCAAGTGTCTTTGGCTCGGGACCACGGGAAAAGCGGTGGGCCTCTATGGCGTGGGCAACCGCCTCGATTTTATCCTCCCCGTAGCCAAGACTCCTGAGGTACTGCCTCGCTATCCGCGCCCCTTCAAGGGCGTGGTCTTCCACCCTTCCGGCACTTTCAAGAGGCCTGGCAACGTCGTGGAGGAGAGCAGCCAGGGCGAGGACTTCAAGATCCGCGCCTTCCTCCTTTCCAATGTGCATGCAGAGGTTGAAGACCCTCTCAACGTGACTGAAGCCGTGCGTTCCTTCCCTCTCAAAGAAGTGCCTGGCGTATTCGCGGGTCCTTTCTATTAGCCTGAGGCTATTTCCATCGGCTATGAATTTATCCAGCCTCATTCTATCACCTTAGCGCTTCATCAACCAATGCGTTTAAAAGTTCAACGATTCCCTCGTGGACGTCGAGGCTTATTCCATCGACCGTCGGTGTTTGGGCTTTTGAGACGCCATCTATGAGCCCGAGCTTTGAGATAATCCGAACTATCGTCCTCTCGTCCCAGTCGGGAAGGAGTTTCCGGCCGAGTTCTATGGATGCCTGGGCGACGAGGCCGTAGGCCCCCCAGTTGGAAACGGCCGAGAGGATCAGCTCATCCGTCTCAACGACGCTCGCTATCTTCTCTCCATGGGGGATGTGCCTAACAACGAGGCCGTGGATATTCCCCATCCCTGCCTCGTTGCCGCCGTCGCCTATTCCTATCGTTGGTATCCCAAGCTCCTTTGCCTTCAAGACTGCCCAGTCGAAAGCCTCCCTGGTTATCTCAAGGCCGCTCATGGAGTAGCACTTCCCATCCCTGGCCCTCCCCGGAGTCTCCAGCGCTATAAGGAGGGAGTAGTCCTCTATCTCTGGCCTGTTCGTAAAGCTGAGGCGGAACGGTTCAAGGGCTTCTCTCACCTCGGGGTACGTTAGTATTTCCGCCCGCCCCCCAAGAGCCTCCACAGCCTTCGCTATGGCAATCGTTCCCGGCGGGCCGTCGGTCTCAGCGCGCATCGTGGGAGGTATGGGAAAGCCGGTTATGATTAAAACCCTTCCATAATTGTCCAAAAACATTCTTGCAGAATTATGTAAAAAATTGGGGTTCTCCCTGCGGTAGTCCAAGTATACCCGGAGAACCCCCCGGTCCCCAACGTCGGTGTTTACAACATGAGCGATCATGCTTACTCGACCTCATAGACCACTATTCTAACCCTTTTGCCCTTTATCGCCTCCTTGAGCTTCCACCACAGCTCGGTGGGCTCTTCGCTCCTGTGGGTCAGCTCATGGCCGTTTTCAAGTTCGACCGTTTCCTCTCTATACTTCACAAATACGCCCTCCATGTCGAATATTCCCCTCATTCCCAACCCCCCAGTACCTTTCTCAGCTCATGAAGGGTTCTAATCTCGTAATCGGCCATGTTGTATCCCTTTTCACCCTCCCGGTTTATCCACACGGCGGTCATCCCGACATTTTTGGCGCCGTAGACATCCTGGCTGAGAGAATCTCCCACCATGACTGCTTCGGAGGGCTCGACGCCGAGGCTCTCAACGGCATAGAGGAATATCCTGGGCTCGGGCTTTATGGCGTTAACGTCGTCCCGGGTAACGACAACGTCAAAGTAGTCCAGCAGTCCAACGAGCCTGAGCTTCAGCCGCTGGTATTCAGGGCCGCTCGTTACGATACCTAACTTGTACCCGGCCTCCCTGAGCCATTTTAGGGTCGGTAGGGTGTCGGGATAAACATGGAGCCTGTGGGGATAGGCCCTCAGCAGTTCCTCATACCTCAGGTCGAGGTCAAAGAGTTTAAAGAAAAAGTTCCAGTCATGCCAGTCGTAGGTGTCCTTCCTCCCAAAGATTTCGCTCAGAAACTGTGTCCTGGCCTCGTCCCTGCTGATTCCAAACTTCTTGGAGAGCTTGTCATAAACCTGCGGAAGGAAGAGCTGGATAAGCGGCATTTCCGTTAGTATCGTCCCGTCTATATCGAAGAGAACCGCTTTCATTTTACCACCTCTTGACCAGGAGCGCCAGTATCTCGACCTCTCTGGTGAGGTTCTCGTCCATCACGACGCCCCAGATAACGTCCTTGTCCGCCAGTATTTCCTGGAAGCTGGCCAGTATCCCGTGGGCGTCCCTTAGGGGGAACTCCTTCCCGACGAGTATGCCTATAAGCCCCCTATCCCATATGCCCCAGTGCCACCCAAAGTCAACCTCCCGTAGGAGGCGCAGGATCCCGACGTTGCCGCCGCGGATCATGTTGAACAGGTCGGCGTAGTCTATGTTGACGAGCATCTGGGTCTCAAGGTAGTAGTAGAGCCTGGAAAACATGGCGGCGATGTTTTTCGATGCCTCCTGAAACGCCGTTGACAGGGAGACGTTCTCGTCCGCGAAGAAGTCCCAGAGGGAATCATAGAACACCGTCTCAAAGTCGTCGGCCCAGGAGGGCCTCTTCCCGACGACGAGTTCTTTCCGGGGTGTCAGAACGTATGCGAGCTTTATCGTGTCCTTGGGGGTGCTGTCGACTATTATTTCCCTGAGCTCGTGGTTTATGTCCTTATCATCGAAGACTAGCCAGAGGAATGTGTTTTCGGGTATCCTTGAAAAGAAGCCCCTAAGGCGCTCCTCATACTCACTTGAACGGGGGAGGAGGTAATAAGCAGGGTTTACCGTTACCTTGACCGCACCGTCGGCCGTTATGCTGTTGACTATCCGTGCCCCCGTGTTCCCTATTCCAACAAAAAGGTGGGTAAAAGACACCATGGCGACCCCTTACTCTAGGGTCGCGTGCTTCCGCTTCATATCCTTTTCGGTCTTCTGGAAGGTGGCCATCAAGAGTGCTATGATGCCGTCCAGGAATATCATCGTGGAGTCCTCGAAGAGTGTTCCCATCGGCGCTATCCACTTGTATTTGGTTAGCATCTGTCTGGCTATGTAGTCCGTGGGTATGTCCGTCTTGGCCCTCCCAGGTATCTCAACGACGACATCGGCGAGCTTTCCAAGGGTTGAGCTGGCATAGGAGGTTATCGCAACGACTTTGCCACCCTGTTTGCGGGCTATCCCAGCCGCATCAACGATGCTGTTGGTCTCACCGGAACCGCTGATGGCTATGAGCAGGTCTCCGGGCTCAAAGGCCGGCGTTATCGTCTCGCCGACGACGTAAACGTTGAAGTCGAGGTGCATGAGGCGCATCGCAAAGGCCTTACCGACGAGGCCGCTCCTTCCGGCGCCGTAGATGAATATCTTGTTCGCTCCGATCATGGCATCGACGAAGCCCCTGACCTGCTCTATCTTGAGCTTCTCCGCGACACTGCCTATGTGGTCGACTATGTCGGTCATGGCCTTCCTTATCGTCATCATGTACTCTCCCCAGAAGAGGTCTATTATCTTCCGGGTGACTTCTTCGGGGTCGTCAGCCTTGGTTATGGCACCGCCGACTATGATAATGGTGGCGCCCAGCTCGATGACCTTCGGGATTGTCTCAAGGTTCAGTCCACCAGCGACGGCAACGGGAACGCTGACGGCTTTGACGACCTTTTCGAGGTCTTCCAGCGGGCTCTTACCCTGAACCTGTTCGTCTATGCCCGTGTGGACGAGGATATAGTGAACGCCCATCTTTTCAAGCTCTTTGGCCCTTTTGACCTTGTCCTTAACGCCGATCAGATCGACCATGACCCTGATTCCATAGCGCCGTGCAACCTCAACGGCGTCCTTTATCGTCTTGTCATCGGCGACACCGAGGATAGAAACGACATCGGCGCCGTGTCTTGCCGCCATTTCGACCTCCAGAGCTCCGGTGTCCATGGTCTTGAGGTCGGCAACGATCTTCCTGTCTGGGAAGCGTCTCTTGAGAAGCTCAACCGCGCGCATGCCCTCCTTCTTGATGAGCGGTGTTCCAACCTCCAGCCAGTGGGCGCCGCCGCGGGCGGCCTTCTCAGCGATAGAAATGGCCCCCTCAATGTCAGTCAAGTCAAGAGCGACCTGAAGTATCATCTCCTCGCCTCCAAGGAGTTTTCGTTTTAATCTTAGGGGGCTACTTTTTAAACTTTGGCGTCAAAATTTAACAAAATCATGTCAAGCATTTCTACCAAGGTTTAAAAAGTGAAGGGGCAATTCTCGGTGGGTGGAATCAATGGTAACGTTCATCCCCTTCGGCGAGAAACCCAACAGGGACGGTGTTCTCTACGTTCTGCAGCTCCTCAAGAGGAACAAGCTTCTTGAAGACTACATGATAGTCGAGTCCAGCCGGGTTGAGCTTTTGGCAGAGCGCATACCCCTGGACAGCGCCTACATAGTTGGGGAACACCTCGCGACTTATGGGATAATAGAAAAGCTCCGGCCGGCCTCCCTGCTGAGCGTCGATGCCCACACAGATTTAATGCATGACTACCTCGATCATGGCTCGTGGCTGGCCTACGCCCTGGAGGAGCGCAAGATAAACCGGGCCGCAGTTCTCGCACCGGTTCTCATGATACCGACCACCGAGAGAACCCAGCTCTGGACGAGGAGGGTTAAGATATTCCCCGCCCTGCTGAGGAGCAGGAAAGTCAGGGGAAAATGGAGGGCCTACCCCAACCTCCAGACCAGCCCCCTGGACGAGATAATCGCAGAGGCGAAGAAGTATCTGGGGGATGAGATATACCTGACCGTTGACCTTGACGTTCTCCGCCCCGAATACCGGATAGCCCGCTTCCAGCACGGCGAGCTCACACTCGACGAGCTCCTTGAGATTCTTGAGGGCATAAAAAAGAACTTCAGGATAATAGCCTTTGATATAGCCGAGGTCTCTGACAAAATCCGCCGCTCGCGGTTAGGAAAGAAGGCCTTTGTCGAGGTGTTTCAGCTCCTGACGGGGTGATTCACTTGAAGGGCCCAACAGAGGAGGAGATGAGAACCGTCCTCATGCCCCTCATGCTCTCCGGGGCGAAGATGCTTGACAAGCACTGCCCCAGGTGCGGCTCACCTCTCTTCGAGAAGGACGGCAGGGTTTTCTGTCCGATATGCGAGCACAGGAAGAAACAGAGGCAGGCCGAGATGAGGGGCGTTGAGGAGCGCCTCCTGGAGAAGCTGAACGAACTGGCAAACTCCCTCCCGGATGAGATAGACGAGCTTGAGAAACACTTAAGGGCAATGGAGAAGATAATAGAACTGTTGGAAAAATACCGGAAACTGGAGGGGGGAGGATGAAGAACGTCAGGGTTTTTAAGGCTCTGGAGGATGGTCCCAAGACCATCGAGGAGATAGTTGAGGCCACGAAGCTCCCGGCGATGGAGGTACGGCGCTACCTTCTCCGCTTCGTCGAGCAGGGAAAGGTCGAGAGCTACCAGAAGGAAGGGAAGCTTTTCTGGAAGATTAAAGAAACCAGCGAGGCCGAGGAAGAGTTCAAGTACGTCTGAATCCTTTCTTTTCTCCATGCATCGAAGAAACACCGAACGATTAAGCGAAAGGAAAGAAAAGGAGATCAGGCCTTCTTGGCCTTCTCCCAGTACTCGTTGAACTTGCCCTCAAAGAGCGCCTTAACGCGGAAGTCCTTGATCCATATCTGGGTCTCGTAGTTGAAGTACCTTGCCGCCATGTCCTCAAGGGCGAAGAAGACCTCGTCGTCGCAGATGAGCATTGGGAGCTCAAGCTTGTCTATGACCTTGAGCTCAAGCTTGCCGGCCTTGTAGTAGTCAAGTATCTTGGAAGCGCTGAGCCTGTGGTAGACGTTCTCGGTGACGATTATCTTGGCCTTGGCGCCGTTGTCGATGGCCTTTATGATGTCGCCTTCGAGGTTGATGGCAATGTAGCCGTCGTCGGCAAGGAGGATCTGCTCCTTGACCTCCTCGAACATCTCCTTGGTCTTGAGGGTGGCGTTCCTTATGCCCCTGACGACCCAGACCTTCTCGACACCGTACTTCGGAATCTCTGTCTCGATGAGCGGGCTCATGAGCTCAAGGAGCTCCTCTTTGGCCTTCTTCTTGGCCTCAAGCTCCTCAGCGACGCGCTCCTGCCACTCCTCGATGAACTTCTCAAGGATGTTCTGCGGGTGGACGGGCCTGTACTTGTTGACCTTGCCCGGCTGGCTGATGGCGAAGCCCTTCTTTTCCAGGCTCCTGAGGACGTCGTAGGTTCTCGGCGCGGGAACTTCGGAAACGCTTGCCAGCTCTGCCGGAGTGAGGACGCCGAAGCCCACCAGAGCCACGTACGCCCTTGCTTCGTAGAGGTTCAACTCAAAGTGCTCCTGAAGGAGCTCAACCATTCTGTCCTTAACCATTCTTACCACCACCAGATTTTCTATTTTTTGTTTGGAGTTCATCCCATATAAATTTTTTCCACAGATTGTTAGTGTCGCTGGTTATGTTCTGAAGATTACTTAAAGATGACTTCTCTGGATATTATTGCCGTTGCATGGATATACAAAGGCATTACTACTGAATAGATTTTAAAATTTTTGGTTTTACTGGGAAGCAAAATTTATAGGGCGCATTAAGGCCCCACACGGAAAGCAAATGATATCTGAATGGAACTGATTGTAATATTATTGATAAATTTTCAACAAATTAAGTATTCCTCAGCCCCACAAACCAACATAATTAAAAGTCAGCACCCAGCTGGGGAAAATGGTATGAAAAGTGAACCTCAAGCAAGGTACTTCCGTATCTCCTCGTAGAGATCCCTGAGAACCTTCTGATAGTCAATCTTATTCTCCTCAATCCTGTCCATCATCTCCTCAAGCTCCCGGGTCTTCTCCTCACTGACCAGTTCTTTATATTTACTTATGAGATAGTGGTAGACCTTGATGCCTTGCTCAGTGGGCACGAGCTTCTTCCTCCCGCGGGTCTCAATGACGTAGTAGCGCCTTATCAGGGTTTCAACTATTTTTGCGTAGGTTGAAGGTCTTCCTATCTTGCGCTCCTTCATCAGGGCGATTATGTCTCCCTGGGTGTAGAGAGAAACCTTCGGTGCCTTCCACTTCTTGGACTCGACGACCTTCAGCTTCGTCCCCTTCTCAAGCCTCGGGAGCTGTCTGAACGGTGGAGAGCGAAGCCTTGTCCAGCCGTCCTCAATTACCTCAACATAGCCCTCTATCTCCGTCTTTCCAATGCCCGCATTAATAACGGCTTTCTCGTGGAGTATCCTGGCGGCCTTCATCTGGCTAGTCATGAAGCGCCTGAATATCATGTCGTAGAGCCTGTAGTGGTTCCGGGTGAGGTTTTTGGGGAGCTGAATTACCCCGTCGCGGACGAGCTGCATCAGCCTGCCGGTGTCTATCGGCCTGGTCGGCCTTATGGCCTCGTGCGTTCCCTCCTCGCCCCAGGGGCGCGGTTTAAAGTACTCCTCACCGAGTTCCTGTGTGATGTACTCCTTAGCGATCTCTATTCCCGTGTTGCTAACGTGGGTGGAGTCGGTGCGGTGATAAGTACAGTTATGGGACACCACACCGTTTGCAATGAAGTTTTCTGTCATGGTCGTAAAGTCATAGAGCTTTCCGGTGTAATGCTCTTCGGCAACGTCAACAACCTCAACCCACGTCACGTTGGCCTCAGCGAGGGAGAGGAGGTAGTCCTTAACCTCCGTATCTGCGGCATACTCAAGAACCTTAACGAGCTTATCCCTCGGAACGGAGAGAGGCTTCTTCAGCCAGTTCCAGACGTCTATTCCTTCCTCTCTGAGGAGTTTGGTCTTTGCACCCTTCGGAAACGTCAGCTCCTTGATGAGCTCCCCAACCGGAATCAGGTCAGATTCGAGGGGCTTCCTCGTCCCCCGGTATGCCTGATAAGCTTCTTCAAACTGTCTCCGTCTAATTCTGAGATACAGGTAGATTTTTTCCCTGAAAGCTCCAAGACTGCGGTTGCTAATTATGAGGTCCCAGACGCCCGTTTTCTTATCCAGCTTGAGATAGTTGAGAATGCCAATCTGATAAAGATAAACGCTGAGTTTCTTGAGAACGTCTTCGCGTTTTGAAGTTAAAATCGCTCTGAAATT
This sequence comes from Thermococcus thioreducens, assembly GCF_002214545.1. Lineage (NCBI taxonomy): Archaea > Methanobacteriati > Methanobacteriota > Thermococci > Thermococcales > Thermococcaceae > Thermococcus > Thermococcus thioreducens. The sequence goes on along the minus strand of NZ_CP015105.1, from coordinate 703,348 downwards.
GACTCCCCTCTTGTCATGGAGGAGGGAGAACGTCCCGTCCGTGTCAAAGTAGCCAGCAATCATCGCGTTGAGCATCTTTTCAGGGATCGTGAAAACTATTGGGTGAAGTTCACCCGAGCGAGCACCGAGGCGTCTGAATAGCTCCGTCAGGATTGAGTTGGAAAACCCAACCTGGTTCGTTGTCTCAAACACGTGAAGGAACGGGAACGTCTCCTCAAGGATGACCTTAACCTGCTTGAGCGGTGTCTGAGAGATTAGAACTTTGCTATCCCTCAGTGTTCCATCACCAAGCACTAAACCGAACGTATACCAGAAGTTCTCATCTAGCTTAAAGTTGGGGATTCTCTTGCTTCCGGCCCTCTGGCGGTAGAGGGAAACAACGTGGGGCTCAAAGTCTTTGACGCCCCATTCAAGAAGCTTTTTGAGCGGAACCACGCGGTTGCGGAGGTATTTGTACTTTGTGCTGGTCGTTATCCTTTCTTTAATTAGAGGTGCGATTTTTGAGTCGAAGTACTCTTCATCAAGCTCCACCATCACGTCGGTTATTCCCAGTTTGATAAGCATCTCAAGAAGACTGTATTCCTTCCTTCCTCCGTGCCCCGTGTTGTAAGCGAAGGCCACATAATCGCCGGGCTTTACGTTCTTTGCTGAAACCCAGCCAAGCTTTCCGTCGCGGATTACGAGAAGCCCGTGGTCTGGCGTTGCCCTTATCTCGTGCCCGTTCTTAAGTCTCACAACCTTGAGCAGCCCGTTCCAGTCTATCTCCCAGAACCTTGTCGCCTTGGCGTTCTTGGCCCTCAGCCCATTCACCGCCAGCAGGTCGCTTTCCCCATTTCTAACGGCCTCGTCTATTCTCATCAGCCTTCCATCAGCCAAGCTCACTATTGTGTCGGGAGTAACGCACAATCCGGCCTCAAACAGATCCTGCGCCAGCCTCATCGTTTCCGGCGCGGACAGCTTGAGGAAGGTTGAAGCGTCCTTCAGCATGGCATCGGTGGTGTAGGGGGGCATCGGGTTCAGCTCGCGCTCTTCAAGCTGGACGTCCTCGACAGTGACGTATTCAGGAGGTTCAACGTTTTTACCATCCTTTCCGACTTCTACCGTGAGCTGGAGGCCGTTCTCAAGGGTTAAACCGAGGAAGTAGGTCTCGCTCTCTGTGAACTCCTTGTAACGCTCAATCACCCAGCCCAGAACCGGCGTCTGAACCCTGCCGGCGGAGAGGTTGCGGTTTTCAAAGACACGCTGGAGTTCCTGGCTCAGCTCGAAGCCTATCCACCTGTCCTCTATGCGCCTGACGAGCTGAGCATTGACGCGGCCCTCGTTCACGTCCCTGGCTTCCTCAATGGCACGCATTATGGCCGGCCTCGTGACCTCGTGGAACTCTATACGTTTGATGTTCGGCGTGTACGGACTGAGGACGTTCCTTATGTCCCATGCTATCTTCTCACCCTCCGTATCGGGATCCGTCGCTATGAGTATCTCGTCGACCTCCTGAGCCAGCTCGCGCATCGCCTTGACGTTCTGGAGTGCGTCACGGACGTTGGTCGAGCCGCAGCGAGGACAGACGCCTTTCTCCTCCCAGTCCACGAACTGATGGCCACAGTCACGGCAGCGCTTTATGGTGTCGTATACCGGTATGAACCTCAGCATGCCGTCTTTCTCATCAACAAGAACGCCGTGGTAGCCCTCGTTGGTAACAAGGTCGAACATGTGCCCGCCGCTCGCTAAAATCGTCAGCATCATATTTCCTATGCTCACCTCGTAGGCGACCAGGTCACCTATCCTCGTCTTGCTCGGCTGGCCGAAGAAGCTGGCTATTGTTCTGGCCTTGTTCGGGCTCTCCACTATCATGAGGGCCGACTTAACGAGGTCCTTGACCTTGGCGCTTATCTTCCCCTCCATGACAAGGCGAACCTTCTCCCTGTCCTCGTCTATCTGCCTCAGAACCTCGTCGATGTCGAGCTCCTCGAAGGGCACCATCTTGAACTCCGTGAAGCGCCAGCGCATCTGCCTGACCAGGCCATTGAAGACCTTCTCGTTGTCCACTATGAGCACGCTCAGTCCCCTGGTGATTCCTCCGGCGAACAGCCTGCTCGTCCTTCCCGTGGCCTGGATGTACGTCCTGACGTCGGGAATCTCGATGTACCACCTGCCCCCTTCTTCCTTCAGGCTGATGAACGGATCCTCAGCAAGTTTCCGAAGAACCTCCTCGTTCTTCAAAGCATTCCTCAGGAACTCAACCAGCTCGCGGAAAACACCAAGGACGTGGTTGTGGAAGCCGTTTTCTATCGGCAGCCCCTCGGCGAGGGCCTCCTCAATCTTAAGGAGCTCGAACTGAGGTATGTTTCGTATAAGCCTCCTGAGCCTTGCGTGGAGCTTTTCGGCCTGCTTTCTGTCCTCATCGCTCAGGAACTCCATTATCTCACTGAGCAGGCCCAGGGCACGGTAGATGGTCGGCCTCTCAAGGTCTATTGAAAAGCGGAACTTGGGAACGCCGGTAAAGACCGCGTAGCGGATGAGGTGGGGCATGTCAAGACCGCGGACGAGGGAGCCGTAGTATGTGGCGGAGCCGACCAGATAATCGGCCTCACCGTTTTCAAACCTCTCTATGGCCTTTTTGTTCTTCGAGCTGACGAGCTCGACCCTGAACCCCCTCTCGCGGAGGTAGTTCACCAGCTCCTCGGCGTAGCCCAAGCCCTGGTCAATAGGCGTGAAGATTATACCGCCCTTCCCGAGCCTCCTAAGGAGCTCCCCGACGTGCTCCTTGACGTCTTTCGTAGGCTTAAGATAGCTGTCAACGACGTTCCTGAGGGCGCTCCTCCCGCTGCCGACCTCGAAGCCGAGCAGCTCGCGGTAGAGCTTTATCCTGTCGCCCCGGGCTGAACCGGTGGCCGAGGCGATTATCATTATCCCGACGCCGTTTTTGGCCTTGAACTCCTCGATCTCTCTCTGGAGCTCCGCTATCTGAGCGTTCAGCTCCTTAAGCCTCTCCTCCCTGTCCTGGGCGCGGCCGTTCAGGTACTTCGACATCTGCTTTTTCAGGCGGATTATCTCCCACGCCTTCTCTATTATCTCCCCGCTAAAGCCGAGGAGGAGAAGGGAGCGGTCTATGTTCTTGCTGGCCTTTAGAAAAGCGTCAACATCGTCGACGAAGATAAAGTCAAAGCGTCTGCCCTTCAGAACATCATCAAACTTCCTGGCAAGCCACTGGGCACTGGTAACCAGGATATCGTAGTCCCCATTTTGAATCTTGGCCAGCATCTCCTCCTTCTCCTTCTTGCGGAGGTTGCCGTGGTAGTAGGCGAGGTTTATCTCAACGCCGGCCCTCTCGGCTATCGCCTGGAGCTTTTTGACTGTCTGGACCACCAGCGGCGTTGTCGGGACGACTATGTAGCTTTTCTTCCCTTTAGTGGCGTGCCACACGGCCATGAACGCCCCAAAGGTGCTCTTGCCCATTCCGGTCGGAGCTATGATTGAGAAGCTCCTCCCCTTAAGGAGTCTCTTGACCCAGGTTCTCTGCGCGCTCCAGAAGGTAAAACCTGTGGCCTTCTCAAAGAAGGCCTCGACTTCCCTAAGGCCCCTCTCAAGGCCGTATATCCTCTCCCACTCCTTGAGGGTGCCCCTAAGCTGGAGGGCATTTCTAACCGCCGTGATGAGGTCAAAATAAGAGTCAGCGTGAGCGGTTTTATCAAGGCAATCACTGCACGGATTCTTAACGTACAGCCTTTCATCGGAAATCCTGCCGAGGCAGTTCGGGCACATCTCGCGGTATATCGCCTTCATTTTCTCACCCTCTAAGTTCCTATTTGGTGTTAGGAGGATTTATAAGGGTTTTTGGATTGTCGCCTCAAGCTCCCTGAGCTCATCCTCAAGCTTCGCCGAAAGCTCGTAGTCGCTGAAGACGTGCCTGTATTCCGCAATGGTTTCTTCGAGGACGTGAACGACTTCTATTTTGCCGGTCATCCCCACGAGCTTCAAAGCCCTCCTGAAGAGCCTGGCAACCTCGCTCCCGCTCTCGTCCGTGCTGAGGGCAAAGCGGAGCTCCTTGAGGGTAACGTCGAGCGCCAGCTCCGGAACCTCGGCCAAGAACTCCATGGCAAGGGACTCCGGATAAAGTTCGAACCTCTCACTCATCTCCGGCAGGGCTTCAAAATAAAATCCGTTCTCATGAGCCTTCATGACCGCGGCCACGTGCTTGCAGTCTCCTCCAAGTGGGCAGGTACAGCGGTTTTCGCCGGTCTGCAGGTTCAGCTCCACGTAGTAGGGGTAAGTGCCCAGAACCTTGGAGAAGAGTTTGTCCCCATGTTTGACTACCCAGAGAACCTTTCCGGCCCTGTAATAGCGCTCCCCCTTCCTGAGGGTTTTTTCGTCCATGGCACTCACTCTAGGGGGCTTCAACTGGTTACCTTTAAGCCTTTCGACCGCAACCGTTTTATCCCCCTGTGAGTACTATATCCGGTGGTGACCATGGATGTTTTTGAGCTGGCCAGGCGCTATCACGATGAGCTCGGCATAAAGGAGCCGAGCATGGCAACCATGGCGGCCGAATTTTTCGACGACCTGGGCCTCAAAGTGGCAGAGTTCCTTCAAAGCGAGGGCTACGCAATACTTAACACAAAGTTCGTGGACTACGACAAGAGCCTCGTGCTCGACGTGACAAAGGGAGAGAAGAGGTTCGAGGTAACGCTCCGCAAGAGCTAATAGCGGTTCTCGTAGTCAAAGACTATCTCCTTCTTTTCTCCGGGGTTAACAGCAACCTTGAACTCAACGTAGTCCCGGGTTTCGTCCATCGGCTCAAGGCTTGAACTGATAATTCTGCCCCACTTGTAGTGCCTGACTATGACCGTTTTGGCGTCATTTCCAAAGTTCTCAAGTGTTATCCTGATCTTGTAGTATGCGTAGCCCTCGCCGCTCTTCTGCTCAAGCACTGCTGTTGTGCCCTTAAGGTCATAGTCCCTGCCGACGCCTATTCTGAGCATGTCCCCCTTGGGAGTGTGCCCTATAGCCCTCTCACCGATGAGGAGCGACCCGTCGTCGGTCTCCCTGTATATCTCAACGATCCCGGCCGGAAGAACTTTGTCCGTCTTGAAGGATATCGACTCGTAGACCGGCCCCTCCCTGCTGTACGGCCAGCTCTCGTAGAGGTACTCCCTCTCAAAGGGAACCTCGAAGCTTATGTAGGGATACATCATCGTGCTGGCCGGGTTGATGTCTGCCACACCGAGCCTGTAGAGGTAGAACGCCTCTACCTTCTCCGGCTCGCCGACCTCGATCTGGTCGGTTCCCTTCTCCGCCATCGTGTAGAGAACCCCCGGTTGGGGCAGAGCATGATACAGCTGGACGTCGCCGGCAACCAGGAGAATCTTTGCATCCCTGAACCCCTGAGCCGTCGGGTTGTTGAGGACTATGTAGCCGTAGAGCTTTGCCTTATCGCCTATGTAGAGCTTGTACCTGCTCTCCCAGCTCATGTTTGCAACGCGGTAGATGATGCTCACGTTGTACTTTCCTGCCTTCTCAGCCTGAAGGACGGCATAAACGCTCGCCTTTCCCTCAAGGTTCTTAGCTTTAAAGTAAGCAACCTCGTTCGGGTTTATGAGGTAGTATCCGTCCCCCTCGATGGTTATCTTTCCGTTCCTGAAGCCGAGGAACTTTCCGGCTATGGTCTCTCCGCCCCCCAGCCTGACCTCGACCTCGCTACCGATATTGGCGCTGTAAACGTCTTTAGAGTCCCTGCTGAAGACCCCGAGGACGTGAACGCCCCCGTCGAGCGGCCTTATCGTGACCTCGGCTATGTCGAGCCCGGCCAGCTCCTCAAGCGGGACCTCGTTCATGCCCTCCTTCAGCTCAAGCTCCAGAGTCTTCTCAACGACGCCTATCTTGGCAGAATTGTACAGCACAACTGTCATATCTACCTGAGATGCCTTACCGCCCTGGAAGGAAAAAATCGCCAGAATTACCACCAGAATTCCTCCAATGCCAGCAATAATCTTTCGATTCATCCCAATCACCACTAACACCTTGGGCCTTGGAGTATTTATACCCCGGACATCGCTTCAAAGCCGTTAGAAGCGAAAGAAACGAAAGGTTTGCAAATGGAAACCCTTTTAACCCCCCGGCCGGATTGAGAACTGTCAGGCTTATGAGGTGATTGGTATGGACAGGATTGAGAAGGCTAGGGCAATCATTGAGAAGGCCAAGGCCGAAAACAGGCCGCTCGTCGAGCCCGAGGCGAAAGAGATACTCAAGCTCTACGGCGTCCCGGTTCCGGACTTTAAAGTTGCAACCAACGAGGAGGAGGCCGTTCAGTTTGCCAGGGAGATCGGCTACCCTGTCGTCATGAAGATCGTTTCCCCGCAGATCATCCACAAGAGCGACGCCGGCGGTGTCAAGGTCAACATCAAGAGCGATGATGAAGCCAGGCAGGCATTCAAGGCCATCATGGAGAACGCCAGGAACTACAAGCCCGATGCAGACCTCTGGGGCGTCATCGTCTACAAGATGCTCCCGCTCGGCAAAGAGGTCATCGTCGGTATGATCCGCGACCCGCAGTTCGGTCCAGCTATAATGTTCGGTCTCGGTGGAATCTTCGTCGAGATCCTCAAGGACGTCAGCTTCCGCGTCGCCCCGATAACCAGAGAGGAAGCCCTCGACATGATAAAGGAGATCAAAGCATACCCGATTTTAGCGGGAGCCCGCGGCGAGAAGCCGGTCAACATCGAGGCCCTCGCCGAGATAATCACCAAGGTCGGCGAACTGGCTCTTGAGCTCCCGGAGATCAAGGAGCTCGACATCAACCCGATCTTCGCCTACGAGGACAGCGCCGTTGCCGTCGATGCCAGGATGCTTCTCTGAGGGCTTTTGACCCTTTTTCTCTCTTCTGCAATTCCTGCCGGCAGTTGATCTTGAGAGTTTCCCCACCGGTAGGTTTTTAACTATAATTGCCATTATTATAACGGTGGTTATACTAATGGCCATTATACAAAGGCGAGAGCTGGATCGCGTCCTTGGGATTAGATGGCTCCTGCTCTACGGGCGGAGAAAAACCGGGAAAACCTTCTACGTCAGGGAGAGGGGACGCTACTCAAAGTATTTCATTGTAACCCGGGGAAGAAGCATAGTGGACATTGAAAGCGGTGAAGAGCTAACGATAAGCGAATTTACACGTCTCCTGCCGTATATGATTCAAAGCGGCCGCGTTGTTGTTGACGAATTCCACCGGCTGGACGAGCCCTTCTTCTCCCTGCTCCAGGGGCTCTCCGGAAAGGGAGAACTGACGCTTATAACCTCAACAAGACACTACTTCAGGCGCTTCATCGACGAGAACAGCCCACTCATTGGCCTTTTCCACCTGCAGGAGGTGGGACTCGTTGATCCAAGAGATGCAGTGGCATACGTTGCCAGCCTTGGAATAAAGGGAAAAACCCTAATGGAGCTGGCGTGCCTCGTTCAGGAGCCTTGGCTGGCGCAGACCGTGGGGACCATGAAGGAGAAAACCTTTGAAGTGCTGGGGAGTCTTTTAAAAGACTACGTGCCGAGCCTGACGGGCGAGATATTCACTGAGGAAGACAAGGAGCTAAGCCAGCGCTATTTTGCCATCCTTGAGGCTGTTGCTGACGGCAAAAGGACCTCTGGAGAAATAGCCTCGGAGCTGTTTTCAAGGGGCCTCGTCGATAAGAACTCCCCCGGAACAGTTAGCCAGTACCTTGAGACCCTTGTGAACATGGGGCTCCTCGAAAGAGTCCTCCTCCACGGGAAGCGGAGGAAGGGCTATCACTACAGGCACGTTTCCCCGGTGGTCGATTTTGCCTTTTATCTGAACTCCAAGTACGGGTTCTTTGAGACGGGCCTGCCCGAAAAGAGCATCTCCCAGCACCTCCGGGAAAGGATGCCGTCCTACATGGAGGTCTTTTTCGAGAGGTTTCTGGCCAGGCTCCATGCCCTTCAGCCCGTTAAAATCGCTCTCCCCGAGCTGGAGGTTGACATTGCCCTGAGGAGACACAAACGTTTGGCCTTGGTGGGAGAAGTGAAGTGGAAGGGCAAACTGACGAGGAGAGAAATCAGGAAGGTGGAGGATAAACTTGCCGGCCTTGATGCGGAGAGAAGGTTTCTGATAGTGCCCGAGAGATCAGTCCTCAGCACCGAACCGGAGGAGGTTGATGTCCTGGACTGGAGGGACTTTGTGGAACTCTCGAGGGGGTGAATTACCCCTTTCAATTCTTATCGCCTGGAACATTGTGTTAAATTTACGCGTACTCTTCAACGGAGAAAGCCTTATAAGACCCAGAAACATACTATTTTTGCCATACGCTGCATCATAATGGGGTGGTACCTTGAGGTTTGCAATAAGACTCCGGCCAGAGAATGAGCCGTTCAAAGTCCCCTTCAACCACCAGCACAAGCTCCAGGGACTGATCTACCGCAGGATCCAGCGGGTTAACCCGGAGCTGAGCCTTCGCCTCCACTCACCGAAGGTGCCGAAGCTCTTCACTTTCTCGCTATTCATGGCAGAAAGGCGGGACCTCGAAAAGGGACGGCCGTATTTCCTGGGACATGGAAGGGGCTTCTTCTACTTCTCGACGGCCGTTCCAGAGGTGGCGGAGGCCTTCATTACTGGTCTGCTCCAGAAACCGGAGGTCGAGCTCTGGGGCGAGCGCTTTACGGTTGAGGAGGTTAAGTCTTTAGCGGAACCGGAGAGATTAAGCGGGAGGAAGTTCGTGACTCTCTCGCCGATAGCGGTGACGACCAGGAGGCTCCAGTTTGGAAAGCTCAGGAGCTACGACCTAAGCCCATCGGAGCCGGAGTTCTACGAGCTTATCCGGGAGAACCTGAGGGAGAAGTACCTCCACATCTACGGAACCAATCCGCCGGAGGACTTCAAGATGAAAGTCCTCAACGCCAAGCCCAAGCGCTTCGAGGTGAAGCCGGGCATCTTTCAGGTGGCGTGGCACCTTGTCTTCCGCGCAAAGGGCGATGAAGGCCTGCTTAAAGCCGGCTACCTAGCGGGCTTCGGGGAGAAGAACTCGATCGGCTTCGGGATGGTGAAGGTTGATGGGAGGGAGAATTGGCTAAAGCCTGACTCAGCCGGAACTTAAGAAGAACGTGACGAAGAAAAGGCTTATCCGCCTTGAGGCATACAAGCGCATCAAGCACCTCGTTGGAGTTAAGGAGTACGAACCATTGGTGGCGTGGTTTTAGATTAGGGGCACTACAAACCTTTTTCGTCCCTTCTTCTCTTTCTTGACGTAGCCTTTTCTCTCCAGACGAGAGACGTATTCGCTTATAAATGGCAGTGAGTACGTTGAGTCGTTGATGAATTCAAGTCTGTTTCTAAGTTCCGTGAGGTTCATTGGCCGCCCGGTTTCTCTCGAATGATCCTGGATAATCCTTAAAATCTGGAGCTCCAACGGGGTGAGCTGGATCCTCGGATCTACAACCGGGAACTCTATAACATCACCTTTTTCAGTCACGTAAAAAACCGATTTTATTACATCCGGATTTTCGTTTCTGACGAGAACAGCCGCGTACAGAAGTTCGTATCCGACTATTCTCCTCCCGCCGGTGATGTTTATTATTGTTTCGGGGATTATCAGCCTCTTGAACTCCTCTATTCTCTCTTGAAACCGGTAGGGCTCCCCGATCTCAATTACAACCACGGGAATTCTCAAGCTTTTGAATCTCTCCTCCGCTTCCCGCACATTGGAGAGTATCCTTTTGCGATATTCCTTGGTGGTGTCTTCCCGTACAGAGTAAAGCACGACCGCACTGCTGATTTTAGGGTTCCCATTCTTGATTCTTTCAGGCAGCATGAGCTCTCCGTTCTGGAAGATATGATTGATGTGCTCCCCTACAGTGACAACGTACCTCATCTCACTCCCCAAGAGTTTTCGACCCAATAATTAATAAATTTAACTTAACTTTCGTGAATAATCCTTAAATATTGCTTCCGCAGCACATTAGTACGGTGTTCCCTATGGATGGTTGGGTTAAGAACATCGGTAGGTACCTGAGCTATTTGGTTGATGAGAACTTCGAGGAGTACGCCTACGATATCGTCGATGGAATCGCCAAGGCCCGGACTGGAGAGGAGCTCCTTGAAAACGTGTACAAAGCCCTTCGCCTGGCTCCAAAGCTTGAAAGGAAGGCTCGGGAGAAAGGGTGCAACTTCTGGAAGCCTTCTCCAGCGGACATCGAGGCCCTTGAGGATGAGGTAAAGGAACTCTCTGACAAGCCGAGAGAACTCCGTGCCCTCGCGCTTAAACTGGCCCTCTGGGCCTTCGCATACTGGAACCACTGCCCCAATAAGGGGCAGGGTAACTCCAACGGGGGTGAAAAGTGATGTACGTCCGGATAAGCGGTAGGGTTAGGCTGAACGCCCACTCCCTCAACGCCCAGGGCGGTGGTGGGAGCAACTACGTGGAGGTCACCAAGGCGAAGGTGACCGTTAAGACCGACAGCGGCTGGGCTATTGTTGAGGTTCCAGCCATTACCGGCAACATGGTGAAGCACTGGCACTTCGCCGGCTTCGTGGATTACTTCAGGAAGACACCCTTCAAGGACAACCTCACCGAGAGGGCCTTAAGGTACAACGGGACGAGGTTCGGGCAGGGTGAAACGAGGGCACGGAAGGCAGACGGAACGGAGGTTGAACTGAGGAATGAGGGTGACATCATAGCCAATCTTGCAGATGCGGACGTTCACGGCTTCCTTGCCCCGAACACCGGGGTTAGAAGGGTCTCGCTCGTTAAAACGTCTTTTATAGTTCCCACGGAGGACTTCATCAGGGCCGTTGAGGGCGAGAGACTCATAAGCGCTGTAAAGCACAACCGCGTGGACGTGAACGAAAATGGCGCAATTGGGAGCAGAGATGACACCGCCCAGATGATATTCAGCAGGGAGTACACCACCGGTGTCTACGGCTTCTCGGTCGTTCTCGACCTCGGTCTCGTTGGCGTTCCCCAGTCCAATACCGCTGGGGGTAGCGTGATAAATGATAAGGAGCGCGAGGCTAGAATAGAGAGCGCCCTTAAGGCCCTAATTCCAATGCTCAGCGGCTACCTCGGTGCGAACCTCGCGCGCTCCTTCCCGCTGATCAAGATTGAGGAGTTCATAGCGGTGGCGAGCGATGAGCCAATCCCCGCTCTCGTCCACGGCTTCTATGAGGACTACGTCGAGGCGAGCGGAGCGATAGTAAGGAACGCCAGACAACTGGGGTTCAACATCAAGGCCTTCGCCCACAACACGGACTTCGTAGAAGATGCTGAAAAGGTTTCTTCGGTTGAGGGGCTCGTCAATAAGCTCATTGAAATGCTCGACAACGGCTCCAGCGGGGGGAAGGGGTGAATGGACGTCCTCCTCGTGCGCCTTCGCTTTCCCTTTTACTCCGTCGCCAGGCGTTCGTTCCAGGTGAGGACATCACTGATACTCCCCTCTCCCTCGGCCCTCAAGGGTGCCCTTGCAAGGGGGCTCGTGCTACTGAGGGGTGCAGATGGAGAAAATCTTGACGACGTGGCCAGAAAAGCCGTTGAAGAGCTCGATGAGAAGCTGGTAGATGCCAAGGCCGTTGGGGTAGCCCCATTGACACCAATGGTTAAGACCGCGTTCCTGCTGAAGAGGTTGAGGAACCTTGAGAAAGGCTCAAAGCCAGAGAAGGACGACGCCATGAGAAGGGAATACGTCTTTACGAAGGAACTGCTCGTGGCATACATCTTCAAGAACCTCACCGAGGAGGAGAAAAACCTCTATCTGAGGGCCGCGATGCTGATTGACACCCTCGGAGACACCGAGAGCCTCTCAACGGTAGTGTGGGCTGGATTCGTTAAACCCCTAAAGAACAGTGCCCCGCTGGCGTTTTATGCTCCTTATGGAGAGATTTCAAATGCCCTAACCAAGAAGGTGCAGAGTGGCGGTGCCGTCAGAATCTCCACGGAAACGATGCTCGTGTCTCCAGACTATGGAAGCAGGCGGGAGGAGGTCTTCTACCTGCCCATCGAGGAGAGGCGGAAGAAGAGAGTGGTCTACTACGAGAGAACAGCAAAAGTCCCCGACGTTGAGGGGGCCATTGAACTTGATGGGGAGGTGTTTGGAATATGGATTCCGGGGAACTAAGCCCAGGGGAGCTCTTCAGGCTCATAACCGGCTATGAACCCTATGACTACCAGCTCACGGCGTGGGAAAAGATAGAGAATGCCATGTCCAATGGCGGAAAAGTCGTGATAGAGGTGCCCACAGCCGGAGGAAAGACAGAAGCGGCAGTGATACCCTTCTTAACGGAGGTATACAACGGAACATGGGCGGTTTCGAGGCTAATCTACGTCCTCCCCACGAGGTCCCTGGTGGAGAAGCAGGCCGAGAGAATTAGGAAACTCTTGGCTGAGGTTCTGAATCTCAGGGGAAAGTCAGAGGAGGAGGCCAAAGAACTCGCGGAAAGGTTTGTAACAGTCGAGTACGGCCTTGAGCCAACCCACGCACTCCTCGGCTGGGTCATCGTCACCACGTGGGACGCCTTCCTGTATGGTTTAGCAGCCCACAGAACCGTTGGCAAAAGGTTCACGTTTCCCGCTGGAGCAATAGCCCAGAGCCTAGTTGTCTTCGACGAGGTTCAGATGTACCAGGACGAGGGCTTGTACATGCCCCGGCTCCTTTCGCTCGTGGTTGAAACGCTCGAAAAGGCTAACGTTCCGGTAGTGGTGATGAGCGCCACCATTCCCACCAAGCTAAGGGAAATGATTGCCAGGGGGTCTGAAATCGTCACGGTAAAGCCGGACGATGGCAGGAAGCCCGAGAGGGGGAAAGTGAGCGTTCAGGTCGTTGAGGGGACGCTCGATGACGTGCTTGACGAGATAAAAAATGCCCTTGAAGGTGGAAAAAAGGTTCTCGTGGTCAGGAACACCGTTGATAGGGCTGTGTCTGCATACCTTAAGCTGAAAACGCTATCTGAGGAGTTTGGAGTGGAGCCTCTCCTGATTCACGGCAGGTTCACCGCAGGGGACAGAAAGGAGAAAGAGAAGGCTATTGATAACGCCAGGCTCATCGTGGCGACCCAGGTCGTTGAGGCCGGCCTCGACCTGCCGAACGTTGGCTTGGTTGTAACGGACATAGCTCCGTTAGATGCCCTCATTCAGCGTATAGGCAGGTGCGCGAGGAGGAAGGGAGAGGAAGGCAGGGCGATAGTGCTCGTTGAGACTATAGAGTTCGAGGAATTCCCCACAGTCAAGGGTTTCTCTGATATCTTAGGGAATATCTTGGATTCCCAGGAGCTCTTTGTGGAACTGACAAGTAAATATAAATCTGGAAACAGGGAAATTAACTTGGGTCACAGGATAGTCAGACTGCCTAGTGGGAATGGTAAGGACGTTTATGTGGGTATTCCGGGAACTGTTAAAGAGCTTACTAACGACGACAAAAAACGTAACAAAAACAAAAAAAGAAAGAAATCACCAAGTGGAAATCTTCTTATTGTTCCCTACGACACGGCCCCGTACGACCCGCTGGTGCTACTCCTCAGCCACGATGAACTTGGCTCATTGGGACAGTACCTCTACGACGTTGAAAAAGCCAGAGAGGCCCTCGACAGGGTTTACAGGTTTCACTACGCCAACAATCTAACGCCAAGGGAATTTCACTCGGCCTACGTTTACTTCCGTGAGCTCAAGCTCTTCTCGGCGCCACCGGAATACGAGCTACGTTCAAGACCGGAGCTGTACTCGATGCTCTATGTTCTCAACGGCAATGAAAACTGCGATAGAAGGTCAAAGTTTGAAATAAACAGGATAATCCGCGTCAGCCACTCCACGCTAAAAGCTCAGTGGGAGAATATAAAGGACTGCATCAAAGGAAAGCTCGTTAGGAGGTGGAATGCGAACGAGGAGCGTTACGAGTGGGTTTGTGAGAAGACCAGTGATAGGAATCCTAAGGCCCTCACCATCTATGCCGTGTCGGGTGAGTACTATAGCCCTGAGCTGGGTTTCTGGCGTGGAATGAGCCAGGAGCAGAATACGAAAGTGAAACAGGCCTCCAAAGAAGACGATGCTGGAGACATCTCTCCCGGGAGTAGGTGGAGGAACAATCCCGGAAAAACGGCACAGGCAACGTTGCTCGACTTTATGGGGGTGAGAGAATGAGCCTTCTTGCCTTCCAGGGACAGACCCTCAGAAAACACGTGAATGCCATGCTGAATGCCTGGGAGAGTGTTAAGGGGAAGTACATACCCTCGATAATAAGGGCAATGAAAGCTTGGGGCGTTGAGCTGAGCAGGGAAGATGCGGACAGGCTGATGAAGGCTTTGATAATCCTCCACGACTCGGGAAAGGGAGCGGAACTTTACCAGGACTACCTCGAGGGCAAAGCCAGACTCTCAGGCTTCAGGCACGAGCTGGTGAGCGCATACTACGCCCTGAAAATACTCCCCCAGATTTTTGATGAAAAGACAGCATTCGTTGGCTCGCTCGTCGTCATGCTCCATCACGAGCCGATACTCATGGGACAAGTCGCTAACCTTGACAGGGACTCCCTGTCGGCAGAGGTTGCCCTTGACAGGCTGAAGAACTTCGACGGAGTGGTTCCGGAGCTAAACGAATTCCTGGAAAACAGCTTCAGGGAGCACCTCGGCGTTGAGATTACCGTTCTCAGTGCGTCTCCAGATGAGGTCGTCAGGGCTGTGGTGGAGCTGAGCGTAAGGGCGCGCCACCTCCCAGATGCTGGAAGG